>NZ_JBGGKU010000001.1:0-568080 GCF_041287085.1 Mycobacterium sp. pW045 | reverse complement strand
CGCCTGTCTGCCAGCCGATGCCGTTGATCTCGGCGTTTCCGCGCGGGTCGCCCGCGTAGTTGATCATGTTCGTGCACCGCAAGGGCATCGCCGAACTCGATCCGGTCGTCGGTGCGGGGCACTCGCCTGTCTGCCAGCCGATGCCGTTGATCTCGGCGTTTCCGCGCGGGTCGCCCGCGTAGTTGATCATGTTCGTGCACCGTAGGGGCATCGCGTTGCTCGCGGGGCTGAAAAACAATAGAACCGCGCCAAACATGTTCGCGACCACCGACGCAACCGTTACGAGTCTCTTCGGCATGGGAGGAGCTTAGAACGTCAGCGGCCAGTGTGGCTGTGGATGATAAGAATGTCAGGGCGTGCGGCGGTACCAGATTGCCGCTCGAGACTTGCCTCGAATCGGACGGGCCATCCAGAGTCGCACCATCTGCCGATCAGGTTTTCGCAGGAATTTGTACCCCCATGTTCCGGAGTTGCCGCTACGGTCTGTCTCCAATAGACGACGACCAAGACGCGGTAGCTGGCTGGTTATTTATTGCAGGCAATGATCCGGGTGGGAGATGACATATGCACTTACACCGAATCGGGCTGGCGCTGGTGGCTGTTGGGGCGGCAGTGCCCGTTCTCACTGCGCCAGCTGCTGCAGCGGACCCAGTCTGTGCCAACGTCCCATCCTGCGTACCTAACCTCACCACCGACGCCCGTGAGGGGATGGCCTGCGCGCCTAAAGGTGGCCCCCAGCACTACGCATTTGGTGTAGACGGCACCCCCGCGCGAACTTTCATCTGCCTGAAGGACGGTCGTACCGGTGTTCAGACGTGGTCCAAAGCGCCGCCGCTCTACGGGGTTATGCGGGCTGGGGAGCCCTGTGTCAGCGGGTGGTCAGCGCAGAATGTCGACGGTCGCCCAATGCTGTGCGGCGATGACAGCAGGTGGATGATCTACACATCCAACGTCGCGTAGCACAGACCCGGGGCTCGCTCCGCTTCTAGTGACGCGGGCGGCGTCCACGTCGGGAACGGCACTGGCGGTAGTGGTGATGCTGGTGGCCTCGGCACGCGGACGGGTTATCCCGGCGCAGATGGAAAGTTAGCCCCCCGCGCTGCATTAGTCTGGTGACCTAAATTCCGTGCGAAGCGGTCGTTGTCGGCCCGCAGCTTGGCGGTGTGTTCGGCCTCGGTGGTGGCGGGCCAGTACCCCAAGCTCCTCGGCGAGCCTGCGGAACTCATCCATGGTCGACATTGCCGGGCGCCCAGGGGGCAAGCAGATGGGCGCATTCCAGGCCGAGCATGTAACAGGCTTCCAGTTGTCTGGCTCGGTAGCGCGAACTTCGTCGGGCGCGGCGCACTCGTTCTGCTCGCGGGCGGTCAGAACGCGACGCGTTCTCACCACTTCACGGTCACCGTGCTGTAGTCCCCTCGCTCCCGACGGCGACACTGTTCGGCCTCGACCCAGCGACGTGCGGCGGAGGCACGAGATTCGTGCCATTCCTTGACCGGCTGCGGCTCGCCGATCCAGCCGCGTTCAGCGCTCATCGTCGTCGGTTCCGGATTGGCCGGGTAGCGGCGCTGAATACCTGCGGCCGGATGCGTAGCGATCAGCTACCCGCAGTGGCGGGATGTGGCTGTAGTCGATGTTGCGCAGCTCGGCGTTGCGGGCTTCCTGCTCGGCCTGAGCGCGTTGTTGATAACGCTCCCAGGCCTCCGGCGGCTCGCCCCACGGCGGCGGATCCGCAGCGACCACCCGGGCACGGCACTCGGTGCGTTGCTCTGGCGTCGCCAGGCTGAATACGCTGCGCGCGCCGCCGATCCGGGACGCCGTCGGGACGGCGAGGATGTGCCAGCGCGGTTTCCAGTCGGCCCGACCGCCGAAGCCGTCCAACGCCGCCCGTAGTGCCTCCGGGTCGTGATTCCATAGCACCAGGTTCAGTCCATCGCCCTCGAGGTGCACCAGCCCGTCATCGTCCACCGACGCGGTGACCGGGATGACCGGGCCCGGGTTGCGCATCGAGACGTTGAACTGGACGTGGAAGATCTGGTGGCCTGACCCGTGAAAGGCGCACTGCGCGTCTGCACCCGGAAGTTCCCAGACATACCTGGACATGATGATCTCCAACTTGTGGAGCCCCCGCTCGGGAGGCGCTCTTGCCGACACCGGTTGGTGTTGGCCGCTTCGTCATCCGAGCCACCCACGAGCGTGGGGTTGGCGTGCCATCAAGTCGGAGCTTGGCGACGGCAACTCATGAAGCCCCTCCAGGGTACCGAGACGAGCCGACAAGGACCCGACGCGAGGAAAAGAAGTACCCCGGCCGATAAAACGGCCGTCCTCGACGCCCTGAGGCGCTACTGTGCCCTCCCGGCGGCTGGGTGATCCCCGCCAAGGCCGACTCCGCCAGGTACCACGGTTTTTTCGACTCCGGGCCCGGAGGAATCCGCGAAGCCTCCAGTCGACCGATCTCCCGGCGCAGGTCAGCGACCATCGGGCCTCGCACAACGTCGCCGGGCCATCCTCTAGTCGGCCCATAGTTGGGTGCCCGTAAGTAACACCCGGACGGCACAAAATTGTTGGTGCACTGAGTATTCGAGGCTCTGAGGTCGAACCCGCGCTAGCCGTTGGTCAGTCCGGCTAGCCACACTCGCGGGTCGTCAACCCACGCCGCCGGGATACGGACCTTACGGCGTCTCGGATCACCGGACACTGCTCGGTGCGCACCCATCGGCGGACGATGTTGACGTCCTCGCCCAGACGTCGGGCGGCCTCGCCGAATGTCAAGCCTCGTTCGCTGGTGGCCTCGCTTCCGGTCATAGTTACCAGCGTACCGATCTGCCCCCACATTTCCCCCACATTCTGGGTCTAGCAGCGTCTATCTGAGCCTATCTCAATACACCTTAAACAGCAGGTCAACGCGGTGCATAGGTCTGCTACCTGCATAATAATTAGGGTTCGAGTCCCTCCGCCCGCACAAAATCTCCAATCGATTTCGCCATGTCGCCAGCGCCTTGCCGGTGCGAGAATGGACGTCGTCATCCTCGCGGGATTGGTGCACCATCATGAACAGAAAAGCAGTCTTCGCCACCTTCAGCGCGGTACTGGCCGGTGTCATCGCAAACCCGCCGCCGACGGCATTCGCCGACGATCCCAGCGGTGAGGACCAGGTGTTCTTCGCAGAGCTGGAACACGAGGGACTTCACCCCGACTACGCCAAGCAGATCTGCGGCAGCGCCAAGTGCGAGTCGCTGGGTGATCTGCTGGTGCAAGAAGGCCATGCGGTCTGTTCGGCGTTGAGCGGCGCGCCGCGGCTGGTGCCGATCTCGGTGATCGCACACCTGCAGGTGACACCAGCAGAAGCACACGGCGTCATCACCGCGGCCCGGCACGCCTATTGCCCGCAATCGCCGGACCCGTACAACAAGACTGCGTGAGCCTCACGGCTCGCCGGCAACAACAACCCGCGCCTGCACCTCACCGAGGGCCCCGAAGTCGCGGGCTTTGCGGGCATTGACCACCACGCCCACCGCGGCCAGCCCCCAGATGACGTACTGCACGACCCAGGCCAGCCGGAAGGCCGAGAATGAGAAGCCGCCCGCCATCGCGATCACGATCCCCATCGCCTGCATGATCACCAGCGTGGCGATGAAGCCGCCGGTGTTGACCATGCCCTGCGCGGTGCCCAGCGCGGCCGGCGGATTGTAGGTGCGGGCAAAGTCGAATGCCAGGATCGAGACCGGCTGGCCGGCCGAGATCACCACGATCAGCAACGCCAGCAGCCAGTGCGGTGCGGGGGAGGGCAGTGCCAGCAGCACGGCCCAGGTGCAGGCGGTCAGCGCGATCATCGCCAGCACCAGACCCGTCCGGTGCTGGGGCCGACGCGCGGACAACGTGCCGACCAACAGTCCGACCACGACGAAGGTCGCCACCGACAGTGTCAGGAACGCACCGGCCAGCGCGCGTGAAAGCCCCTGTGCGGTAGTCAGGTAAGGCACGCCCCACATCAGCGCGAAGACGTTCGCCGAGAACGGCGTGCCGAGGTGGGTGAAGAAGCCCAGCTTGGTGCCGGGCCGGGACCAGACCGTCTTCACCTCACCGAACGCCGCCCGAAACGTTCGCGGCTGCATGGCGATCGGCGCCCCGGGCGGAGCGTCCCGGCACACCGCGAGGGTCAGCGCGACCGCCAGCACCCCCAGTGCCGCCGCCGACAGGTAAGCCGCAGTCCAGCCCTGGTGCAGCAGAATCGCCAGAAACGGTACCGCCGAGAGCAACTGGCCGAACTGGCCGCAGATCCCGGTGAGCTGGGTCAGCAGTGGGACGCGTTCCGGCGCAAACCAATTGGGCAGCAATCTGATGACCGAGATGAACACGAACGCGTCGCCCAACCCGACCACGCCGTACGCTCCGATCGCGATCGGCAGCGAATGGGTCAGTGACAGCGTCAATTGAGCCGCCGAGAGGACCGCGACGCCCGCGGCGATCATCGCCTTGGGGCCGAACCGGTCCAGCAGCACGCCGGCCGGAATCTGCATCGAGGCGTACACGATGAGTTGCAGGATCACGAACGACGACAGCGTGCTCGGGCCGGTGCTGAACCGGTCGGCGGCGTCCAGGCCCGACACCCCGAAGGTGGTGCGGTCCAGCACCGCGACCACATAGGACAGCAAGCCGGTGCCCCATACCGCCCAGGGACGCCATGAGCGATCCGTGATCCGCAGCTGTGTCACCCGGCCATCCTGCCCTGTGGTGGTGAGACGCCGGTGCTCGACGGGTGCTGCCGTATCGTTTGGTGCGTGTTGGTTTCGCGGCGCGACGTGCTCAAATTCGCTGCGACCGCCCCGGCCGTGATCGGTTTGGGCGCCGCGGCATCGGCAGTGTCGGCCACCACGGCACGGGCGGAGCCGTTGGGCATCCTGCTGGACTATTCGGCCGGCGTCCTGACCGCCGAAGAGATCCGAGCGGCCGGCGCCGTCGGCGCCATCCGCTACGTCTCGGACCGCCGGCCCGGTGCCGACTGGATGCTCGGGAAGCCGATCCAGCCGGCCGAGGCGCACGATCTGCACCAGAACGGCCTGGTGATCGTCTCCTGCTACCAGTACGGCAAACAGGCGACCGCCGACTGGCTGGGTGGTCAAGAGGCCGGCGTCGAGCATGCCCAACGCGGCTCGCACCTGCATGCCGCGGCGGGCGGCCCTGATGACGCCCCGATCTACGCCTCCATCGACGACGACCCGTCCTACGAGCAGTACCGGACGCAGGTGGCCCCCTACCTTCGCGGCTGGGAATCGGTGATCGGGCAGCACCGTACCGGTGTGTACGCCAACTCCACGACCATCGAGTGGGCCGTGCAAGAGGGCCTGGGTTCCTATTTCTGGCAGCACAACTGGGGGTCGCCGGGCGGTATTGCGCACCAGGCGGCCAACCTGCATCAGGTCGAGGTCGACAAACGTAAGGTCGGCAACGTCGGTGTCGACATCAATCAGATCCTGACGCCCCGGTTCGGTCAGTGGGCCTGACCCACGCCCGGGACGATGGGGCACGGGGCTGGGCGGCCGCTCGTCGGGTGGCGCGGATCACGGTGCCGGGTTGACACTGCGTCAGTGGCTGTCTACGACAGCCTGACCGGCCGGATTCGAACATAACGATTAGATAACAATGCAGCCTTGATCAGGGCTGTTGTGGCTACTCGACCGTAACCCCGCGCATGCAGGACGTTTGTTCCCCGACGATCGAAGCGTGGTCGGAGCGCGTGATATCCGCAGGTGGGTTACCCGAGCGTAGAACTCATGAGTAACCAATTAGCTGCCGAAACGGCACAGGTTCTTATGACACTCTTACTGCTGTAGCGCGGCCGCGACGACGCGAGAGCCCGCTGCCCGATCGGGGCCAAGCCGGTCATGCCGGCAGGCACAACAAAGACGCGATGTTCCAGAGCAGGGAGATATCTAACGTGACGATCCACGAACATGACCGGGTGTCCGCTGACGGGACCGGCCCGGGCCCGTTCGCCAACGCCTCGTCCGCCCTGGTGGATCGCCTCACTGCCGGTGAGCCGTACGCGGTGGCCTTCGGTGGTCAGGGCAGCGCCTGGCTGGAGTCCCTCGAGGAGTTGGTCTCCTCCGCCGGCATCGAGACCGAGTTGGCCACGCTGGCCGGCGAGGCGGAGCTGCTGCTGGAGCCGGTCGCCAAGGAACTCGTCGTGGTCCGGCCGATCGGCTTCGAGCCGCTGCAGTGGGTGCGTGCGCTGGCCGCCGAGGACCCGATCCCGTCGGCCAAGCAGCTGACCTCGGCCGCGGTATCGGTACCGGGCGTGTTGCTCACCCAGATCGCCGCGGTGCGGGCGCTGGAACGCCAGGGCCTGGACCTGGCGGCCGCCCCGCCGGTCGCCGCCGCCGGGCACTCGCAGGGCGTGCTTGCCGTCGAGTCGCTGAAGGCCGGCGGCACCGCCGACGTCCAGCTGCTCGCGATCGCCCAGCTGGTGGGGGCCGCCGGAACGCTGGTGGCCCGCCGTCGCGGCATCTCGATCCTCGGGGACCGCCCGCCCATGGTGTCGGTGAACAACGCCGACCCGGAACGGATCCAGGAACTGCTGGAAGAGTTCGCCACCGATGTGCGCACCGTGCTGCCGCCGGTGCTGTCCATCCGCAACGGCCGGCGTGCGGTCGTCATCACCGGCACCCCCGAACAGCTGTCACGGTTCGAGCTGTACTGCGAGCAGATCGCCGACAAGGAGGCCGCTGAGCGCAAGAACAAGCTGCGCGGCGGCGCGGTCTTCGCGCCGGTCTTCGAACCGGTGCAGGTCGAGGTCGGATTCCACTCGCCGCGGCTGTCCGACGGCATCGAGATCGTCGGTAAGTGGGCCGCCCAGATCGGTTTCGACGCCGACGGCGTCGCCCTGGCGCGCTCGATGGCCGAGTCGATCCTGGTGGACCAGGTCGACTGGGTGGACGAGATCACCGCGCTGCACGACGCGGGCGCCCGCTGGATCCTGGACCTGGGGCCCGGCGACATCTTGACCCGGTTGACCGCACCGGTGATCCGCGGCCTGGGCATCGGGATCGTGCCGGTGGCCACCCGCGGCGGGCAGCGCAACCTGTTCACCATCGGCGCCGTGCCGGAGGTGGCCCGGCCGTGGACGAGCTACGCCCCGTCGGTGGTACAGCTGCCCGACGGCCGGATCAAGCTCGACACCAAGTTCACCCGGCTGACCGGCCGGTCGCCGATCCTGCTGGCCGGCATGACGCCGACCACCGTCGACGCCAAGATCGTCGCCGCGGCCGCCAACGCCGGGCATTGGTCGGAGCTGGCCGGCGGTGGGCAGGTCACCGAGGAGATCTTCAACGACCGGGTCGCCGAGCTGACTACGCTGCTCGAGCCGGGCCGCACCGTCCAGTTCAACTCGTTGTTCCTCGACCCGTACCTGTGGAAGCTACAGGTCGGCGGAAAGCGGTTGGTGCAGAAGGCCCGTCAGTCGGGCGCCCCGTTCGACGGATTGGTGATCAGCGCCGGCATCCCGGACCTCGAGGAAGCCGTCGAGCTGATCGGCGAGCTCAACGAGGCGGGCATCAGCCACGTGGTGTTCAAGCCCGGCACCGTCGAGCAGATCCGGTCGGTGATCCGCATCGCCGCCGAGGTGCCCACCACCCCGGTGATCGCCCACGTCGAGGGCGGCCGCGCCGGTGGTCACCACTCCTGGGAGGACCTCGACGACCTGCTGCTGGCGACCTACTCCGAGCTGCGTTCGCAGCCCAACATCACGCTCTGCGTCGGCGGTGGAATCGGCACCCCCGAGCGTGCCGCCGACTACCTGTCCGGGCGCTGGTCGCAGGACCATGGCTTCCCGCTGATGCCCGTCGACGGCATCCTGGTGGGCACTGCGGCGATGGCCACCAAGGAGGCCACCACCTCGCCGGCGGTCAAGCAGATGCTCGTCGACACCACCGGCACCGACCATTGGATCGGCGCAGGAAAAGCCCAGGGCGGCATGGCCTCCTCGCGCAGCCAGCTCGGCGCGGACATCCACGAGATCGACAACACCGCCTCGCGGTGCGGCCGGCTGCTCGACGAGGTCGCCGGTGACGGTGACGCGGTCGCGGCCCGCCGTGACGAGATCATCGCCGCGCTGGCCAACACCGCCAAGCCCTACTTCGGCGACGTCACCGAGATGACGTACGCGCAGTGGCTGCGCCGGTACGTGGAGCTGGCGATCGGTGACGGCGACTCGACCGCTGACACCGCGTCACCGGACAGCCCCTGGCTGGCCGACACCTGGCGGGAACGGTTCGGCTCGATGCTGCAGCGCGCGGAAGCCCGGCTCAACGAGGTCGAATCCGGCCCGATCGAGACGCTGTTCACCGCCGGCGACGCCGCGATCCTGGAGCGTCCGGCTGACGCCATCGCCGCACTGGTGGCCCGTTACCCCGACGCCGAGACCGTCGTGTTGCACCCCGCTGATGCGCCGTTCTTCACCCAGCTGTGCAAGACGCCGGGCAAGCCGGTCAACTTCGTGCCGGTGATCGACAAGGATGTGCGTCGCTGGTGGCGCAGCGACTCGCTGTGGCAGGCGCACGACGCCCGCTACACCGCCGAGCAGGTCTGCATCATTCCCGGCATCACCGCCGTGGCCGGTATCACCCGGGTCGACGAGCCGGTCGGCGAACTGCTGGACCGCTTCGAGCAGGCGGCGATCGACCAGGTGCTGGCCGCCTCGACGAACGACGGGGTGCAGCCGCGACCGGTGACCGCGCGCCGCCAGGGCCGCCTCGACGTGACCGGCCCGCTGGCCGTACTGCTCGACGCGCCCGACGTGCTGTGGGCGGGCCGTACCACCACCAACCCGGTGCACCGGATCGGCGCCTCCGACGAATGGCAGGTGCAGGAGAACCGGGCGGCCACCCACCCGACGACCGGGGCGCGTCTCGAGGTCAGTTCGGCGGGGACCGCCGAAGACCATGTGGTGCTCAGCGTGCCGCTGTCGGGCATCTGGATCACCATTCGCTTCACCGTGCCGCCATCGGTCGCTGACGGCGCCATCCCGCTGGTCGCCACCGAGGACGCGGCCACCGCGATGCGCGCGGTGCTGGCCATCGCGGCCGGGGTCGACGGGCCGGACGCGCTGCCGCCGGTAGTCGACGGCACCGCCACCGTGACGGTGGAGTGGGACCCGGAGCAGGTCGCCGACCATACCGGGGTGACCGCCACCTTCGGCGCACCGCTGGCGCCGGGACTGTCCACCGTGCCCGACGCGCTGGTCGGCCGGTGCTGGCCCGCGGTGTTCGCCGCCATCGGCGCGGCGACCACCGACGCCGGCTTCCCCGTCGTCGAGGGTCTGCTGTCGCTGGTGCACCTGGACCACGCCGCACATCTGCTCGCCGCGCTGCCGGACGAGCCGGCCGAATTGAGCGTCACCGCAACGGCTTCGGCTGCCACCGACACCGAGGTCGGACGGGTCGTCCCGGTCTCGGTCACGGTCGCCGCGGCCGATGGCACGGTGCTGGCCACCCTCGAGGAGCGGTTCGCGATCCGCGGACGCACCGGCGCCGCGGAACTGACCGACCCGGTCCGGGCCGGCGGTGCGGTCTCCGACAACGCCACCGACACCCCGCGGCGGCGCCGTCGCGACGTCACTGTCACCGCCCCGGTGGACATGCGGCCCTTTGCGGTGGTCTCCGGAGACCACAACCCGATCCACACCGACCGGGCCGCCGCGCTGCTGGCCGGCCTCGAATCGCCCATCGTGCACGGCATGTGGCTCTCGGCCGCGGCCCAGCATGTGGTCACGGCCACCGACGGCCAGGCCCGTCCGCCGGCCCGGCTGGTCGGCTGGACCGCGCGTTTCCTGGGCATGGTCAAGCCCGGCGACGACGTCGACTTCCGGGTCGACCGGGTCGGAATCGACCTGGGCGCCGAGGTACTGGAGGTGTCGGCGCGGATCGGTTCGGACCTGGTGATGTCGGCGACCGCGCGGCTGACCGCGCCGAAGACCGTCTACGCGTTCCCGGGACAGGGCATCCAGCACAAGGGCATGGGCATGGAGGTCCGAGCCCGCTCCAAGGCCGCCCGCAAGGTCTGGGACTCCGCGGACAAATTCACCCGCGAGACCCTGGGCTTTTCGGTGCTGCACGTGGTGCGAGACAACCCGACCTCGCTGATCGCCTCCGGTGTGCACTACCAGCACCCCGAGGGCGTGCTGTACCTGACGCAATTCACCCAGGTGGCGATGGCCACCGTGGCCGCCGCCCAGGTTGCCGAGATGCGTGAGCAGGGTGCGTTCGTCGAAGGCGCGATCGCCTGCGGTCACTCCGTGGGTGAGTACACCGCGCTGGCGTGCGTCAGCGGTGTCTACGAGCTGGAGGCGTTGCTGGAGGTGGTGTTCCACCGCGGCTCGAAGATGCACGACATCGTGCCGCGTGACGCGTTGGGGCGCTCCAACTACCGCTTGGCCGCCATCCGACCGTCGCAGATCGACCTCGACGACGCCGACGTCACCGCGTTCGTCGCCGAGATCGCCGAGCGCACCGGGGAATTCCTGCAGATCGTGAACTTCAACCTGCGGGGTTCGCAGTACGCGATCGCCGGCACGGTGGCCGGCTTGGAAGCCCTTGAGGAAGAGGTGGAGCGGCGCCGCGAGATCTCCGGCGGCAAGCGCTCGTTCATCCTGGTGCCCGGGATCGACGTGCCGTTCCACTCCAGCGTGTTGCGCATCGGCGTGGACGACTTCCGGCGTTCGCTGGAGCGGGTGATGCCGCGGGACAAGGACCCTGAGCTGATCATCGGCCGCTACATCCCCAACCTGGTGCCCAAGCCGTTCAGCCTGGACCGCGAGTTCATTCAGGAGATCCGCGACCTGGTGCCGGCCGAGCCGCTGGACGAGGTGCTGGCCGACTACGACACCTGGCGCAACGAGAAGCCAGCCGAGCTGTGCCGCAAGATCGTCATCGAGCTGCTGGCCTGGCAGTTCGCCAGCCCGGTGCGCTGGATCGAGACCCAGGACCTGCTGTTCATCGAGGAGGCCGCCGGCGGCCTGGGCGTGGAGCGGTTCGTCGAGATCGGGGTGAAGTCGGCCCCGACCGTTGCCGGACTGGCCACCAACACCCTCAAGCTGCCCGAATACGCCCACAGCACAGTGGAAGTGCTCAACGCCGAACGCGACGCCGCGGTGCTGTTCGCCACCGACACCGACCCCGAGCCGGAAGATGAGCCGGTTGCCGAGGATTCCGACGCTGGCGCGTCGGACGGTGCGCCCGTGTCTGGTGTCGCCCCGGCCGTCGCCGCGGCTTCGCCAGCGGCTCCGCCCGGTGCTCCCCGTCCCGACGACATCGGCTTCGACGCCGCCGACGCCACGCTGGCGCTGATCGCGTTGAGCGCCAAGATGCGTATCGACCAGATCGAGGCGCTGGACTCCATCGAATCCATCACCGACGGCGCGTCGTCGCGACGCAACCAGCTGCTGGTGGACTTGGGTTCGGAGCTGAACCTGGGTGCCATCGACGGCGCCGCCGAGGCCGACCTGGCCGGACTGAAGTCCCAGGTGACCAAGCTGGCGCGCACCTACAAGCCGTACGGCCCGGTGCTGACCGACGCCATCAACGACCAGCTGCGCACTGTGCTGGGGCCGTCGGGCAAGCGCCCGGCCGCCATCGCCGAACGGGTCAAGAAGACCTGGGAGCTCGGTGACGGCTGGGCCAAGCACGTCACCGTCGAGGTGGCGCTGGGCACCCGCGAAGGCAGCAGCGTTCGGGGCGGTGCCCTGGGCGGCCTGCACGAGGGGGCGCTGGCCGATGCGGCCGCGGTCGACAAGGTTGTGGACAGTGCTGTCGCTGCCGTCGCCGCCCGCCGCGGTGTGGCCGTCAGTCTGCCGTCGGCCGGCGGTGGTGGCGGTGCGACGGTCGATGCCGCCGCGCTGGGTGAGTTCACCGAGCAGATCACCGGCCGGGACGGCGTGCTCGCCTCCGCGGCCCGGCTGGTGCTGGGTCAGCTCGGTTTCGACGACGCGGTGACCGTGGCTGAGGCCGCCACCGACGGCGAGCTGATCGACCTGGTCAGCGCCGAGCTGGGGTCGGACTGGCCGCGGCTGGTGGCGCCGGTGTTCGACGGGCGCAAGGCGGTGCTGTTCGACGACCGGTGGGCCAGTGCCCGCGAGGACCTGGTCAAGCTGTGGCTGACCGACGAGGGCGACATCGACGCCGACTGGCCGCGGCTCGCCGAGCGCTTCGAAGGCACCGGCCACGTCGTCGCCACCCAGGCAACCTGGTGGCAGGGCAAAGCGCTGGCGGCGGGACGGCAGATTCACGCCTCGCTGTTCGCCCGCATCGCCGCGGGCGCGGAGAACCCCGGCAAGGGCCGCTACGCCCACGAGGTCGCGGTGGTGACCGGTGCGTCGAAGGGCTCGATCGCCGCGTCGGTGGTCGGGCAACTGCTCGACGGCGGTGCGACCGTCATCGCCACCACCTCCAAGCTCGACGACGACCGGCTGGGCTTCTACCGCAACCTCTACCGCGACCACGCCCGGTTCGGGGCGGCGCTGTGGGTGGTGCCGGCCAACATGGCCTCCTACGCCGACATCGACGCCCTCGTCGAATGGGTGGGCACCGAGCAGTCCGAAAACCTTGGGCCGCAGTCGATTCACCTCAAGGACGCGCAGACCCCGACGCTGCTGTTCCCGTTTGCCGCGCCGCGCGTGGCCGGGGACCTCTCGGAGGCCGGTGCTCGTGCCGAGATGGAGATGAAGGTGCTGCTGTGGGCAGTGCAGCGGCTCATCGGCGGCCTGTCGAAGATCGGCGCCGAACGTGACATCGCCTCCCGGCTGCACGTGGTGCTGCCCGGCTCGCCCAACCGCGGCATGTTCGGCGGTGACGGCGCCTACGGCGAGGCCAAGGCCGCGCTGGATGCGGTGGTGGCGCGCTGGAAAGCCGAGTCGTCGTGGGCGTCTCGGGTCAGCCTGGCGCACGCGCTGATCGGCTGGACCCGCGGCACCGGGCTGATGGGCCACAACGACGTGATCGTCGACGCGGTCGAGGAAGCCGGCGTCACCACCTACTCGACCGAGCAGATGGCAGCCATGCTGCTGGGCCTGTGTGACGTCGAATCCAAGGTGGCCGCGGCCAATGCGCCGATCGAGGCAGACCTCACCGGCGGGCTGGCCGAGGCGAACCTGGACATGGCCGAGCTGGCCGCCAAGGCCCGCGAGGAGATGACGGCCGAAACCGCGGCCGAAGAGGCCCCAGAGTCCGCGAATACCATTGCGGCACTGCCGAGCCCGCCGCGCGGCTACACCCCGGCGCCGCCGCCGGCCTGGGATGATCTCGACGTCGACCTGGCCGACTTGGTGGTCATCGTCGGCGGCGCCGAGCTGGGCCCGCTGGGCTCGTCGCGCACCCGGTTCGAGATGGAGGTCTCCGGTGAGCTGTCGGCCGCCGGGGTGCTCGAACTGGCCTGGACCACCGGGCTGATCAAGTGGGAAGACGACCCGACCCCCGGCTGGTACGACACCGAAACCGGGGAGCTCGTCGACGAATCCGAGCTCGTCGAGCGCTACCACGACACCGTGGTGGAGCGAGTGGGCATTCGCGAATTCGTCGATGACGGTGCGATCGACCCCGATCACGCCTCGCCGCTGCTGGTCAGCGTGTTCCTGGACAAGGACTTCTCGTTCGTGGTCTCCAGCGAGGCCGACGCGCGGGCGTTCGTCGAGTTCGACCCGGAGCACACCGTGGTGCGTCCGGTGCCGGACTCGTCCGACTGGCAGGTCATCCGCAAGGCGGGCACCGAGATCCGAGTGCCCCGCAAGAGCAAGCTGTCGCGCACCGTGGGAGCGCAGATCCCGACCGGGTTCGACCCGACGGTGTGGGGGATCAGCCAGGACATGGCCACCTCCATCGACCGGGTGGCGCTGTGGAACATCGTCGCCACCGTGGACGCGTTCCTGTCGGCCGGCTTCACCCCGACCGAGCTGATGCGCTGGGTGCACCCGTCGCTGGTGGCCAGCACGCAGGGCACGGGCATGGGCGGCATGACCTCGATGCAGACCATGTATCACGGCAACCTGCTGGGACGGTCCAAGCCCAACGACATCCTGCAGGAGGTTTTGCCCAACGTCGTCGCCGCGCACGTGGTGCAGAGCTACGTCGGGTCCTACGGCGCGATGATCCACCCGGTGGCCGCCTGTGCCACCGCGGCGGTGTCGGTCGAGGAGGGCGTCGACAAGATCCGGTTGGGCAAGGCCGAGCTGGTGGTCACCGGCGGCTACGACGACCTGACTCTGGAAGCGATCATCGGCTTCGGTGACATGGCGGCCACCGCCGACACCGAGATGATGCGCGCCAAGGGCATCAGCGACTCGAAGTTCTCCCGAGCCAACGACCGCCGCCGGTTGGGCTTCGTCGAGGCGCAAGGTGGGGGCACCATCCTGCTGGCCCGCGGCGACCTGGCGGCCAAGATGGGCTTACCGGTGCAGGCGGTGGTGGCCTACGCGCAGAGCTTCGCCGACGGCGTGCACACCTCCATCCCGGCACCCGGCCTGGGGGCGCTCGGTGCCGGCCGCGGCGGCAAGGACTCGTTGCTTGCCCGCTCGCTGGCCAAGCTCGGTGTCGGGCCCGACGACGTCGCGGTGGTCTCCAAGCACGACACCTCGACGCTGGCCAACGACCCCAACGAGACCGAGCTGCACGAGCGGCTGGCCGACTCGATGGGGCGCGCGCAAGGGGCCCCGCTGTTCGTGATCAGCCAGAAGAGCCTGACCGGGCACGCCAAGGGCGGCGCGGCGGTCTTCCAGCTGATGGGCTTGTGCCAGGTGCTGCGCGACGGCGTCATCCCGCCCAACCGCAGCCTGGACTGCGTCGACGACGAGCTGGCCACCGCCGGGCACTTCGTGTGGGTGCGGGAGCCGCTGCACCTGGGGGAGAAGTTCCCGCTCAAGGCGGGACTGGTCACCAGCCTCGGGTTCGGCCACGTCTCCGGTCTGGTGGCGCTGGTGCACCCGGCGGCGTTCCTGGCCGCGCTGGACCCGGGCCAGCGGGAGGCGTACCTGGAGCAGGCTTCCAGCCGTGTGCTCGACGGCCAGCGTCGGCTCGCCTCGGCGATCGCCGGCGGCCGCCCGATGTATGAGCGGCCCGCGGACCGGCGGTTCGACCACGACACGTCGGAGAAGCGCCAGGAGTCGGCGATGCTGCTCAACCCGGCGGCACGGCTCGGCGACGGCGACGTCTACATCGGCTGACCGGCGAGCGTGCGCGTCCCCGGCCGACACGCCGTGGATGAGACCGTTTGTGCGCACCCTCGCGGGTCGGTAGAAGGGGGATAGTCACTGTCATGAGCATTGTGGGAGTGGGGATCGACCTCGTTTCGATCCCCGACTTCGCCGAGCAGGTCGACCAGCCGGGAACGGTTTTCGCCGAGACGTTCACTCCCGGCGAGCGTCGCGACGCTTCCGATAAGAGTTCGTCGGCGGCGCGGCATCTGGCGGCCCGGTGGGCGGCCAAGGAGGCGGTGATCAAGGCGTGGTCGGGGTCGCGGTTCGCCCAGAAACCGGTGCTGCCCGAGGCGATCCACCGTGACATCGAGGTGGTCACCGACAGGTGGGGGCGCCCGAAGGTGCGGCTCTCGGGCGAGATCGCCCGGCATTTGGCGGACGTGACGATCCACGTGTCGCTCACTCACGAGGCCGACACTGCCGCGGCCGTCGCAATCCTGGAGGTCAATTGACGCCGAGCAGACATGAAAGCCCCCAAAATCGTGCGTCGCAGGGGGCTTTCGCGTCTGCTCGCCCGGAAGAACTGGTCCAGCGGGTGCGCGACGTGCTGCCGTCGGTACGGGCCGACCTGGAGGACCTGGTGCGCATCGAATCGGTGTGGGCGGACCCGGCGCGGCGCCCCGAGGTGCATCGCAGTGCGCAGCTGACCGCGGACCTGCTGAGCCAGGCGGGTTTTCCGGAGGTGCGAATCGTCGCGGAGGGCGGCGCACCGGCCGTCATCGCCCGCTATCCGGCGCCCGAAGGCGCGCCGACGGTGTTGCTCTACGCCCACCACGACGTGCAGCCCGAGGGCGACGCCGGCCAGTGGGCGTCGCCGCCGTTCGAACCGACCGAACGCGACGGCCGACTCTACGGCCGTGGCAGCGCCGACGACAAGGCCGGCATCGCAACACATCTGGCGGCCTTCCGAGCGCACGACGGGCAACCGCCCGTCGGGGTGACGGTCTTCGTCGAGGGCGAGGAGGAGTCGGGCTCGCCGTCACTGGGCGCACTGCTCGCCGCGCACCGCGATGTGCTGCGCGCCGATGTGATCGTCATCGCCGACTCCGACAACTGGAGCACCGAGGTTCCGGCGCTGACGGTGTCACTGCGCGGGTTGGCCGACTGTGTGGTGGAGGTTGCCACCTTGGACCACGGCCTGCATTCGGGGTTGTGGGGCGGGGTGGTGCCCGATGCACTGAGCGTGCTGGTGCGGCTGCTGGCAAGTCTGCATGACGACGACGGCAACGTCGCGGTTGCGGGACTTCACGAAAGTAATGCTGCACCAGTCGATTACCCGGCGGAACGGGTACGGGCAGACACCGGGCTGCTCGACGGGGTTGCCGAGATCGGTTCGGGCTCGGTGCCGCAGCGGCTGTGGGCCAAACCGGCGATCACCGTCATCGGGATCGACACCACCAGCGTTGCGGCGTCGTCGAACACGCTGATTCCACGGGCGCGCGCCAAGATCAGCATGCGGGTAGCCCCCGGAGGCGACGCGGCGAAGCACCTGGATGCACTGAAATCGCATCTGGAACAACACATCCCATGGGGCGCGCAGCTGACCGTCACCCCCGGTGATGTCGGTCAGCCGTATGCCATCGACGCCACCGGCCCGGTGTATGAGGCCGCCCGGGCCGCGTTCCGGCAAGCATGGGGCGTCGAACCGGTCGGCATGGGTATGGGTGGTTCGATCCCGTTCATTGCGGAGTTCGCCGCCGCCTATCCGCAGGCCGCCATCCTGGTCACCGGGGTGGAAGATCCGGCAACGCAGGCGCACAGCGTCAATGAGAGCCTGCACCTGGGGGTGCTGGAACGGGCCGCCACCGCCGAGGCGCTGCTGCTGGCGAAGCTGGGTAGGTTGACCGGGTAGGCACACTCACGGCCCGGCGGCCGCTGCTTCCAGCCCGGCGATGTCGAGCTTGACCATCGCGTACATGGCCTGCTTCACCCGGGCCACCCGGTCACGATCCGGGTCGGTCATCAGCTCCGACAGCCGCTGCGGGATGACCTGCCAGGACAGGCCGTAGCGATCGGTGAGCCAGCCGCACTGAATTTCCTTGCCGCCGCGGCCCAGGCTGTCCCAGTAATAGTCGACCTCCGCCTGGTCGGCGCAGTAGACCTGGATCGAGATGGCCTCGTTGAACGTGAAATCCGGTCCGCCGTTGATCGCGGAGAACGCCCGGCCGTCCAGATCGAACAACACCTCCAGCGGGGTGCCGTCGCGCTCGGGATTCTCCGGGCCCCAGTACGAGATGTCGGTGACCGTCGAATCGGGAAAGATCGAGACGTAGTACGCGGCGGCCTCCAACGCCTGGGTGTCGAACCACAAACTGGTCCGCGTCACCGGCATGAGCTGCTCCTTACAAGTGGTGGCTACACCGACAGGTCCCGCCGCAGCTTGGCCACATGACCGGTGGCCCGCACGTTGTACTGCGCGACGGCGATCTTGCCCTGCTCGTCGACGACGAACGTCGAGCGGATGACGCCCTGCACGGTCTTGCCGTACATCTTCTTCTCCCCGAAAGCGCCCCAGGCCGCGAGCACGGTGCGGTCCGGGTCGGACAGCAGCGGAAACGTCAGCCCTTCGGCGTCGCGGAACTTGGCCAGCTTGGCGGGCTTGTCCGGGGAGATGCCGACGACGTCGAGACCGGCGTCGTTGAACTCACCCAGATTGTCCCGGAAGTCGCAGGCCTGCTTGGTGCAGCCGGGGGTGGAGGCCGCCGGGTAGAAGTAGACGACGACCCGCCGTCCCCGGTAGTCGGCCAGTGACACGGTGTTGCCGTCGGCGTCGGGGAGGCTGAATGCGGGCGCTTCGTCGCCGGGCGCCAGGCGTACGGAGTCGGTCGCTCGGTCCTCCACTGATAACCCCTTTCTGCTCGCCGGAGCGTGCGACCACGCCCGGCTGCTCTAGGGTAGTTCGGCAGGGCCAGCATCAGGCGGACAGGGAGGACGACAGTGGCGGAGCGCGATCCCGACACGATCAAGAAGGACATCGACGCCGCGCGTGAGCAGCTGGCGTCGACGGTCGACATTCTCGCCGACCGGGCCAACCCCCGCCACCTGGCCGAGCGCGCCAAGATCCGCGCGGTCGAGATCGTCACCAAACCCGCGGTGATGGCCTCGCTGGCCGGTGTCGGCGGCCTGCTCGTGGTACTGGCGATCCGCCGGATTCGCAACCGCTGACCCCAGCGACGCCAAAGCAAAACGGCCGGGAAGGACCAAGTCCCTCCCGGCCGTCGTGCACCGCAACTGTCAGGCGCCCCAGATGCTGCCGTCGAACAGGCTTGACAGGAAGTCCCCGCCAAACAGGTCGGCTCCGGCCTCCCCAGGGTCAGGAACATCCACGGCGTTGACCGGCAGGTGCGCGGTGCCCACCGTGATCGCCTCCGCCGCCCGTGCCGCCCACTCGTTCGTCAGCAGGTCGTAGATGCCACCTTCGGTGAGCAGACCTGTGAAGACATCGCCGGTCTCGGGCACGACGTACCCGTTGAGGTAGCTGTTCAACACGTCAGCGGGCAGGTTGAACAGTGCCTGCAGGTCGCCGCCGGATGCCGCGCCGATACTCTCAGTCAGCTGGTAGAGGGCGCCGATCGTCGGCGCCATCAGTGCGTCGCTGGCTTGCTTGATAAAGGCCCAACCTTCGAGGGGGCCGATGAACTCGTTCAGCAGACTCGACTGGTTCATCGCCTCCAGGGCGGGGATGGACAGCACCGGGCCCAGGGCTTTGCCGATGTCCTCAATGCCGTACAGCAGCCAGATGTTCACATGGTTGAAAGCCCCGAAGAAGTCCCCGTTCTGGAGTGACTCGGATACCTGATTCGACAACTCCTCCAACCCCGGGTACCGGAGGTGCTCTCCACCGACGATGGCCTCGCCGCCATCCCCGTTGATCATGAGGTTGATCGCATGGTTGATGCCGGCGAAGCCCGAGGTGACGAAGCGCGGGTCCAGACCCTCCCGGTGGTCCAGCGGGACGTTCTCCATGCCCATGATCAGCTGGCTGTAGTCGCTCTGGTTGCTGGCGTACTGGTCCAGCAGCGCGTTGACATTGGAGTTCTCCGTCAGCGCGGCGATACTCTCGCTGGTCCGCTCGAACAGCGACTCCCACCCCGTCAACTGCACGGCGTGGTGCCGGAAGTCCTGCAGCGCCGGCGCAATCGGGTTGACGGCGATCAGGCCCGCTCCCGCCAAGGCGATCCCGGCGGCCGCGATCCGGGTCGCCTGCCCGCTACTGCGCCTGGACCTATGAGGATGTAAGACGAACTCCACAGCTAGCTCCTTGTCGATTTCCTGTACTGGGCCCGAGAGTTAGGCCACAGAATCCTGCGAGCATGAGAATAGCTAATGGGTCGTAGGCAAACCTAACCTAACCCCGAAAATGCTGGGTGAACATTAGGTGGACCCGAGATCTTGCTTTGGCGTATGTCTAGCGTGTCGGCCCACTCCACGGGGGGAGCAAACCCAGATACCAGGCCGCCACGCCTCGGCGCCGAACCGCGTCGACCGCGCTAAAACCAAGGTACGCGGCAAGGTTCCGGACCGCGCATTCGCGGCACCCCGCACCGGAATCCGGCCGGAGCCAGCGAACACACTTACCGTTCAGGTTGTAGTACCAGGCCTGAGTCAAGTGTGAGGACAAACGCAGCGGCGGGCTACGAACGTGTTGGGCCGAATTGTTGCTCCCGCGCGGCCACTCGTCCGGAATCGTACACATCCCGCCATGCGAGAGGCCGTCTCGGGGTGGGGCCAGGGCGGGGCCAGGCTCCGGTGCCGCGTCGAGTTCGGTGGTCGTAGCGGACCGGCCGCCGCTGGCGTTGTGTCGTCGGTCATTCCTGCGGCGGTGGGACGGCTCCGCCGCAGCCGCCGGGCGGCGCCGGTGGCGGCACCGGCGAGCCATCGTCCACCACGCATTCGGCGCCGCTCGGCCCGCTTCCGGTGGTGCCGGCTAGGCCGTTCGGGTTTCCGTACAGCGGGACGCCCCACTGGCGGGTGTGCCACTTCGTGCCGTCGGGATAGGGTATGCCGTCGCAGTAGCCCATCCAGATGGGTGAGCCCATGGATCCGCCGGGGCAGTAGCCGGTGGAGGGGTTGGGGATGTGTGGGTCGGGTTCGGCGGTGGCTGGGGAGGCCAGCAGAAGTAGGGCTAGTGCGCTTGCAGCGCCTGCGCTGAGCTGTCGGTTCATTGCTGTTGGGGTTCCTATCGATTGCGTGTGCGGGGGTGTCGGTCCCGCGTTCACTGGCCGGAACGATAGTTCACTTTGTGGCGCGGAGTGGTTGCTTTTCGGGGAACGGGTCGATCACCGCCGGGTCGTGGCCGTGGCCGCCGGTACGGTCCCGCGCCTAGGGGTCCCGAAGTGAGGATCCGCGAGGTATTGGTCAGCCCGGCTTCTCGCTGCGCTCATCGCTGTCTTCGACCTGGAGTTCAGTGGTGACCCCGGTGACGGCGGATTGGATCCCGGCCACCGACCCCGGCTCACTCTCGTCCGGTGACTGATTCGTCTTAATACCCGGGAGGGCCATCCGCCGCGGCTGGCGCTGACCGCGACGTATCCGTGACGGCCCCCTGCTGACCCTCGCCCGCCTCTTCAAGCCGGGCCACCAGGAGCTCGACGGTCGACTGAGCGCCTTCCAGTCCGTGGATGGCGCCGAGGTAATCGCCCTGGTACACGGATTCATAGGAGTGCTGCAGCTCGCCGTCATGGCCGGAGTCATCCCCGTGAACCCCGCCCGCGATGTGAGCCCACTCAAGGGGGACCGGCCCAAGGGTGCGCCGCAACTGAGCGAGGACCAGGTGACCGGGCTTCTCGGCACGGTCGCGGCATCAGCCGAGTGTGAGGCCATAGACATGGGCGATCCGATCATCATGCTCATGGCCACCGGCCTGCGCCGCTCTGAGCTGCTGGCCCTGCGCCGGTCGGACTACAACCGGAAGGCCGGGGAGATCGCCATCACCGGCAAGGTCGTGCGCATCACAGGGAGGGGCTCAAGCGGTTCGACACGATCAGGTCCGCGGCCGGACGCAGGACGTTGCGGTTGCCGGCGTTCGCGGTGGACATGCTGAAACGCCGTCGGCGGAAGGACTTCGTGGGAGAGCAGGTGATGATCTTCCCGTCGGCGGCCGGCCCGTGGCGGGATCCGTCGAACTTCGGCCGGGATCTACGCAAGGTGCATGGTGCGCTCGGGTTGCCGATGTGACGTCGCACTCGTTCCGCAAGACGGTGGCCACGCTGATCGACGATGATGAATATCCGATGGATCGGGCCATGCTGGTGAGGCTGAAAACAGCCTCGGAGCTGTGCGCCGTCAGGGTTTCGAACCCCGGACCCGCTGATTAAGAGTCAGCTGCTCTACCAACTGAGCTAACGGCGCTGGGCGGTCACGACCGCGAGGAAGACAATAACAGGCGCCGCGCCGCGGAGAAAAATCACCTGGCAAGGGGCCAGGGTCGCACGCGGAGCGGCATGCCCGATTACCCACTAGACTGCGTGCGAGCAGTTTGAGCTGGGTCAGGTGGGAAAAGGCATGGGGCAGGTTCGTTCGACACAACGTTGCCGGGGGTATCGGTCCCGGCTGGCGGCGGTGCTGATGGTGCCGGTTGCGGTGTTGGGGCTGAGCGCCTGCGGCGGCAACGCCGACGCGGAGGCGACGAAGGTCATCGTCGACAAGGGCACCCCGTTCGCCGACCTGCTGGTGCCCAAGGTCACCGCGTCGGTCACCGACAAGGCGGTCGGCGTGGCGGTGGACACACCTGTGACGGTGACCGCCGAAGACGGCGTGCTCGATTCGGTCACCATGGTCAGCGAATACGGTGCGGTGGTCGACGGCAAGCTCAGCCCCGACGGGTTGACCTGGTCGACGACCGAGCCGCTCGGCTACAACAAGCGCTACACGATGAACGCCAAATCCCTGGGGCTGGGCGGGGTGACCAGCCGGCAGATGACGTTCCAGACCCATTCGCCGCAGAACCTGACCATGCCGTATGTCATGCCGCGCGACGGTGAGGTGGTCGGCGTCGGTCAGCCGGTGGCGATCCGGTTCGACGAGAACATCGCTGACCGGGTGGCGGCCGAAAAGGCGATCGAGATCACCACCGATCCGCCGGTGGCGGGCGCGTTCTACTGGCTCAACAATCGCGAAGTACGGTGGCGGCCACAGTCTTTCTGGAGGCCCGGGACCAGGATCGATGTGGCGGTCAACACCTACGGCGTGGATCTGGGCAACGGCGTGTTCGGCCAGGACGACGCCTCGAGTCACTTCGTCATCGGCGACGAGGTCATCGCGACCATCGATGACAACACCAAGTCGATGGTGGTGCGGGTCAACGGTGAGATCGTCAAGACCATGCCGGTGTCGATGGGCAAGGACAGCACGCCGACGAACAACGGCACCTACATCGTCGGCGAACGTTTCCCGCACATCGTGATGGATTCCTCGACCTACGGGGTGCCGGTCAACTCACCCAACGGCTACCGCACCGATGTGGACTGGGCCACGCAGATCTCCTACAGCGGGATCTTCGTGCACTCGGCACCGTGGTCGGTAGGCGCCCAGGGTTACTCCAACGCCAGCCACGGCTGCATCAACGTCAGTCCCAGCAACGCATTGTGGTTCTACGACCACGTCAAGCGTGGCGACGTGGTGCAGATCAGCAATACGAGCGGGCCGCTGCTGCCTGGCACCGAGGGCCTCGGCGACTGGAATGTGCCCTGGTCGCAATGGGAAGCCGGCAACGCGCAGGATCCGGTTCGCTGACGTCCTAGCGGGTGTCAGACAGCGGCCGGTTCGCCTTCTTCGCGCAGGTACTCCTCGCTGCCGTTGGGGTATCCGCCGCCGAACGTGGTGATGTGCACGTGGTCGTAGTGGCCGTTGCCTCGGCCGCTGGGCCCGGCCGGCGTGTAGTAGGTGCCGCGCCAGATCGCGTCCTGTAGCGCGAACCGGCCGGCGTTGCGCAGCGCGTAGGCCACGATCTCATCGCCGAGGGCGATACCCTCCGGGCTGCCCGGGTTGGGGATCATGATGTCGATCGCCAGCCCCGACGGGTGCCAGCGCTGCCCGTCCGGCCGGACGCCGACCATATTGTGCACCTGCGGGAACGCCTCGCTGATGCTGCGTGAGAGGAGGATCGTCTTGACCTGCATGCCGCGCTCATTGGCGATGCCGGGCGGCAGCGCGTGCGGCGCCGGCATGCCCCAATTGGCTCCCACTGGAAAGACCTCGGGCGGTGGCGCGTCTTCGGGCGGCGGCAGGTGCTCGGGTGGGGGCGGCGGCCCGTCTTCCGGGGGCGGCGGTGGCGCGTCCTCAGGGTGCGGCGCTTCGGCGATGGCCGCGGGTTCGTCGTTGTTTCCCGGGTCGGCGCCGGCGTTGCCGGCCATAAAAACGGCGGCCGGCAACACCGCCGTCGCCGCCAGAACCGAGGATTTCATGCGCAGATCAAGCAGTCCTTGCGTGAGCACGCAGGGCACCGTAACCAAAACGTGACATTCGCGCCAAACCGACGCGCCCTGATTACGTTACAAAAATCTGCTGCGGTGACACTTTTTGGCGACTGGACTCGCCGCGCTTCAGCCGGTGTCAACGGCAGTTAAAACTCATGTGACCTGCGCAATTACGCTATTCGGCGGCTGCAGCCCGGCTGCGCCGCCGGGTCTGCGCTCAGGCGGATGTGGAGTGTGGCGCAGATCTCGTTGGCGGGCGGGGTTCGACGGTAGGTAATCAGGGACGACGAGCCATGTCATCACCGCTGTGTCAACGAGTCCGGTCGGGACCCAGCCAAAGAAAAAGGTCGAAGGGCCAAAGCCCTCCGACCTATCGGGGTGGCTGACGGGACTCGAACCCGCGACACCCAGGATCACAACCTGGTGCTCTACCAACTGAACTACAGCCACCATCGCTGCCAGCCGAGCAGGCAGCGTCGTCGATACTAGCCGCTCGGACGCTCAGCGACCGAATCGATCACCTCGTGCGCGTCCGAAGGCGGTCCCAGCTCTGCGGCTACCGCAGCGATGTCGCTGGTAGGCGGTCCGGGAGGGGCGACGAACGCGGTACGGCGGTAGAACTTCAGCTCACGGATGGATTCATGGATGTCGGCGAGCGCCCGGTGCGCCAAGCCCTTTTCGGGCTGGCCGAAGTAAATCCGCGGGTACCAGCGCCGGCACAACTCCTTGATCGAGCTGACGTCGATCATCCGATAGTGCAGGTAGTCGTCGAGCGCGGGCATGTCACGGGCCAGGAAACCCCGGTCGGTGCCGATCGAGTTGCCCGCCAGCGGAGCCGTCTTGGCCTGCTTGACGTGGGTTCGGACGTAGTCGAGCACCATCTTCTCGGCGGTCGCCAGGTCGACGGTCGAAGCCCTGACCTCGTCGATCAGCCCGGACCGGGTGTGCATGTCCGTCACGACGTCGCTCATCGCGTCGAGGTCGGCGTCGTCGGCGTGGATCACCACGTCGATACCGTCGCCGAGGATGTTCAGCTCACCGTCGGTGACCAACGCGGCGATCTCGATCAGCTTGTCCGAGCCCAGATCCAGGCCGGTCATCTCGCAGTCGATCCAGACCAGTTCGTCTCGCGCAACGCTCACAAGTAGCCCAGGTTAGCCGTTCGCCGCCGTCGTGGCCGCATACCGGTGCCCTCCGGCCAAGTAATGTCGTGGCCTGTGAGTCCCGATTCGGCGGCGAACGCCGCACAGCAGATCGCCGCCGGCTACACCGCCGAGGGCCAGGCCCTGGAATTGGGCACGGTCGTCATCGACGGCACCGCCGACCCCACCGCGCAGGTCCGCATCCCACTGGCCACCTTGAACCGCCACGGGCTGGTGGCCGGCGCGACCGGCACTGGCAAGACCAAGACGCTGCAGGTGATCGCCGAGCAGCTGTCGGCGGCCGGCGTTCCGGTGGTGATGGCCGACGTCAAAGGCGACCTGTCCGGGCTGTCGCGGCCCGGTGAGTCCGGGAACAAGATCACCGAACGCGCCACCGATACCGGTGACGAGTGGACTCCGACCGAGTTCCCGACGGAGTTCCTGTCACTGGGCACCGACGGCATCGGTGTGCCGGTGCGGGCCACCATCTCCAGCTTCGGTCCGATCCTGTTGTCGAAAGTGCTGGGACTCAACGCCACCCAGGAATCGACACTGGGGCTGATCTTCCACTGGGCCGACCAGAACGGCTACCTGCTGCTGGACTTGAAGGATTTGCGTTCGGTGATCACGTTTTTGACCAGTGATGCCGGCAAGCCTCAACTGAAGAACCTCGGCGGGGTATCGGCTCAGACCGCGGGGGTGATCTTGCGTGCCCTGGTCAACCTGGAGGCCGAAGGCGGCGACACCTTCTTCGGCGAACCGGAGCTCAAGCCGGAAGACTTGCTGCGCACCGACGGTCAGGGCCGCGGCATCATCTCGCTGCTGGAACTCGGCGATCAAGCTGCCCGCCCGGTGTTGTTCTCCACCTTCTTGATGTGGGTGCTCGCCGACCTGTTCACGCTGCTTCCCGAGGTCGGCGATATCGACAAGCCGAAGCTGGTGTTCTTCTTCGACGAGGCGCACCTGCTGTTCACCGACGCCTCCAAGGCGTTCCTGCAGCAGGTCGAACAGACCGTGAAGCTGATCCGCTCCAAGGGCGTCGGGGTGTTCTTCTGCACCCAACTGCCCACCGATGTGCCCACCAACGTGCTGTCCCAGCTGGGCGCCCGGATCCAGCATGCGCTGCGTGCGTTCACCCCAGATGACCAGAAGGCGCTGAGCAAGACGGTGCGCACCTACCCCAAAACCACGGTGTATGACCTGGAGTCGGCGCTGACGTCACTGGGAATCGGCGAGGCGATCGTCACCGTCCTGTCGGAGAGGGGCGCCCCGACCCCGGTCGCTTGGACGCGGCTGCGGGCACCGCGATCGCTGATGGCGTCCGTCGGCGACGCGGCGATCACCGCGGCGGCCACGGCGAGTCCGCTGCACGCCGTCTACAGCGAGACGGTGGATCGCGAGTCGGCCTATGAGATCTTGTCCCGCAAGCTCGCATCGGGGCAGGGCAGTGCGCCGCCATCCGACGCCCAGGGGTATGACGAGCTGCCGCCGCCGCCGAAAGTGCACTGGTGGACGCGGTTCGGTCGCTGGCTCGCCCGCTTCCTCTCAACCCGGGAGGGCAAGCAGGTGACACGTGCCGTCACTACCGTGGTGGTCGGTCAGATCACGCGCGGCGCGATGGGCACCGGCCGTCGCAGAAGGTGATTTTGCGGCGACCCGCTTCGATCGCCGCTGACCTGGAGGGCGCTAGCTAACCCCCGCCGAGCTTCTTGTAGACCGCGCCGACGATCGGCGTGACGATGGCACGCGGAGCGTACCCGCTGGCCACCGACATGGCCTTCGATGTGATCCCGGGCACGACGCGCATCTTGTTGCGCTCCAACGCATCCAGCGAGAGCTTGGCGGTGTGCTGGGTGGAGATCCACAAGAAATCCGGTATCAGCTTGTCGACCAGTGACGCTTCGGCGGCATCGGGCGCCTCGGCGCGCACCGGCCCCGGCGCCAACAGCGTCACGTGCACCCCGGACTTGAGCAGCTCGCCGCGCAGCGACTCGCTGAAGGTGTTGGCGAAGGCCTTGGTCGCGGCGTAGGTGGCGTTGTTGGGTATCGGCGAGTTGCCGGCAGCCGAACCCGAGATCAGGATGCCGCCGGCGCGGCGCGCCAGCATGCCCGGCAGCACCGCCAGCACCAGGTCGTGCACCGCAACCGCGTTCAGTTGCACTTGGGCCTTCTCGGTTGCCGGATCGAGATTGGCGATCGGCCCGAACGTCGCGGTGCCGGCGTTGGCGCACAACACCGAGACCTCCCGCCCGGCCAGTTCGCTACAGAATTCATCGCGGGCCGGCGGATCGGCCAGGTCGACCGCCCGGACCTCCACGGTGACCCGGTATTTGTCGCGCAGCCGGGCCGCCACCTCGTCGAGCACGTCTTCTCGGCGCGCGGTGATGATCAGCGAGTGGCCCCGGGCGGCCAGCTCGGTGGCCAGCGCTTCGCCGATGCCCTGGGACGCTCCGGTGACGACGGCGCGGGCATCCGGGCTGGGAGCAGGCACTGGCATGGGCCAATCGTAGAGTGCCAGGCATGAATGCCACGGGAGTGGTCAGATCCGGTCGATCGCGGATCGTGGCATGGGCGTTGTGGGATACCGGTTCCGCGGCCGTCAGCGCGATCGCGGTGACGTTCGTGTTCTCGGTTTATCTGACCAGCAGCGTCGGCCGGGAACTGCCCGGTTCGGTGTCGCCGGCCAGCTGGCTGGGCCGCACTCTGGCCCTCTCCGGTTTGACGGTGGCCGTCGTGGCGCCGGTGGTCGGGGTGTGGGTCGCCGCACCGCACCGTCGCCGGGTGACGCTGACGGTCCTGACCGGCACCGCGGTGGTGCTGATCGCATCGATGAGCATGATTCGCGACTCACCGGCCTACCTGGCTCCGGGGCTGCTGCTGCTGGCGCTGACCGCGGCCTGCGGTGACCTGGCCAGCGTCCCCTACAACGCCATGCTGCGGCAGCTGTCGACGCCGCAGAACTCCGGGCGCATCTCCGGATTCGGTTGGGCGGCAGGCTATGCCGGCAGCGTGGTGCTGTTGCTGGTGGTCTACGTGGGCTTCATCTCCGGCAGTGGCCCCACCCGTGGGCTGCTGGGCCTGCCGGTGGCGGACGGGCAGAACGTGCGGGCGGCGATGTGGCTCACCGCAGCATGGCTGGCGTTGTTCGCGTTGCCACTGCTGCTCACCGCGCACCGGTTCGCCGGTGCCGACGGTCCACCGCCGCCCCGGCTGGGCCTGTTCGGCGGCTATCGTCAGCTGTGGCGCGACATCAGCGGCGAGTGGCGCCGCGACCGCAACCTGGTCTTCTACCTGGTTGCCAGCGCGATCTTCCGTGACGGACTGGCCGGGGTGTTCGCGTTCGGTGCGGTTCTCGGCGTCAACGTCTACGGGATTTCAGCCGGTGATGTGCTGATCTTCGGGGTCGCCGCCAGCGTGGTGGCCGCGGTCGGCGCGGTCGCCGGCGGCCTGCTCGACGACCGGATCGGCTCCAAGACGGTGATCGTCGGGTCGCTGGCGGCCATGGTCGCCGCCGGGACCACGCTGATGGCACTGACGGGTCCGGGGGCGTTCTGGGCCTGCGGTCTGCTGCTCTGCCTGTTCATCGGGCCCACCCAGTCCTCGGCGCGCACGCTGTTGCTGCGGATGGCGCAGCAAGGCCGGGAGGGGTTCGAAGGGGTTGCGTTCGGGCTCTACACCATGACCGGTCGCGCCGTGTCGTTCCTGGCGCCGTGGCTGTTCTCGGTGTTCGTCGATGTCTTCCGCAGCGACCGGGCCGGCATGGGCGGGCTGTGCACCGTGCTGGTGCTCGGATTGCTGGCGATGCTGGGAGTGCGCGCGCCGCGGTGAGCGGCCTAACGGCTCAACCGGCCGCTGCGCACACCGTGAGGATCGAACCGGTGCGCTGGCGCACCTGGGTGCCGTCCACCGACACCGAGCAGGTGATCTGCTCGCCGAAGTTGACCACCGTGACCGCCGCCGCGGTCGTCGCCGGCGGCGTCAGGGTGACCTGCTTGCGCCACGGCAGCATCACGTTGAACTCGGTCTGCAGCATTCCACCGGTGTCGATGTAGGCGATGCTGAGCGCCCGGCCGGTCCCGGTGACGCTGTAGACGATCGTCTCGGGAACCCCTGCGGTCGTCGACGTGGTCGGTGGCGGCGTGCTCGGCGTGGTGCTGGGCGTCGAGGACCGCGGTGGCGGCGTGGTGGTCGGGGTGCGCTTGGGAATCGGTGTGCTCGGCGCCGTCCGCAACGGCGAAACCGGTGTGACCGTAGCCGAATTGCGCCCCGAGCCGTTGGCGATCACCAGGGCGATCACCATGCCGACCACCAACAGCACCGCGCCACCGGCCACCAGCCACAGCCAGTTCGGGAACCGCGGCGGTTCCGGCGGGCCGCCCTCGCCACGCGGCGGGGCGCCGCCGCCCGGACCGCCGCCCGCGCCGCCCGAATGCGCCGGTTCCCAGTGCTGCCGCGGCAGTTGAGCGGTTGGGTCGGCGGCCTGCGGCGGATAGCCGGCCGGGTATGACGGAAGCTGGCCCGCGTAGGCCGGATCGACGTGCGGCGGAAAGCCGAAGGTCGACGGCTCGGTGGCCCCGCTGCGCTGCCAGGGTCGATCGGAATCCTCCGGTCGATAAGGATCGGTCATACCCACCTCATGGATTGCAGGGTACCTGCGCAGCGCCGCCCACGACCGTGTCGTCGGTCAGCCCGTTGAAAACCCGGCGGCACCCAGCGCGCTGATCGTCATCGCCCGCAACACCGCTCGGGAGCGCTCCGGCGCGGCCGACTTGGCACCGGCCGGCTTGACGCTGTAGGGGGTCGAGTTCAACAGCCCGAACACCGCGTGGGCCATCAACCGGGCGTCGGGTTCGGCCAGTCCGGCGTACCGGGCGCACAGCACACCTACCCAGACCTCGACGTACTGCCGCTGGGCGCTACGTACCTGACGCTGCGCGCCGGCCGGCAGCTGAGCCAGGTCGCGGTCCTGGATCCGGATCAGATCCGGCTCTCCGAGCGCGAAGTCGAGATGGAACTCGATCAGGCCGTCCAGCACCTCGTCCGGGTTCCGCCCGCCGGATTCGACGGCGCGCGCTCCGGCGAGCAACCGGGTGCTGATGCCGACCAGCAGTTCGACCAACAGGGCTTCCTTGTTGGGGAAGTGCCGATAGATCGCCGGACCGCTGACGCCGGCGGCCGCGCCGATGTCCTCCAGGCGCACCGCCAGGAAGCCGCGTTGTGCAAACAGCCGTTCGGCGGCGGCAAGCAATTGGCTGCGCCGGTCGGATTTCAGCCTGCTTCGTCGGCTGGCCGGCTCGTCGTCGGCGGGAACGGATGCTGCCATCGCGCCTCCGCTCAATCGTGGACAGCTGAGTTAATGGTCACTAACGTAGCACCCATCCCTGGGGCCGAACCGGCTCCGGGCGACTCCGGTGGAGGACTGATGGCAACGGCGGGACGGCCCGCAGCTCGCGGCGATGTGTCCTACGCTCGCGGCGAGACCCGACCGGCCTTGCTGCAGATGACCATCGGAGCCTGTCTCGCCGCAACCGCGAGCGCGCACCCGGATCACGATGCGCTGGTTGACTTTCCGGCCCGACGGCGATGGAACTATGCGCAGCTGTGGCGCGATGTGCGCCGGCTGGCGACCGGTCTGCTGCAGCTGGGGATCACCGCGGGGGACCGGGTCGGCGTCTGGGCGCCCAACTGCGCCGAATGGGTGCTGACCCAGTACGCCACCGCTGAGATCGGCGCGATACTGGTCACCCTCAACCCCGCCTACCGCTCCCACGAGCTGGCCTACGCGCTCAAGCAGTCCGGGGTTGCAATGGTCATCGCTGCCCCGCGGTTCAAGACCTCCGACTACGTCGCGCTGCTGGGTGAGGTGGTGCCGGCGTGTCCGGACCTGCGTGAAGCGGTGTTCATCGGCAGCGCGCGTTGGCGTGAGCTGGCCGGCACACCCGCCGACACGGTGGCACTGGCGCACGCCTCCGGATCGCTGCGGGCCACCGATCCGATCAATATCCAATACACCTCGGGCACAACCGGTTACCCGAAGGGGGCGACGCTCAGTCATCACAACATCCTCAACAACGGCTACCTGGTCGGCGAGTTGCTGGGTTACACGCAGCTGGACCGGATCTGCCTGCCCGTCCCGTTTTATCACTGCTTCGGGATGGTGATGGGCAACCTGGCGGCCGCCAGCCATGGTGCGGCCATCGTCATCCCGGCGCCCGGCTTCGATCCGGCGGCCACGCTGCGCGCCGTGCAGGACGAGGCCTGCACCAGCCTCTACGGGGTGCCCACCATGTTCATCGCCGAACTCGAATTGCCCGGCTTCGCCGACTACGACCTCACCAGCCTGCGCACCGGGATCATGGCGGGCTCACCGTGCCCGGCGAAGGTGATGCGGCGGGTGATCGACGACATGCACATGACCGAGGTCGCCATCTGCTACGGCATGACCGAGACGTCGCCGGTGTCGACCCAAACCCGCAGCGGGGACTCGCTGATCCAGCGGGTGGAGACCGTCGGACGGGTGGGGCCGCACCTGGAGATCAAGCTGATCGACCCCGCCACCGGCCACCCGGTGCCGCGGGGACAGGTCGGCGAACTGTGCACCCGCGGCTATTCGGTGATGACCGGCTACTGGAACGACCCGGCCAAGACCGAAGCGGCCATCGACGCCGAAGGCTGGATGCACAGCGGCGATCTGGCCGTCATGGACGACGACGGATACGTGCGGATCACCGGGCGGATCAAAGACATGGTGATTCGCGGCGGGGAGAACATCTACCCGCGTGAGATCGAGGAGTTTCTGCACAGCCACCCTGACATCCTCGACGCTCAGGTCATCGGTGTGCCCGACGAAATCTACGGTGAGGAACTGATGGCGGTGGTCATGCTGCGCGACGGGGCGGGGCCGCTGACCATTGACCGACTGCGCGAGTTCTGCACCGGCCGACTGGCGCACTTCAAGGTGCCGCGGTACCTGCGCGTGGTAACGGAGTTCCCGATGACGGTCACCGGCAAGGTCCGTAAGGACGAGGTGCGTCGACAGGTGATCGAGCAGCTGGGTGACGGCTGACAGGACAGCGCGAGAATGGTATTCTCTGCTGTCAGTTAATCAACATTAACTGAAAACGAGGAGGCGCGGGTGGCGATAGACAAGGTCGTGGCGACGGCGGCAGCAGCCGTGGCCGACGTGACCGACGGCGCGTCACTGGCGGTGGGCGGGTTCGGACTCTGCGGCATACCGGAGGCGCTGATCAACGCCGTCCTGCAACTCGGTGTCACCGATCTGGAAACCGTCTCGAACAACTGCGGCGTCGACGGCATCGGGCTGGGAGTGCTCTTGGAACACAAGCGGATCCGACGCACCGTGAGCTCCTACGTCGGCGAGAACAAGGAATTCGCCCGGCAGTTCCTGTCCGGAGAGCTCGAGGTGGAGCTGACCCCGCAGGGCACGCTGGCCGAGCGGCTGCGGGCCGGGGGTGCCGGGATCCCGGCGTTCTACACACCGACCGGGGTGGGCACCCAGGTCGCCGACGGCGGCTTGCCGTGGCGCTACGACGGTGCCGGCGGGGTGGCGGTGGCCTCACCGCGCAAGGAGACCCGGGACTTCGACGGGCGCACCTACGTGCTGGAGCGGGCGATCCGCACCGATTTCGCGTTGGTGCACGCCTGGAAGGGCGATCGGCACGGAAACCTCGTCTACCGGGAGGCCGCGGCCAACTTCAACCCGGACTGCGCCGCAGCGGGCCGGATCACCATCGCTCAAGTCGAGCACCTGGTCGAGCCCGGCGAGATCTGTCCCGCCGAGGTGCACACCCCGGGTATTCACGTGCACCGGGTGGTGCACGTACCGAATCCGGAGAAACGAATCGAACGGGAGACGGTGCGCTGATGACACGCACACGTGACGAACTGGCCGCACGGGTCGCCGCGGAGTTGGAAGACGGGCAATACGTCAACCTGGGCATCGGGTTGCCGACCTTGATTCCCAACCACATCCCCGACGGTGTCAGCGTGGTGCTGCATTCGGAGAACGGGATCCTCGGTGTGGGGCCGTACCCGCGCCGCGAGGACCTCGACGCCGACTTGATCAACGCCGGCAAAGAAACAGTGACCGTCCTCCCGGGCGCGTCGTTCTTCTCATCGTCCGCGTCCTTCGGGGTGATCCGCGGCGGCCACCTCGACGTAGCGGTGCTCGGCGCCATGCAGGTGTCAGCGGTCGGCGACCTGGCCAACTGGATGATCCCCGGCAAGATGATCAAGGGCATGGGCGGGGCGATGGACCTGGTGCACGGGGCGCGCCGGGTCATCGTGATGATGGAACATGCCGCCAAGGACGGCAGCGCCAAGATCGTCGAACAGTGCACGTTGCCGCTCACCGGCGCCCGCTGCGTCGACCGCATCATCACCGACTTGGCCGTCATCGACGTCACCGAAGCGGGCCTGGAGTTGGTGGAGACCGCGCCCGGCGTCTCCGTCGATGAGGTGGTCGCGAAAACCGGTGCCCCGTTGAATCTTTCGAAGGTGTCATGACGGCCCCAGCATTCGCCGACGAGCACCGGCGGCTGGTCACCGAGCTCAACACCAAGCTGGCGACCGCGGCGCTCGGCGGTAGCGAGCAGTCCCGGCAGCGGCACGTGTCGCGGGGCAAGCTATTGCCGCGCGACCGGGTCGACCGGTTGCTGGATCCGGGCAGCCCGTTTCTGGAGCTGGCGCCGCTGGCCGCCGACGGCATGTACGACGACGAGTGCCCCGGTGCCGGGATCATCACCGGGATCGGGCGGGTGTCCGGGCGGGAATGCGTGATCGTCGCCAACGACGCCACCGTCAAGGGCGGCACCTACTATCCGGTCACGGTCAAGAAGCACCTGCGCGCCCAGGAAGTCGCGCTGGGCAACCGGCTGCCCTGCATTTACCTGGTGGACTCCGGCGGCGCGTTTCTGCCCCGTCAGGACGAGGTGTTCCCCGATCGCGAGCACTTCGGCCGGATCTTCTACAACCAGGCGACCATGAGCGCGGCGGGCATCCCGCAGATCGCCGCGGTGCTCGGCTCCTGCACCGCCGGCGGCGCCTACGTTCCCGCGATGAGCGACGAGGCCGTCATCGTCCGCGAACAGGGCACCATCTTCCTGGGCGGCCCGCCGCTGGTGAAGGCCGCCACCGGAGAGGTGGTGACCGCCGAAGAACTGGGCGGGGGAGACCTGCACTCCAAGGTCTCCGGGGTCACCGACTATCTGGCCGATGACGATGAACATGCGCTGCGCATCGTCCGCCAGATCGCGCAGACCTTCGGGCCGAGATCCGAAAGCCCCTGGGAAATCAAGCGTTCCGTGGACCCGAACCATGACCCCGCGGAGCTCTACGACGTGGTCCCCCCGGACCCGCGGGTGCCCTATGACGTGCGGCAGGTCATCACCCGCATTGTCGACGGCAGCGAGTTCAGCGAGTTCAAGGCCGAATACGGCAAGACCCTGGTGACCGCGTTCGCCCGCATCCACGGCCACCCGGTGGGCATCATCGCCAACAACGGAGTGCTGTTCGGTGAGTCGGCGCTCAAGGGCGCGCATTTCATCGAACTGTGCGACAAGCGCGCCATCCCATTGGTGTTCTTGCAGAACATCGCCGGTTTCATGGTCGGCCGCGACTACGAGGCCGGCGGCATCGCCAAACACGGCGCCAAAATGGTCACCGCGGTGGCCTGCGCGCGGGTGCCCAAGCTGACGGTGGTGATCGGCGGGTCCTACGGGGCGGGCAACTACTCCATGTGCGGCCGGGCGTATTCGCCGCGGTTTCTGTGGATGTGGCCCAACGCCCGGATCTCGGTGATGGGTGGCGAGCAGGCTGCGTCGGTGCTGGCCACGGTGCGCGGTGACCAGCTCGACGCGGCCGGCAAGCCCTGGTCGCCCGAGGACGAGGAGGCGTTCAAGGCCCCGATCCGGGACCAATACGAGGCGCAGGGCAACCCTTACTACTCGACCGCACGGCTGTGGGACGATGGCATCATCGACCCGGCCGACACCAGAACAGTGCTGGGGCTGGCGCTTTCGGTCTGCGCTAACGCGCCGCTGGACCCGGTCTCCTACGGCGTCTTCCGGATGTGACCCAGATGAATACAGCCATGTTCGATACGGTCCTGGTAGCCAATCGCGGTGAGATCGCAGTCCGGGTGATCCGCACCCTGCGCCGGATGGGGATCCGGTCGGTGGCGGTCTACAGCGACGCCGACGCCGGAGCGCGGCATGTGCGCGAAGCCGACACCGCGGTGCGGCTCGGCCCCGCGCCGGTGCTGGAGAGCTACCTGTCGATCCCCGCGGTGCTCGAAGCCGCCGCGGCCACCGGCGCACAGGCGATTCACCCCGGCTACGGGTTCCTTTCCGAGAACGCCGGATTCGCCGCCGCCTGCGAGGCGGCCGGGGTGGTGTTCATCGGGCCGCCGGCGCGCGCCATCGAGGTGATGGGCGACAAGATCTCCGCGAAGAACACCGTCACCGCCTTCGATGTACCGGTGGTTCCCGGCATCGCCCAGCCGGGCCTGACCGACGACGAGCTGACCGGTGCGGCAGCCGAGATCGGCTACCCGGTGTTGATCAAGCCGTCGGCGGGCGGCGGCGGCAAAGGCATGCACCTGGTCGACGACCCCGCGCAGCTGCGGGCTTCGCTGGCCACCGCGCGACGTGAGGCGGCGTCCGCGTTCGGCGACGACACGCTGTTCCTGGAGCGATTCGTGTTGCGGCCCCGCCACATCGAGGTCCAGGTGCTCGCCGATACCCAGGGCAACGTGGTGCACCTCGGCGAACGGGAATGCAGTCTGCAGCGACGCCATCAGAAGGTGATCGAGGAGGCGCCGTCACCGCTGCTGGATGCTGCGACCCGGGACCGGATCGGGACCGCGGCGTGCAACACCGCCCGCAGCGTCGACTACGTCGGCGCCGGCACGGTGGAGTTCATCGTCTCCGCGGATCGCCCGGACGAGTTCTTCTTCATGGAGATGAACACCCGGCTGCAGGTCGAGCACCCGGTTACCGAAGCGGTCACCGGCCTCGACCTCGTCGAGTGGCAGCTGCGGGTTGCCGCCGGCGAGAAGCTGCCGTTCGCCCAGGACGAGATCACGTTGAGCGGACACGCGATCGAGGCCCGGGTGTACGCCGAAGACCCCGCGCGCGGCTTCCTGCCCACCGGCGGGCGGGTGCTGGCGGTGCACGAACCCACCGGCCCCGGTATTCGGGTGGACTCGTCGTTGCAGGACGGCACCGTGGTCGGCAGCGACTACGACCCGATGCTGTCCAAGGTGATCGCGCACGGCGCCGACCGGACGCAAGCGCTGGCGCGGCTCGATGCGGCGCTGGCCTGCACCGCCGTGTTCGGCGTGCAGACCAACGTCGAGTTTCTGCGGTTCCTGCTCGCCGACGAGCGGGTGGTCGCCGGGGATCTCGACACCGAACTGCTCGACACCAGGTCGGCCGACTTCGCGCCGGCACCCGCCCCTGACGACGTGCTGGCCGCCGGCGGCCTCTACCGCCAATGGGCGCTGTCCGGCCGTAAATCACTGTGGGCCAACCCCAGCGGATGGCGGATCGGCGCGTCGGCACCGGTACGCACCGAGATGCGCACGCCGCTTCGGTCGGAGACGGTGTCGGTGTGGGGGCTTCCGGCGGCCGCGCGGGTGCAGGTCGGCGGCGGCGAGATCCACAGCGGCAGCGCCGAAGTGGAGGGCGACCGGCTGACGGTGACACTGGCGGGCCGACGACGCCGTTACAGGTTCGCCGAGCACGACGGGCAGCTGTGGATCTCCGATGAGCGCGGCACCTGGCAGCTGCGTGAAGCCCAGGAAAGCACCGTGGTGCGGTCCGCCGTCGGTCCGCGCAGCGCCGAGATAGTCAGCCCGATGCCCGGCAGCGTGATCGCGGTGAATGTCGCGTCCGAAACGCCGGTCGACGAGGGCGATCCGGTCGTGGTGGTCGAGGCGATGAAGATGGAGCACACCTTGACCGCGCCGATCAGTGGCCGGGTGCAGGTATTGGTATCGGTGGGCGATCAGGTGACGGTGGACCAGGTATTGGCCCGACTGATTCCCGAATCAAGTGAGGACGAGCAGCAATGACGACGATCACGGCAGGCGAGCTGCCCAAGGAGTACCAGGATCTGCAGCACACGGTCGCCGAGTTCGCCCGCACCGTTGTCGCGCCGGTGTCGGCCAAACACGACGAAGAGCACAGCTTCCCCTACGAGGTGGTCGCCAAGATGGCGGACATGGGGCTGTTCGGCCTGCCGTTCCCCGAGGAGTACGGCGGGATGGGCGGCGACTACTTTGCGCTGGCGCTCGCCCTGGAGGAGCTCGGCAAGGTCGACCAGTCCGTTGCGATGACGCTCGAGGCGGGGGTGGGCCTCGGGGCGATGCCGATCTACCGATTCGGCACCGAGGAACAGCGGCAGACCTGGCTGCCCGACCTGGTCGCCGGCCGTGCGCTTGCCGGATTCGGCCTCACCGAGCCCGGTGCCGGTTCGGATGCCGGCGGCACCCGCACCACCGCGCGGCTGGACGGCGACGAGTGGGTCATCAACGGCACCAAACAGTTCATCACCAACTCCGGCACCGACATCACCTCGCTGGTGACCGTCACCGCCGTCACCGGGACCGCGCCCGACGGCCGCAAGGAGATCTCCACGATCATCGTCCCTTCCGGCACACCGGGTTTCACCGTCGAACCGGCCTACAACAAGGTGGGTTGGAACGCCTCGGACACCCATCCGCTCACCTTCGTCGACGCCCGTGTCCCGCAAGCCAATCTGCTCGGCGAAGAGGGCCGGGGGTACGCGAACTTCCTGTCGATCCTCGATGAGGGCCGCATCGCGATCGCCGCGGTGGCCACCGGGGTCGCACAGGGTTGCGTCGACGAGAGCGTCAAGTACGCCGGTGAGCGCGAGGCATTCGGCCAGCCGATCGGCTCCTACCAGGCGATCAGCTTCAAGATCGCGCGGATGGAGGCGCGCGCTCACGTGGCACGCACCGCCTACTACGACGCCGCGGCGAAGATGATGGCGGGCAAGCCGTTCAAGAAGGAGGCGGCGATCGCCAAGATGATCTCCTCGGAGGCGGCGATGGACAACGCCCGCGACGCCACCCAGATTCACGGCGGGTACGGCTTCATCAACGAATATCCGGTGGCCCGCCATTACCGGGACAGCAAGATCCTGGAGATCGGCGAGGGCACCACCGAGGTGCAGTTGATGCTGATCGCACGGTCGCTGGGACTGTGATGAGCCGCGAGCGGGAATCTCGCGACACAGCAGCGGCGTGTCGCGTCGCAGAATTGCGAGTCGACGAACGAGAGGGGACAGGGCGTGGGTAAAACCGTCGAGCAGCGCGGACTGTGGTTCGAGGAGTACGAGATCGGCACCACGTATGCCCACCGCCCCGGGCGCACCGTCACCGAGGCCGACAACGTGCTGTTCACCACGCTGACCATGAACACCCAGTCGCTGCACCTGGATGCGGCCTGGGCCGCCGAGCAGCCCGGCTTCCGTGGTGAGCGGCTGGTGAACTCCATGTTCACCCTGTCCACGCTCGTCGGGCTGTCGGTCGCTCAGTTGACGCTGGGCACCATCGTGGCCAACCTCGGATTCTCGGAGGTGTCGTTTCCCAAGCCGGTGTTTCACGGCGACACCCTCTACGCCGAGACGGTCTGCACCGACAAGCGCGAGTCCAAGAGCCGTCCCGGGGAGGGCATCGTGACGCTCGAGCATGTCGGGCGCAACCAGCACGGCGACGTGGTGGCCCGCGCGGTGCGGACCACGTTGGTGCGCAAGCGGCCGGCAGGAGAGTCGGCATGAACCTGCTCTCCACCGGACCGGCCTGGCTGTTCTGCCCGGCCGATCGCCCGGAGCGCTACGCAAAGGCCGCCGCGGCAGCCGACGTGGTCATCCTCGACCTGGAGGACGGGGTGGCCGCCGCCGACCGGCCCGCTGCCCGGGAAGCGTTGCGGGACAACCAGCTCGACCCGGAGCGGACCGTGGTGCGGATCAACCCTTCCGGTACCGAGGATCAGTCGCGCGATCTGGCGGCGCTGGCCGACACCGCCTACACGACGGTGATGCTGGCCAAGACCGAGTCGGCCGCCCAGGTCGATGCGCTGGCGCCGCGGCAGGTCGTCGCGCTGGCCGAAACCCCGCGCGGCGTCGTGTTCGCGACCGAGATCGCCGCCGCGCAGGCCTGTGCGGCGATGATGTGGGGTGCCGAGGACCTGGTCGCCGCCATGGGCGGGGGCTCCAGCCGTCACGTGGACGGCAGCTATCGGGACTTCGCCCGGCACGCGCGTTCGACGGTGCTGCTGGCGGCGTCGGCGTTCGGGCGTGCCGCGCTCGACGCCGTCTACCTCAATATCGGTGATCTCGACGGGTTGCGGGCCGAGGCGCTCGACGGCGCCGCAGTCGGGTTCGCCGCCACGGTGTGCATCCATCCCACCCAGGTTGCGGTGGTGCGCGACGCCTACCGACCGGCCGAGGACAAGATCGACTGGGCGCGAAGGGTACTCGCCGCGGCACAGCACGAGCGGGGCGTGTTCGCCTTCGAGGGACAAATGGTGGACTCGCCGGTGCTGCGGCACGCTGAGGCTATCCTGCGGCGAGCGGAGTAACGCCTACCGACAGGAGCGACGGCGCGTGCGCATCACCCGGATCGTCGAAAGATCGGTGCCGTTGAGCGGCGAGATCGCCAACGCACTGGTGGATTTCTCCCGGCACACCGTGTCACTGGTCGCCATCGTCACCGACCGGATACGGAACGGAAAACCGGTGATCGGCATCGCGTTCAACTCGATCGGCCGGTTCGCTCAGGGCGGCATCCTGGCCGATCGGATGATCCCGCGGGTGCTGCGCGCCGACCCGGAGTCGCTACTCGACGATGACGGCCACATCGACCCCGCCCGGGTGCTGTACCAGGCGCTCGTCGACGAGAAGCCCGGCGGCCACGGTGACCGCGCCGGCGCGGCGGCGGCCTTGGAACTGGCGTGCTGGGATCTCAAAGCGAAACTCGCCGACGAGCCCGCCTACCGCACCATCGCGCGACACTTCGGCCGCAACTTGGGCTGGGATGGGGCCGTGCCAGCGGTTCCGGTGTACGCCGCAGGCGGGTACTACTATCCGGCAGACGGCGTGGACCGGCTCCGGACCGAGATGCGTGGCTATCTCGATCTGGGCTATGACGCGGTCAAGATAAAGATCGGCGGCGCGCCGATGCGCGAGGACCTGGACCGTATCGAGGCGGCCATCGACGTGCTGGGCAGCGGCGCACGGGTGGCCGTCGACGCCAACGGTCGATTCGACGCCACAGCCGCTGGGCAGTGGGCGCAGACGCTGAGCCCCTACGGCCTGCGCTGGTACGAGGAGCCCGGCGACCCGCTGGACTTCGTGTTGAATGCCCAGCTGACCACCGGTTACCCGGGAGCGATCGCCACCGGCGAGAACCTGTTCTCCGCGCGTGACGTGACCAACCTGGTGCGCTACGGCGGCATGCGCCCGGGCCGCGACATCTTCCAGATGGACGCGGGACTCAGCTACGGGCTGACCGAATACGCCCGCATGATCGAGGTGCTCGAGTCACACGGCTTCGACCGCGGTTGCGCCTTCCCGCACGGCGGCCACCTGATCAACCTGCACATCGCGGTGGGACTGGGCTTGGGAGGCTGCGAGTCCTATCCGGGGGTGTTCGCACCCTTCGGCGGCTACTCGCCCGGATGCCGGCTGGCCGGTGGCACCATCGCGCCCACCGACGCCCCGGGATTCGGGCTCGAGGAAAAGCCCGACCTGCTCGCCGCGATCGCCCTCATGGAGGCATGAGCAGGTGAAGGTCGCGGTCATCGGATGCGGCGCCATGGGATCGATCTACGCCGGGCGACTGGCTGCCGCCGGCAACGACGTCCTGGCCCTGGACCGCTCACCCGCCCACGTCGAAGCGATCAACCGGGACGGCTTGCGCATCAGCGGGCCGCAATCCGATCAGGTGGTGGCGATGCGGGCGGTCACCGTGGCGCCGGCAGAGCCGATGGACCTGGTGGTGCTCGCGGTCAAAGCCGCCGACGTCGCCGCCGGGGCTGCCCAGGCACTGCCGTTGCTCGGCGAGGACACACCGGTGCTGACCATCCAGAACGGACTGGGATCGGCCGACACCGTCGCCGACATCGTGGGAGCCGAGCGGGTGGCGGTGGGCATCGCCAGTGGTTTCGGCGCGTCACGTCCCGCGCCCGGACACGTGCATCACAACGCCATGCGGGCAGTCCGGTTCGGAGCCTTTGCGGCGCTGCCGTTTGCGGCGGTCGAGGAGACCGCGCGAGTGTGGACCGACGCCGGATTCGACGCGGCCGCAGTCGCCGACATCGCCGCGATGCAGTGGGAGAAGTTGATCTGCAATGTCGCCTACAGCGCGCCCTGCGCACTGACCGGCATGACGGTGGGGCAGGTCATGGACGACGCAGATATGGGACCGGTCAGCCGCGCCGCCGCCACCGAGGCCTGGGCGGTGGCCCGCGCCGCCGGGATCGACATCGCCGTGGCGGACCCGGTTGCGCACGTCCGGGACTTCGGGGCGCAGCTGCCCGACGCCAAGCCGTCGGCACTGCTGGACCACCTGGCCCGCCGGGTCAGCGAGATCGACGTGATCAACGGCGCGGTAGTGCGCCGGGCGGCACCGGCCGGCCAGCAGGCCCCCGTCAACGCGACACTGACCGCGCTGGTGAAAGCCGTTGAACGGCAGTGGATGACGCCCGACGGCTGAACACCTCGCCGGGAGGCGTTCAGTTCGGGACGCGGTGCCGGTGGCGGGGTTAGCCTCAGACCCGTGACCGATGACAAGGCGCGGGTGGACCTGCACGGCGCCCCGCAGACCATGCTCGCGACGCTGTACGCCAAGGCGCTGGACGCGGACCTGCCCCACCCGATCCTGGGTGATCACTACGCCAAGGCCGTGGTCGAACGCATCGACTACGACTGGAGCGCGACCACGATCACCGCCGCCCGGTCACCGTCGGTGACCACCCGCTCGGCGCACTTCGACGCCTGGGCCGGCCAATTCCTGGCGGTCAACCCCGACGCGGTGGTGCTGCATGTGGGGTGTGGGCTCGACGCCCGCTATCTCCGGCTGCAGCCCGGCGAGGGCGTCGACTGGTATGACATCGACTATAGGTGCGTCGCCGACCTGCGGCGGCGGCTACTTCCTGCGCGCGAACACAACCACGTGGTGGCGGCATCGGTCACCGACCCGGCGTGGTTGGCCGAAATCCCCACGGGTCGACCGACATTGATGGTCGGCGAAGGGCTGACCATGTACCTCACCGAGCGCGACGGCCTCGCCTTGCTGCGTCGCGTGGTCGAGCACTGCGTGCGCGGGGAGTTGCAGTTCGACGCGTTCAGTTCGCTGGCCATCAAAACACAATGGTCCAACGCGGTGGTGCGGCGTTCCGGCGCGAAACTGCACTGGGCGATCAACGGCCCCGACGACATCCTGGCGGCGGTGCCGGGCACCCGGCTGCTGCAATGGGTCCGCTGGTTCGAGTCGGACACCTACGGGCGGCTTCCCCGCCGCTACCGGGCGCTGAGCAAAGTGGTGTCGCGGGTTCCGGCGGTGGCCAACATGTCGCAGTATCACCGCTACGCCTTCTGACGGGCACACCATTGACGAATTACGTTACGTAATGTAAATATTTGGTTCGTGGGCAGGGACAGTCGGGCGACGGCTCCGCAATCCGCCCCCGCCGCCCGCGGACGGCCGCGCAATCCGCGCACCGAGCGGGCGATCGCCGAGGCCGCCCGCCGGCTGCTCGCCCGGGATGGCTACGACCAGGTGTCCATCGAGGCGATCGCCCGTGAGGCGGACGTCAGCCGTCCCACGGTCTACCGGCGCTGGCCGTCGAAGACTCACCTGGTCTTCGACGCGGTCTTCGGCTCGAGCGTCGGGGACCTGCTGACCAGTTCGGGCGACTTCGAGGCGGACCTGCGCCGGTTCGTGGCCGGGGTCTTCGCGTTCTGGCGCTCGCCGGAGGTGGCCGCCGCGGCGCTGGGCATCTTGGCCGACCGCCACCGCGACCCGGAGCTGTTCATCCGCACCCAGCAGCTGCTCGACGAGCAGACCCGCACCGCGTTCGGGGAACTGATCAGCACCGGCATCGACCAAGGCGTGCTCGACGCCGACGTCGACGTCGAGATCGCCTACGACCTGCTGGTGGGCACCAGTTTCTATATCGCTCAGGTGCTGGCCGCCGATGCCGTCGACTCCGCCGCCGACCGACTCTGCTCCCTGGTGCTGCAAGGAATGCGAAAGAAGGAGAACCGTGATGGGTGACGAGTCGTCGGAGCTGTCTCAGGCATTCGGGGACCTGCTCGAAGAGGTTCGCGCCGTTGAGCAGCGGCTGTTGGGCGCCGATCCGCCGCTGCCGGAGGCCGACATCCTCGACGGCTACCGCTGGGCGTTGAGCCTGCTGCGGGTGGCCGCCGACGCCTACATCTGGGGGGACGCTGACAAGCCGATCCTGGTCGACGTGATCGGCCCGTACCTGAAGTGGGGCGGTGACAACTCCGACGCCTTCTACCAGCTGGCGCCGATCGACCCCGGCCGCAGCTACCGGGTCACCGGTAACCGCGGCGAGGCGGTCTATCTGTCGATGACGGTCTACGGCGGCCCCGACGACGGCCGCTACAGCGACCGCATCATCGACACCATCAACGACCGTGACCTGGGATGCGACACCGACGGTGCCTTCGAGTTCGTCATCAGCGCCACTGAGCAACAGGGCAATTGGCTCAAGCTCGAACCCGACGCGGTCTTCATCCTGACGCGCGACTACTGCACCGAGCCGGGCACGGACCGGCGAGCCCAATGGAAGATCGAGGCGCTCGACGACACGCCGCGTCGCCCCGATGGCCGCGCCGACCTGAGCCGGCGGATGCGCGCGGCGCGGACCTGGATCCGCGAGCAGGCCGCCATGGCACCGGTACGACTACCGGCCAACGAGCTGCAGGACCCCTACCCGGTCCCGAGCCGCACTGTCGGCTGGGCCGCCGGTGACGCCGCGTACGCCATGGGGGCCTACCAGCTGCAACCCGGCCAGGCCCTCGTCGTCGACGGAACCTCACCGGAGTGTGTGTTCTGGAACATGTGCCTGTGGAATCCGTTCCTGCACACCTACGACTACACCCGTGAGCGGGTCACGATCAACGGTGCCCAGGTCGGCTACGCGCCGGACGGCTCGTGGCAGATCGTGATCAGCGACACCGACCCCGGGCATCCGAACTGGGTGTCGACCGGGGGCCGATCGAGCGGCCTGATCTGGTTCCGCTGGTTCCTGCCGGAGACAACCCCGGACCCGCTGAGCTGCCGGGTCGTCGACATCGCTGAGCTGAGCTCATGAACAGCCCGCGCCCGGCGCCGATCCGCCTCGATGACCTCGCCAGGCCGGTGTTCCCGGAGGCCGCCGCGCCGATGCGCGACGGGCTGGCCGGCTACGGCGCCGCGCTGCAGCTGACACCCGAGGCGCTGCTGCAGACCGCGACCGAGCGAACGGGACTGGACAACTGGGGCGACAACGCATTCCGGGAACGTCTCGACGTCCTGTGCGGATCGCTGGTGGACGAGGCCGAGCTGTCCGGCGTGGGGCGAGCGATGGCGTTCGAGCAACTGGCCGGTCACCTGGTCAACCGGCTACGACTCGAAGACCTGATCGCGACGAACCCCGAGATCGAAGACGTCGCGATCGAACGCCCGATCATCATCTGCGGGCTGCCCCGCACCGGGACCACCCATCTGCACAACCTGATCGCCGCCGACCCCGCGCTGCGGTATTTGCCCTACTGGGAAAGTCTGGAGCCGATAGCCACCCCCGGCGAGCCCGATCCGCAGGCCCGGCGTGACCGCTGCGCGGTCGGGCTCGACCTGATCAACACCTCGATGCCCGAGTTCAAGCGCATGCACGATATGACCGTCGACCACGCCCACGAGGAGATCCAACTGCTGGGCAACGACATCTCCGGAATGCTCTTCGAGTGCAGCTATTTTCTGCCGACCTTCGCGCAGCACTACAAGGCCCACGACCAGACCGCGTCATACGCCTACCTGAAACGCAGCCTGCAGGCGCTGCAATGGCTGCGCGGCGGCTCCCGCTGGGTGCTCAAATCGCCGCAGCATCTGGAACAGTTCCCGGCGCTGTACGCGACCTTCCCCGACGCCACCTTCGTTGTCACCCACCGGGACCCGGTGGAGGTGACGCAGTCGATGACAACGATGATCAGCTATGCGGCGCGAATGGGATGCGACCGTCCGGACCCGGTCAAGATCTCGGCGTACTGGTTCGACCGTGCCGACGACCTACTCAGCGGGTGTCTGGCCGATCGCGACGTGCTGCCGGCGGCGCAGTCCATCGATGTCCGCTTCGATGACTTCATGGCCGACGAGGACGGCACCGTCGCCGCCATCTACCAACTGGCCGATCAACCGCTCGATGACCGGGCGCGGCAAGCGATGACTCAGTTCTGCGCCGACCACCCCCGCGGCCGCTTCGGCACGGTGGACTACCAGCGGGCCGACTTGGGGCTGAACGCCGACGAGATCGCCGAACGGCTGCGTGACTACCGGAACCGGTTCGTCGCCGACTGATCGGAGGCCAATCCGGGCCATTGATGGCCATCGGTGTCTAAGGGCACTTTCTCCTGGTAGCGCCATCACCGTAGCCTGGCGATCATGATTCAGTTGGGGTCACCGCCGTCCGCGGCGCCACCGGTAAAGCGCCGCCGCGGCGGGCCGCGCGGGCCGGTGTTCCTGGGCGCCAACATCGTGGTGCTGGTCTGGCTGGCCGTCGCGGTGGCGTTGCTGATCGGCCACAACGCCATCGCGCACCCGATCTGGCTGCCGGTGCATGCGCTGCTGCTCGGCGCGGCCACCAACGCGATCGTGATCTGGTCGGGACACTTCACCACGACGCTGTGCCGGGTCCCCGATCCGCCGCACTGGCACCTGGTGGCCAAACTCGCCGTGCTCAATACGGGCGTGATCGCCGCCCTGGCGGGTGTCGCCTGGAACGCCGGGGCGCTGACCGGCGTCGGCGGCGCCGTCGTGGCCGTCGTCGGCGTCGCTCACGGCGCGGAGTTGATCGCGATGAAGAAGTCGGCGCTCTCGGCGCGCTTCGACTATCTCGTCGGCTTCTATCTGGCAGCCATCGTCGCCCTGTTGATCGGATCGGCGGCCGGCGCCACCATGGCCTTTGGCGTTGCCCGGTGGTATGCGCGGTTGTGGACGACCCACGTGCACGTGATGCTCTACGGCTGGATCGGACTGACCGTGGTGGGCACGTTGTTCACGCTGTGGCCCACCACGATCCGCGAGAAGATCACCCCGCGTAGCTTCGCGATGGCCCGTCGCGCGCTGCCGACCCTGACGGCTGGTTTGGCGATCGCCACCGCGGGCCTGCTCGCCGACAGCTGGTGGCTGGCGGCGGCAGGTCTGGCGGGTTACGCGATCGGCGCCGGTCTGGCGATCGTCGGCCTGTGGCCGGGACGAAGCTTCACCGGCCCGGCGGCCTGGATGCTGGTCGGTGCGACCGGCTGGCTCGGGGCGGCCGTCGTGACGGAGGTGGTCGCGCTGATCGCGGGCCGCTCCGTCGATGTGCTGCCCGCATTCGTCGAGCACACCCTGCTGCCGCTGCTGGCGGTGGGTTTCGTCGCTCAGATCCTGCTCGGTGCGCTCAGTCAGCTGCTGCCGATCCTGGTGGCCCACGGCCCGCCGATTCGTAAGGCCGTCATCGCCTACCTGGATCAGGGCTGGCAGGTGCGGGTGGTCGCGATCAACGTCGCCGTGCCGCTGGTGGCCGGGCCGTGGCGCGGGCCGTTGCCCATCGTCGGCTGGGTGTTGGCCGCCGTCGCGGTGGCCAGTTTCGTGCTGCTGGCGCTGCGGCTGGCGCTGCCGGTGGCGCTGCGCGGACCGATCGACGTCGAGGCGATCAAGCCGCACTCCGCTGCGGTGACCGGGGCGGTCGCGGTGGCCGCGGTGGCCGCGGTCGCATCGGCGCTGACACTGGGGGCGCCGGCCGTCTCGGAAGTGGCTGACGTCGCCGGTGAGGCACATACGGTCGAGGTGACGCTGAACAACATGCGGTTCTCCCCGGATGTGCTCGAGGTGGCGGCCGGAACCCGGCTGGTGCTGCGGGTCACCAACATCGACGGGCTGCCGCATGACCTGCACGTCGACACCGGCGAGCACACGCCGCGGCTGAGCCGCGGCCAGACCGCGGTGCTCGACCTCGGGGTGATCCGCCAAGACCATGACGTCTGGTGCGACGTGCCCGGCCACCGGGCCGCCGGGATGACGATGACAATCCGCGCCGTCGGCGGCGTGCCACGCCACCAGCACACCGTCGGTGACCACGGTGGGGGAGTTCCCGCGCCGGAAACGCTGGACCTGGCCGCCGACCCGTCGCCGGGATGGCGCCCGTACGACGCGGTGCTGGCGCCGGCAACACCCGGCGTGCACCGGGTGGAGCTGCGCGCCGTGGACCGTGAACTCGAAGTCGCGCCCGGCCGCCGCGAGATCCGCTGGACCTTCGGCGGTAGCGAGCCGGCCCCCACATTGCACGGCCGGGTGGGGGACACCTTCGAGATCACCTTGATCAACGACTCCAGCATGGGCCACGGGATCGACTTTCACGCCGGGGCGCTCGCACCCGACCAGCCGATGCGCACGCTGGAGCCGGGGGAGCGGCTGGTCTACCGGTTCACCGCGCGACGGGCCGGCGCCTGGCTGTATCACTGCAGCACCCCGCCGATGACGCTGCACATCGCCAACGGCATGTATGGCGCGGTGATCATCGACCCGCCCGGGCTGCCGGCCGTGGACCGGGAATACGCCCTGGTCGGCGCGCAGCTCTATGCCGGAGCGCCCGATGCCGACGCCAAGACGACCGCGATCAGGGCCGGACAGCCCGACGGTTGGATGTTCAACGGCACCGCGGCCCAGTACATGCACGCCCCGCTGCCGGCGCGCGCCGGTGAACGGGTGCGGGTCTGGGTGGTCAACGCCGGGCCCGGCGACACGATCGCCTTCCACATCGTCGGCACCCAGTTCGACACCGTCTACAAAGAGGGTGCCTGGCTGCTGCGGCCCGGCGACCCCTCGGCCCCGGCCGGCGGCTCCCAGGTGCTGGACCTGGCGACCGCCCAGGGCGGTTTCGTCGAGCTGACCTTCCCTGAAGCGGGGCATTACCCGTTCATGGACCACGACATGCGGCACGCCGAGAACGGCGCCCACGGCATCTTCGAGGTCACGGATTAGTCGGAACGCGTCATTTACGGTGTGGCAGTTCTGATTCCGGCTAGCAGCAGTTCCAGGGCTCCGGCGAAGTCGTCGGCCGGCGTCGAGCGTTGACTGACTTTGCTGAGCGCAGCAATGCGGCGGTGTTCGTCGCCGGCCAACGCACCGATGTAGCCGGCGGCCTCGCGCTGTTGCTGGTCGCGATCCCCACCGGCCGACCTCGCGGGCAATTCGACCTGCGCACTGCCCATCACCAGGCTCAACACCGCCCGAAAAGCCGTGAGGAGGGGTCCATCGGCCAGCTTGCCGCGGCTCAGCGCTTCGATGAGGCTTTCGGCGACAACGTAGCTCGACGACGACATGGTCCGGCGGGTGAGCACCAAGGGGATTGCGTTGGGGTGATTGTGGACCGCCTGCCACATGGCCGTCGCGATCGACCGGACGTCATCGACCCAGTCGTCGCTCGCCGGCGGGACTTCGACGTCGGCAATCACTGCCTCGGCAACGAGGGCTTCGAGTTCATCGCGGTTTTGCACATAGTTGTAGAGCGTCATCGGTCCGGTCTTCAGGGCGGCCGCAAGCGATCGCATGCTCAAGCCGGATAGACCCTCGACGTCGACGATTCGCAGGGCGGCCGCCTGAATCTCGGCCACGGTGAATCGCGCTCGCATGACCACCTCCACTTGACACGTACAACGTACGTAATATACAACACGTACAACGTACGTATAGGAGAATCGCATGCCGTTAGCCACAACCAGGACCGAATTCGACTCGCATGGCACCCGCTGTGCCGCATGGTTGACGTTGCCCCGCGCGCCCGGCCCGCATCCGGTGATCGTTCTGGCGCACGGGTTCGGGGCCAATCACACGATGTCGATGGCCCAATACGAGCAGCACTTTGCCCGGGCGGACATCGCCACTCTGGCGTTCGACTATCGCCACACGGGGGAATCCGGCGGTCTGCCACGGCAACGCCTCAGCCTGCGTCGGCACCGGGAGGACATCTCGGCGGCACTGGACTTCGCGCGCAACGTTCCAGAACTCGACCACACTCGAATGGCTCTGTGGGGCACCAGTCTCGGCGCGATGCACGTCCTGAAGGTCGCCGCGGTTCGCGATGATCTGGCCGCCGTGGTAGTGCAGTGCCCCATCGTCGATGGCTTCGCGACGGTTCGCCGGTTCGGGTTCGGCGCAGCTCTGCGGCTCGGGCCTGCCATCCTCGCGGACGCCGTCCGACGGCTACTCAATGCCACACCGCACTATGTGCCGATTGTCGGCCCGCCGGGCAGCTCAGCGGCGGTGACCGTGGCAGGTGCACAGGACGGTTGGAACGGGGTGGTCTCGCCGGGCGGGTCGTTCGACAACCGGGTCGGGGCGTCCGACGTGCTCGGGATCGCAGTCACCAGCGCACTACGGTCTGCCGGCGGCATCGCGGCGCCCTTGCTGGTGTGCGTGTCCCAGCGTGAGACGTTGATGGACCCGCGGCATGCGGTCGCCGTGGCGCGGCGAGCTCCACTTGGTGCGGCCCGTCACTACGACGGTGACCATTTCGACGTGTACCACCAACCGCTACTCGACACCGTGCTCGCTGACCAGACCGACTTTCTGCGGAGGAACCTCGATGTATCCAACGCGTGAGTTGCTCTTCGACCACGACATTCGGTTCTTGGCGGCGGTTCGGGAGTTGTCGGCGACGGATTGGGCGCAACCGAGCCTGTGCTCGCAGTGGACCAACCACGATGTGCTGGCGCACCTGGCTATGGGCTACCGGGCCTCCACCGTGCGGATGGCCGTCGAAATGGGACGACACGGCGGGTCGTTCGACCGTGCTAACGCGGCGCTGGCGCAACGGCTCGCTCGGCGGCGGTCCCCAGCGGAGTTGATCCAGGACTTTGCCGCCGGGATGGCGGCGCCACGTGGCCTCGGCCGAGTCTTCCCGCGGCGTCTTCTCCTGGGGGATCACGTGATTCACGAGCTGGATATCCGCTTCGGGCTCGGGCTGAAGTCAACGGCCGGATTGCCCCAGCTGGCGGCGGTGCTCCACACACAGGTGCAGATACCGAACCCGTTCATTCCTTCGCGTTCCTGGACCCGCGGCTTGTCGTTGCACGCTGTCGACCTCGACTGGCATAACGGCGACGGGCCCCCGGTCACCGGTACAGCAGCGCACCTGGCCTCGGTACTCGCGGGTCGGCCCTGGGCGCTGAGGCACCTCAGCGGCGACGGAGTCGACGTGTTACGGCGTCGCTTGGGTGCCCCGGCTGCTCCAAACAGCTGAACCCCTACCTGGTGACGCGGTTTGGAACGGCGATCAACCGGTAGCTAGCTGGCCATTACGGTCTGCGGTAGCGCGTCAAGTAGGAAGGCAGTGAGATCCCCGGGTCGAGGTCGTCGGCCGGTTCGGGCGATCCGGCGGCCATGGCCAACGGGACGACCCCGGCCCAGTACGGCAGTGTGAGGTCTTCGGGATCGTCGACCGGACCGCCGGTGCGCACCTTCGCGGAGACTTCGACCATGTCGAGCGCCAGCACGGCGGTCATGGCCAGCTCACGTTCGTTCGGGGGTCGGCTGTCGGCGGCGCGGCCAGACGCGGCATGGTCGACGAGGGCGGCCAGCGCTTCGCGCTTCTCGCCGCTATCAGCGACCAGCCGCGCCGCGCCCCGGACGATCACGGAGCGATAGGCCAGCGAGTGGTGCAATGCCGAGCGGGCCAGCACCAAGCCGTCGATCAGCGTGACGGTGACGCAGACCGGCAAGCCGGCCGGCGCTTTCGCGGCTGCCAGCATCGGGCCGCTTCCGGTGGAGCCGTGCAGATAGAGGACCTCGCCGTGCCGAGCGTGGGTAGTGGGCAGCACCACCGGGGAACCCTCGCTGAGGTAGCCGAGGTGACAGATCAGCGCCTCATCGAGGATGCGGTGGACGGTTTCGCTGTCATAGCGCGCCCGTTCCCGGTATCTGGTGGGCGTGGTGCGAGCCGTGGGTGCATAAGACCGAGCCATCACGGTTGCCTTTCAATAATGTAATAGTACATACTGAAATATGTGACGGTACAATATTCTATTGCCGGGGTGGGTGCCGAGTCGATAGCCGCCAGCATCGAAGCGGGCATCTCCGACGGCCTGCTGGCACCGGGATCTGCGTTACCGTCGATCCGCGACCTGGCCGTTCAGCTCGCCGTGAACCCCAACACCGTCGCCGCCGCCTACCGGTTACTGCGCGACCGCGGGGCCGTCGAAACCGCCGGGCGGCGGGGAACGCGGGTACGGGCTCGGCCGGCGACGACACCACGGTCGCTGCGCGGGCTCACGGTCCCCGCCGGCGTCCGCGACCTCTCAACCGGCAACCCGAACCCGGCGCTGCTCCCGATCGCCACCGCCAGGCTGTCGCCGCCCGCGACGCCGGTGCTCTACGGGCAGCCATCCGTCTCACCGGAGTTGGCCGACTACGCTCGGGCCACCCTGGCCGCCGACGGGGTGGCGGCCGAGCATCTCGCGGTGACATCAGGTGCCCTCGATGCGATCGAGCGGGTACTGGCGGCTCACCTGCGTCCCGGAGACCGGGTGGCCGTCGAGGACCCCGGGTGGGCTAACCTGCTGGACCTGCTCGGGGCGCTGGGGCTGGTTGTGGAGCCGGTCGGCGTCGACGGCGACGGACCACTGGTAGCCGACCTGGCGCGGGCGTTGCGCCGCCGAGTACGGGCGGTGGTGGTGACCAGCCGCGCCCAAAACCCCACCGGCGGCGCGATCTCGGCGGTGCGTGCCGATGCGTTACGCACCGTGCTGGCTGAAGCCGGCAACGAGGTGCTGCTGATCGAAGACGACCACTGCGCCGGCGTGGCGGGGGTGGGACTGCACCCGCTCGCCGGGGCCGTGCGGGACTGGGCGTTCGTGCGGTCCGCGGCCAAGGCCTACGGCCCGGACCTGCGGCTGGCACTTTTGGCGGGGGACCGTCGCACGATCGAGCGGGTGCACGGCAGGCAGCGGCTCGGACCGGGCTGGGTCAGCCATCTGCTGCAGGACGCCGCTGTCGGCATGTGGCGCCACAAGGCAGCCACGCGGCTGGTGGCCGACGCCGAAGCCGTCTACACCGACCGGCGCACCCGGCTGTGCGCGGCGCTGGCGGATCGCGGCCTGGCGTCCCACGGCCGCTCGGGGCTCAACGTGTGGATCCCGGTACCCGACGAGTCGGCGGCGATCACGCGGTTGTTCGCCGCGGGCTGGGCCGCGGCCCCGGGCAGCCGGTTCCGAATCGGCAGCTCGCCGGGAATTCGCATCACCATCGCCGATCTCGCCGCCGCCGAGATCGAACCGCTCGCCGATGCCCTAGCCGATTCGGTGGGTGGCGCCGGATACGCCAGCGTCTGACGAGCCGACACGTCAACGCCGGGGCGTGCGATGAACCAGGGCGGCCGATCTTCGCTGGCATAATGAGAGCAGCGTCACAAGGAGGCTCGCATGGGCCAGCTGCCAGGCATCACCGGTCCCCAGGTCGCCCTCGAACCTGTGCAGCTGATCGGGCCCGACGGCGCACCGACGGCGGAGAATCGCTACAGCCGGGACCTGCCCGAGGAAACGCTGTGCTGGCTCTACGAACTGCTGGTGCTCACCCGCGAGCTCGACACCGAGCTGGTCAACTTGCAGCGCCAAGGGGAGCTGGCGTTGTACGCCTCCTGCCACGGACAGGAGGCGGCTCAGATCGGCGCCACCGCCTGCCTGCGCAAGACCGACTGGCTGTTCCCGCAGTACCGCGAGCTGGGAGTGTTCGTCGCCCGGGGAATCCCGGCATGGAACGTGGCGGCCGCCTGGCGCGGAACATGGAACGGCGGACTGGAATTCACCGCGAAATGCTGTGCGCCGATCTCGGTTCCAATCGGCACCCAGGCGCTGCACGCCGTGGGTGCCGCGATGGGCGCGCAACGCCTCGGCGAGGACTCGGTCACCGTCGCGTTCGTCGGCGACGGTGCCACCAGCGAGGGAGACGTCCATGAGGCGCTGAACTTCGCCGCGGTGTTCGGCGCCCCATGCGTGTTCTATGTGCAGAACAACCAGTGGGCGATCTCGGTGCCGCTGCATCGGCAGACCGCCGCTCCGTCGCTGGCGCACAAGGCGATCGGCTACGGGATGCCCGGCATCCGGGTGGACGGCAACGATCCGTTGGCCTGTTATGCGGTGATGGCCGAAGCGGCCGAGCGGGCCCGCGCCAGCGGGGGCCCCACCCTGGTCGAGGCCGTCACCTACCGGCTCGGCCCGCACACCACCTCCGACGATCCGACGCGCTACCGCAGCAGCGCCGAACTCGAGCGCTGGAGGGTGCTCGACCCGATCCCGCGTTACCGCAACTATTTGCGCAACTCCGGCGTATGGACGCAGCGCCTCGAGGACCGGGTCGCGGCCCGGGCGCAGCGGCTGCGCACCGAGTTGCGGGACGCGACGGTCGGTGCGGCCGATTTCGACGTCGACGAGGTGTTCGCCACGGTGTTCGCCGATCTCACCCCGGAGCTGCAGCAGCAGCGCCGCGCGCTGCGTGCCGAGCTGGCGACGGAGCGCTGATGACCCAGATCCTCGAACCGCCCACCCGCTCGCCGGCCACGGCCCCGACCACCGGGCCGAATCCTGGCATCGAGCACCTGACCATGGTGGCCGCGCTCAACCGGGCGCTACGTGACGCGATGGACGCCGATCGCAAGGTGCTGGTGTTCGGTACCGACGTCGGGGTGCAGGGCGGCGTGTTCCGGGTGACCGAAGGCCTGGCCGAAACCTTCGGCGAGCAACGCTGTTTCGATACCCCATTGGCCGAGTCCGCGGTGATCGGGATCGCCGTCGGGCTGGCGGTGCGCGGCTTCGTGCCCGTCCCGGAGATCCAATTCGACGGGTTCAGCTACCCCGCGCTGGACCAGATGGTCAGCCACCTGGCCAAATATCGGACCCGGACCCGGGGCGAGATACCGATGCCGGTCACCGTGCGCATCCCGTCATTCGGTGGAATCGGTGCGGCCGAACACCATTCGGAGTCCACCGAAACCTACTGGGCTCACACCGCGGGGCTGAAGGTGGTGGTTCCCGCCGATCCGTCGGACGCCTACTGGCTGCTGCGGCATGCCATCTGCGCGCCGGACCCGGTGATCTTCCTGGAGCCGAAGCGCCGGTACTGGGCCCGCGGCGCCGTCGACACCGCTCGCCCGCAGCCGGGCATCGGTTGTGCCGCGGTGCGCCGGACCGGTGCCGACGTCACCGTGCTGACCTACGGTGGCGGGGTGGCCACGGCGCTCTCGGCGGCCGAAATCGGTGCGCGGCAACATGGGTGGAGTCTGGAAGTGGTCGACCTGCGGTCCCTGGTCCCGCTCGACTTCGACACCGTCGCGGCATCGGTGCGGCGCACCGGCCGATGCGTGGTGCTGCACGAGGGCCCGCGAAATCTCGGCTACGGTGCCGAATTGGCGGCGCGTGTGCAGGAGGAACTGTTCTACGAACTGGAGGCGCCGGTGTTGCGCGCCACCGGATTCGACACCCCGTACCCACCGGCCCGGCTGGAGCGGTTGTGGCTTCCGGGCCCCGACCGGCTGCTGGACTGCGTCCAGCGCGTCCTGGAGGCGCCGTGAGCACGGCACAGATCCAGACGTTCGCGGTTCCCGACCTGGGTGAGGGGCTCGAAGAGCTCACGGTGACCCGCTGGGACGTGGCCGTCGGCGACGAGGTGGAACTCAACCAGCCGCTGTGCACGGTGGAGACGGCCAAAGCCGAAGTGGAGATTCCCAGCCCGTACGCCGGGCGGATCGTCGAACTCGGTGGTGCCGAGGGTGAGGTGCTCGCGGTCGGAGCGCCGCTGGTGCGAATCGACACCGGTCCGGCGGCGGACTCTCCGGACGCGACCCCGGCCGGGCGTGCGCCGGTGTTGGTGGGCTACGGCGCCGACGACACCGTCGACACCAGCCGCCGAGCGTGCGCGAGCAGCCCCCGGCCCAAAGCCAAGCCGGGCGCCCGCAAGCTCGCTGCGGAGCTGGGCGTGGATCTGGGCGGCGTGCCACCGGGCCCGCGCGGGGTGATCACCACCGACGGCGTGCTGGCCGCGGCGACCGGCGACCGGCCGGCCGACGAATTGCACCCGGTGAGTCCAGTGCAGGCTGCGATGGCACAACGAATGGCCATGTCCCGCAGCAGGATCCCCGACGCCCATGCCGCCGTACAGGTGGACTGCGCCAACCTACTGCACCTGCGCGACCGCCTTGCCGACGGTGTGGAGGGCGCGTCGATCACGCCGTTCACACTGACGCTGCGACTGCTGATTCTCGCTCTGGCCCGTCATCCGGTGCTCAACGCGACCTGGGTCGACGCGCCGGAGGGCCCACAGGTCCGCGCCCACCGCGCCATCCACCTCGGATTCGGGGTGGCCACCCCCCGTGGCCTGCTGGTCCCGGTGGTATTCGACGCGCACCGCAAGACCACCCGGGAACTCGCGGACTGCGTGACGCGGCTCATCGCCGGCGCGCGCGCCGGTAGCCTTCGACCGGCCGAGTTGCAGGGGTCGACGTTCACCGTCTCCAACTTCGGCGCTCTCGGCATCGACGACGGGGTGCCGGTGATCAACTACCCCGAGGCGGCGATTCTGGGGATGGGTTCGCTGAAGCCGCGGCCGGTGGCCATCGACGGCGCCGTCGTCGTCCGCCCGCAGATGACTCTGACCTGCGCGTTCGACCACCGTATCGCCGACGGTGCGCAGGTCGCCGAATTCCTCTGTGCGCTACGCGATCTGATCGAACAACCCGATACCGCGCTGCTGGACCTGTAGCGCTGCTGCTCAGCGGCGTCGCGCGGCGGCCAGCCGAGACGAGAACTCCGGTGATTCCACGGTCGCCGCCTGCGGACCCAGTTCGGTGCGTTTGGCGAACTCGTGCTGCTCGCCCTCGACCGCGCCCGGAACAGCCGTGGTGCGCATCGTGGCTTTGGTCGCCAACACCACCTCTCGCGGAGCCGACGCCGGCCCGGTGGCCAACGTGATCGCCGCGTCGACCGGATCGTCGGCGACCTGCAGGGCCAACCCGTGCTGCACGGCGGCCCGGGCGTCGAAACGCATACCGAACAACAGCGCCGCCCGGGCAACCTGGGGTCCCACCGCCCGATGCAGCATCCAGGTGGCGCCGCCGCCAGGATGCAGACCCAACTGCTGGAACCGGGCGTCGAACACCGCTGCCGGGCCGGCGATCCGTACGTCGGCCGCCAGTGCCAGATTCAGCCCGGCGCCCACGGCGGCGCCGTTGACCGCGGCCACGGTGGGCAACGTGCACTGCGCGACCGCCATGAAGCCGTCATAGAGCGCCAGCAGCCCGTCTTCGGTGGCAGCTCCGAGGGCCGACAGGTCAGCGCCGGCGCAGAACGCCCGGCCCGCGCCGGTGACCACCACCGCGTGCACGCCGGTGTCGGCTTCGGCCCGCTGCACCGCTGCCCGCAATTGTGCCGACATCGCGCCGGTGACCGCGTTACGCCGGTCGGGATCATTGACGGTAATCAACGCCACCCGGTCAGCGACGCGGAACAAGACGAGATCGGATTGTGTCATCGACGATGACGGCATCGGAACCCGGTCAAGCGACCCAGGCGATGATCACGGCGGACACCGCAATCAGCGCGATCATGAAGACCGTGTAGAGGATGAGGGTGCGTTCGTGGCCCATGGACCTGCCTTTCCAGGTTTACCCGGCATCATTGCGGGTTTCCGGCACTATGTCACGCAAAGTGCCGTTGCGCTTCGCCTCGTTGGCGCGCCCCCGGCAGGACTCGAACCTGCGACCACAAGATTAGAAGTCATGTGCTCTATCCACCTGAGCTACGGGGGCAATACAGCCCAGTTTATCGGCTGGTGGCAATGGAGCGGCGCCGGTCTCAGCACGCCGGCCGGTGAAACCAGCGGGAGCCGACGGTCACACCGCGCCAGCGGCATGAGCCAAGGAACGCCCGAGAAGGGCGGTGTCGAACAACCACCACAGTTGTTCGACATGCTTTAGCGTTGAATGGTGCTCGTGAAGAGTGTGAATCAGGAGGGGAACGTGGTGGTCGCGGCGTCGGTGCGCGGGGCAGGCACTGGCGGCGAGCCCTCGGGAGCTTCACATGGGTGACCTCATCGACGCCGCGGGCCTGCCCACCGAACTGGGGGCCGTCGACTACCTGTTGCACCGCGGCGAGGCCAATCCTCGCACCCGGTCGGGAATCATGGGCGTGGAGTTACTCGACACCACCCCGGACTGGAATCGTTTCCGGAGCCTGTTCGAGAACGTGTCCCGGCGGGTACTGCGATTGCGCCAGAAGGTGGTGGTGCCGACGCTGCCGACGGCGGCGCCGCGCTGGGTGGTGGACCCCGACTTCAACCTGGATTTTCACGTGCGCCGGCTCCGGGTGCCCGAACCCGGGGGGCTGCGCGAAGTGCTCGACCTGGCCGAGGTGAGCCTGCAATCACCGCTGGACATTCAGCGGCCGCTGTGGTCGGCGACGTTGGTGGAGGGGTTGGCCGGCGGGCGCGCCGCCACCATGCTGCATCTGAGCCACGCCGTCACCGACGGTGTCGGTGGCGCTGCGATGTTCGGACAGATCTACGACCTGGAACGCGACCCGCCGGCCCGAGCCATGCCGCCGCAACCGGTGCCGCAGGACCTGTCGTCGAACGATTTGATGCGCGACGGCATCAACCACCTGCCGGCCGCGGTGCTCGGCGGCACCCGCGACGTGCTGTTGGGGACGCTGTGGGCGGCCACCCGCACGGTTCGTGATCCGTTGTCGGCGGTGGCCGGCGTCATCGGCTATGTCCGCTCGGGCGCACGGGTGATGAGCCAGGCCGCCGAACCGTCGCCGCTACTGCGGCGACGCAGCCTGAGCAGCCGCACCCAGGCGCTCGACATCCGGCTGGCGGATCTGCACCGGGCCGCCAAGGCCGGCGGCGGATCGATCAACGACGCCTACCTGGCCGCGCTCTCCGGGGCGCTGGGGCGATACCACCGGGCACTGGGTGTCCCGATCGCCACGTTGCCGATGGCGATTCCGGTAAACCTGCGTGCCGAGGCCGATCCCGCGGGCGGTAACCGGTTCACCGGGGTGAACCTGGCCGCCCCGATCGGGGTCGCCGACCCGGTGGAGCGGATGAAACGGATCCGGGCCCAGATGACCCAGCGGCGCGAAGAACCCGCGATGGACGTGATCGGATCCGTGGCGCCGCTGCTGAGCGTCTTCCCGACGCCCGTGCTGGAGAAGATGACCGAGTCGGTGGTCGCGGCCGACGTGCAGGCCAGCAACGTGGCCTTCTATCCCGGCGACACCTACATCGCGGGTGCCAAAGTGTTGCGGCACTACGGAATCGGTCCACTGCCCGGTGTGGCGATGATGGTGGTGCTGATCTCCCGCGGCGGCGAGTGCACCATCACGGTCCGCTACGACCGGGCCGCGGTCCGCGACGAGAAGCTGTTCGGCACCTGTCTGGTGCAGGGATTCGACGAGGTGTTGGCGCTCGCCGGTGACCCGGTGCCGCGCTGTGTGGCGGCATCGTTCGAGTCGGATGCCGAGTCATGACCGGTGAAAAGTCGCCGCCGCGCGACATGCGGCTGCCCGGATCGGTGGCTGAGATCGCCGCCAGCCCGCCCGGTCCCAAGATCGGCGCTTTCTTCGACCTCGACGGCACCCTGGTGGCCGGCTTCACCGCCGTCATTCTCACCCGGGAACGAGTCCGCAGCCGCGACATGGGGATCGGGGAGCTGTTCGGCATGATCCAGGCCGGGCTCAATCACCAACTCGGCCGCATTGAGTTCGAGCAACTCATCACCAAGGCGTCGTCGGCATTGCGGGGCCGCTCGATCAGCGATCTCGACGAGATCGGCGAGCGGTTGTTCGTGCAGAAGATCGCCGGGCGTATCTACCCGGAGATGCGCGAAGTGGTGCGCGCCCATCAGGCCCGCGGGCACACCGTGGTGCTGAGTTCCTCGGCGCTGACCATCCAGGTCGAACCGGTCGCCCGTTTCCTCGGTATCACCAACACCCTGACCAATGCCTTCGTTACCGACGAGAACGGTGTGCTCACCGGGGAGGTGGCCGAACCGATCCTGTGGGGACCGGGGAAAGCCGCCGCGGTGCAGAAATTCGCCGCCGAACACGACATCGATCTGCAGGACAGCTATTTCTACGCCGACGGCGATGAGGACGTCGCGTTGATGCATCTTGTCGGCAACCCCAGGCCGACCAATCCCGAAGGCAAGATGGCCTCGGTCGCGCGCAAGCGGGGGTGGCCGATCCTGCGGTTCAGCAGCCGCGGCAGTGGCGTCGTCGGTCAGCTGCGCAACCTTGCCGCGCTGGGATCGATGGTGCCGGTGGGCGCCGGCGCGATCGGGCTGGGCCTGTTGAGCGGCAGCCGGCGCCGGGGCGTCAACTTCTTCACGGCGTACTTTCCGCAGCTGCTGCTGGGCCTCAACGGTGTGCGGCTCAACGTGATCGGCAAGGAGAACCTCACCGCAACCCGACCCGCGGTGTTCATCTTCAATCATCGCAACCAGGTCGACCCGGTCATCAGCGCAGCGCTGGTGCGCGACAACTGGATCAGCGTCGGCAAACGAGAGCTGGAACGAGACCCGATCGCCGGCCCGCTGGGAAAGCTGACCGAGATGGTGTTCATCGACCGGGACGACGCGGCATCCGCGGTGGAATCCCTGCACGCGGTCGAGGAACGCGCCAAGCGGGGACTGTCGGTGGTGATCGCACCCGAGGGCACCCGGGTCGACACCACCGGGGTAGGGCCGTTCAAGAAGGGGCCGTTCCGTATCGCGATGGCGGCCGGGATTCCGATTGTGCCGATCGTGATCCGCAACGCCGAGGTGGTCGCCGCCCGGGATTCGATGAGCGCCAACCCCGGCACCGTCGATGTCGCGGTGTTCCCGGCGATTTCGGTCGAGGACTGGACAGTCGACGACCTGGCCGACCGAATCGCGGAGATCCGTCAGCTCTATCTGGACACGCTGGCCGACTGGCCGGTCGACGAGTTGCCGCAGTGGTCGCCCACGCCGGCCAAGAAGTCCGCCGCCAAGAAGACGCCGGCCAAAAAGTCCGCCGCCAAGAAGACGCCGGCCAAGAAGGCTTCCGCCAAGAAAGCGGCGGCGCCGAAGGCGAAGAAGACCGCCGGCCCGAAAGAGGTGCCGTGACGACATCCCCGGCCACCGACCCCGCCGATCACTCCGGATCCACCGTGACCGGCGACACGCTCGTGCTGGCATTCGTGTCGTCGGACGTGGAGGCGGGCCTGGTCCGGGATTGGGTGGATCGGTACCGGCAGGCGAATCCCGATGTGCTCGCCGAGCTGTTCCCGCTGGAACCGGACAGGCCGCCGTCGACGATGGCTCGGCTGGTGGGACAGCTCGAACGCGACGAACAGCGCTCGGTCCTGCCGGTGCGAGTGTTCTGGATGCCGCGTGCCGGAGCGTCAGCGCTGTCCCGAGTGGCCGCGCTGCTGCCCGGCCGTAACCCATACCGGCCCGGTGAGCGTCAGCAACGTCAGATCGTGCGTACCGACTCGGCGCTGGCCCGGGTGGTCGCCGGTGAACCGGCCACCGTCGCCCAGCTGCGCGAGCAGTGGCGTGAGAACACCGTCGGCGACAACCCCCGCGACTTCGCGCACTTCGTCACCCGGCGGGCGGTGCTGGCGCTGGAACGTGCCGAATACCGAATCCTGGGGCCACAGTACAAGTCGCCGCGGCTGGTAAAGCCGGAGATCTTGGCCTCCGCCCGTTTTCGCGAGGGACTCAAGGCCATTCCCGGTGCCACGCTCGAAGAGGCGGGCAAGATGCTCGACGAGCTGTCCACCGGGTGGAGTCGTGTCTCCGTCGACCTGGTCGGGGTGCTGACCCGGTTGCTCAGCCGCGGCTTCGACCCCGAGATCGACTACGACGAGTATCAGGTGGCCGCGCTGCGCACCGCGCTGGAAAGCCATCCCGCGGTGCTGCTGTTCTCCCACCGCTCCTACATCGACGGTGCGGTCATGCCGGTCGCGATGGCCGAGAACCGGCTGCCGCCGGTTCACGTATTCGCCGGGATCAACCTGTCTTTCGGATTGATGGGACCGCTACTGCGCCGGGCCGGGGTGATCTTCATCCGGCGTAGCATCGGCAACAACCCGCTCTACAAGTACGTGCTCAAGGAGTACGTCGGCTACGTGATGGAGAAACGGTTCAACCTGAGCTGGTCCATCGAGGGAACCCGGTCGCGCACCGGCAAGATGCTGCCCCCCAAGCTGGGGCTGATGACCTACGTCGCCGATGCATACCTGGATGACCGCACTGATGATGTGCTGCTGCAAGGTGTTTCGATCAGCTTCGATCAGTTACACGAGACCGACGAATATGCCGCCTACGCCCGCGGTGGGGAGAAGACACCGGAGGGTGCTCGCTGGCTCTATCGGTTCATCAAGGCGCAGGGCGAACGCAGCTACGGCAAGATCTACGTGCGTTTCCCCGAAGCGGTGTCGATGCGCCAGTACCTCGGTGCCCCCGACGGTCCCGCGGCGACCGATCCGGATGCCAAGCGGCTGGCCATGCAGAAGATGGCCATCGAGGTGGCATGGCGGATTCAGCGCGTCACCCCGATCAGTGCCACCGGTCTGGTGTCGGCGCTGCTGTTGACCACCCACGGGCTGGCGTTGACGCTGGACCAGATCCATCATTCGCTGCAAGACGGTCTGGACTTTCTGGAACGCAAGCAGACCCCGATCTCCACCAGCGCGCTGCGGCTGCGCAGCCGCGACGGGGTGCGCGCGGCGGTCGATGCGATGTCCAACGGGCACCCGGTCACCCGCGTCGACGGGGGCCGCGAGTCGGTGTGGCGGATCGCCCCCGAGGACGAGCACGCCGCCTCGTTCTACCGCAATTCGGTCATCCACGCCTTCCTGGAGACCTCGATCGTCGAGCTGGCACTGGCTCACGCCCGTCGCGGCGAGGGTGACCGGCTCGAGGCGTTCTGGACTCAGGCGATGCGGTTGCGGGACCTGCTGAAGTTCGATTTCTACTTCGCCGACTCGGCCACGTTCCGCGACAACATCGCCGAGGAGATGTCCTGGTTCTCCGATTGGGAGTCGCGGGTCGCCGCCGGTGGCGCCGAGGTCGACGGGATTCTGTCGGAGAAAACCCCGGTGACCTCCGATGTCATGCTGCGGGTTTTCTTCGAGGCCTACGAGATCGTCGCCGACGTGCTCTGCGATGCGCCGGCCGACGTCGGCGAGCAGGAACTGACCCAGTCGGCCCTGGGGGTCGGCCGCCAGTACGTGGCGCAGGGGCGGGTCCGCAGCAGTGAGTCGGTGTCCACCTTGCTGTTCGCCACGGCATGCCAAGTCGTCGCCGACCAGGAGCTGTTGGAGAACACCGCGGACCTGGCCGAGCGCCGCCGGGCGTTCCGGGCTGAATTACGGAGCATCCTGAAGGACTCCGACCACATCGCCCGGATCGCCCGGGAGGCATTCGTCGCCCGAGACACCGAGATGCGCCGGTATTGGCGTGGAGTGGCCGGCCAATAGCGCCGCGGCGCCTCGATACGCGGAGTTTCGGGAGCGCACCATACGCTGGGACCATGACCTCTGCTCCGGCCACCCGTGCCCGCTCGGCCAAGTTCGTGCCGGTGCTGGCCGGGGTGGCGATCCTGGCCGGCGGTACCGCCGCCGCGATCGCCGCGTTGTCGCTGGCCGATGCCCTGACGGTGACCGGCCTGCCCGATCCGGGCCCGGTGACGACCCTGGGCCTGCCGTTCGTGCGGGCGGTCGGCGAGATCGCCGCGGTGTTGGCGGTCGGCTCGTTTCTGCTCGCCGCGTTCCTGGTGCCGCCACAATCCAGCGGTGTGCTCGACGTCGCCGGCTACCGCGCCCTGCGGCTGGGCGCCGTGGCGTCGGGGATCTGGGCGGTGTGCGCGGCGCTGCTGGTGCCGCTGACCATCTCCGATGTCTCCGGACACCCCCTGTCGGAGTTCCTGAATCCGGCCACCACCTGGTCGCTGACCGGGATGATCAACACCGCGTCCGCGTGGCGATGGACGGCAGCTCTCGCCGCGGCGGTGACCTTGGTCAGCCTGGCGGTGCTGCGCTGGTCCTGGACGCCGGTGCTGCTGGCGGGTTCGCTGTTCACCCTCGTCCCGCTGGGTCTGACCGGGCACTCGGCGGCCGGCGGCTCACATGATTTGGCCACCAACAGCCTGCTGATCCACCTGGCCGCGGCCGGGCTGTGGGCCGGCGGTCTGTTCGCGCTGTTGGTACACGCGCTGCGCGGCGGTGAACACGCCGGTCTGGCGGCCCGGCGGTTCTCCGCGGTGGCGTTGTGGTGCTTTGTGGCCATGGGATTGTCCGGGGTGCTCAACGCGCTGGTGCGCGTCGCCCCGTCGGACCTGCTGACCAGCGAGTACGGCCGATTGGTGCTGGCCAAGGTCGTCGCGCTGTGCCTGCTCGGTGTGCTGGGCTGGCAGCAGCGGCGCAGCGGGGTCGCGGCGCTGCGGACCGACCCGCCGTCGAGCGCCGCGCTGATCCGGCTGGCCCTGGTCGAGGCCGCTATCCTCGCGGCCACCTTCGGGATCGCGGTCGGACTGGGGCGAACCCCTCCGCCGCCACCGCCAGTGCTGAACCCGTCGGTGCCGATGGTGAAGATCGGCTACGACTTCGCCGGCCCGCCCACCGTGGCGCGGATCCTGTTCGACTGGCGGTTCGACGTGATCTTCGGCACCGCCGCAGTGGTGCTGGCTGCCGTCTACCTGGCCGGTGTGCTGCGCCTGCGACGCCGCGGCGACGCCTGGCCGGCGGGCCGCACCACGGCTTGGCTGCTGGGCTGTGCGACGCTGCTCGTCGCCACCTCGTCGGGAACCGGGCGCTACATGCCGGCGATGTTCAGCATGCACATGGTGGTGCACATGCTGCTGTCGATGCTGGTGCCGATCCTGCTGGTGCTGGGCGGGCCGACCACGTTGGCGCTGCGGGCGCTGCCAGCCGCCGGGCGCGGCGAACCGCCCGGAATGCGGGAATGGCTGTTGGCGGCACTGCACAGCCGGGTCTCGCGATTTTTCACCAACCCGGTCATCGCGGCGGTGATCTTCGTCGCCGGCTTCTACGGGCTGTACTTCAGCACCATCTTCGACTCGATCGTCGGCAGCCACGCGGGGCACGTCGCGATGAACGTGCACTTCATGCTCAGCGGCTACCTCTTCTACTGGGTCGTGATCGGGGTGGATCCCACTCCGCGTCCGATCTCACCGCTGGCCAGACTGGCGGTGGTGTTCGCCTCGCTGCCGATGCACGGCTTCTTCGGGGTGCTGCTGATGGGCATGCACAAGGTGCTGGGCGAGTGGTTCTATGCCAGCCTGGGGTTGCCCTGGCACACCGACCTGGCCGGAGATCAGCACCTGGGTGGGGGAATCACTTGGGCGGCAGGGGAATTGCCGCTGGTGATGGTGATGATCGCGCTATTGGTGCAGTGGCATCGCAGTGATAGCCGGACGGCGAAACGGATGGACCGGTCCGCCGACCGGGACGACGACGCCGAGTTGGCCGCCTATAACGCGATGCTGGCCCAGGTGGCTCGCCGCGACGCCCTCGGGCGGCACTGACGCTATTCGCGCAATCCGGTCTCGGCGATGGCGTCCGCTTCCTGCTCGGTTGCCACCGAAGGCCCCGAGCCCGGCAGCACCTTCCCGGCCGTCTCGGGCGTGAACCACAGCGTGATCGCGCCCACGACGCCCGCGGCCATGAGGATGAAGGCCGGCAACATCACGTTGCCGGTTCCCGAGACCAGCGTCTCGGCGACCAGCGGAGTGGTGCCACCGAACAACGAGACCGAGATGTTGAATCCGATGGCCACCGCGAAAAAGCGCACCTGGGTGGGGAACAGCGCGGGCAGCGTCGACGGTGTGGTGCTGTTGAAGCACACCAGCATCAGCCCGATGAGCAGCACACCGAGTAGCCGGATCGGATAGCTTCCGCCGTGGCGGATCAGTAGGAACGCCGGCACGGAGCCGAAGATCAGTAGGCTGCTGCCGGTCCACAGCAGCGGCTTGCGGCCGATGCGATCAGACAATCTGGCCAGCGGCATCACGACGATCAACATCATCACCAGCGCCACCACGATCATCGTCAGCCCGCGGCTGCCGCTGATACCGCCGACCTGTTTGAAGTACGTCGGCAGGTAGCCGGTGAGCATGTAGTTGGTGACGTTCTCCGCCAGCACCAGGCCCATGCAGATCAACAGCCCGCTGCGCTGTCCCACGACGGTCTGCCGGAACTGCTGCCACCCGGTTTCGCCGGCCACCGAGTTGTCCTCACCGGCCTGCCCCAGCTCTTCAAAGGCCGGTGATTCATCGATGCGCAGCCGCATGTACAGCGTGACGAACGCCAGTGGCACGCCCAGCAGGAAGGGGACTCGCCAGCCCCAGTGCAGCATGTCCGAAACCGGCAGTTGGGACTGGATCAGCGTGACCACGCCGGCGCCGGTGATGTAGCCGCCCAGTGTGCCCAACGGCAGATATCCGGTCAGCGCGCCCCGGCTGCGGTCCGGGGCGTGTTCGCTGACGTAGGTCATCGCGCCGACGTACTCGCCGCCGGTGGAGAAGCCCTGCATCAGCTTGGTGATGATCAGCAGGATCGGAGCCCAGACCCCGATCGCCTCGTAGGACGGCAGCAGTCCCGTGATGGTGGTGCCGATCGCCATCAGCGAGACGGTCATGATCAGGACCTTCTTGCGGCCGATGCGGTCACCGAGCGCGCCGAAGAATATCCCGCCGAACGGCCGCACCGCGAAAGCTGCCGCCAAGGTGCCGAACGTGGCGATCAGACCCACCGCGCTGGAGCTGTCGCCGGGGTAGAAGACCTGCGCGAGCGTGGTGGCGAGGAAGCCGTAGATGCCGAAGTCGTACCACTCCATGAAGTTGCCGACAGCAGTGCCGGCGATCGAGCGTTGCATGGCTTTTGGGTCCGAGACCCGGATTTCGTCGCGTGCCCATGTGCTGCGGTCGGTGTGTGCACCGCTGCCGGACTGGCCTTTGGTATCCACCGCTAAGCAAGGTATACCAACGGTTTCATCGTGGTGCGGTGCCCCTGCCGGGTCCGCGTGGTCGAGGGCACCTAGCATGACGGGCATGCGCAGGCTTCCCGCCGTACTGACTGTTGCGAGTGCCGCCGCTGCCCTGGTCGCCGGTTGCTCGTCCACCCCGCCAACCGCGCCGTCGGTTTCGTCGTCTGCTGTCACCTCGACAGTCGCGCCGACCACCGCGCCGGCCTCCGCGCCGACGGCGTCGTCGGCTCCCGAATCACCGTCGGCTGTGGAATCGCCCACGTCTTCGAAGCCGTCGGCCACGTCCTCGAAAAAGGCCAGCGAGCCACTACCGACCGCCGCAGCGATTCTCAAGGATTCCAGCGTCACCACCGCAGCAGTCGACAGCGCGCACCTGAGTCTGTCGGCGAGCAGCAGTATCGAGAACATGGCGATCAGCGCGCTCGACGGCGACGTGACCCGGCAGCCTGCCGAGGCGGCGAAGGGCTACGCCAAGATCAGGTACCGGGGGGCGCCGGCTTACGTGGAGTTCGTGGTGTTCGGGGGCGACCTCTACGTGTCGCAAGATGAGGGCCGGTGGATCGACTACGGGCCTGCCGCGAACTTCTACGACGTGGCGTCGATCCTGAGCCCGGATACCGGACTCGCCGAGATGCTGACCGAGTTCATCGACCCGGAGGTCGAGGGCCGCGAGACGATCGAGCTGGGCACTGACGAAGTGCACACCGTCCGGATCAGCGGCCAGGTGTCGGCCCGCGCGGCGAAGAAGATCGTGCCGCAGTTGCAGGCCACCAAACGCACGTCGTGCACGGTCTGGATCCAGGAGACCGGTGATCATCACCTGGTGGCGCTCAAGCTGGCGTCCGGTGCCGACGAGTCCGTTGTGATCACCTTCTCGAATTGGAATGCGCCGGTGAGCGTCGCCAAGCCGCGGGTGTAGCACCGCTGTCGGGGTTATCCCCAGTTCGTATTCCTTCCACAGCCGGCCGTGACAGCCACGGTCGGCCCGCCCCGGTTGTCGGCTGCTGCGGGCTCAATGGGTGCAGCACCGGCGGGCTGATCGCGTCCGCCGCAACCAGGAAGGAAACCCGCAATGTACGAAACGAACTTGACCGTGGTGGGCAACGTGGCCTCCGATCCGATCCGCCGCCGGGTGGGGGAGCACGAACTCATCAAGTTCCGGGTCGCAAGCAACTCGCGCCGGCGTGGCGCCGACGGCAACTGGGAGGCGGGCAACTCACTGTTCGTCACGGTCAACTGCTGGGACAAATTGGTCACCGGAGTGGGCGCATCGTTGAGTAAGGGCCTGCCGGTCGTGGTGGTCGGGCACGTGTTCACCAGCGAGTACGAGGACAGGGACGGCGTTCGGCGCTCATCGGTGGAGCTGCGCGCCACGGCGGTCGGACCGGATCTGGCTCGGTGCGCCGCGCGCGTCGAGAAGATCATCGCCGCCGGACCGGACCAGCCGCCGGCCGCTCTTCCCGCCGACGCCGACCCGGGGCTTGCGGGCGGGGAACCGGGTGCCGAGGCCGCTGACACCGCCGAGGCCGACGATGGGATGGCGCTGACCGCCTGACCAGCGCCCGACGGTCGCGCCGGCTCGACCGCCTAGGATGGGCCGCGAGCAAATTCGCGAGACCAGGAGGCGACACCGCGGTATGGCTGAGTTCATCTACACGATGAGGAAGGTCCGCAAGGCGCACGGCGACAAGGTCATCCTCGACGACGTCACGTTGAGTTTCCTGCCAGGCGCCAAGATCGGTGTGGTCGGCCCCAACGGGGCCGGCAAGTCGAGCGTCTTGCGGATCATGGCGGGTCTGGACACCCCCAACAACGGCGACGCGTTCCTCGCTCCGGGGGCCAGCGTCGGCATCCTCCAACAGGAGCCGCCGCTGAACGAGGAGAAGACCGTCCGCGGCAACGTCGAGGAGGGCCTCGGCGACATCAAGGTCAAGCTGGACCGGTTCAACGAAGTCGCCGAACTGATGGCCACCGACTACTCCGACGAGCTGATGGAGGAGATGGGCCGGCTGCAGGAGGAGCTCGACCACGCCAACGCATGGGACATCGACTCGCAGCTCGAGCAGGCCATGGACGCGCTGCGCTGCCCGCCGCCCGACGAGCCGGTGACCAACCTCTCCGGTGGTGAGCGGCGGCGCGTCGCGCTGTGCAAGCTGTTGCTGTCCAAGCCTGATCTGCTGCTGCTCGACGAGCCCACCAACCACCTCGACGCCGAGAGTGTGCAGTGGCTGGAATCGCACCTGGCCAGCTACCCGGGCGCGATCCTGGCGGTGACCCACGACCGCTACTTCCTCGACAACGTGGCGGAATGGATCCTCGAGCTCGACCGCGGCCGGGCCTACCCCTACGAGGGCAACTACTCGACCTATCTGGAGAAGAAGGCCGAGCGCATCGCGGTGGCCGGCCGCAAGGACGCCAAGCTGCAGAAGCGGCTGCAAGAGGAGCTGGCCTGGGTGCGCTCGGGCGCCAAGGCGCGTCAGGCCAAGAACAAGGCCCGCCTGCAGCGCTACGAGGAGATGGTGGCCGAGGCGGAGAAGACCCGCAAACTCGACTTCGAGGAGATCCAGATCCCGGTCGGGCCGCGGCTGGGCAACCTGGTCGTGGAGGTCAAAAACCTCGACAAGGGCTTTGGCGGGCGCATGCTCATCAAGGACCTGTCATTCACGTTGCCCCGCAACGGCATCGTCGGAGTGATCGGCCCCAACGGGGTCGGCAAGACCACACTGTTCAAGACCATCGTCGGCCTCGAGGAACCCGACAGCGGCACGGTCAAAGTCGGCGAGACGGTCAAGCTCAGCTACGTCGACCAGTCCCGGGCGGGCATCGACCCGAAAAAGACGGTCTGGGAGGTGGTCTCCGACGGGCTCGACCACATCCAGGTCGGGCAGAACGAAATCCCGTCGCGTGCCTACGTGTCGGCGTTCGGCTTCAAAGGCCCCGACCAGCAGAAGCCGGCCGGAGTGCTCTCCGGCGGCGAACGCAACCGGCTGAACCTGGCGCTGACCCTCAAAGAGGGCGGCAACCTGATCCTGCTCGACGAGCCGACCAACGACCTGGACGTCGAAACCCTGGGTTCGCTGGAGAACGCGCTGGTGAACTTCCCGGGCTGTGCGGTGGTGATCTCCCACGACCGCTGGTTCCTCGACCGCACCTGCACCCACATCCTGGCCTGGGAAGGCGACGCGGATGATGAGGCCAAATGGTTCTGGTTCGAAGGCAACTTCGGCGCCTACGAGGAGAACAAGATCGAACGCCTCGGAGCCGAGGCGGCGCGTCCGCATCGAGTGACCCACCGCAGACTCACCCGCGACTAGTGTGAGGCCGGTAGCGGCGCTGCCGGAGCTGACACGTGCTCAGGAGGGGTGGGGATGACGGAATCCACCGAGCGGCGAACAGCCGCATGGACAACGCTTCCCGATCCCGCTCAGCCACACGACATCCCCGACTGGGTCGCGGGCGCCTATGTCGCCACCTACCGGGGCCCACACAGCGATGCGCTGACCGGCGACGACCGGTCCGGTGAGGATTTGGCCGGACGGGCCGCGGCTGTGGTGACGCCGTCGTTGCTGGCAGCCCACGCCCGGCTGGCGCAACACCGGCCTGCCGGTGAAACCCGGGTCGGCGTCTACGCCGCCGACGACGCCGCCGGTTTCGGCCCGGCCCTGCAAGCGGTCACCGGGCATGCCGGCATGTTGGTGGATTCCGTGGCGGTGCTGCTTCACCGGCTGGGGGTGGCCTACACCGGCATCATGACGCCGGTGTTCACCGTTGGCCGCGACGCCGACGGCGAACTTCGCTGGGTCGCGCCGAAGCCTTCGGACGGCGACAAGTCGGCAGACGGTTCGGCCGGCGAGACCTGGATTCATGTTCAGCTCTCACCGTCGGTCAGCCGCGAAGCGCTGGCCGAGGCCAAACAGCTGCTGCCCCACGTGATGGCCGACGTCCGCCAGGTCGCCACCGACTCGCAGGCGATGCACGATGCGCTCAACACCCTGGCCGGGGACGTCGAAACCAACGCGCACGGGCACTACACCGCGCCGGACCGCGACGATGTCGCCGCGCTGCTGCGCTGGCTGGCCGACGGGCACTTCGTGCTGCTCGGCTACCAACGCGGCGTGGTCCGTGACGGGCAGGTGCTGGTCGACGACGCCGACCGGCTGGGCGTGCTGCAGACGCGGAAGTCGGTGCGGCCCATGCTCACCGGTGATGACCTACTGACCCTGGCGCAGGCCACCGTGCCCAGCTACATGCGTTTCGGCTCACACACCTACGTGGTGGTGATCCGGGAGAACACCGGTGAGGACATCGTCGCGCACCGTTTCGTCGGGCTGTTCACCGCCGGCGCCATGAACGCCGATGTCTTCGAGATCCCGGTCATCTCCCGGACCGTGCGCCACGCACTGGCGCTCTCGGAGAGCGAGCCGGGTCACCCGGGCCAGTTGCTGCTCGACATCATCCAAACCGTCCCGCGCTCAGAGCTTTTCGCGATCAGCTCCGAGCAACTGCTGAACATGGCGATGGCCGTTGCCAACCTGGGCTCGCGGCGCGGCGCGTTGCTGTTCCTGCGAGGCGACCGGACCGGGCGCTTCGTGTCATGCCTGGTGTACCTGCCGCGTGACCGCTACACCACCCCGGTCCGGCTGCAGATGGAGGAGATCCTGGCCGCCGAGTTCGGTGGCGTCGGCGTGGAGTACAGCGCCCGGGTCAGCGAAGCCCCTTGGGCGCTGATCCATTTCATGGTCCGGCTGCCCACTGACCCGAAGGCGCGCACCGTCGACACCTCCGAGGCCAACCGGGTGCGGATCCAGGCGCGGTTGACCGAGGCCAGCCGCACCTGGGCGGACCGGATGATCGGCGCGGCGGGCGGAACCCCGGTAGAACAGCACGCGCAGCACTACGCGGCGGCGTTCACCGGGACCTACAAGCAGGCCGTGACACCGGCAGAAGCCGTCGAGGACATCGCGATCATCGAGGCGGTGACCGATGGCTCGGTCCGATTGGTGGTCTCCGACTACGGCAAGGCCGACGCGGTCCCATTGACGTGGTTCCTCGGCGGACGCGGTGCCTCATTGAGTCAGCTGCTGCCGATGCTGCAGTCCATGGGTGTGGTGGTGCTCGAGGAGCGGCCGTTCACCGTCACCCGCACCGATGGTCTGACGGTGTGGATCTACAAGTTCAAGCTGTCGCCGCACCCCAGCATCGACATTCCGGCAACCGACGCCGAACGCGACGCCGCCCAGCGACGCTTCGCCGACGGAGTCACCGCGATCTGGGAGGGCCGTGTCGAGATCGACCGGTTCAACGAGCTGGTGCTACGCGCCGGCCTGGCCTGGCAGCAGGTGGTGGTGCTGCGCGGCTACGCCAAATACCTGCGTCAGGCGCGTTTTCCCTACAGCGAGAGCCACATCGCCTCGGTGCTCAATGATCGCCCGGGCACCGCGCGGGCGTTGGTGGCGTTGTTCGAGGCGTTGTTCGATCCGTCCCGATCGTCTCGCGGCCGCGATGCGCAGGCGGCGGCCGCCGACGTGGCAGCCGATATCGACGCGGTGGTCAGCCTGGACACCGACCGGGTGCTGCGCGCGTTCGCCTCGCTGATCCAGGCCACGTTGCGCACCAACTACTTCGTGACCCGCGCCGAGTCGGCTCGCGCCCAAAATGTCTTGGCGTTCAAGCTGGACCCCCAATTGATCGACGAATTGCCGCTACCGCGGCCCAAATTCGAGATCTTCGTCTACTCGCCCCGCGTCGAAGGGGTGCACCTGCGATTCGGGTTCGTCTCGCGCGGTGGACTGCGGTGGTCGGACCGTCGTGAGGACTACCGCACCGAGATCCTCGGACTGGTCAAGGCCCAAGAGGTCAAGAACGCCGTCATCGTCCCGGTCGGCGCCAAGGGCGGATTCGTGGTCAAACGCCCCCCGATGCCCACCGGCGACCCCGGCGCCGACCGTGAAGCCACCCGCCAGGAGGGCATCGCCTGCTACAAGCTGCTGATCTCGGGCATGCTCGACGTCACCGACAACGTCGACCACGTCACCCACGCCGTCAGCGCGCCCCCGGAGGTGGTGCGCCGCGACGGCGACGATGCCTACCTGGTGGTCGCCGCCGACAAGGGAACCGCCAGTTTCTCCGACATCGCCAATGAGGTCGCGCAATCCTACGGCTACTGGCTCGGCGATGCGTTCGCCTCCGGTGGATCAGTCGGCTACGACCACAAGGAAATGGGCATCACCGCCAAGGGCGCCTGGGAATCGGTCAAGCGGCACTTCCGCGAGATGGGGATCGACACCCAGACCCAGAACTTCACCGTCGTCGGCATCGGGGACATGAGCGGCGACGTGTTCGGAAACGGAATGCTGCGCAGCGAACATATCCGGTTGCTGGCCGCGTTCGACCACCGGCACATCTTCTTGGATCCGGACCCGGATGCGGCCCGGTCCTTCGCCGAGCGGCAGCGGCTGTTCGACCTGCCCCGATCCAGTTGGGACGACTACGACAAGGCGCTGATCAGTGCCGGTGGCGGTGTCTATCAGCGCGAGCTGAAATCGGTGCCGATCAGCCCGCAAATGCGAGCGGTGCTGGGCCTTGATGAGGGAGTCACCGAACTGCACCCGCCCGCGCTGATCCGGGCGATTTTGTGCGCGCCGGTGGACCTGTTGTTCAACGGCGGCATCGGAACCTACATCAAGGCCGAGACCGAATCCGACAGCGACGTCGGCGATCGCGCCAACGATCTGGTCCGGGTGAACGGAAACCAGTTGCGCGCCAAGGTGATCGGTGAAGGCGGGAACCTCGGCGTGACACCGCTGGGCCGCGTCGAGTTCGACCTGGCCGGCGGCCGGATCAACACCGACGCGCTGGACAATTCGGCCGGTGTCGACTGCTCCGACCACGAGGTCAACATCAAGATTCTGATCGACTCGCTGATCACGCGCGGCAAGCTCGACCCCGCCGACCGGCCACAGCTGCTGGCGTCGATGACCGAGGAAGTCAGTGCGCTGGTGCTGGCCGACAACACCGCACAGAACGACCTGATGGGCACCAGCCGGGCCAATGCGGCCAGCCTGCTGCCGGTGCATGCCGACCAGATCCGGCACCTGGTGGCCGACCGCGGTCTGAACCGTGAGCTGGAGGCGCTGCCGTCGGAGAAGGAGATCGCCCGGCGCTCCGAAGCCGGGCTGGGCCTGGCGTCACCGGAACTGGCCACGCTGATGGCGCACGTCAAGTTGACCCTCAAGGCTGCGGTGCTGGCAACCGACATGCCGGAACAGGACGTGTTCGCGGCCCGGTTGCCGCAGTACTTCCCGCGTGTGCTGCAGCAGCGGTTCACACCCGAGATCCGCTCGCATCAGCTGCGCCGCGAGATCGTGACCACCATGCTGATCAACGATGTGGTGGACACCGCCGGCATCACCTACGCCTTCCGGATCACCGAGGACGTGGGTGTCGAGCTGACCGACGCGGTACGCGCCTACGTGGCGACCGACGCGATCTTCGGGGTGGGCGAGCTGTGGCGCCGGATCCGGGTGGCCGGCGAGCAGGACGGACTTCCGGTGGCCGTCTGCGACCGGATGACGCTGGATCTGCGTCGGCTCATCGACCGCGCCGGGCGCTGGCTGCTCAACTACCGTCCGCAACCGTTGGCGGTGGGCGCCGAGATCAACCGGTTCGCCGAACAGGTCGGGCAGTTGACGCCGCGGATGTCGGAATGGCTGCGCGGCGCCGACGCCGGCATCGTCGCCAAGCACACCGGTGAGTTCCGGGATCAAGGCGTACCCGAGGATCTTGCCGCCCTCATCGCCATGGGACTGTACCGCTACAGCCTGCTCGATGTCATCGACGTCGCCGACATCACCGAGCGCGACGCCGCCGAGGTTGCCGACACCTACTTCGCGCTGATGGACCGGCTCGGCACCGACGGGCTGCTGACCGCGGTGGCGCAATTGCCGCGGGCTGACCGCTGGCATGCCTTGGCGCGGTTGGCGATCCGTGATGACATCTACAATTCGGTGCGGTCGCTGTGCTTGGACGTGCTGGCGGTCGGCGAACCGGACGAGGACGGGATGCAGAAAATCACCGAGTGGGAATCGACCAACGGGTCACGGGTGGAACGGGCGCGGCGCACCTTGACCCAGATCTACCGATCCGATCAGCGGGATCTGGCCGCACTGTCGGTGGCCGCGCGGCAGCTCCGCAGCATGACCCGGGCCAGCGGCCGGGGATCGGCGTCATGAGCAAACTCGCCGGCGACGATGCCGTGAAACCGGGTTTCATCGCCGCAGTTCCGGTGCGCTGGTCGGACATCGACATGTACCAGCACGTCAACCACGCGACCATGGTCACCATCCTCGAAGAGGCGCGGGTGCCGTTCCTGTCGCCGGCGTTCGCGGTCGACATCACCAGCGTGGGCCTGCTGATCGCCGAGGTGAAGGTCACCTACAAGGGACAGCTGCGGCTGACGGACTCGCCGTTGCAGGTGACGATGTGGATCTCACGGCTGCGCACAGTGGACTTCACCATCGGCTACGAGGTGCGCTCGGTCAGCGCCGCACCGGATTCGAAGCCGGCGGTGATTGCCGAAAGCCAGTTGGCCGCCTTCAGCATCGACGAGCAGAAGCTGGTGCGGCTGTCACCGGCGCACCGGGAGTACCTGCAGCGGTGGACACGCTGAGCAGGCCGGGTCTGGTCGGGTGGTCGCGGGTGACCCCTCCGGCCCTCAGGCCAGCCACGCCGCGGCGTCGGGCGGCAACATGCCGTCGCCGAGTGCTGCGCTGGCCAGAATCAGCCGGCCCTCGGGCAGCACCACCGGACACTCACCGGCGTTCAGGACGCACACCAGGCCACCGCGCCGGAACGCCAGGGTTCCCGGCGGTGAATCCAGCCAGTTCACCTGCCGTCCGCTGAATTCAGCTCGGCTGCTGCGCAATTCGATTGCTCGGCGGTAGAGCTGCAGCGTCGAGTGGCCGTCGGCGAGCTGGTTCTCGACGGTCAGCGGCGCCCAGTGCGGCGGCATCGGCAGCCAAGTGTCGGGATTGTCGGAGAACCCGAACGCCGGCTCGGTACCCGACCACGGCAGCGGCACCCGGCAGCCGTCGCGGCCGCGCTTGGTGTGCCCGGAGCGCTCCCACACCGGATCCTGCAGCGCCGCATCGGGCAACTCGACTTCCGGCAGGCCCAACTCCTGACCGTTGTAGATGAACACCGCCCCCGGCAGCGCGAGCAGCACCAGTGCCATCGCCCGCGCCCGCGCCAATCCGGTTGCGCCGCCGCCGTATCGGGTGACCGACCGCTGCACGTCATGGTTCTCCAGCGCCCAGGTAGCGGTGCCGTCCACCGATGCGACCGCGGCCAGCGAGTTCTCGATCGCGTCGCGGATCCCGGCCGCATCGAAGTCGGCTTGGAGCAGCCGAAAGTTGAACGCCAGGTGCAGTTCGTCCGGGCGCAGGTATTCGGCGAACAGGTTGTTGTCGTGCACCCAGACTTCGCCGACGGACACCGCCCCGGGGTAGTCGTCAAAGACCGCGCGAATCGCACGGTGGATCCGATGAACGCCCGGCTGGTTGAACCGCGGATCGTCGTCGCGGTGCGCCAGCAGTTTCACGTCGGTGACCGGCATGTCGGGCAGTCCCGGCGGTTTGGCCATACCGTGTGAGACGTCGATCCGGAAGCCGTCGACGCCGCGGTCCATCCAGAACCGCAGCGTCCGCTCGAAATCCGCCATGACTTCCGGGTTGTCCCAGTTCAGATCGGGCTGCGTCGGGTCGAACAGGTGCAGATACCACTGGCCGGGGCCGTACGCATCGGCCACCCGGGTCCAGGCCGGACCGCCGAACACCGACACCCAGTTGTTGGGTGGCAGCTCGCCGCCGGGCCCGCGCCCGTCGCGGAAGACGTAGCGCTCCCGTTCGGGGCTGCCCGGCCCGGACGCCAGGGCCGCGACGAACCATGGATGCGCCGAACTGGTGTGGTTGGGCACCAGGTCCATGGTCAGCCTGATCCCGCGTTCGTGCGCGGCCGTCACCAACCGGTCCAGCGCCGCCAGGTCGCCGAAGAGCGGATCGATGTCACGGGGATCCGCCACGTCGTAGCCGTGATCCGCCATCGGCGACACCGTCACCGGGTTCAGCCAGATCGCGTCGATCCCCAGACCCTGCAGGTAGTCCAGGTGGGCGATCACCCCGGGCAGATCGCCGACCCCGTCACCGTTGCTGTCGGCGAACGAGCGGGGATAGGCCTGGTAGAACACGCTGTCGGCCCACCAGGGGTGGTCGTCGGGGCTGCTGCTGTCGTCCATCAGATCGGCGCGTTGACCAGGAAATCGGCCGCCGAGTGCAGGTAGTCCAACAGCTCGGCGCGGCGTGCGTCATCGAGGGTGTCGCCGTCGATCTCGTTGATCGCGGTGACCATGCAGCGCAGCCAGGCGTCGCGTTGCAGCGGGCCGATCCGGAACGGGACGTGGCGCATCCGCAGCCGCGGGTGGCCGCGGCGTTCGGAATAGGTGCGCGGGCCGCCCCAGTACTGCTCGAGGAACATCCGTAACCGCTCCTCGGCGCCGTCCATGTCGTCGGCGGGGTACATCGGGCGCAGGATCGCGTCCTGGGCGACCAGTTGATAAAACCGCGACACGATGGCGTGGAAGGTTTCCGCCCCGCCGACGGCGTCATAAAACGAAGGTTCTTCTATCGGCTGCATCGCCACCATTGTGGGCTATCGCCGGTTCCTGCCAGACACACAGCTAGAACACACAGCAATTAGGCGTGCGACCAGCGTCGAATCATGGTGAACTGTTCCGCGGAGGATTTATGGTGCAGCACGAAAACGACTCCCGAAGGCCGATATGAAGCGTCGGGGCCACCGCAGACCCGGTGCCCCGGTGGCGAGCCTGACCGGGCTTGCCGCCACCCCCAGCCTGCACTCGGTGTCTGCTTCGGGGACTGGCGACGACGCCGCCTCGATCTGGACCCGGCGGCGGGTGCTGCTGCTGAACTCCACCTTCGAGCCGTTGACGGCGCTTCCACTGCGGCGTGCCATCGTCATGCTGATCTGCGGCAAGGCCGATGTGGTGCACGACGACCCGGCCGGCCCGGTCATCCACTCGGCGACCCGGTCGGTGGTGGTGCCCTCGGTGATCCGGCTGCGGTCCTATGTCCGGGTGCCCTACCGCGCCCGGATCCCGTTGACCCGCGCCGCGCTGATGCACCGCGACCGACACAGCTGCGCCTACTGCGGCGGCAAGGCCGACACCGTCGACCACGTGGTGCCGCGCAGCCGGGGCGGCGACCACTCCTGGGAGAACTGCGTGGCCGCCTGCTCGGCCTGCAATCACCGCAAGGCCGACCGGTTGTTGGCCGAGCTCGGCTGGACGCTGCGGTTGGTGCCCACGTCGCCGAAGGGCCAGCACTGGCGGCTGCTGGCGGTGATCCACGACCTCGATCCGGTGTGGATGCGCTACCTCGGCGAAGGCGCCGCCTGAACTAGGCCGGTTGAACGACGTGGCGCCGGTACCAGCGACGGCCATGCCAGCGTTGGTAGTGCCACACCGCGGTCGGCAGCGTCCCTCGCCGATGCAGCCAGAAGCCGGCGGGCGGGTCGAGTCGGGCCGGTTGCCGCCCCAGCGTGATCTCACCCAGGACGATGCCCTCGCCCTCGTCGGCGCGCCGCTCGGCGACGACGGTGCCGTCGGCGTCGGTGATCAGGGTGGCGCCTTCGAAGTGGCCCCGATACGTCAAGGGCAGCCACGGCATGGCGCAGGTCAGGGTGCCGGCATGGGCGGCGTGCACCACCGGGGCGCCGACGTACTGGGCGAACGACGCCGCCGCCCGCCGAGCGGTGCCGGCGTTATTGCGTTCCAGGCGGTCGAAGAGCGCGTGCGGTCGCCACCGCGGAATCGACCACCAGCCCGAGCCTGTCATCATCAGGTCCACCCGGCCGCGCAGCCGGCGCACGGTCTGGGTGCGCATCAGCTCCCAGCACACCGCGGCCCCCACCGCGTGTTCGGCCGCAGCGAGCACCCCGTCGTCGTCGCCGGTGGTGTAGAAGGCGTTCTCCCACATCGTGGGCAGATCCTTGTTGTGCCGGCCCACCACCCCGGCTCCATGCGGCGGTCCCAGCTTCGGCTCTCCTTCGTCGAGCCTCGCTGAACCGCCGTCGGGCTCGGCGAGCAGGTAGGCATTGCGGACGTGGCCGTCGGGATCGCGGCACAGGAATGACCCACCCACCAGTGCGCGATGCCGGCGGGCCAGGGCGGTGAGAAGCTCGGTCGCCGCACCATCGGGCGGCAGCGCGGCGGTGGCCAGCGACTCGTCGAAGCCGATCCCGGTGGTGAAGAACTCCGGCAGCGCGATCACTTCGGCACCGGCCCGGCCCGCCGCATCGGCAAGGCGCTCACAGGCGGCCAGATTGGCCGACACATCGCCCAGCACGGCCTCCAACTGGACAGCTGCCGCAAGAACCATTGATCATCGCCCTTCTGCAACGACGGCGCAGACCTGCCGGACGCCGGTTACCAGTGCGAAGATATGGCCTCAGCCCGGGTTCCCGCCACCGGTCGATTCCCGGTGGGATACCGTCTACGGCGTGAGCGTGTTGTCATTCCTCGGCTACTTCGTCGGCATTCCGGTTGTGCTGGTCGCGCTGCTGTCAGCCCGGATCTGGTCGCAGAAGGGGCCGCGCGCGGCCGTTTACCAGATGGCCGACCGTTGGACACATCCACCGATCCTGTGGGCGGCGACCGACGAGGCCGTCGGTCGCGGCCATGGTCATGGCAAGTCCGAGTTCAGCGTGGGGGGTGGAGCCAGTGGCAACTGGTGAGGTCGCGACGATCGATCCGGCGGACCTGCCGTACGGGTCGGCGATCACCTACAGCGGTCGGATTTCCGGGGTCACGGAGCCGGGCGAGGCGTCGCTGCACTACCCGTTCCCGGTCAAGGAGCTGGTGGCGCTCGATGATGCGCTGACCTACGGGTCACGGCAGACCAACGCCCGTTTCGCCGTCTACATCGGGGACCTGGGCTCAGACACCGCCGCGCGGGCGCGCGAGATCCTGGCGAAGGTGCCCACCCCCAACGACGCGGTGCTCATCGCGGTCTCGCCGGACCAGCGGGCCATCGAGGTGGTCTACGGCGCCGGTGTGGCCGACCGCATCGCCCCGGTGGCGGCATCGCAGGGTGTGGCCGCGGCGGCCGCGGAATTCAGCGACGGCAAGCTGATCGACGGCCTGGTCAACGCGGTGCAGGTGCTCAGCGCCGGCATCAACCCGGCCTAGCCGCCGTCTTTCGGTCGCGGACGTGGCTGGGGGTGCCTCGCGCTGGCGCGGGAGCCCCGGTCGACACACTCGCGCTGCCGTCGTATCGGCGTCGCCGGCGCACCACAGTTGGCTGGCGAACCTCGACCGGCGCGGGGTTGCCCCGCAGGCGGTGGCCGAGATCGTCCGCCGGCAGCGCCTCTCCCGTGACAGCTTCCGGGCTCTGGACGCGATGGAGCAGATCACCGACCCGCACGGTCAGAGCTTCTTCGTGGTTCCCCGCGGTGCCGGCGGGAAGGAGACCCGTCACGCGGTGCGGCTGACATACCTGCTCAACGCGGGTACCGGCTACGGCCGGACCAGCACCCGCAACGATTTTCCCGAGACGCCCTACGGTGTGGTCGAATTCGAGCGGATTGTTCAGCGGCAGCGAGCTAACCGCTGGAGCTACGACGCGGTCCGGGCCATCTGCAACACCGGCGGTTGCCTGGTCACCACGCCCAACGGGTTGCTGATGGGGCTGGGCGGTAATCGGCTTCACGCCCAGCTCACCCGCCGTGCCGGGACCATGTGGGGTGACCTGTTCATGGTCAACATCGATCACGGTCCCGACCCGATGCGCAGGCTGCGAGAGATCGTCGAAGCCGGACGGATCTCGCCCGGTGGTCCCGAGCTGGACCGGGTGTTGCATCACGAGGAGATTCACGCCCAGCAGTGGGCCGCGCTGGGGTCGATACAGTTTCCCGCGCGCTATCTCGCCGAGGAGGCAAGAGTGCGGATCTTCGGCGGCACCAACAGCTTTGAAAGCGACGCGGGATTGTCCGACGGCGGTTACCAGTGAGCCGGCACCGGGCCTGAGCGGGTCGGGAGCTGTCCGCTCCGGCGGTGTCTGTTCAAGCGGCGTCGAAGGTGCGCGCCCGCAACGACCGCTCCACCCCGGCCCGGCCCTCCAGCACCAGCCGCCGAAGGGCCGGCGGCACCGCGGGATCGGCCAGGAACGCCTCGGCGGCGTCCAATCCGGCCTGACTGACGTCCCAGCCCGGATACAGCCCCACCACTACCGTCTGCGCCACCTCGCTGGAGCGCCGCTCCCAGACACCACGGATCGCGGCGAAGTACTTCTCGGTCAACGGCGCCAACAGCTCGCGCTGCCCGGGCTGCACGATCCCGGCGATGATCGCCCGGCCGGTGATGTTGGCCAGCGTGTCGTCCTCGATCACCTGCTGCCAGGCCGCCTGTTTGACCTCCGGGTGCGGCCGCGCCGCCGAGGCCTGCGCGCCCTGGCGCTTGCCCGCCGCGGTGGGATCACGCCGAATCTCGGCGTCGATCGCCTCGGAATCGAGCACGCCGCTGCGGGCCAGGGCCACCACGATCCGCCAGCGCAGATCGGTGTCGACCGCCAACCCGGCCAACCCCTGATCTGCGGGGTCGGCGTCTAGCAGCGCCGCCAGCACCGCGGTGTGCCGTTCGGACAGCACCGACGTGCACAGTGCGTTGACGTAGGCCAGTTGGTGATCGGAGCCGGGCTCGGCTGCGCGGGCCAACTCCAGCAGCCGGTCGGCGAACGCCGGCCAACCGTGCTCGGCGGCCCAGCCGGGTTCGGCGTAGAACCCCAGCGCGGTCTGCGCCTGCAGCAGCAGCCGCGAGGCGACCCCGACCTCGGTTTCGGCCTGAATACCGCCTTGCACCAGTGCCAGGAAATCCCGGGCGCGCAGCTCGGCCTCGCGGGTCATCTCCCAGGCCGCCGACCAGACCAGCGTGCGCGGCAACGGCTCGGCGATATCGGCGATGCGCTCCAGCGCGGTCGCCAGCGACTCCGGGTCCAGTCGCAGTGCGCAGTAGGTCAGGTCGTCGTCGTTGACCAGGATCAGCTTTCCTCGCGAAACCCCCTCCAGCGCCGGCACTGCCGTTGCCGGCCCCTCGACGTCGAGTTCTTCGCGGTGGGTGCGCACCAGGCGCCCGGCGCCGTCGTCGTCGTAGATGCCGATGGCCAGCCGGTGCACCCGGGTCTCGCCGTCGCCCGGGGCGGCACCGTCCTGGGTGACGGCGAACCGGGTGAACTTCCCGGCGTCGTCGAGATCGAAGTTCGCGCGCAGGGTGTTCAGGCCGGTGGTCTTGAGCCACTGGCGGCCCCAGTCGGACAGGTCGCGGCCCGAGGCCTTCTCCAGGGCGGCCAGCAGGTCGTCGAACGTCGCGTTGCCGAAGGCGTGCGCAGCGAAGTAGTCGCGCAGCCCGGCCAGGAAGTGGTCCAGGCCGACGTAGGCCACCAACTGTTTGAGCACCGATGCGCCCTTGGCGTAGGTGATCCCGTCGAAATTGACCTCGACGGCGGCCAGATCGGGGATGTCGGCGGCGATCGGATGCGTCGAGGGCAGTTGGTCCTGGCGGTAGGCCCACGACTTCTCGGCGTTGGCGAACGTCGTCCAGGCACTGGTGTACTCGGTCGCCTCGCTCTGGCACAACACCGAGGCGAATGTCGCGAACGACTCGTTGAGCCACAGGTCATCCCACCAGCGCATGGTGACCAGGTCGCCGAACCACATGTGTGCCATCTCGTGCAGCACGGTCTCGGCGCGCCGCTCATAGGACGCCCGGGTCACCTTGCTGCGAAAGACGTAGTCCTCCAGGAACGTCACCGCGCCGGCGTTCTCCATTGCCCCGGCGTTGAACTCGGGCACGAACAGTTGGTCGTACTTGCCGAACGCATACGGCACACCGAAATTGCGGTGGTAGAAACCGAATCCCTGCTTGGTCTCGGTGAACAGCCGCTCGGCGTCCATGTGCTCGGCCAGCGATGCCCGGCAGAACAGGCCCAGCGGGATCTCGCCGTGCTCATCGCGGTAGACGTCGTCCCACCGGGCATAGGGCCCGGCGATCAGCGCCACCAGATACGTGCTCAACTTGGGGGTGGTGGTAAAGGTGTGCACGCCGTCTTCCACAGCGGTGGTGGCGCCGTTGGAAACCACCTGCCAGTGCCGCGGCGCGGTGACGGTGATGTCGAAGGTCGCTTTGAGGTCGGGCTGGTCGAAACAGGCGAACATCCGCTTGGCGTCCGCGGTTTCGAACTGCGAGTACAGATACACCTCGTCGTCGACCGGGTCGACAAAGCGGTGCAGGCCCTCACCGGTGTTGGAGTAGTAGCAGTCGGCGTCGACTTCGACCACGTTGCGCTCGGCCAGGCCGGTCAGCTCGATACCGATCGACTCGTCGTAGGCCGACACGTCGAGTGCGCGGCCGTTGAGGGTGGCAGCGCGGATCGTCTCGGCGGCGATGTCGATCACGGTGTTGGTGCCGGGCAGCGCCTCGAAGGTGACGGTCGTGGTGGAGCGGAACGTGCGCTCGCCCGGGTTGCCGCCGCCGTCGGTCAGGTCGAGGGCGATCCGGTAGTTGTCGACGGTGATCGAGGCGGCCCGCTCGGCGGCCTGGTCGCGGGTGAGGTTAGGAAGTGCCACGCCCGCCAACAGTAGCCGTTGACCCGCTCGGGAACACCGCGCGGACGGGCATAGTTGTGTTGCACAGATGTTCCCCCGCTCCCGAGAGGACCTTGCTGATGTCCGACAAGTCGACAGCCGAGTTCTGGTTCGACCCGCTGTGCCCGTGGTGCTGGATCACCTCGCGATGGATCCTCGAGGTGGAGAAGGTCCGCGATATCGAGGTGACCTTCCGCGTGATGAGCCTGGCCGTGCTCAACGAGGATCGCGACGATATCTCCGAGGAGTACCGCGAGGGGCTGAAGAACGCTCTGGGCCCGGTGCGGGTGGCGATCGCCGCCGAACAGCAGCACGGCAACGAGATCCTGCGCCCGCTGTACACCGCGATGGGCACCCGGATCCATAACCAGAACAACAAGGACCTCCCCGACGTCATCGCCGGTGCGCTGGCCGAGGTGGGCCTGCCGGCCGAGCTGGCCGACGCCGCCACCACCGACACCTACGACGAGGCGCTGCGCAAGAGCCACCACGCCGGGATGGACCCCGTCGGCAAGGACGTCGGCACCCCGACCATCCACGTCAACGGGGTGGCCTTCTTCGGTCCGGTGCTCTCCCGGATCCCGCGCGGCGAGCAGGCCGGGCAACTGTGGGATGCGTCGGTGACGTTCGCGTCCTACCCGCATTTCTGGGAGCTCAAGCGCACCCGCAGTGAGGCGCCCGAGTTCGACTGATGGTTAGCGAGCGCATCCTGGTGTTGGGTGCCGGAGAGCTCGGGATGGCGGTGTTGCGGGCGTTAACGGGCAGCGCGGGTCGGTCCGATACCGCGGTGTCGGTGCTGCTGCGGCCGGCGACCGTCGAATCGAGCGATCCGCCCAGACAACACGCGGTTGCCCGGATACGACAGTTGGGTGCCGGGATCGAGTCGGGCGACGTGGTCACGTGGACGTCGGCTCAGCTGGCGGAGGTATTCGGCGGTTTCGACACGGTCATCAGCTGTGTCGGATTTGCGGCGGGTGTCGGCACGCAGCTGAAACTGGCTCGCGCCGCGCTGGCCGCGGGTGTGAGGCGTTTCGTCCCATGGCAATTCGGTGTGGACTACGACGTTATCGGCCGGGGCAGTCCGCAGCATCTCTTCGATGAACAGCTCGACGTTCGGGACCTGTTGCGAAGCCAGAGCGATACCGAGTGGCTGATCATCTCCACCGGTATGTTCACCAGTTTCCTGTTCCACCCATCATTCGGTGTGGTCGATGCGCCCGGCCGAACGGTGTACGCGCTGGGCAGCTGGGATACCGCCGTCACGGTGACGACGCCGGAGGATATTGGGGCGCTGACGGCGCGCATTTTGTTTACCGTCCCGAGGCTCGCCAATGAGGTGATTTACCTGGCCGGCGACACCATCACGTACGCCGATCTCGCTGACCTTGCCGAGGAGGTGCTTGGGTGCAAAGTCGACCGGGTGCTTCGGCCGGTGTCCGGCTTGATCGAGGAATCCGAGCGCGATACCGACGACTCGATGAAGAAGTACCGCGCTGTTTTCGCGCAGGGAAAAGGGGTGGCGTGGGACATCGGCGACACGTTCAACGGACGGCACAACATCGCCACCACGACCGCCGCTCAGTGGGCACGGGATAACCTGAAACCCGCGCCGGCGCGCTGAGGAGACTCTGACACAATGACCGCCATGCGCGTCTACCTCGGCTGCGACCACGCCGGCTACGAGCTCAAAGAGCAGATCCTCGAGCACCTGAAGCAGGCCGGGCACGAACCGGTCGACTGCGGGGCCTTCGCCTACGACGCCGAGGACGACTACCCGGCGTTCTGCATCGCCGCGGCGTCGCGCACGGTGGCCGACCCCGGCAGCCTGGGCATCGTGATCGGCGGATCCGGCAACGGGGAGCAGATCGCCGCCAACAAGGTGCCCGGGGCGCGGTGCGCGCTGGCGTGGAGCACCGAGACGGCAAAGTTGGCCCGCGAGCACAACAATGCGCAGTTGATCGGCATCGGCGGCCGCATGCACTCCACCGCCGAGGCGCTCGCCATCGTGGACGCGTTCCTGAGCACACCGTGGTCGAAAGCCGAACGCCATCAGCGGCGCATCGACATCCTGGCGGCCTACGAACGCACTCACGAGGCGCCGCCGGTGCCGGGCGCCCCGGCCTGACCAGGGGACCGTCCGGCATGCCCGAGGGGCACATCCTGCACCGGCTGGCCCGGTTGCATCAACGGCGTTTCGCCGGCGCTCCGGTAGCGGTGTCCAGTCCGCAGGGCAGGTTCGAAGCCGGTGCCGCCACGGTCGACGGACGGGCGCTCACCCGTGCGGAAGCCTGGGGAAAGCAGCTGTTCCACCATTACGCGGGCGGACCGATCGTGCGCGTCCACTTGGGCATCTACGGCCACTTCACCGAATTCCACCTCGCCGACGGCGTGCCGGCACCGGTCGGCCAGGTCCGGATGCGCATGATCGGTGCCGAGTACGGCACCGACCTGCGCGGCCCGACCGCCTGTGAGGTGGTCGACGAGGCATTCGCCGCTGATGTGATCGCGCGGCTCGGGCCGGATCCGCTGCGCGCCGATGCCGACCCGGCGCTGGCCTTCAAGCGAATCAGCAAGTCCCGCAGAACTATCGGCGCGCTGTTGATGGACCAATCGGTGCTCGCCGGCGTCGGCAACGTCTACCGCAGCGAGGTGCTGTTCCGGCATCGGATCGACCCGTTCCGGCCCGGCACCGCCATCGACGAAGCGGAATTCGACGCCATCTGGACCGATCTGGTGGCGCTGATGAAGGTGGGGCTGCGGCGCGGCAACATCGTGGTGGTCCGGCCCGAAGATGATCACGGTGCACCGGCCTACGCGCCCGGCAAGCCACGTACCTACGTGTATCGCCGCGCCGGGGATCCGTGCCGGTTGTGCGGGAACACCGTGCGCACTGCGGAATTGGAGGCCCGCAACGTGTTCTGGTGCCCGTCTTGCCAAAGCTAGGCAGGTGCGCGCCGCCACCGAGGGCAGCGCGTCAGTCGTCGTAGACCGTTTCGCGGCGGGGGCGAATCGGCACCCCGAGTGCGCGGTAGATCTCGTTGGACAGCACCACGCTGCGCGGGTCGGCATTGGCCTGGGTGTGGTCGAACCGGTTCATCACGTAGCCGTAGCCGATGCGGTGCTCCAGATCGACGAACGCGAACGAGCCACCCAGTCCGCCGTGCCCGAAGATCCGCCGGTTGGGACCGTTGACGCCCTGGGCGTTGAGCATGTAGCCCATGCCCCACCCGTGTTCGGCGACTCGGGGACCGAGCACCAGATCGGTTTCGGTGCCGCCCTGCAGCACCCGCAGCCGGTCCATGGTGGGACGGCTGAGCAGCTTCTCCTGCACCAGTGCGTTGTAGAACGTGGCCATTCCCAGCGCGGAGACCTGAGCGTTGGTGCCGGGGAACTCCAGTTGCCGCCACAGCGTCAGGTCGTTGGTGGCGATCTCGTCGTCGGGGGCGAACCCCATTGCCACCGCAAGCCCCGCCTTGGAATGGTGGTCCAGCGAGGTGGGGCGCTTGGGCGCGCCGGCCGAGGCCAGCATCTCCCGGATCGTCGGCTTGCCCACCGGGTCGGCGCAGCGGTAAGGCTGCTGGTCGGCCGGCACGCCGATGTGGACTTCGGCGCCGAGCGGGCCGGCGACTTCACTGTGCAGATACTGGCCCACCGTCATACCGGTCACGCGGCGGACGACCTCGCCGATGATGAAGCCGTAGGTGGTCATGTGGTAGCCCTGCGCGGTGCCGGGCCGCCACCACGGTTCGGCGGCCGCCAACCGCCGGCAGACCAGGTCCCAGTCGGTGACGTCGCGCCAGTGCATCGGTTCGCGCGGCCCGATCGCCCCGGAGCGGTGCGCCAACACCATCGCCAGTGAGATGTCGCCCTTGCCGGCCCGGCCGAACTCCGGCCAGTAGTGGGCCACCGGTCGCCGGAGGTCCAGTTCGCCGCCCTCGGCGAGCCGGTGCACGCAGGTGCTGGTCAGCCCCTTGGTGCCGGACAGCACGGTGCTCAGCGTGTCTTCCTGCCAGGGGCGCTGACCGTCGACATCGGCCGAGCCGGCCCACAGGTTCACGACGAGTTCCCCGTCGACATATGCCGCGACGGCAGCGCCGAGCTCGTCGCGCAGCGTGAAATTGCGCTCGAACTCGTACCGCACCCGTTCGAAGCGCGGCGAGCACGACCCGTGAATCCGGACGTGCTGGGTGCCGCCCATAGGCGTGCCTTCCTGCCAGGGAAAATCCCCGTTTCGAGCGGGCGACGGGAATCGAACCCGCGTAGCTAGTTTGGAAGACTAGGGCTCTACCATTGAGCTACGCCCGCATTATCCAGGCCAGACTGTACCGGCGTTGCCGACCTCAAATCCAATTGGCACTCCCCGCTGCGGCCCGTCAGGTGCGGGCGGCTGTGTTGCCGTTGTCGCCGGGCCGTAGGATCGCCTGGTCAGTGCGGGGTGTAGCGCAGCTTGGTAGCGCATCCGCTTTGGGAGCGGAAGGCCGCAGGTTCAAATCCTGTCACCCCGACCAGCAGCGCGCGCCGCACCGGCACGACAGACCGTCAACGATATCGAGGAGTACGCCCGTGAAGAGCACCGTCGAGCAGCTGACCCCCACCCGGGTTCGCATCAACGTGGAGGTGCCGTTCACCGAGTTGCAGCCGGACTTCGACCGGACCTACAAGCAGCTGGCCCAGCAGGTGCGCATGCCGGGCTTCCGGCCGGGCAAGGCGCCGGCCAAGCTCATCGAGGCCCGTTTCGGCCGCGCCGCGGTTTTGCAGCAGGTGGTCAATGAGGCGCTGCCCAGTCGCTACAGCGAGGCGGTCACCAGTTCGGAGCTCAAGCCGCTGGGTCAGCCCGACATCGAGGTGACCAAGCTCGACGACGGCGACCAGATCACCTTCACCGCCGAGGTCGACGTGCGACCGGAGATCACGCTGCCCGACCTGGAGCAGCTCAAGATCAGCGTGGACCCGATCGAGGTCGGCGACGACGAGGTGGACGCCGAGCTGGACGCGCTGCGCGCCCGATTCGGCACGCTGACCGGTGTCGACCGGCCCGCCGCCGAGGGCGACTTCGTCTCGATCGACCTGGACGCGACGGTCGACGGCGAGGTGGTTGAAGGCGCCGCCACCGAGGGGTTGTCGCACGAGGTCGGCTCGGGCCAGCTCATCGATGGCCTTGACGACGCGATCGTGGGCATGTCGGCCGGTGAGAGCAAGACCTTCACCACCAAGCTGGCGGCCGGCCCACATGCCGGCAAGGACGCCGAGGTCACCGTGACGGTGCAGTCGGTCAAGGAACGTGAGTTGCCGGAAGCCGACGATGAGTTCGCGCAGCTGGCCAGCGAATTCGACACCATGGGCGAGCTGCGGGAGAACCTCACCGAGCAGGTCAGCCGGACCAAGCGCATCCAGCAGGCCGAGAAGGTACGAGAGGCGACGCTGGAGGCCCTGGTCGAGCAGGTCGAGATGCCGCTGCCCGAGGCCGTGGTGCAGGCCCACATCGACAATGCGCTGCACAACGCGCTGCACGCTGTGGACCACGACGAGAACAAGTTCGCCGAGTCGCTGGCCGAGCAGGGCTCCTCGCGCGCCGAGTTCGACTCCAACACCCGCAGCGAGGCCGAGAAGTCCGTCAAGACGCAACTGCTGCTCGACGCGCTCGGCGACGAGCTGGAGATCCAGGTGGGCCAGAACGACCTCACCCAGCACCTGGTGCTGATGTCGCGGCAGTACGGCGTCGCACCGCAGCAGTTGATGCAGTTCCTGCAGCAGAACAACCAACTGCCCGCGGTCTTCGCCGATGTGCGCCGGGGTATGGCGCTGGCAGCGGCCGTGCGCGCCGCCTCCGTCAGCGACACCGACGGTAACGAGATCGACACCGCCGAGTTCTTCGGTCGCGGCGCCGAGGCCCCCGCCGATGACGCTCAGGCCGATGAAGCCGAGGCGGCCGTCGCCGATGAGCCGGCCGGGGCCGCGGACGACGCGGTCGAAGCCGGGGCGGCATCCGACGAGTGACGCTGTAAGCGAACGAAGCCGGTTCGGGCCGCCTACAGCCGCGCCGGTTCGTTAGGGTCGTAAGCATGTCTCGGCATATGAATCTCGAGAAAGCAGGTATCCAACTGTGAGCCAGCCCGGTCTGAACCTCGTCGACTCCGTGTACGAGCGGTTGCTGCGAGAACGCATCATCTTCCTGGGGTCGCAGGTGGACGACGACATCGCCAACCGGCTGTGCGCGCAGATCCTGTTGTTGGCCGCCGAAGACCCCACCAAGGACATCTCGCTCTACATCAACTCCCCGGGCGGTTCGATCAGCGCCGGGATGGCGATCTACGACACCATGGTGCTCGCGCCGTGCGATGTCGCCACCTACGCGATGGGGATGGCCGCCTCGATGGGCGAGTTCCTGCTCGCGGCCGGCACCAAGGGCAAGCGTTACGCTCTGCCGCACGCCCGGATCCTGATGCACCAGCCGCTGGGCGGGGTGACCGGCAGCGCCGCCGACATCGCCATTCAGGCCGAACAGTTCGCGGTCATCAAGAAAGAGATGTTCCGGCTCAACGCCGAGTTCACCGGTCAGCCGATCGAGCGCATCGAGGCGGACTCCGACCGTGATCGCTGGTTCACCGCCCAGGAAGCCCTGGAATACGGCTTCGTCGACCACATCATCACCCGCGCCCACGTCAACGGAGATGCCTCATGAACCCCGAGACCTTGCGAGCCATCGCACCGCAGGCCCGCTACATCCTGCCGTCGTTCGTCGAGCACTCCAGTTGGGGCGTCAAGGAGTCCAACCCCTACAACAAGCTGTTCGAGGAGCGCATCATCTTCCTCGGCGTGCAGGTCGACGACGCGTCGGCCAACGACATCATGGCGCAGTTGCTGGTGCTGGAGTCGCTGGACCCGGACCGTGACATCACCATGTACATCAACTCGCCGGGCGGCTCGTTCACGTCGCTGATGGCGATCTACGACACCATGCAGTACGTGCGGGCCGACATCCAGACCGTCTGCCTGGGGCAGGCCGCCTCGGCGGCCGCGGTGTTGCTGGCGGCCGGTACGCCGGGTAAGCGGATGGCGCTGCCGAACGCCCGGGTGCTGATCCACCAGCCGTCGCTGTCCGGGGTGATCCAGGGGCAGTTCTCCGACCTGGAGATCCAGGCCGCCGAGATCGAGCGGATGCGGACCCTGATGGAGTCCACCCTGGCCCGCCACACCGGTAAGGACCCCGAGGTGATCCGCAAGGACACCGACCGGGACAAGATCCTGACCGCCGAAGACGCCAAAGAGTACGGGATCATCGACACCGTGCTGGAGTACCGCAAGCTCTCGGCGCAGACGGCCTGAGTTTTTCTCGCCGAGCAGTCGCGAAAGCCCCCTCAATCCCGCTTTGGAGGGGGCTTTCGCGACTGCTCGCGCAATAGGGTGGCGACTGCTGCGATATCGACCGGGCCGACCCGGCAGCAGCCGCCGACGATGCGCGCCCCGGCGGCTACCCACGCCGGCACCAGGGCGGGGGAGAAGCGCGCTGGACCGGACCAGCGACCCGCGCTCCAGCCTTCGCCACTGTTGGGGTAGACGATCACCGGCTTTCCGGTGATCTCGCGGGCGATCTCGATCGCCGGCAGGACATCGTCCGGGGCGCAGCAATTCACGCCCACCGCGACGATCTGTGGCACCCCGGCGGCGACGGCGAATGCGTCGGTCAGCGGTTGGCCGGCGCGGGTCGCGTTGCCCTCGATGGTGTAGCTGAGCCAGGCCGGAACGTCGGCCTCGCTCACCAGGTGCAGCAGTGCCTCGGCCTCGTCGACGTCCGGGACGGTTTCGAGCGCGAGCACATCGGCCCCGGCGTCGGCCAGGATCTCCAGCCGGGGGCGGTGCCAGGCCGTCAACTCCGAGACCGAAAGCCCATAACGGCCAACGTATTCCGAGCCATCGGCGCGCGCGGCGCCGTACGGGCCGACCGACGCCGCTACCCAGTGCCCAGGTGCGCCGCCGCCGGCCAGGCGGGCCAGGTCCACGCTGCGGCGCAGCAGCCGTTCGGCGGCCCGGCGATCGATCCCCCGGGCGGCGAAACCGTCGAAACTCGCCTGATAGCTGGCGGTGGTCGCGATCATCGCCCCGGCGGCGAAGAAGGCGGCGTGCACCGCGGCGATGTCGTCGGGGGCATCGAGCAGCAGGCGGGCCGACCACAGCGGGTCGCAGAAGTCCCCGGAAAGATCAAAGCCGCGGGCTTCCAGTTCGGTGGCCAACCCGCCATCGGCGACGATCACGGTATCGTCGGGCACGGCGAACCCCACGTTCGCCACTGTAGGGCTCCGAGTTGCCGCCCGCCTCACAGCGGGGTAACGGCGACGATTCGCTCACGCCGCGCCAGCGCGTCACGCGCCGGGTGGGGCAGTTGGGGCGATATCTTCTTGGAGCACACGGACAGCAACGAATACCAACGACGCGATTCGGCCTTATCGGTCGCCTCGCATCGGAACAAGCGGGTAGCGTCGGGGCCAGACACCGGTACCTCGACGACTGACGGCGAACAGGAAGTAGGTCCTCACGCACCATGGCGCGCATCGGAGACGGCGGTGACTTGCTGAAATGTTCGTTCTGCGGGAAGAGCCAGAAGCAGGTCAAGAAGCTCATTGCGGGTCCCGGCGTCTACATCTGCGATGAGTGCATCGACCTGTGCAACGAGATCATCGAAGAGGAGCTGGCCGACGCCGACGACGTCAAGCTCGACGAGCTGCCCAAGCCCGCTGAGATCCGGGACTTCCTGGAGGGCTACGTCATCGGCCAGGACACGGCCAAGCGCACCTTGGCGGTGGCTGTCTACAACCACTACAAGCGCATCCAGGCCGGCGAGAAGAGCCGGGATTCCCGCTCCGGTGAGCCCGTTGAGCTGACCAAGTCCAACATCTTGATGCTGGGCCCCACCGGCTGCGGCAAGACCTACCTGGCCCAGACGCTGGCCAAGATGCTCAATGTCCCGTTTGCGATAGCGGATGCGACAGCGCTCACCGAGGCGGGCTACGTCGGCGAAGACGTGGAGAACATTCTGCTCAAGCTGATTCAGGCCGCCGACTATGACGTCAAGCGCGCCGAGACCGGCATCGTCTACATCGACGAGGTCGACAAGATCGCCCGCAAGAGCGAGAACCCGTCGATAACCCGCGACGTCTCCGGTGAGGGCGTGCAGCAGGCGCTGCTGAAGATTCTGGAAGGCACCCAGGCGTCGGTTCCGCCGCAGGGCGGCCGCAAGCACCCGCACCAGGAGTTCATCCAGATCGACACCACCAACGTGCTGTTCATCGTGGCCGGCGCGTTCGCCGGGTTGGAGAAGATCGTCGCCGACCGGGTTGGCAAGCGCGGCTTGGGTTTCGGCGCCGAAGTCCGGTCCAAGGCGGAGGTCGATACCGTCGACCACTTCGCCGAGGTGATGCCCGAAGACCTGATCAAGTTCGGTCTGATCCCCGAGTTCATCGGCCGGCTGCCGGTGGTGGCCTCGGTGACGAACCTGGACATGGAGTCGTTGGTCAAGATCCTTTCGGAGCCGAAGAACGCTCTGGTCAAGCAGTACACCCGACTGTTCGAGATGGACGGGGTGGAGCTGGAGTTCAGCCAGGACGCGCTGGAGGCGATCGCCGATCAGGCCATCCACCGTGGCACCGGGGCACGTGGCCTGCGGGCAATCATGGAAGAAGTGCTGCTGCCGGTGATGTATGACATCCCCAGCCGCAACGACGTCGCCAAGGTCGTGGTCACCAAGGAAACGGTGCAGGACAACGTGTTGCCGACGATCGTGCCGCGCAAGACCTCGCGTGCCGAGCGTCGCGACAAGACCGCCTGATCCGAGCGCGGGCACGCCCGTCGCGACGGGTTACTCACCGGTAGCGAACTTTTCTTAAAGTTCGACTGGCGTCAAACGTGACCAAAACCACATTTTTGCCGGAAGTCGACCGAGAACCATACCGTGACGTCGGTGTTTGTCGGTAAGTCGGTCGGGTTCCGATACGGTGTGGCGTCGAACCGTCTCTAAGAACGGTGCAATAATCGGTACTGCCAGTGACAGAAAAACGTGTGGGTTGCGCCAGCCGCGCTGTGCGGGCCCGGTCAGACAGTGATGGAAGGCGGGGGCCGTGGGTCCGAGCGGTAACGGAGCCGGGTCGGCGCCCGGGCGCCAAAAACTCGAAAAAGTAGTAATCCGCTTCGCTGGCGACTCCGGCGACGGCATGCAGCTCACCGGCGACCGCTTCACCTCCGAAGCGGCGTTGTTCGGCAACGACCTGGCCACCCAGCCCAACTACCCGGCCGAGATCCGCGCCCCGCAGGGCACCCTGCCGGGCGTGTCGTCGTTCCAGATCCAGATCGCCGACTTCGACATCCTCACCGCCGGTGACCGCCCCGACGTGCTGGTGGCGATGAACCCGGCGGCGCTGAAGGCCAACATCGGCGACCTGCCGCGCGGCGGGATGGTGATCGTCAACTCCGACGAGTTCACCAAGCGCAACCTGGCCAAGATCGGCTACGAGGCCAATCCGCTTGAGACCGAGGCGCTCTCCGACTACGTGGTGGTCCCGGTCGCGATGACCTCGCTGACCCTGGGCGCCGTCGAGGCGATCGGCGCCACCAAGAAGGACGGCGCGCGGGCCAAGAACATGTTCGCGCTCGGCCTGCTGTCGTGGATGTACGGCCGGCCCATCGAGACCAGTGAGCAGTTCATCCGGGAGAAGTTCGCCAAGAAGCCCGATGTCGCCGACGCCAACGTGCTGGCGCTCAAGGCGGGCTGGAACTACGGCGAGACCACCGAGGCGTTCGGCACCACCTATGAGATCTCACCGGCCAAGCTGCCACCGGGGGAGTACCGCCAGATCTCGGGCAACACCGCCTTGGCCTACGGCGTGATCGCCGCCGGTCAGCTCGCCGACACGCAGGTGCTGCTGGGGACTTACCCCATCACCCCGGCGTCGGACATCCTGCACGAGCTGTCCAAGCACAAGAACTTCAACGTGCTGACCTTCCAGGCCGAAGACGAGATCGCCGGTATCGGCGCGGCGATCGGCGCCTCCTACGGCGGCGCGCTGGGCGTCACCAGCACCTCCGGTCCGGGCCTGGCGCTCAAGGCCGAGGCGCTGGGCTTGGCCGTGATGACCGAACTGCCGCTGCTGCTGATCAACGTCCAGCGTGGCGGTCCGTCGACCGGGCTGCCCACCAAGACCGAGCAGGCCGACCTGTTGCAGGCACTCTATGGCCGCAACGGCGAGTCACCGGTCGCGGTGGTGGCGCCATGCACGCCGTCGGACTGCTTCGACGCCGCCATCGACGCCGTCCGGATCGCGCTGACCTACCGCACCCCGGTGGTGCTGCTCTCCGACGGCGCGATCGCCAACGGCTCCGAGCCGTGGCGCATCCCCGACATCAGCGCGATCGAGCCCATCGAACGCAACCTGGCCAAGGCCGGGGAGGAATTCCAGCCCTACGCGCGTGACCCGCAGACCCTGGCGCGCCAGTTCGCCATCCCCGGCACCCCCGGTCTGGAGCACCGCATCGGCGGTCTGGAGAAGGCCAACGGCTCCGGCGCGATCTCCTACGAGCCGGCCAACCACGACCTGATGGTGCGGCTGCGGCAGGCCAAGATCGACGGCATCAAGGTGCCCGACCTGGTCGTCGACGACCCGACCGGTGACGCCGAACTGCTGATGCTGGGCTGGGGCAGCTCGTACGGTCCGATCGCCGAGGCGTGCCGGCGGGCCCGGCGCGGCGGCGTGAAGGTCGCGCAGGCTCACCTGCGGCACCTCAGCCCGTTTCCGGCCAACCTGGGCGAGGTGCTGCGGCGCTACCCGAAGGTGGTGCTGCCGGAGATGAACCTGGGCCAGTTGGCGCTGCTGCTGCGCGGCCGCTACCTGGTCGATGTCCAGTCGGTGACCAAGGTCGCCGGTCAGGCGTTCCTCGCCGACGAGGTCGAGGCGATCATTGACGACGCGCTGGCCGGGACGCTGGCCGAGCGGGAGAACGAGAAGGCGTCGCTGGCCACGGCCGCGGCGGTGACCATCGCGGGCAGTACAGCAGGAGCGAATTCATGACCACAACCGAACCCGCCAGCTCCCTGGTAGGCACCGAGCTGGGGCTGACCGCCCTGAGCGGGGTGCCCACCACCGACGAGCCGCAGAAGTCCAAGGACTTCACCTCCGACCAGGAAGTGCGTTGGTGCCCGGGCTGTGGCGACTACGCGATCCTCAACTCGATCCGCAACTTCCTGCCCGAGCTGGGGGTGCGCCGAGAGAACGTGGTGTTCGTCAGCGGCATCGGTTGCTCGAGCCGGTTCCCGTACTACATGAACACCTACGGGGTGCACTCGATCCACGGCCGCGGCCCGACGTTCGCCACCGGGCTGGCGACCGCTCGGCCGGATCTGTCGGTGTTCCTGATCACCGGTGACGGCGACGCGCTGTCCATCGGCGGCAACCACCTGATCCACACGCTGCGCCGGAACGTCAACCTCACCATCCTGCTGTTCAACAACCGGATCTACGGGCTGACCAAGGGGCAGTACTCGCCGACGTCGGAGACCGGCAAGATCACCAAGTCCACACCGTTCGGTTCGCTGGACAACCCGTTCAACCCGGTCTCGCTGGCGATCGGCGCCGAGGCGACCTTCGTCGGCCGTGCCCTGGACTCCGACCGCAAGGGCCTCACCGAGGTGCTGCGCGGCGCCATGGAACACCGCGGTTCGGCACTGGTGGAGATCCTGCAGGACTGCCCGGTGTTCAACGACGGTTCCTTCGACCTGCTGCGCAAGGAGGGTGCGGAGAACCGCATCATCAACCTCCGGCAGGGCGAGAAGGTCACCTTCGGTGCCGAGGGCGAGTACTGCGTGATCAAGTCCGGCTTCGGGCTTGAGGTCGCCAAGACCGCCAACGTCTCGGCCGAGCAGATCGTCGTGCACGATGCCACGCTGCCCGACTCGTCCTACGCGTTCGCGTTGTCACGGCTCTCCGAGCAGGATCTGTCGCACTTCCCGATGGGCATCTTCCGCAAGGTCAACAAGCCCACCTACGACGACCTGGCGCGCGCGCAGGTCGCCGAGGCCCGCCAGGCCACCGCGCACGACACCGCCGCCCTGCAGGCGCTGCTGCGTGGCCGCGACACCTGGACCGTGGATTGAGGCGAGCCCTAAGGCCATGACCGGCCGACGGGTCGGTCTAGCCGGTGTTGTGCTCGCCGGTGGCGCATCGCGCCGGATGGGCCGCGACAAGGCCACCCTGACCGTGGCGGGTCGATTCGACGGCCGCACCCTGGTCGAGCACCTGGTATCGGTGGTCGCCCAGTGCTGCGATCCGGTCTTCGTGGTGGCCGCCCCGGGGCAGGCCCTTCCCGCATTGCCGGCGCAGGTGTTGCGCGACGAGGTGCCCGGGCTGGGGCCACTGCCCGCGGTCGGCCTGGGGTTGCGTGCCGCCGCGCGCGCCGGCGCGGATCGGGCGTTCGTCTGCGCGGTCGACATGCCGTTTCTGGCGCCCGCGGTGATCGACCTGCTCGCCGGCGCACATCCCGGTGCCGACGTGGTGCTGCCGCGGGCAGGCCGGGACCACTATCTGGCCGCGGTGTACCGGACGGCACTGGCCGGAACCATCGAAGCCTTGGTCGCCGATGGGGAGCGCCGGGTGAGGGCGTTGGTCGACATGGTCGAGGCGCAACGGATCGAACTCGAGGATCCGGCGCCGCTGGCCAACCTCAACTCTCCGGATGACATCGCCGGCCTCTGCTGAGCCCACACGCGACCCGACCGCCAGCAAGGGCGAAATGGGACAGCAAATACGGTGACGAAGGTGATGAAATGTATTTGGTTCCGCTGCCGACGCGTTGAATAAACGTTCGTGTTATCGCTGTGAAATAGGACCTTTATCAAAAGTCGAGGGCCTCGACCGTCGACGGTCGAAGAGTGCTGATCATTCGACGAAAGCTGTTGTGGTGCAGCAGGAGTCATGCCGTTCTTCCACCGTGGCAGGCCGGGCGACCCGTTCGGACGCCGGTCTCGTCGCTCTCGGTCGCAATTGGATCTGTCGCGTATAGCTGTGCGGTGATACCGCCCATTCGTCACGCTGATTACCGGCTGTCCCGCCCGCAGTGCCCCGGGTAGCGGGCGAGCGCGAATATGGGTCCTGAACTGCGAGTTACGGCGGAGCTGGCGCAGTTCGGCCCGTCGCGGGCACGCGAGTCAGTGGCCCAGCCCACAAAATGTCCGTGATTTGACTCACGAAAAACAACCTAGCCGGTGGACGCTTAGAAAGACTAAAAGCTGTCGGTGACCTGGCGAAACCATTCGTCGCGGTGGTGTGATGGTTTCGTTATCCCTCCGAAATGCGTTCGTCATGCGGTTGGACTTCTCGCATGAACGTTTCGTAAGTTTCCCCTCGCCCGAATGCAGGGCAAACAAAGTGAATCCACGGAACCGCGTGTGAGCGGGGCCGCGGGCGGCCCTCATGAATGCTTCCGCGGTGCCGGGTGTCATCCCGGCGGGCAGCCCTTGCCCCCGCTGTCGTGCCTGACCTAGACGGCACGTCTCGAAGATCAATCCCGCCTGAGGTCCATCCCGGCTGCACTTCGGAGCGCGCACCGCGAAAGGAACAATGTTGAAGAAGGTCCGTAAGCCCCTCACCCTGGCCGCGATCGCCGGCGCGCTGATCACCGGTGCGGTGGCACTCTCCGACGCGACCGCCAGGGCGGACAGCGTCAACTGGGACGCCATCGCGGCCTGCGAGTCCGGCGGCAACTGGTCGATCAACACCGGCAACGGTTACTACGGCGGTCTGCAGTTCAACGCCGGCACCTGGCGTGCCAACGGCGGCAGCGGCATGCCCCACCTCGCCAGTCGGTCCGAGCAGATCCGGGTGGCCGAGAACGTGCTGCGCAGCCAGGGCATCGGCGCGTGGCCGGTCTGCGGCCGTCGCGGCTGACCTTCCAGTCGACGGCGCCGGGCGATGAGCCCGGCGCCGTCGCCGTTTGCCGATCCGGACACCGGTAGCGTCAGGCTCATGTCTGAGACGCCACGTGAGTTCGACGTCATCGTCTACGGAGCGACCGGTTTCGCAGGGAAGCTGACTGCCCAATACCTGTCCCGCGCCGGCGGTGACGCCCGAATCGGGCTGGCGGGCCGTTCCGCGGAGCGACTGCGCGCGGTCCGCGACGAGCTCGGTACCGCGGCACAAGACTGGCCGATCGTGGTTGCCGACGCCGAAAAATCCGCGACGCTGGAGGCGATGGCGGCCCGCACCCGGGTGGTCATCACCACCGTCGGCCCCTACACCCGATACGGAATGCCACTGGTCGCGGCGTGTGCGGCGGCGGGCACCGACTATGTCGACCTCACCGGCGAGGCGATGTTCGTGCGGGAGAGCATCGACCGCTACCACCGCCAGGCCGCCGAGAACCGGGCGCGCATCGTGCACGCCTGCGGTTTCGACTCCATCCCGTCGGATATGAGCGTCTATGCGCTTTACCGGGCGGCCCGCGACGAGGGCACCGGTGACCTGCTGGACACCGACCTCGTCGTGCGGGGCTTCTCCGGAGGTGTGTCCGGCGGAACCCTCGCCTCGATGATCGAGGTGCTGAGCGCCGTCTCCAGCGACCCGGAGGTCAGGCGCCGGCTCGCCGATCCCCACACGCTCAGTGTTGACCGGATCGCGGAACCCAGGCTGGGCCCCGAACCCGACCTGAGCTGGCGCCGGGGCCGGGACATCGCGCCGGAACTGGATGGGATCTGGACCGCCGGGTTCGCCATGGCGCCCTATAACACCCGCATCGTGCGGCGCAGCAATGGATTGCTGGACTGGGCCTACGGCCGCCGTTTCCGCTACGCCGAGCACATGAGTACCGGCTCGTCGGCCGCGGCACCTGTGCTGTCGGGAATGGCGACCGCGCTGGGCAAGGTGACCTTCGGGCTCGGCGGCCATCTTTTCCGGCTGCTGCCGTCCGGTTTACTCGACCGGGTTTTGCCCAAACCGGGAACCGGCCCCAGCCGAAGCACGCGCGAGAACGGCTACTACCGTCTGGAGACCTACACCACCACTAGCACCGGAGCCCGCTACCTGGCGGTCATGGCGCAGCAGGGTGACCCTGGCTACCAGGCCACCTCGGTGCTGCTGGGCGAGAGCGCGCTGGCGCTGGCGCTGGACCGCGACGCCTTGTCCGACCACTACGGGGTGCTCACCCCGGCGGCCGCGATGGGTGATGCGCTGCTGGTTCGGCTGCGCGCAGCGGGTGTGACGCTGGACGTTTCCCGGCTGAACTGACCGGTGCGGGCCGGCGGCGCTTTCCGCTAATGTCATCTTCGACCGCAGTCACGGCAGCACCCAGCAACGAAGGTGGAACTCTCATGGCCGGCCTCGACGATCTTTTCGCGCAGATCCCCGTACAAGACATCGCCAATCAGCTCGGCGCCGATTCGGGCGAGGTGGACAACACCATCCGTACCCTGGTGCCGGTGCTCGTCGGCGGATTGAGCCAGAACGCCCAGGACCCGGGCCAGGCCGACGACATCGCCAGCAAGGCCAACAGCTTCGCGGCGCAGGGGCTGCTGGGAAACGCGTTCGCCGGCAACCAGGCCGAAGGCCAGCAGGTGATCTCGACCATCTTCGGCGGCAACGACACCAGCCAGGTCGCTTCGGCACTGTCGGGTGCCGGCGCCGGAAACAACGACCTGCTGCAAAAGCTGCTCCCGATCATCGCTCCGATCGTGCTCGCCTACATCGGCAAGCAACTGTCGGGCCAGAAGGCCGAGCCGGCCCAGCAGCAGGCCTCCGGGGGCGGCGGACTCGGTGATGTTCTCGGCAGCATCCTCGGCGGTATGAGCGGCGGTGGCAGCGCCCAGAACCAGTCGATGGGCAGCATCCTGGGGAACATGATCGGCGGCAAGACCGGCGGCGCCATCGGCGACATCCTCGGCGGACTGCTCGGCGGCAAGAAATAGGCACTCGTTACCAGCCCCCGGACCGATCCCGGTCCGGGGGCTGTCACGTGCAGTGGGCCGTCGTTCCTAGAATTGAGCGGTGACCGCCACCCCCGACGCTGCCAACACCGAACACCTGCCCAAATCCTGGGAGCCGAGTGCGGTCGAGGACGCGATCTACCAGCGCTGGGTCGATGCCGGCTACTTCACGGCGGACCCGACCAGTACCAAGCCCGGCTATTCGATCGTGCTTCCGCCGCCGAACGTCACCGGCAGCCTGCACATGGGGCACGCACTCGACCACACCCTGATGGACGCGTTGACCCGCCGCAAGCGGATGCAGGGCTACGAGGTGTTGTGGCTGCCGGGCATGGATCACGCCGGTATCGCCACGCAGAGCGTGGTGGAGCGGCGGCTGAACGCCGCCGGGCAGACCAAGGAGGAATTGGGACGCGAAGGCTTCGTCGAGCAGGTCTGGGACTGGAAGCGGGAATCCGGCGGCACCATCGGCACCCAGATGCGCCGGATCGGCGACGGGGTGGACTGGAGCCGCGAGCGGTTCACCATGGACGATGGCCTGTCGCGCGCCGTCCGCGTCATCTTCAAGCGCCTCTATGATGCGGGCCTGATCTACCAGGCCGAGCGGCTGGTCAACTGGTCACCGGTGCTGGAGACCGCGATCAGCGACCTCGAGGTCAAATACGACGACATCGAGGGCGAACTGGTGTCGTTCCGGTACGGCTCCCTCGACGACGGGCAACCCCATATCGTGGTGGCCACCACCCGGCTGGAGACGATGCTCGGCGACACCGCGATCGCGGTGCACCCCGACGACGACCGGTACCGCGACCTGGTCGGGACCAGCCTGCCGCACCCGTTCCTGGACCGGCAGATCGGCGTGGTCGCCGATGCGCACGTGGACCCCGAATTCGGCACCGGCGCCGTCAAGGTCACCCCCGCCCACGACCCCAACGACTTCGAGATCGGGCTGCGGCACCAGTTGGCGATGCCGACCATCCTGGACACCAAGGGCCGGATCACCGGAACCGGCACGCAGTTCGACGGCATGGACCGATTCGAGGCGCGTGTCGCGGTGCGCGAAGCGCTGGCCGACCAAGGGCGCATCGTCGCCGAGAAGCGGCCCTACCTGCACAGCGTCGGGCATTCCGAACGCAGCGGCGAGGTCATCGAGCCGCGCCTGTCGATGCAGTGGTGGGTCAACGTCTCCTCGCTGGCCAAGGCCGCCGGGGACGCGGTGCGTAACGGCGACACCGTCATCCACCCGAAAAGCCTGGAGCCCCGCTGGTTTTCCTGGGTCGACGACATGCACGACTGGTGCATCTCCCGGCAGCTGTGGTGGGGTCACCGCATCCCGATCTGGCACGGGCCCAACGGCGAGAAGGTCTGTGTCGGGCCGGATGAAACCCCGCCGGAGGGCTGGGAGCAGGATCCCGACGTGCTCGACACCTGGTTCTCCTCGGCGTTGTGGCCGTTCTCCACGATGGGCTGGCCCGACGCCACCGCCGAGCTGGAGAAGTTCTATCCCACAACGGTTCTGGTGACCGGTTACGACATCCTGTTCTTCTGGGTCGCCCGGATGATGATGTTCGGCACCTTCGTCGCCGACGATCCCGCCCTGCGGGGCGGCAAGGTGCCGTTCGAGAACGTGTTCCTGCACGGCCTGATCCGCGACGAGCACGGGCGCAAGATGAGCAAGTCCCGCGGCAACGGCATCGACCCACTGGACTGGGTGGACGCCTTCGGCGCCGACGCCCTGCGGTTCACGCTGGCTCGCGGCGCGAGCCCCGGCGGCGACCTGTCGATCGGCGAGGATCATGCCCGCGCGTCGCGCAACTTCGTCACCAAGCTGTTCAACGCCACTCGATTCGCACTGATCAACGGCGCGCGACCCGCCCCGTTGCCGGCGCTCGAGGAGCTCACCGATGCCGACCGGTGGATTCTGGGGCGGTTGGAAGAGGTTCGCGCCGAGGTGGATTCGGCTTTCGAGGGCTATGAGTTCGGCCGGGCCTGCGAGGCGCTGTACCACTTCGCGTGGGACGAGTTCTGCGACTGGTATGTCGAACTGGCCAAGACCCAGCTGGGTCAGGGGATTGCCTACACCACCGCCGTGCTGGCCGCGGTGCTCGACACGTTGCTGCGGTTGTTGCACCCGGTGATCCCGTTCGTCACCGAGACGCTGTGGCAGGAACTCACTGGCGCAGAGTCACTGGTGATCGCGGACTGGCCCGAGCCGTCTGGAATCGTCCTGGACCGTGTTGCCGCGCAACGGATCACCGACATGCAAAAGCTCGTGACCGAGGTGCGCCGGTTCCGCAGCGACCAGGGGCTGCGTGACCGGCAGAAGGTCCCGGCCCGACTGTCCGGTATTGACGACGCCGACCTGGCCACCCAGGTGGCCGCGCTGACCTCGCAGGCCTGGCTGACCGAGCCCGGCGCGGATTTCGCACCGTCGGCCACGGTCGAGGTGCGGCTGGGCCCCGCCCACAGCGCCAGCACCGTCGTGGTGGAACTGGACACCTCCGGCACCGTCGATGTCGCCGCCGAGCGCCGGCGCCTGGAGAAGGATCTCGCCGCTGCGGAGAAGGAGTTAGCGGCCACCGCGGCGAAGCTGGGCAATGAGGCGTTTCTGGCCAAGGCGCCGGAAGCCGTCGTCGACAAGATCCGAGGCCGCCAGCAATTGGCCCGAGACGAGGTCGACCGGATCACCGCGCGTCTTTCGGCCCTGGCATGACCGAGCACCCGGTCGGTGCCGAGCCGACACCGGACGAGATCGCGGCGCTGCTGCAGGTCGAGCACCTACTCGATCAGCGCTGGGGCGAAACCAAGATCGAACCCAGCCTGACCCGGATCAACGCCCTGCTGGAACTGCTCGGCTCCCCGCAGCGCGGGTATCCGTCGATTCACGTCGCCGGCACCAACGGCAAAACCTCGGTGGTGCGGATGATCGACGCGTTGCTGACGGCGTTTTCTCGCCGCACCGGGCGCACCACCAGCCCGCACCTGCAGTCGGCGGTCGAGCGCATCGGGATCGACGGTGTGCCGATCAGTCCCGCCAAATATGTGGAGATCTACGCTGAGATCGAACCGTTCGTGCAGCTGGTGGACGCGTCCTCGCAAGCCGAGAACGGGCCTGCCATGAGCAAGTTCGAGGTGCTCACCGGGATGGCCTTCGCGGCGTTCGCCGACGCCCCGGTCGACGTCGCCGTGGTGGAGGTCGGGATGGGCGGCCGCTGGGACGCCACCAACGTCGTCGAGGCACCCGTCGCGGTCATCACCCCGATCGGTGTCGATCACGTCGACTACCTCGGTGACGACATCGCCGGGATCGCTGCAGAGAAGGCCGGCATCATCCACCGCTCGTCGGACGAACTGACCGACACTGTCGCGGTGATCGCCCGTCAGACACCCGAGGTGATGGACGTGCTGCTGACGCAGTCGGTGCGTGCCGACGCAGCGGTCGCGCGGGAGAACTCCGAGTTCGCGGTACGCAGCCGCCAACTGGCGATCGGTGGTCAGCTGTTGGAGTTGCAGGGCCTGGGCGGGGTGTACTCGGACATCTTCTTGCCGCTGCACGGCGAGCACCAGGCGCACAATGCGGTGCTGGCCCTGGCGGCGGTGGAGGCGTTCTTCGGCGCGGGCGCCGAGCGCCAGCTCGACGCCGACACGGTTCGGTCGGGCTTCGCCGCGGTGCGCAGTCCGGGCCGGCTCGAGCGGATGCGCAGCTCGCCCACCGTCTTCATCGACGCCGCCCACAATCCGGCCGGCGCCGCTGTGCTGGCCCAGGCGCTGACCGAGGATTTCGGCTTTCGGTTCCTGGTCGGCGTGGTCAGCGTGTTGGGGGATAAGGACGCCGACGGCATCCTTGCCGCTCTGGAGCCGGTTTTTGACCGGATCGTGGTGACCCACAACGGTTCCCCGCGTGCGGTGGATGTCGAGACGCTGACCGCCGTCGCGCTACGGTGGTTCGGTGAAGATCGGGTGGTGACGACCGACACGCTCGAGGACGCCATCGACACCGCGACCGCACTGGTCGACGAATTCGACTCCGACGGTGACACCACCGGAACCGGCATCGTGATCACCGGCTCAGTGGTCACCGCTGGTGCCGCCCGCACCTTGTTCGGAAAGGATCCGGCATGAGCGACCCAACGGGGGCGCCCGATCCGTGGCGCGGTTTCCGCGGCGTGATGTCGGCGACGCTGATCCTCGAGGCGATCGTGGTGCTGTTGGCGCTGCCGGTGGTCCACGTGGTCGGCGGCGGGCTCTCGCCGGTGTCGCTGGCCTACCTGCTCGGTCTGGCGCTGGTGTTGCTGCTGTTCACCGGTATCCAGGGCCGGCCCTGGGCGATCTGGGCCAATCTGGGTCTGCAAGTGGTGCTGGTCGCAGGCTTTGTGGTCTATCCGGCGGTGGGGATCATGGGGCTGGTGTTCGCCGTGGTGTGGGGATTGATCGCGCACTTCCGTGCCGAGGTGTTGCGCCGCCAGTGACGAGGCGGAGCGAAGCGACGGTGAGGAACGGCGTGTTGGTGCCGCTCGTGGCCGAGCGGCGATTCGGTACGCTGTCGCCCGTGCCGCTGGCGACGACCGGTGGGGTACCCGGCCGCGCGGCGGCGAGGGACACGGAGCGATGGATGAGGAGCGGCGCTTCATGACTGAGCGGACCTTGGTGCTGATCAAGCCGGACGGCGTCAACCGCCGGCTGGTGGGCGAGATCATCAGCCGGATCGAGAAGAAGGGCCTGACGCTGGCGGCGCTGGAATTGCGGCCGGTGCAGCAGGCGGTGGCCCGGCAGCACTATGGCGAGCACGAGGGCAAGGCGTTCTTCGCCTCACTGCTGGACTTCATCACCTCCGGCCCGGTGGTCGCGGCCGTGGTGGAGGGGCCGCGGGCCATCGAGGCGTTCCGGCAGCTCGCCGGCGGTACCGATCCGGTCGCCAAGGCCACGCCCGGCACCATCCGCGGTGACTTCGGGTTGGAGACCCAGTTCAACCTGGTGCACGGCTCCGACTCGCCGGAGTCGGCCGAGCGCGAGATCGCGCTGTGGTTTCCCGACCTGAAGCCGTCGGCGCCGACGTCCCCGATGACACTGGCCTGACGTCGGAGTTAATGCCTTTCGACCGGCTTGGTCTGGTTGTGTGGGATACTGGCCAATGGGTGAACGTCACCGGACCGGTGTCCGACACCCGAATGAAGACTTAGGCGAGTGCGACGGTCGCGAGATGTGATGCGGCGCCGATCGCCGGTCCTCATTCAGCCAGGCACCGAGTCGGTTCCACCCGAGCCCCTCGGAGCGAGACCACCACAAGCCCGGGGAAGTGAGCCGGGCGAATAACGAGAAGCCCTCGCGTGGCCGCGTCGTAACGACGCGCCCGGGGGCTTGAGGAGAATACGTGGCAGACCCGTCTCTTTTTAAGAGCCCTTTTTCCGATGTACCAGCGGAGCCGACCGAGCAGGATGAGCTGCCGGACCGGCTGCGGGTCCACTCGCTGGCGCGGGTTCTGGGCACCACCAGCAAACGGGTTCTCGACGCGCTGACCGAGCTGGACGGCCGGGCGCGCAGCGCCCACTCCAGCGTCGATCGGGTCGAAGCGGTCCGCGTTCGCGACCTGCTGGGTTCTACCGAATCGCCCAGCACCGAGGTGTCCGGGGAGTCCGGGGACGCCGTCGACGAGCCGGAGTCCCGGCTGTTGCTGGAGACCGCCCCGGAGGCGGCCAACGCGCGGGTCGACTACATGCCGTTGTTCGTGGCGCCGCAACCGGTCACGTTCGAGCCGTCGCCGCCTGGGGAGTCCGACGCCGAGTCCGACGATGACGACGACCTCGGCTCCGACGGCGACGACGAGAACGGGGACCGGCCCGCCAGTCGGCGTCGCCGCCGCGGCCGGCGCGGTCGCGGCCGGGGCCGCGGCTCCGACGGCGCTGCCTCGGACGACGTGGCCGACGCCGCCGACGCCGACGACGACAGCGAGGACGACGATTCGGCCGCGGAGTCCGACGAGACCTCGGACGCCGAGGACACCGGCGACGACGACGGTGATGCGGCCGACGAATCGGGCAGCCGGCGTCGGCGCCGTCGGCGCCGGCGCAAGACCGGCAACGGCGATGACGAGGACACCGGGTCGTCTGACGACCCACCGAACACCGTCGTGCACGAACGGACGCCGCGAAAGGCCACCAGGAGCACCAAGAGCTCTTCGGACGACGAGATCCAGGGCATCACCGGCTCGACGCGGCTCGAGGCCAAACGGCAGCGTCGCCGCGACGGCCGCGACGCCGGGCGCCGCCGGCCGCCGATCCTGAGCGAGGCCGAGTTCCTGGCCCGCCGCGAGGCCGTCGAACGCCGGATGGTGGTTCGCGACCGGATCCGCACCGAGCCACCGCACACCGGCGCGCGCTACACCCAGATCGCCGTGCTCGAAGACGGCGTCATGGTCGAACACTTCGTCACCTCGGCCGCGTCGACCTCGCTGGTGGGCAACGTCTACCTGGGCATCGTGCAGAACGTGCTGCCCTCGATGGAGGCCGCCTTCGTCGACATCGGTCGGGGCCGCAACGGTGTGCTCTACGCCGGCGAGGTCAACTGGGAGGCCGCCGGCCTGGGCGGCGCCAACCGCAAGATCGAGCAGGCGCTCAAACCCGGCGACTATGTCGTGGTGCAGGTCAGCAAGGATCCGATCGGGCACAAGGGCGCCCGGCTGACCACCCAGGTGTCGCTGGCCGGCCGCTACCTGGTGTATGTGCCGGGCGCCTCGTCGACCGGGATCAGCCGCAAACTGCCCGACACCGAGCGTCAACGGCTCAAGGAAATCCTGCGCGAGGTGGTGCCCCCCGACGCCGGCGTGATCATCCGCACCGCGTCGGAGGGCGTCAAAGAAGAAGACATCCGCGCCGACGTGGAACGCCTCCAGGAGCGCTGGAACCAGATCGAGGCGACCGCGGCCGAGACCAAGGCGAAAGCCGCGGGCGCGGCCGTGGCGCTCTACGAAGAGCCCGATGTCCTGGTCAAAGTGATCCGCGACCTGTTCAACGAGGACTTCTCCGAGCTGGTGGTCTCCGGTGACGACGCCTGGGCGACGATCAACGAGTACGTGGGGTCGGTGGCGCCCGAACTGGTGTCGAAGCTGACCCGCTACCAGCCGCCGGAGGGACCGGAGGGGCAGGCCGGACCGGACGTGTTCGCCGTTCACCGCATCGACGAGCAACTGGCCAAGGCGATGGACCGCAAGGTCTGGCTGCCCTCGGGTGGAACCCTGGTGATCGACCGGACCGAAGCCATGACGGTCGTCGACGTCAACACCGGCAAGTTCACCGGTTCCGGGGGCAACCTCGAGGAGACGGTGACCAAGAACAACTTGGAAGCCGCCGAGGAGATCGTGCGGCAACTGCGGCTGCGCGATATCGGCGGCATCATCGTCATCGACTTCATCGACATGGTGCTGGAGTCCAACCGTGACCTGGTGTTACGCCGGCTGACCGAGGCCCTGGGCCGTGACCGCACTCGCCACCAGGTGTCGGAGGTGACCTCGCTCGGCCTGGTGCAGCTGACGCGCAAGCGGCTGGGAACCGGGCTGATCGAGGCGTTCTCGACGTCGTGTCAGCACTGTTCCGGGCGCGGCATCATGCTGCACGCCGACCCGGTCGACTCGGCGGCACCCGGGCGCAGGTCCGAACCGAGCGGCCGTCGCAGCAGACGGTCGAAGAAGCCCAAGGCCGACGAGCCGGTCGTGGCGAAGGTGCCGGCGCACACCCCCGGTGACCATCCGATGTTCAAGGCGATGGCCGCGGCGAGTGACCGCAGCGACGACGAGTCCGATGACGACGCGAAGGTCGAGGCCATGGCGACGGCGTCGGCCGGGGAGCCGCGGCCGGCCGTTGAGGATGAGCCCCAGCTGCCCGGTACCGCGCTCGCCGAGGACACTGACGGCGCCGATGACGCCGATGACGCCGAGGACACCGACTACACGGACGACGCCGACGACTCCTACGACGGTGAGGACGACGCTGACGACGCCGAGGACGCCGACGACGATGCCGAGGACACCGACGAAGAGGTCGAAGTCGACCTCGACGACGATGACGACGACTTCGACGACGATCTGGACGTCATCGACGAGTCCGACGAGTCCGACGAGCCCGACGACGACGTCGATGACGACGAGTCCGGCCAGGAGACCTTGGCCGCGGCGGCGCCCTACGAACGTCCCCGGCGCCGGCGGGCGGCTATCCGGCCGGCGGGGCCGCCCAGTTGAGCAAGGCCGGTTTGACCCCTTAGCCGCTGGTCACGTACCCTAGACCAGTTGTCGCCAGGCGGGATAACCACAGCTCGGCGGACAGAACCCCAGACACCTGCGCAAGTCCCGATGGCGTGCGCGCCCGAGAAGCAGAGGTAGAAACCAACGATGGCGACGTACGCAATCGTCAAGACCGGCGGCAAGCAGTACAAGGTTGCCGTCGGTGACGTGGTCAAGGTCGAGAAGCTCGATTCGGAGCCGGGTTCGTCGGTCTCGCTGCCGGTCGCGCTGGTCGTGGACGGCACCACCGTCACGACCGACGCCGGCAAGCTGGCGAAGGTCGCGGTCACCGGCGAGGTGCTCGAGCACACCAAGGGCCCCAAGATCCGCATCCACAAGTTCAAGAACAAGACCGGCTACCACAAGCGGCAGGGTCACCGTCAGCAGCTGACCGTGCTCAAGGTCACCGGAATCAAGTAGGGAGCGAACAAGATGGCACACAAGAAGGGCGCTTCCAGCTCACGCAACGGGCGCGACTCGAACGCGCAGCGACTCGGCGTCAAGCGGTTCGGCGGCCAGGTCGTCAAGGCCGGCGAGATTCTGGTGCGGCAGCGCGGCACCCACTTCCACCCCGGCATCAACGTCGGCCGCGGCGGTGACGACACCCTGTTCGCCACGGCTCCCGGTGCGGTCGAGTTCGGCCTGAAGCGCGGCCGCCAGACCGTCAACATCGTTCCTGTCGCCCGCGTCGAGAGCTAACCAACCGGCCCCGCGCCGCGAACGTGCACTGACTGCGAAAATGGGCGACAAAATTCGCAGTGGTTGCACGCTCGGTGTGTGGGTTGGGTGAGAGGAAAGCTCGATGTCCCGGTTCGTCGACCGCGTCGTCATTCATGTGCGCGCCGGCGACGGGGGTAACGGCTGCGCGTCCATTCACCGGGAGAAATTCAAGCCGCTGGGCGGCCCGGACGGCGGTAACGGCGGTCGAGGCGGCAGTGTCGTGCTGGTCGTCGACCCGGGCGTGCACACCCTGTTGGACTTTCATTTCCGCCCGCACATCAAGGCCGCGTCCGGCAAGCAGGGCCAGGGCAGCAACAAGGACGGCGCTGCCGGAACGGACCTGGAGATAAAGGTGCCCGACGGCACCGTCGTGCTCGACGAAGACGGCCGGCTGGTGGCAGACCTGGTCGGCGCCGGTGCCCGCTTCGAGGCCGCCGCCGGTGGCCGCGGCGGGCTGGGCAACGCCGCGTTGGTGTCGCGAGCCCGCAAGGCGCCCGGTTTCGCATTGCTCGGGGAGAAGGGTGAGACCCGCGACCTCACGCTGGAACTCAAGACCGTCGCCGACGTCGGCCTGATCGGGTTTCCCTCGGCCGGCAAATCCGCGCTGGTGTCGGTGATCTCGGCGGCCAAGCCGAAGATCGCCGATTACCCGTTCACCACGCTGGCGCCGAACCTGGGCGTGGTCTCGGCCGGAGACAACACCTTTACCGCCGCCGACGTGCCCGGCCTGATCCCGGGTGCCTCGGCTGGACGCGGGCTGGGCCTGGACTTCTTGCGCCACATCGAACGGTGCGCGGTGTTGGTGCACGTGGTCGATTGTGCGACCGCCGAGCCGGGCCGTGATCCACTCTCCGACATCGAGGCGATCGAAGCCGAACTGGCCGCCTACACCCCGACCATGCAAGGGGATTCGGGGCTCGGCGACCTGGTGGATCGGCCGCGCGCGGTGGTGCTCAACAAGATCGACGTGCCCGAAGCGCGGGAGATGGCGGAATTCGTTCGAGACGATATCGTGGCCGAGCGCGGCTGGCCGGTGTTCATGGTGTCGACAGTGAGCCGGGAAGGCCTGCGGCCGTTGGTTTTTGCGCTGGCGGAGATGGTGACGGCGTATCGCGCCGCGCAGCCGGAACCGGTTGCTCGCCGGCCGGTGATCCGGCCGATACCCACCGGGGAGACCGGGTTCAGCGTGGCGCCCGACGGCGAAGGCGGTTTCGTCGTGCGAGGATCGCGCCCGGAGCGCTGGGTGCACCAGACCAACTTCGACAACGACGAGGCGGTCGGCTACCTGGGTGACCGGTTGGCGCGGCTCGGGGTCGAGGACGAGTTGCTGCGGCTGGGCGCCACGCCGGGCTGCGCGGTGACCATCGGGGAGATGACGTTCGACTGGGAGCCGGCCACGCCGGCCGGTGTGGACGTCACGCTGTCCGGGCGGGGCACCGACAGCCGGCTGGAGCGCACCGAACGGGTGGGGGCCGCCGAACGCAAGATCGCGCGCAAGCAGCGGCGTGAGCAGTCGGACGAGGCATGACCAGCACGGCCCGAGCGGCGATCCGCACCGCACGCAGCGTCGTCGTCAAGATCGGCACCACCGCGCTGACCGCCGACAACGGCATGTTCGACCCGGACCGGCTGGCCGGGCTGGCCGAGGCGATCGAGTCCCGGATGAAAGCCGGCTCGGACGTGGTCATCGTGTCGTCCGGTGCTATCGCCGCCGGTCTCGAACCACTCGGCTTGGCCAAGCGGCCCACCGATCTGGCCACCAAGCAGGCCGCCGCCAGCGTGGGCCAGGTGGCGTTGGTCAATGCCTGGAGTGCGGCCTTCGGCCGGTTCGGCCGCACCGTCGGACAGGTGCTGCTCACCGCCCAGGACGTCTCGATGCGGGTGTCGCACACCAACGCGCAGCGCACCCTGGACCGGCTACGGGCACTGCACGCGGTGGCGATCGTCAACGAGAACGACACGGTGGCCACCAACGAGATCCGGTTCGGCGACAACGACCGGCTCTCGGCGTTGGTGGCGCACCTGGTCGGCGCCGACGCGCTGGTGTTGCTCTCCGACATCGACGGCCTCTACGACGCCGACCCCCGCAAGGGGCCGGCCCGGTTGGTTCCCGAGGTGTCCGGCCCGCAGGACCTCACCGGAGTGGTGGCCGGTGAGGGCAGTCAGCTGGGCACCGGCGGCATGGTGTCGAAACTGTCGGCGGCGTTGCTGGCCGCCGATGCCGGCGTTCCGGTGTTGCTGGCCGCCGCCGCCGACGCTGCCGCGGCCCTCTCGCACGCAGCGGTGGGGACTGTGTTCGCCGCCCGGCCGCAACGGTTGTCGGCGCGCCGGTTCTGGGTGCGCCACGCCGCCGACGCGGCGGGCACGTTGACGCTCGACGCCGGGGCGGTCGAGGCGGTGTTGCAACGGCGCCGCTCACTGTTGGCGGCCGGCATCACCGGGGTGTCGGGCAGATTCCACGGCGGCGACGTGGTCGACCTGTGTGGCCCGGACGCCTCGGTGGTGGCGCGCGGTGTCGTCGGTTACGACGCGACGGAGCTGGCGGCCATGATCGGTCGTTCCACCGCGGAGTTGGCGCCGGATGCCCGCCGCCCCGTCGTCCACGCCGACGACCTGGTGGCAGTGTAGGACCACCGGCATGGGTACCGTTTTCACCATCGACGGCGCCGGATGGAGCGGGTTGCTGCGGTTCATGTGCCGCGGTGCTGTCACCAGGGGCAAGAGAATCCGGAACGTCAAGTACCCCAACACCTACGTCGACGGCTTGCGGTATGTCCCGGCGGTCCGGGCGGTGGAACGAGGTGTGCAGGCCCTCGACGACATGCTGACCGCGCACTTCGACGGCCACCCCGCTGCCGATGACGTGCTGGTCTACGGCGTGAGCATGGGGGCGCAGGTTGCCTGCAAGTGGCTGCGCGAGCGTGGCGCGACCTCGACAGTCCCCGTCGACAAGGTGTCGTTTCTGCTGTTGGCCAATCCCGAGCAGCCGTTCCACGGCATCTACCGGGCCGATCCCAAACTGGTGAAGTTCATGACGCTGCCCGATTACGGCGGTGTGGGCGTGCCGGCGGCCACCCCGTTCCCGGTGACCGACGTCTGCCGTCAGTACGACGGCATGGCTGACTTCCCCAATCTACCTGCCGCACAGGTGAAATCACGTGCAGTCGTCAACGCGTTGCTGGGTCTGCTGACTGTCCACAACAACTACTTCCGGCTCGACATCGACAGCCCCGATAACGTCCGTGTCCACCGCGGCAACATCACCTACGTGTTCTCCCCGACGCGGGTACCTCCGATCTGCCGCTTCACGGCGCTGTCGCCCATCCAGCGGAACCGGCAGCGTCAGCAGATCGAGAACTGCTATGACCGCTCGGCCTGGCCCGGCCGAGTCGCGCTGTAGCGCCCGAGCTATCGGCTCGTTGGATTCAGATACAGTGCGCCCCAGACAATCTCGGTCAGCGCAGCGGAGAGTTCAGCGTCGTAGTTGGAGTCTTGCACGGGTAGGTTCTGCTGGCAGGCCCGCTCCACCATCCAGGTCAGTGCACTGGCGGTGGCCGCGACGGGTAGTGCGCGGCGAATGGAACCGTCGGCCTGGCCGTCCTCGATGACCCGGGCCACCCGGGCTGAGATGCCGGTCAGCAACTCCCGGTAGGTGGCCGCCACCAGCGGGTCGTAGCCGGCCATCTCACTGAGTGCGATCAGCAGTGGCTGGTGTCGGCGGTAGCTGGCGATGATCGCGTTCATCGCAGCGTGGACATCATCAGGATCGCGACGCGCTGCCACCTGCCACCAGCGTTCGGCCCCCGAGGCCAGATCGCCGAACACCTGGCCCGCGAGCCGGCGCAGCAGATGGCCCTTGTCCTCGAAGTAGATGTAGAAGCTGGCGCGCGACATTCCTGCCTCGGTCGCGAGCCGGTCCACGCTGAGTTCGGTGAAACTGGTGCCTTCGCCCATCAGCCGCTCGGTGGCGTCGAGCAGCCGACGCTCGATCTCCTCGCGCCGTTGTTGTCGGCTGGTCGGGGGCTTCCGGGTCACCGATGCCATGCCGACCAGCGTAGCGGCGAAACGGACATCTTGACTAGACAATCTGTCTAGACGTAGCGTTGGCGCAAACCAGCCGGTGATCGTCGTCATAGCAAAGGGGCGTCCATGTCAGCACCGTCACTGTCCACCCGCAGCTACGACCCGATCGATCTGTCGTCGCGAGCCTTCTGGTCGACCTCTGCCGCAGACCGGGAACGAGCCTTCGCCGTATTGCGCGCCGAGCGTCCGGTGAGCTGGCATCCCCCCGTCGAGGACGCCCTGATGCCCGACCCGGCCGATCCCGGCTACTGGGCGGTGACCCGGCACGCCGACATCGTCGCGGTGAGCCGCGACAACCAGACGTTCCTGTCCGGCAAGGGGGTGTTGTTCGAGAACATCCCCGAGGAACTGCTGGAGGCGTCGCAGTCCTTCCTGGCCATGGACGCACCGCGGCACACCAAGCTGCGCAAGCTGACCAGCAGCGCGATGACACCCCGGCAGGTTCGTCGCATCGAGGATTCGATCAAGGCCAATGCCGCGGCTATCGTCACCGAACTCAAGGCCGCCGGTAGCGGCGTCGACTTCGTCGAGTACTGCGCCAAGGAACTGCCGATGCGCACGCTTTCGGACATGGTCGGCATTCCGCCGTCCGAGCGGGAGCGGGTGGCCGAGGCCGCCGACACCGCGGTGTCGTGGGCCGACGAGGTGCACCTCAACGGCCGCAACCCGCTGCAGGCGTTATTCGAGGCCCAGGGCTACCTGCATCAGCTGGTCGGAACGCTGGCAGCCGAACGCCGCGAGAACCCCAGCGACGATCTGATCAGCAGCCTGGTGACCACCGAAGTGGACGGTGACCGGCTCACCGACGGCGAGGTCGCTGCGTATTTCGTGTTGTTGTGCGTGGCCGGCAACGACACCACCCGGCAAGCCACCAGTCATGCCATGAAGGCGCTCACCGACTTTCCGGAGCAGCGGGCGTGGCTGCTGGAAGACTTCGACAACCGCATCGGCACGGCGGTCGAGGAGTTCATCCGCTGGGCCACGCCGGTGATGACCTTCCGGCGCACCGCTGCCACCGATATCGAGCTGGGCGGTCAGCTGATCCGGGCCGGCGAGAAAGTGGTGATGTTCTATTCGTCGGGCAACCGCGACGAGACGGTCTTCGACCATCCGAGCCGATTCGACCTGAGCCGCGATCCGAATCATCACGTCGGCTTCGGCGGCGGCGGTGCGCACTTCTGTCCGGGCACCCACGTGGCCCGCGCCCAGTTGCGTGCCATCTTCGGCGAACTGCTGCGCCAACTGCCGGGGATCGAAGCCGGCGAGCCGTCCTACGTGCCCGGCAACTTCATCCACGGTGTCCGCGCCATGCCCTGCACGTTCTGATTCTGGGCGCGAGCAGACGCAAAAGCCCCTAAATCGACCCGCAAAAGGGGGCTTTCACGTCTGCTCGGCGGGGTTTGGGGTGAGGTGGTCGGTGCCGAACCTGCGGCCGGTGGCGTCCTTGCCGACCGCGGTCAGCACCACGACGGCGACCAGCGCCGGCACCACCGTGACCACCAGGGCGAACGGGTAGCCGTTCGCGGCCGCGAGATGCTCCTGGATCGGCAGGTTGAATGCCGCCAGCAGATTGCCCAGCTGATAGGTCACGCCCGGATAGAAGCCGCGGATCGCGTCCGGTGACATCTCGGTCAGGTGCGCCGGAATCACCCCCCAGGCGCCCTGCACGCAGACCTGGAGCAGAAACGATCCCAGGCACAGCATCCCCGCGCTCTGCGATAGCGCGAACAGCGGCACGATCGGCAGGCCCATCACCGCCGCCCAGATGATCGCGTAGCGGCGGCCCAACCGCTGCGACAGCGAGCCGAAGATCAGCCCGCCGATGATGCCGCCGATGTTGTAGATCACCGCGATCCACTTCGCCGTGACATGAGACAGCCCCGCGCCGTCGTCCGAGCTCAGAAACGTCGGGTAGATGTCGTGCGTGCCGTGGCTCATCCAGTTGAACGCCGTCATCAACAACACCAGATAGCAGAATCGCCGGATCACCTTGGCGTCGGTGAACACGTCGCGAATCCTGGTGCGCGTCACCCGCATCCGGTCCTGGGTGGCCTGCCACACCTCGGATTCGGTAACCCGATAGCGGATCAACAAGCTGATCAACGCCGGCAGGATGGACAGCCCGAACAACCAGCGCCAGGACAATCCCAGCCAGTCGTTCACCAGCAGCGAGGCCAGGCTGGCGGCCAGGTAGCCGAACAGATAGCCCTCCTGCAGCAGCCCGGAGAAGAAGCCGCGTCGCTCCGGGGGAATCTTCTCCATGGCCAACGCAGCGCCCAGGCCCCATTCGCCGCCCATGCCGATGCCGTAGAGCAGGCGCAGGACCACCAGCACGGTGAAGGTCGGCGCGAACGCGCACAGGAACCCCACCGTCGAGTAGAAGATCACGTTCACCATCAGTGGTATCCGGCGGCCCACCCGGTCGGCCCACAGGCCGAACAGCAGCGCCCCGACCGGACGCATCGCCAACGTGGCGGTGGTCAGAAACGCCACCTCGGTTTTGGTGTGGCCGAAGGTCTTGGCGATATCGGCGTAGACGAACACCACGATGAAGTAGTCGAAGGCGTCCATCGACCACCCCAGCAGGGCGGCCAGGAAAGAGTTGCGCTGATCGGAGGTGAGGCGCTGTTTCACCGGGACATCCTGCCCTATTCGCCGGGCGCTAACGCACCGAAACGGCGTCAAGCTCAGCGGCCAGTACGGCCAGTGTCGCCGAACAGCCGCCGTCGAATTTGACGTCGGCCAGCCCGTCGCCGCGAGTGGGCCCACGGTTGACGATGGCGACCGGGATACCGCGCGCCGCGGCATGGCGGACGAATCGGTAGCCGGAGAACACCGTCAGCGACGATCCCGCCACCAGCAACGTCTCGGCCTCATCGACAACGGAATACGCCTGGGCAACGCGGTCTTGGGGAACACTCTCGCCGAAGTAGACGATGTCCGGCTTGAGGATCCCGCCGCAGGCGTGGCAGTCGAGGTAGCGGAAGGATGCGGTGTCGGTCACGACGGCGTCCGCGTCGGGGGCCACCGCGATGGCGCCGAGCGGCCCGGTTCGGCTTATGAATCCGGGGTTGAGCTCCTCCAGTTGCTCGGCCAGCGAAGCCCGGCTCATGGTGGTCCCGCACCTCAGACAGACCACCGTCGCGTAACTGCCGTGCAGGTCGATGACACGGCGGCTGCCCGCGCGGGTGTGCAGCAGGTCGACGTTCTGGGTGATCACCCCGGTGACGACGCCGGCCGCTTCCAGGGCGGCCAGCGCGGTGTGCCCGGCGTTGGGGGCGGCGGCGGCCATGTGTCGCCAGCCGAGATGGTTGCGCGCCCAGTAGCGCTGACGGAAAACCGGGTCGCCGGTGAACTGGGCGATCGTCATCGGGTTACTCGGTGGGGAATCGGGGCCGCGATAGTCGGGAATGCCCGAGTCCGTGGAGATGCCGGCTCCGGTGAGCACCGCCGTACACCGGCCCGCCAGCAGCGTCAGCAGGTCGCAGACCGTCGGTTCGGCGCCGCCCATCCGGCTAGCGTAGGCACTGTGCGGCAGTCGACCGTTCGGCAGCCATGTTGCGGCACATCATCTCCAGTGCCGCATCGCCCAGCGCGGCGTCGATGTGGGCGACGGCGTCGACCGGTATCACCACCGGAAGGTGCCGAACGTAGGCGTCCAGGGCGGTGTAGAGGATGCACTGTTCGGTGACCTGCCCGGTCAGGATCAGCCGCCGGGTGCCGAGCCGGCCCAGCAGGTACTCCAACGGCGTGGAATAAAAGGCGCTGTGTCGCACCTTGGTCATCGCCCGATCGCCGGCGCTCGGCACGATGGGGCGAACCAGTTCGGGGCGTGCGCCCTCCAGCGCCGACCCGATGATGTCGGCGAATCCGGCGGTGAAGTCGCCGTGGTTGTCGTTGATGTAGATCAGGTCGACCCGCCCGTCGGCTCGACTGCGTTCGACCAGGTCGGCCAGCGGTTCGACGATCTTCGCGACGTTGTCGGCCAGTTGTGCCGCGTCGGGATGCCGGTACGCGTTGAGCATGTCGATGACGGCCACCGCGGTATCGCTCATGGCCCTGGTGATACCCGAAAGCTGCCCGTTGACACCATCGGGGCGAGAATGGGAGGCCATGGCGCATTCTGGGGACTTCTACAACGCCTACCGGCATGGCTTCGCGCGGGTTGCCGCCTGCACCCACCGCACCACGCTCGCCGACCCGGCCGCCAACGCCGAGTCGGTGCTGCGCCTGGCGAGGGAATGCCATGACGACGGCGTCGCGCTGGCCGTCTTTCCCGAGCTCACGCTGTCGGGATACTCCATCGAGGACATCGTGCAGCAGGACAGCCTGCTCGGCGCTGTCGAGACGGCGCTGCTGGAGGTGGTTGCGGCCTCGAAGCCGCTACTGCCGGTGCTGGTGGTGGGGGCGCCGCTGCGCTATGCCCACCGGGTCTACAACACCGCCGTGGTGATCCACCGCGGGCGCATTCTCGGGGTGGCGCCGAAGTCATATCTACCCACCTACCGGGAGTTCTATGAGGGGCGCCAGTTAGCCGCCGGTGCCGGCGAACGCGGGATGATCCGGCTCGGCGGCCTCGAGGTGCCGTTCGGTCCGGACCTGCTGTTCGCCGCGACCGACCTGGCCGGGTTCGTGCTGCACGTCGAGGTCTGCGAGGACATGTTCGTGCCGGTGCCGCCCAGCGCCCAGGCCGCGCTGGCCGGCGCGACGGTGCTGGCGAATCTCTCCGGCAGCCCTATCACCGTCGGGCGCGCCGAGGATCGCTGCCTGCTGGCGCGGTCGGCGTCGGCGCGATGCCTTGCCGCCTACATCTACGCCGCCGCCGGGGAGGGGGAGTCGACCACTGACCTCGCCTGGGACGGCCAGACGATGATCTGGGAGAACGGCACGCTGCTCGATGACAGCGAACGCTTTCCCACCGGCGCCCGCCGCTCGGTCGCCGATGTCGACCTCGGCCTGCTGCGCTCGGAGCGCGTGCGGATGGGCACCTTCGACGACAACCGCCGCCACCACCGCGACGCAGTGCAGTCCTTTCGGCGGGTGGAGTTCGCGCTGGACCCGCCTTCCGGGGACATCGGGCTGCGCCGGGTGGTCGAGCGGTTCCCGTTCGTACCGTCGAATCCCCAGCGCTTGCAACAGGATTGCTACGAGGCCTACAACATCCAGGTGTCCGGCTTAGAGCAGCGGCTGCGCGCCCTGGACTATCCCAAGGTGGTGCTCGGGGTGTCGGGTGGACTCGATTCGACCCACGCCCTGATCGTCGCCGCGCGGGCCATGGATCGGGAGAACCGGCCGCGCAGTGACATTCTGGCGTTCACCATGCCCGGCTTCGCCACCGGCGAGCGCACCAAGGCCAACGCAGCCGCGCTGAGCCGGGCGCTGGGCGTGACCTTCGCCGAGATCGACATCCGCGACAGCGCGAGGCTGATGCTGGCCGAGCTGGGCCATCCGTTCGCTCGCGGTGAAGCCGTCTACGACGTGACGTTCGAGAACGTGCAGGCCGGGCTGCGCACCGACTACCTGTTCCGGATCGCCAACCAGCGCGGCGGCATCGTGCTGGGCACCGGTGACCTGTCGGAGTTGGCGCTGGGCTGGTCCACCTACGGCGTGGGCGATCAGATGTCGCACTACAACGTCAACGGCGGGGTGCCCAAGACGCTGATCCAGCACCTGATCCGCTGGGTGATCAACTCCGGTGAATTCGACGCCGAGGTGTGCGCGGTACTGGCCTCGGTGCTCAACACCGAGATCAGCCCGGAACTGGTGCCGGCGGCCTTGGGCCCGGACGGAGCCGAGGAGATTCAGCGCAGCGAGGACAAGGTGGGGCCTTACTCGTTGCAGGACTTCGCACTGTTTCAGGCGCTGCGCTACGGGTTCTCGCCGGCCAAGATCGCGTTCCTGGCCTGGCACGCCTGGCATGACGCGGCCGCGGGGTCCTGGCCGCCCGGGTACCCGGCGGACAAACGAGTGGTGTATTCGCTGGCCGACATCCGGCATTGGCTCAAAGTCTTTGCGCAACGGTTCTATTCGTTCAGCCAGTTCAAGCGCTCGGCGCTGCCGAACGGGCCGAAGGTCTCCCACGGTGGTTCGCTGTCGCCGCGAGGGGAATGGCGGGCCCCGTCGGACATGTCGGCGCGGATCTGGCTCGACGAGATCGAACGGGAGATCCCGGCGGGGTAGTGAGGAGCACCGACGATGGCCGAGGTTCGACGGTTTCCGCTGCCACCGGGGTTGCAGCGGACCATGACGCTGCTCGCCGACCCGCCCACCGATCCGCAGGTCAGCCGCGGCTATCTCGACCTACTCGACGGGGCGGGGGAGGCGGGCGCGCCGCAGAACACCGGTGCCATCCAGAAGCTGTGGGCCTCGTCCTTCGGGTCGCTGTTCTACGACAACGCCCAGGCGTTGGGCCGCCGGCTGCTCGAAGCCTGGCAGCACCCGATCGACTGGCTCAACATTCCGGCCGGCGGGGTGGCGCTGGACGTCGGCTGCGGCCCGGGCAGTATCACGGCCTCGCTGGCCCGCGCCGTGGGCGCCGACGGTTTGGCGTTGGGTATCGACGTCTCCAAGCCGATGCTGGCGCGGGCGGTCCGGGTGCAGGCCGGCTCACAGACCGCGTTTCTGCGAGCCGACGCGCAGCGAATGCCGCTGCGCGACAACACCGTTGACGCGGTCGTCTCAATTGCCGTGCTGCAGCTAATCCCCGATCCGGCAGTGGCGCTGGCCGAGATGGGGCGGGTGCTCAAGCCCGGCGGCCGGATCGCGCTCATGGTGCCCACCGCAGGATCGGCCTCCCGGATGTGGCGGCTGCTGCCCAAGGCCGGTGCACGGGTATTCCACGACGACGAGATCGCCGACATCCTCGAAAGCCACGGTTTCACCAGCGTCCGGGCCAGGAACTACGGAACCATTCAGTGGGTGCGTGCCAAGCGGATCTGACCCGCTGACCGCGACTACCCGGCGGCGCCGAACGCCGACCGGGCGTTCAGCGACCGGGTTGGCCGGTCGTCAGCGCCGCTTCGATCGCCGCGGCGGTCGGGGCGCAATCGCCGGCGCCGGGAACCAGCGTCGCCAGTGCCCCGGCCACACAGGCAAGCCGCAGCGCATGTGCCTTGCCGTTGGGCCACTCGGCTGCCAGCACGCCGGCGAAGACGTCGCCGGCACCGGAGGTGTCGATAGCAGCCACCACCGGTGCCGGCACCTCGACGATGCCATCAGCCCCGCTGTAGCGGGCGCCGCGCGCTCCGAGCGTGACCACCCGATGCGGTACCGGACGGCTGAACCGCGCCGATTCCGTCTCATTGACCACCGCCACATCGATCAGCTCCGCCAGCTCGGTCAGGTCTTCACCGACCGGGGAGACGTTGACGATCACGGTCGCCCCCGCCCGGCGCGCGGCTCGGGCCGCTGCGGTGGCGGTTGGGATCGGAATCTCCAGCTGCAGCAGCACCACGTGCGCCCTGGTGATCAGCTCGCACTGGCCGGCGTCCAGCGTCAGCGCGCTGTTGGTCCCCGGCGCCACCACGATGGTGTTCTCCCCGGCCGGATCCACCGTGACGACCGCCGATCCGCTGGGACCCGCGACGGTCGTCAATCCGCCGGTGCCGACCCCGTTGTCCTCCAGGTGCCGGCGTAACCGCAGACCGGCGTCATCGTCACCCACCGCGCCGATGAACGAGACGTCGGCGCCGGCACGCGCGGCCGCCACCGCCTGGTTGGCTCCCTTGCCGCCGGGGTGGCTGCTCGGCGCCGAGCTGAGGACCGTTTCGCCGGGGGCGGGCAGCGCAGCCACCGTGAACACGGTATCCAGATTCACACTGCCCACCACGCACAGCTGCGCCACCATGCTGTCCAGCTTCGCATTCGCGACCTCGTAATGTCGCGCATCCCTTAGGGTGGGGAACCGTCTGGTAACCGGGGAAGGGAGCGGCCGGGTGGACTCGGCACCGTCGGCAGCCACGGACGACACCGTGAACGTTGAGCGACGGCGCCGGTGGCTGCCGTCTCGGCTCAGCATCCAGACCAAACTGATGCTGATCCTGCTGCTGACCAGCATCGTGTCGGTTGGTGTGGTGGGCTTCGTCGAGTTCCAGTACGGCGCAGCCGAACTGCAACGTTCGGCCACGAGCAAGCTGGTACAGGCCCGTGAGGCGCAGCACCGAGCGGTCTCGAGCCTGTTCGCAGAGATGACGAGTTCGCTGATCATCTTCAGCGGGGGAGCGACGGCCGCTGGCGCGCTCCACGCGTTCACCGCGGGCTTCGACGAACTTGCCCGCGCCACAGTCACTCCCGAGCAGCAACGTGCGATCGTCAGCCACTACCGCGACAACTTCATCGAGCAGCTGACCGAGCGGACCGGGGAGCGGGCGGACATCGCCGCGCTGCTGCCGGCGTCGACCGCGCAGCGTTACCTGCAGGCGCACTACACCGCCGGCTATACCGGGGAATCCGAGAAGCCCGAGGACGCCGGCGACGGCAGCGCCTGGTCCGCGGCAAACGCCGAATTCAACAGCTTTTTCACGGAGATCGTCAAGCGCAACGAGTACCTGGATGCGCTGCTGCTGGACACCAGGGGCAACGTGGTCTACTCCGTGAACAAGGGCGTGGACCTGGGCACCAATGTGCTGACCGGCCCCTACCGCGAATCCGTGCTGCGTGACGCCTACCGTAAGGCGCTGGCCTCCAACGCGGTCAACTTCGTCTGGATCACCGATTACCAGCCCTATCAACCCAACCTGGACACGCCGACCGCCTGGCTGGTGTCGCCGGTCGGCGTCAAGGGCACCGTCGAGGGGGTGCTGGCCCTGCCGCTGCCCAGCGCGAAGGTCAATCGGATCATGACCGCCAACCGTGACTGGAAGGCCGCCCAGGTCGGGCGCACCACCGAGACCTATCTGGCCGGACCCGACGACCTGATGCGCTCCGATTCGCGGCTGTTTCTGGAGGACCCGGAGCGGTACCGCCGCGAAGCGGTGGCGGCGGGTACGCCGGTCGCCACGGTGGACAAGGCGCTGAAGCTGGGGACCACCACCCTGGTTCAGCCGGTGGGCTCCCCGGGTCTGCGTGCCGCGCAACGCGGCCAGACCGGCACGCTCAACACCGGATACGACTACCTCGGCAACCGTGAACTTGCCGCGTACGCGCCGCTGACCATCCCCAACTCGGATCTACAGTGGTCGATCCTGGCGACCAGGGACTACTCCGACGCGTACGCCGGGGTCACCTCGTTCAGCAAGCGGGTGGTGCTGGCCACCACCGGGGTCATCATCGCCATCTGTGTGCTGGCGATGCTGCTGGCGCGGCTTTTCCTGCGGCCGATCCGACGGCTGCAGGCCGCCGCCCAGCGGATCAGTGCCGGCGACTACAGCGCCGCGGTACCCAGCGGAACGGCTGACGAGATCGGCGATCTCACCAAGGCCTTCAACGACATGGGCCGCAGCCTGCGGACGAAGGAGGAACTGCTCAACGAACAGCGCAAGCAGAACGACGAGCTGCTGTTGTCGCTGATGCCGGAGTCGGTGGTGCAGCGCTACCGCGGCGGTGAGCAGGCCATCGCCGAAGAGCACCACAACGTCAGCGTCGTCTACGCCGAACTGCAGGGGATCGACCAGCTCTCCGGCGAGGTTGCCGCGAACGAATTGGTGACGATCGTCGACGAACTGGTTCGGCAATTCGATGCGGCGGCCGAAGTCGTTGGCGTCGAACGAATTCGAACCATGTACAACGGCTACCTTGCCGGCTGCGGTTTGACCACCCCGCGGCTGGACGGCGTGCACCGCATCGTCGAATTCGCGAGCGAGATGCAGCGCATCGTCGACCGGTTCAACGTCAAATCCGGCCGCCGGCTGAGCCTGTGGGCCGGTGTCAACACCGGCGAAGTCGTCAGCGGTCTGGTGGGCCGATCCGGGGTGACCTACGACCTGTGGGGATCGGCCGTCAACCTTGCCTATCAGTTACGCAGGGGTACACCGCAATCCGGCATCTACGTCACCGGGGCGGTGCGCGACATGCTCGGCGGCGGCGCGGAGTTCACCCCGGCCGGCACCGTGGCCATCGGTGACACCGAAGAGCAGGTCTGGCGCTTGGCGGAGCCCACGTGAACATCTTCGGGCCGTGGTTCTACTGGGCGGTCGGCGTGGCCGCCGGGTTTCCCGCCGGTCTGATCCTGCTGACCGAATGGCATGTGGCGTTGACCCGCAGGGGCAGCTACCTGGCCCGGCCGGTGGCGTTGGTGCGGAATTACCTGCTGCCGCTGGGCGCGTTGCTGATAGTGCTGGGGCAGGTGGCCGCAGTACCGGCGCAGGACCCGACGGTGCGGGTCATCTACACCCTGTTCGGCTTCGTGCTGCTGGTGTTGCTGTTGTCCGGGCTGAACGTCACCTTTTTCCAGAGTGCCCCGAAAGGCTCTTGGCGAGGCCGGATCCCGACCATCTTCATCGATGTCGCCCGCTTCCTGCTGATCGGTGTCGGTCTGGCGCTGATCCTGTCCTACGTGTGGGGCGCCAAGATCGGCGGTCTGTTCACCGCGCTGGGCGTGACCTCGGTGGTCATCGGCCTGATGCTGCAGAATTCGGTCGGTCAGATCGTTTCGGGGCTGTTCATGTTGTTCGAGCAGCCGTTCCGGATCGGCGACTGGCTGTCCACCCCGACCGCGCGCGGCCGCGTCGTCGAGGTGAACTGGCGGGCGGTGCACATCAGCACCGCCGGCGGCCTGCAGGTCACCCCGAACTCGGTGCTGGCGAGCACGTCGTTCACCAACGTCAGCCGGTCCGGTGGTGCGCATCGGGTGTCGATCACGACGACGTTCGCGGTCTCCGACCCGCCAGACCGGGTGTGCGCGCTGCTGTCGCGGGTCGCCACCGCACTGCCGCTGCGTACCACCGGCGAGGCGCCCGGTTCGGTGGCACTCGGCGGCGGCGAATACCGGACCACGATCGCCCTCGACTCCCCGGCTGACGACGGTCCTGCGCAGGCCACCTTCCTGCGGTGGCTCTGGTATGCCGCCCGCCGCGAGGGGCTGCACCTCGACGACTCCGACGACGTGTTCTCGACACCCGAGCGGGTTGCCGAGGCGCTGCGCACGGTGGTGGCGCCTGCGCTGCGGCTGACCGATGCCGACCAGCAGGCCGTGGCGCCCTACGCCGTGGTGGTCCGCTACGGCGCGGATGAAGTCCTGGAGCAGGCCGGGCATGTGCCGACCGCGATGATCTTCCTGACCGAGGGCAGTGTCCGGCTCACCACCGAGGACCCGGCGGTGCCGAGCGCAACACTGCGCCACGGCGCCTTTCTCGGGGTCACCACGCTGACCCGGCAGGCCAGCCAGTTCGATGCCCGAGCACTGGAGGAAGTGACCGCGGTGGTGATCGGCCGCGACCACATCGAGGAGCTGGTGATGGCCAAGCCGCTGTTGCTGCAGGAGTTGGGCCGGATCATCGACCAGCGTCGCGCGGCGCCAGCCTAGCGCCGCCGCCAGAATGGGGCCGTTTCGCCCGATCCACCGTTCGCCGATACCCTGGATCGATGAGCGTGCCCGTACTTCCCGACCTGCGCCAAGAGGTCCACGACGCCGCCCGCCGGGCTCGGATCGCCTCCCGCGCGCTGACCTCGTTGTCCACGGTGGCCAAGAACAGTGCGTTGAACGCCGCGGCCGATGCGCTGCTGGCCCATGCCGACGATGTCCTGGCCGCCAACACCGAAGACCTGGCCGCGGCCAGGGCCGCCGGCACTCCGGAGGCCATGCTCGACCGGCTGGCGCTGAACCCGCAGCGCGTCGAAGGGATCGCTGCGGGCCTGCGCCAGGTCGCGGGGTTGCCCGACCCGGTCGGCGAGGTGCTGCGCGGCTACACCCTGCCCAATGGGCTGCAGCTGCGTCAGCAGCGGGTTCCGCTCGGCGTGGTGGGCATGGTCTATGAGGGCCGGCCCAACGTCACCGTGGACGCGTTCGGCCTGACGCTGAAGTCAGGCAACGCCGCGCTGTTGCGCGGCAGCTCGTCAGCGGCGCATTCGAACCGGGCCCTGGTCGAAGTGCTGCGCAAGGCGCTGACCGACGAGGACCTCCCCGCCGACGCCGTCCAGTTGCTCTCGGCGGTCGACCGCGCCACCGTGACCCACCTGATCCAGGCCCGCGGACTGGTCGACGTGGTGATCCCGCGCGGCGGGGCCGGGCTGATCGAGGCCGTGGTGCGCGATGCGCTGGTGCCGACCATCGAGACCGGCGTCGGCAACTGCCACGTCTACATCCATGAGGCGGCCGACCTCGACATCGCCGAAGAGGTGCTGTTGAACTCCAAGACACGGCGGCCCAGCGTCTGCAACGCCGCCGAGACGCTGTTGATCGACCGGGCCATCGCCGGCTCCGCGGTGCCGCGGCTGGTCGACGCGTTGACCGCCGCCGGGGTTGCGGTGCACGGGGACGCCGACGCGGCCGCGGGCGAGGACGACCTGCGCCGTGAATACCTGGCGATGGACATCGCCCTCTCGGTGGTCGACGGGCTCGAGGACGCCATCGACCACATCAACGAATACGGCACCGGTCACACCGAGGCCATCGTCACCAGCAACATGGCCGCCGCCCAGCGCTTCAGCGAGCAGGTCGACGCCGCGGCGGTCATGGTCAATGCCTCCACGGCGTTCACCGACGGCGAGCAGTTCGGTTTCGGCGCCGAGATCGGAATCTCCACCCAGAAGCTGCACGCCCGCGGCCCGATGGGGTTGCCGGAGCTGACATCGACCAAATGGATCGTGTGGGGCGACGGTCACACCCGTCCCGTCTAAAAGGAGCCATACCCTCGCATGGAAAAGCCCGGCATACCCGCCACCCCGGCCCGGCACGCCTCGTTGTTCACCGACATCGACGACGTGGCCCGACGGCTGGCCGAGACCGGCTACCTGGCCGACACCGCCACCACCACCGCGGTCTTCCTGGCCGACCGGCTCGGTAAACCGCTGCTGGTGGAGGGCCCGGCCGGAGTCGGCAAGACCGAGCTGGCCCGCGCGGTAGCCGCGGCGACCGGCGCCGGGCTGGTGCGGCTGCAGTGCTACGAGGGCGTCGATGAGGCCCGGGCGCTCTACGAGTGGAATCACGCCAAGCAGATACTCCGTATTCAGTCCGGCAACGCTGCCGATCAGGGCAGTGACTGGGACGCCACCAAGATGGACGTGTTCTCCGAGGAGTTCCTGCTGTCGCGCCCACTGCTGACCGCGATCCGGCGCACCGAGCCGACGGTGCTGCTGATCGACGAGACCGACAAGGCCGACATCGAGATCGAGGGCCTGCTGCTGGAGGTGCTCAGCGACTTCGCGGTCACCGTTCCGGAACTGGGCACCATCACCGCGATCCGGACGCCGTTCACGGTATTGACCTCCAATGCCACCCGGGAACTGTCCGAAGCGCTCAAGCGGCGCTGCCTGTTTCTGCACATCGACTTCCCCGACCCGGACCTGGAGCGGCGCATCCTGCTGTCCCGCGTACCCGAGCTGCCCGAACACCTTGCCGCCGAACTCGTGCGCATCATCGGCGTGCTGCGCGGCATGCAACTCAAGAAGCTGCCCTCGGTGGCCGAGACCATCGACTGGGGACGGACGCTGTTGGCGCTGGGCATGGACACCATCGACGACGCCACCGTTGCGGCCACCCTCGGGGTGGTGCTCAAGCACCAGTCCGACCAGGTGCGCGCATCAGGGGAACTGCGACTGAACTGATGGTGCAGTAGATGGTTCGCCGCATCCGCCCGCCGCATCCGCTGGCCCCGCACGGTATCCCCGGTCACCTGGTGGGGTTCGTCGAAGCACTGCGCGGCCAGGGGATTTCGGTGGGGCCGTCGGAAACCGTCGACGCCGGACGAGTGCTGGCCGCGCTCGAGCTCGCTGATCGCGAGGTGTTGCGTGAGGGCCTGGCGTGCGCGGTGCTGCGCCGGCCCGATCACCGCGACACCTACGATGCCATGTTCGACCTGTGGTTTCCCGCCGCGTTGGGTGGCCGGACCGTGGTCGTTTCGGACGAACCGCAGTCGGCCGACGACATTCCGCTGCCGGAAGACGCCGAACAGCTGCGCGCGATGTTGGTCGATTTGCTGACCGCCAACCCCGACCTGGCCGAGACCGACGCACGGTTGTCGGCGATGATCGCCGCGATCGTCGGCGCCTACGGGCAGTACCGCTCCAGCCGAGGCCCGTCGTACTCGGCCTACCAGGCACTCAAGGCGCTCGAGCTCGACGAATTGGAGGGCAGGCTGTTGGCCGGACTGCTTGCGCCTTACGGGGACGAGCCCAGTCCGACTCAGGAGCAGATCGCCAAAGCCGTTGCAGCCCAGCGGATCGCGCAGCTGCGCAAGCTCGTCGACGCCGAAACCAAGCGGCGGACCGCGGAACAGCTGGGCCGCGAGCATGTGCAGATGTACGGCATCCCGCAACTGAGCGAGAACGTCGAGTTCCTGCGCGCTTCCGGTGAACAGCTGCGGCAGATGCGCCGCGTGGTGGCCCCGTTGGCTCGCACCCTGGCCACCCGACTGGCCGCGCGACGGCGACGTTCGCGCGCCGGCACCATCGACTTGCGCAAGACGCTGCGGCGCTCGATGTCCACCGGAGGCGTGCCGATCGACGTGGTGCTACGCAAGCCTCGCCCGGCTCGGCCGGAACTGGTGGTGCTGTGCGACGTGTCCGGATCGGTGGCCGGGTTCAGTCACTTCACTCTGCTGTTGGTACATGCACTGCGCCAACAGTTTTCCCGCGTTCGGGTGTTCGCGTTCATCGACACCACCGATGAGGTCACGCACCTGTTCGGGCCCGAGGCCGACCTGGCGGTGGCCATTCAGCGGATCACCCGCGAGTCCGGGGTGTACACCCGTGACGGCCACTCCGATTACGGCAACGCGTTCGTCTCGTTCGCCGAGAAATATCCGAGTGTGGTGTCACCGCGCAGTTCGCTGCTGGTGCTGGGCGATGGCCGCACCAACTACCGCGATCCCGGGGTGGGTGTGCTCTCGCATCTGGTGACCGCCAGCCGGCATGCGCACTGGCTCAACCCCGAGCCCCGCCACCTCTGGGGCAGCGGCGACTCCGCGGTGCCGCGGTATACCGATGTCATCACCATGCATGAATGTCGCTCGGCAAAGCAGTTGGCTGCGGTGATCGACCAGTTATTGCCGGTCTGACCCCAAATCGCGAACGTGCGTGTTTGTCCGGCAACACGCCGGGCGGGCCGTGCAACTGTGCACGCTCACCTCAACCCGCCGTCCCCGCGCACCTCAAACGAGCAAGTAAGTGACCTTTCTGCGAGAAACTAGAGTAGTTCATTACTCTATGAACCCCGCAGAGCATCGAAATAGCCTAAGGCGTCTTAGCGAGTCTTAAGCATCTCGTTGTTCAACGGGGAGGTCGTGTGATGGCTGACAGCAACCGCAGTGCGAAGCGGAACTCGGCACGTAAGGGCAAGGCACGTCGCGCGAGCCGCGTCGGCGGTGCCGGCGCGGCGGTAAGTGCGTTTCTGGCGTTCGGGATGACGCCGCTGGCGTACGCACCGCAGGCCCGGGCCGACGACTTCGGGCTGGCCGACCTGTTCGACCCCTCGACGTGGGCGTTGCCCTACGACGGCATCGACTGGGGTTCCTTCGTCGACCCGGCGGCCTGGTCGTCGTTGTTCGACGCTGCGGCCTTCGACGCCACCGCCGTGGGAACCGCAACCGCGGACCCGTTCGGGCTGGATGCTGCCTTCAACTCGTTCATGAGCGACGTCAACTCCTGGGTGAGCACCAACTGGATCGGCACCCAGCTCGGCGACTGGGTCGACACCAACCTGCTCAACCCGCTGGGTGCGGCGTGGGCCTCCGCCGACAGCTGCGGGTTCGTCTGCAACGGTCTGGCCGGCACGGCCGCCGACCCGGACGGCCAGGACGGCGGTTGGCTGTTCGGCAACGGTGGCGCGGGCTACAGCTACACCGCCGGTGACGGCTTCCACGATGGTGGCGACGGTGGTGACGCCAACATGTGGGGTGACGGGGGCGCAGGCGGTAACGGCTCCGACGGTGGCGCCGGTGGCGCCGGCGGCGCGGGTGGCATGTTCTCAGGTAACGGTGGCGACGGTGGCGCCGGTGGTGACGGCCTCGCCGGCTCCGCGCACGTCGACGGTGGTGCCGGTGGTGCCGGTGGCAACGCCGGTCAGTTCTCCTTCTTCGCGCACGGCGGCGCGGGTGGCGTCGGCGGTGATGGCGCGACCGGTCAAGCCGGTGATCACGGTGTTGCCGGGGTGGATCTGGGCAATGGTGTGGGCGCGGGAACCGACGGCTCTGACGGCGGAAACGGCGGCAAGGGCGGCAGCGGTGGTTCCGGCGGGTTCATGTTCGGGACCGGTGGTGCGGCCGGTGACGGCGGTGCGAACGGCGCCGGCGGTAACGGCGGCGACGGTGCCGACGGTGTCGTCGGGAACCTCAACGGCGGTAACGGCGGTGACGGCGGCGACGCCGGCACCGTGGGTGGCGCAGGCACTGCCGGCGCCGGCAGCAGCATCTTCGGCACGGCGGGCGCCGCTGGCCACGCCGGCACCGCGACGACCACCTCCGGCAACGGCGGCGACGGTGGCGACGGTCTCGCCAGTTCCAACCCGAACGTCGACGGCGGCACCGGTGGTAACGGTGGTGACGGCGGAGCCACCGGCAACGGCGGCAACGGCGGCTCCGGTGGTGACGGCGCGGGCGGGGTGGCCAGCGACGGCAGCAACGGTGGCGCCGGCGGTAACGGTGGTACGGGCGGCGCACAGGCCGGCAACGGTGGCAACGGCGGTGCCGGCGGTGTCGGTGGTGCCGGCGCCAACGGTGCTCAGGGCTCCACCGGCACCACCGGTGTGTCCGGGGTCAACAACGGGGCCGGTGGAAACGGCGGTAGCGGCGGCGCCGGGTTCGACGGTGGTGCCGGCGGTCACGGCGGTAATGGTGGCCAAGCCCAGGCGGTCGGCTACAGCGACGGTCTCAACGGGGATGGCGGTGACGGCGGTGCCGGCGGTAATGCCGGCGCGGCCGGCAACGGCGGCGACGGCGCGGCCGGCATCTGGGGTGTCAACGGGGAGTACGGCGACGGGTCGGGCGGCCAGGGCGGTAATGCCGGCACGCCGGGCACCGTTGCCGGTAACGGCGGTCAAGGTGGCGCTGCCGGAACCGGCGGCATCGGCGGCAGTGCCGGTAACGACGGCGCCGACGGCGGCGTGCCGACACCGGGCCTGGCACACGGTGGTGCCGGTGGTGCCGGTGCCGCCGGCAACGCTGCGCATCTCGATGGCGGCCACGGCGGTGACGGTGGTACCGGCGGGACCTACGGCAACGGCGGTACCGGCGGCGAGGGCGGTGACGGCTTCCAGGGTGTGACCGGCGGAGTGTTCTCCAACGGCAACGGCATGCCGGGCGGCACCGGCGGTAAGGGCGGTGACGGCGGTCAGGGTGGTGTGGCCGGCACCTTGGCCGGTTCCGGCGGCCACGGCGGCAACGGCGGTGACGGTGGTACCGGTGGCACCGGTGGGACCGGCGCCAACGGGCAGCCCGGTACCGGTGATGACGGCGGCGACGGCGGCGACGGCGGTATCGGCGGAGCCGGTGGACACGGCGGTGATGGCGGCGGCGTTCCGGTCACGAACCTCACCGGCGGGCTCGGGATCGGCGGCAACGGCGGCAACGGCGGGAACGCCGGTGCGGGCGGCAACGGTGGGGACGGCGCCACCAACGCCACCCCGGGTGGTGACGGCGGCAGCGGCGGTAACGGCGGGGACGCCGGCACCACCGGCGGTGCGGCCGGTACTCACGGTCAGCACGGCGGCAGCGACGGCAGCGCCGGCGCGGTCTCGCATGTCGCCGGTAACGGCGGTAACGGCGCGGTGGGTGCGGACAACACCGGGACCGGTAACGATGCCGGTGACGGTGGTGACGGCGGTGACGGCGGTGCCGGGGGGACCCTGGGCCAAAACGGTAACGGCGGTGACGGCGCCAACGGCGGGACCGGCTTCAACGGCGCGAACGCCGGCGACGGCGGGGACGGTGGTAACACCACGATCGGCAACGCCGGTAACGGCGGTGACGGCGGTGACGCCTTAGGCCTACCGACGGTGGGCGCTAACGGCGGCAATGGCGGCGATGGCGGTAAGGGCGGCAACTCCGCCAACTACGGTAACGCCGGCGACGGCGGCGACGGCGGCCTGGGCGGCAGCGACAACGGCGGGGCCACCGGCGGTAACGGCGGCAGCGGCGGTGACGGCGGCGCCATCACCGTTGTCGGCCACGGTAACGCCGGTAACGGCGGCGACGGCGCCGACGGCGGCCTTGGTGGCGTCGCCGGCGGCCAGGGCGGTGATGGCGGCAACGGCGGCGGCAACGACGGGTTCAGCCCCGGTAACGCCGGCAATGGCGGTAATGCCGGCAACGGCGGCACCGGCGACGGCTTCAGCAACGGCGGCGTGGGTACCGGTGGCGCCGGTGGCACCGGTGGCGCCGGCGGCGCCATCACCTGGTCCGGCATCCACGGCAACGCCGGTAACGGCGGTAACGGCGGTAACGGTGGGCTCGGTACCGGCGCCGGCGGCAGTGGTGGCAGTGGCGGCGGCGCCGGCGTCGGCGGGAGCAATATCGGAACCGGTAACGGCGGTAACGGCGGCAATGGTGGGTCCGGCGGCAACGGCCTCAACCAGGCCGCCGGCGGTAGCGGCCAGATAGGCGCCGCCGGCGGCACGGCAGTTACCGGCAACGGCGGCAACGGCGGCAACGGCGGGTCCGGCGGTGCCAGCGCCGGCGGTGTCGCCGGGGCCAGCGCCGCGGGCGGCGCCGGCGGCAACACCACGACCGGTAACGGCGGGAACGGCGGTGACGGTGGCAACGGCGGCAGCGGCACCGCGGGCAACAGCAACGGCACCGGCGGCAGCATCGGCGGCCAGGGTGGGACCGCGGTTACCGGTAACGGCGGTGACGGCGGTGACGGCGGGTCCGGCGGCAACGGATTCGGCACCGGTAACGCGGGCCCGGGCGCTCAGGGTGGCGACGGCGGTGCCACCACCACCGGCAACGGCGGTGGCGGCGGTGACGGCGGGTCCGGCGGCAACGGCGGCGTGAACGGCTTCGGCGGCGGCGGCGGCAACGGCGGTGCCGGTGGCGCCACGGCGACCGGAACCGGCGGTACCGGTGGCGACGCCGGCGACGGTGGTGACACCGGCTTCAACTCGATCACCGGCGAAGGCTCGCAGGGTGCCGGAGGCGGTACCGGCGGCAACGGCGGTGACGTGTCTGTCCAGGGCACCGGGGGCGACGCCGGTGACGGCGGTGACGGCGGTGCCGGCGGCAACGGCGGTCCGGCGGCGGCCGGCACCGCCGGACACGGCGGCGGCAATGGCGGCGCTGCCGGCGCCGGCGGTACCGGCGGTGATGGCGCGGGCACCGGCAACGGCGGCCTCGGCGGCAACGGCGGCACCGGCGGTACCGGCGGTACCGGCTCGGCCGGCAACTCCGGCGCCAACGGCCCCGGCCAGGACGGCGGCAACGGCGGCTGGGCCGGATATGGCGGCAACGGCGGTACGGGCGGCGACGCCCTCGGCTCCGGCAACGGAGGCACCGGCGGCAACGGCGGTGCCACGGGTAACGGCGGTAACGGCGGCACCGGCTCCGATGCCACCAACGCCAGCGGCAACGGCGGTGCCGGCGGCAACGGCGGTGCGACCTCCCCGATGGGACCCTTCCCTGTCGGCGGCACCGGCGGCGACGGCGGCAAGGCCTGGGGTACCGGCACCGGTGGTGACGGCGGCGACGGGGGCGCCGGCGGAAGCTCCGGTAACGGCGGCAACGGCGGGAACGCCACCGGTACCGGCAACGGCGGCGACGGCGGGGTCGCGGGCCTGGCCGGCACCGGCGGCAAGGGCGGCAACGGTGGTGACTCCGTGGCCGGCGACGGCGGTGACGGCGGCGGCGGCGGTGACGGCGGTGACACCAGCGCGGTCGGCGGTAACGGCGGCAACGCCGCCAGCGCACCGGGCACCGCGGGCGCCGGCGGCTTCGGTCCGGGCGGCGGCTGGGCCGGTAGCGGTGGTAACGGCGGCAATGCCCTCGGCGCGACAGGCGACGGCGGGGCTGGCGGGGGCGGCGGCGCGGGCGGCGACGCTCTTGGCGCCGGTGGCAATGGCGGCAACGGCGGCGATGCCACGGCGAGCGTTGCGGGCACCAACGGTGGCACCGGTGGCCACGGTGGCATCGGCGGTGATGGCGGCGGCGGCGGCAACGGTGGTAACGCGGCCGGATCCGGGACCGGTGGCAGCGGTGGTGACGCCGGTGACGCCGGGGCCAACAGCGCCGGCGGCAACGGCGGCAACGGCGGCGACGCCTCCGCCAACCACATCGCCGGCAACGGCGGAGCAGGCGGCCACGGCGGTGGCGCTGACTACCACGCCTACTTCCCGGTCGCCGGCGGGGCCGGCGGCACTGGCGGTAACTCGCTCACCGGCGACGGCGGGCTCGGCGGCAACGGCGGCGCCGGTAGTGACGGCGCGGCCGGCGGTCGCGGCGGCATCGGCGGTGAGGGCAACGCCGGTGGCGGCGGCCAAGCGGCCGGCACCGGGGGCGCTGGCGGCACCGGCGGCTTCGGTGGCGACGCTGGGGGAGCCGGGGCCGGGGGCTACTCGACTGGCACCACGGTGGCCGCGACCGGCGACGGCGGGGCCGGCGGGAACGCGGGCTCCAGCGGCTCTGGCGGCACCGGAGGAGCTGGTGGCACCGGAGGCGCTGCGGCGGCTGGGACCGGCTTCGGCGGTGACGGCGGCCAGGGCGGTAGCGGCGGTACCGCCGGGTACGGTGCGACCGGCGGCACCGGCGGCAACGCCGGGGGCACCGGGAACGGTGGCGATGGCGGTACCGGTAGCACCGGAGGTGCCGGAGGCAGCGGCGGTGCTGGCGGCACCGGCGGTGCGGGCGTCAACGGCACCGGCGGCGGCAGTGGCGGCAACGGCGGCAATGGCCGAGACGGTGGCGACGGCGGAGACGGGGGCGCCGGCGGCGACGCCACCAATGCCGCGCTCGGCGGCGTCGGCGGCCACGGCGGCGCCGGTGGCGCCGGGGGTGCGGTCGGTGGCGGCGGTACCGGGGGTACCGGGACCGACGGTGGTGGGACCGGCTCCGGCGGCAGCGCCGGGACCACCCCCGGCGGCAACGGCGCCGAAGGCGCCGACGGTACGCCGCCACCGCCCGCATGATGGTCGGCTGAGACCGGCCACGGCACGACCGCGGTCGTCGGAGATCCAAATCCGGCGGCCGCGGTCTTGTCATGACGTGATCACTGTGAACGCCAACGGCGTTGCGCGTAGCTTGGCTCAGGCCTCTGATCGGAATCCGTCGAGCAGACGGACCAACTGGTCGCGCCGCTCGATGCCGAGCTTGGCGAACATTCGGTAAAGATGGCCATCGATGGTCCGTACCGAGACAGAAAGCCGATCGGCGATCTGACGGTTGGGCAGGCCGGCGGCAACGAGCATCGCGATCTCTCGTTCACGGTCGGTGATCGGCAGTGGCTGCGTCACCGCCACGACGGCGGGAGTGTGGATGTCGCCCTGCCCGGCCAACCATTGGGTCCGGGTCGCCGACTCCAACTGCTTGCCGCGTTGACTGACGCGCCCGTACTCAGCGGACGCTTGGGCTGCCGCATCGGCGGCGAACGCGAACGCACCGATGGCCGCGAACCGCTCCGACGCGACACTCAACAGGTCGGCGTTACGGTCGGCCAGGCCACGAGCTTGGGTGGCAACCGCATCCGGCAAGGGAGCGTCCAACTCCTTGGCGAGCTCTGCCAGTCGGTCCGCGTGCGACCGGTCGCCGAATCGGACCGCGGTGTGCAGCGCGCGCACCTCGACAGCGAGCATCCCGGACCGGCGGGCGATCTGTGCCGCTCGCAGCGCGTGGGTCCGGGCATCGGAGGTCTGACCGTGCGCCACCCGCTCCCAGGCCCGGGCAAGCTCCAGTTCCGGCAGGAACGCCGCGATTTGCGGTCCGTAGGCCTGCTCACAATGTCGCAGTGCGATAGACGCCGACACGGAGTTGCCCCGCGCCGCATCGGCTTGAGCCGACCAAGCGTTGGCCAGCATCGGCCACAGCGATGGGGCAGCGCCCGTCAGTACGGGCGCCGAGTCTTGAAATAGCGAAGTTGCCAATGGCAATTGGCCGCGTGCCAGGTGGATCAGGCCGACCAGCACACCGACCATCGCATCGGGTTCCGGCACCCCGGCCGCCATGGTGGCATAGCGTTCCGCGGCTCGTTCGGCAGCGGAGTAATCCCCGGCGTCGACGAGTGCCGTCACCTCGGCGATACCGAGCCCGAATCGAATCATCCCGGAGCGACTGTTCGCAGCGGCGCGCAATCCTATCTGGGCGATTCCGTTGACCTCGCCGAAGCGTCCGGCTTTGGCCAGCGCGTGTGCGGTCGGCAGGGCAGCCAGGGCCGTCGCCATCGGGGATATGTCTGCTTCGCAGAGCGATGTCCCGTCGCGGAGTGGCGTTGCAAGGTCGCCGGTGAAGAACGCGAAAGCCGTCTCCAGCGCATGGACCAGCGCGGCGCTGACTTCTGAGTGGGCGCGGCCGGTGACCTCGGCCAGTACCTGCTGTGCCGCGTCGATCTCACCGCAGTTCCAGAACAGATTCGACGCGCGTACGCGACCCCAGTCGACGATCGCGGCGTCGTCGGCGCCGTCGAGGCTGACATCGGTCAGCACCGATTCGGCTTCGTCGCCTCGGCCTTGCCACAGCAGTGTGTCGCCGAGCACGAGCGCCGCCGATAAGCCGCCGTCGCGGTCAAAGGCGAAGCGGGCCAGCTCTTCTGCGTGGGCGAGGTTGGACATCGTCGCTGCCCGCACCGCTGCGCCGATGATCAACTCAAAGTCGGGCTCCAGGTCGCTGCAGATCATGAACTGGGCCATCCGGATCTTGCCGCGAACGTCGGGCAACCGCAGGCGCCGACCGCCTCTGCGGAAATACTCGTCAAACGCGTTGAACAGCAACCCGTTGAGTCGGCGCGAGCGCACTACACCGATACGTTCGAGCACCGCCTCGCCGAAAATCGGGTGGGTCACCTGGACCAGAGTTCCCCCGCCGTCGGAGGCCAGGTGAATCAAGCGATGACGTTCCAGTCCGGAAACAGCTTCGGAAGAACAGATTTCGCGGAAGACTTCCCAGTCCAGCAACTCGGCAATCGCAAGAATCTCGAGTGCCTCCAGTTCGTCCGGAGTAAGGGCCTGGAGCCGAAACTCCAACAGGACAGCGAGTTCCTGGTCGGCGTGCAGTGAACCCTTGAGCTGCCAGCCGTACTCGTCTTGCACCAGGACGCCGTTGTCGCGGCCGGCTCGCAGCAGTCCGCGCAGATACAGCGGACTTCCGCCACTTCGGTCGTGTAACCGGTTGATCACCTGCGTGCTGACGACACCCCCGAGCACCCGGCGTGCGAGTTCACCGGTCTGTTCGCGGGTGAACGGGTTGATGCGCATGTTCAACAGCAGCCGTTCTTTGAGCAGCGCGGCCACCGCGTCGAGGAGCGTTTCGCCGGACCGGATCACCACTATCAGTTGCGCGGTGCCCTCGGCGGCTAGCTGATAGACCAGGGTGGCCGACAACGGGTCCAGCAGTTGGGCGTCGTCGACGACGACCACCGGGCGATCGTCGGCCGCGAGGTTCTGGTGCGCTATCGCCAACATCGCAGCCGGTTCGCAGCTCGCATCGACCGTCACCGACCGGGAGAATGCACCGAGCGGCACGTCAAACCCGGTCTGGGTGCCCAGCACGAAGCGGACCGCGCGGCCGGCCGCGGTGAGGCGGGCCCCGAGCGCGCGGGCAAGCGTCGATTTGCCGACGCCGCTGTCGCCGACCAGCGCGATGCCCTGATACTCAGAATCCGGCCCGAGCGTCGCCAGCGCCGCACGCAGTTCGTCGTCGCGGCCGACGATCGGCCACGCGGAAGATTCAGTCGTCGTGCGCAAAGGTTCCGACCTCCCCCGGACAACTGCGTGCGACTTAAGTTACGCGCGATTCTGCGGAGGTGCAGATAATTCCGCGGCAGCACGACAAAGGTTTACGGCGGCGTTAAATACGCTGCGCACCAGGGGGAAATCGCTAGCCGGCCGACCAGTCAGCGGGCCCGCTCGTAGACCAGCCAGCGCAACTCGATCGGGCTGGCCTCGCGCGAGGTCCTGAACGCATCGAGTCCGCTCACCCAGTCGATGTACCAGCTGGTGGGTGGCCAGGCATCGTCGGGCAGATGTGCTTTCTCGTAGTCGTGGACGGACTCATCGGCACGGATCTCGAGAGGCAATCCTGCTGCCGCAGCTGACATTTCATCACGGGTGAATAAGGTCGAGTACACCTGCTGACAGAATTCGCGGGCGGCATCGTCGGGGCGGTAGCCGTCGCGGGCCAGGAACGCGTTGAACACCAACCGCCCACCCGGAGCCAGATGCCGGGCGGCGAGCTCGAAAAGACTGCGTAGCTGTTGCGTCGACCGGAAATCGGTCAACACCTCCGAGAGCACGATCAAGTCGTAGTCGTCGCGCAGGTCGTCAGCGTCGACGAAAACGTCACGCACGATGACGCGCACGTCCAACGAGTCGCGTTGCGCTTCTTGCCTGAGGATATCGGCGAACGTTGCAGTCATCTCCACCACGTCGACCGGATGCCCGCGACGTGCCAGCGCCAGGGCGTTACGGCCGGTGCCCGCGCCGATATCGAGTATGCGATAAGTAGCCGGAGCCGGGGCCTCGGAGGCCAGCTGCCAGACCCGGGCATCGGGTTCGGTGCCGAACAGCGGGGGCTCGCGCGTCTCCAGCCAGCGCTCGTACGCCTGCTCGATCGAGGTCCATTCGGCGCGGACCGTGTAGTTCAGGGTGAGGCCGATCGGGGCGTCGTAGGAGATGACGATGTTCGAGCGTGGGGATGCCGAATAGGCCGCACTCAGTTGACCCGCCAAGACCCCCCGCAGATGGGCGAGTTCGGCGTCGTTGAAGCGCTTGCCCAGGCCCGCGAACACGGTGTCACACATCGAGACGTATTCGTCCAGCATGCTCGGGACGGCCGGAAGCACGACCTGACCACTGATCCGTGCCCGGGTGTAGAAACGCCGCAGCATGGCGTCCTTCGCCGATCGCGCCACATCTGATCTCGGAGACAAATCTTCCACCGCCTTCTTCTACACGATCCGGCGATGCTTTGCCGCGGCAACGGGGCTAACCGGCCGGCGGCCGTCCGGTGATGCTGTTTCCGCTGGTCCAGTAAGCTGGCCAACCATGCATGTCGGGCTACGCAGGCTGGGGGTGATGGGCGGGACGTTCGATCCCATCCATTACGGCCACCTGGTCGCGGCCAGCGAGGTAGCCCACAAATTCAAGCTGGACGAGGTCGTCTTCGTGCCCAGCGGGCAGCCCTGGCAGAAGGATCGGCACGTCTCGGCGGCCGAGGACCGGTACCTGATGACGGTGATCGCCACCGCGTCCAATCCGCGCTTCTCGGTGAGCCGGGTGGACATCGACCGGGCCGGTCCCACCTACACGCGCGACACGTTGCAAGACCTGCATGCGCTGAACCCCGATTCCGAGCTGTACTTCATCACCGGTGCCGACGCGTTGGCGTCGATACTGTCCTGGCAGGGCTGGGAGGAGTTGTTCGACCTGGCGCGGTTCGTGGGGGTCAGCCGCCCCGGATACGAGCTGCGGCATGACCACATCACCGGTGTGCTGGGCGAACTGGAGGAGCATGCGTTGACCTTGGTGGAGATTCCGGCGTTGGCGATCTCGTCGACCGAATGTCGCGAGCGCGCCGAGCAGCGTCGGCCGCTGTGGTATCTGATGCCCGACGGCGTTGTGCAGTATGTGTCCAAACGCCGGCTCTACCGCGGCGGCGACGGCTCGGACGCCAACAAGGCGGTGGGCCGATCCACCAGCCTGCCGGCCGGGAACAACGCATGACGGCCGGCTCAGAGGCGATCGACATGGCGAGGGTGGCCGCGGTGGCCGCCGCCGCCAAGCTGGCCACCGATGTCGTCGTCATCGACGTCTCGGACCAACTGGTCATCACCGACTGCTTCGTCATCGCCTCGGCATCCAACGAACGGCAGGTCAACGCGATCGTCGACGAGGTGGAGGAGAAGATGCGGCTGGCCGGCCACAAGCCGGCGCGCCGCGAGGGCACCCGCGAGGGCCGCTGGACGCTGCTGGACTACGTCGACATCGTCGTGCACATCCAACACCAGGACGAGCGCGACTTCTATGCGCTCGACCGGCTGTGGAAGGACTGCCCCGTGGTGCCGGTCGACCTGGGGCCTGCGCCGGCCCCGGAGGACGCGTCGTGAGGGTCCGCCGGCTGATCCTGTTACGGCACGGCCAGACCGAGTTCAACGCCGGCAGCCGCATGCAGGGCCAGCTGGACACCGTCCTGAGCGACCTCGGTCGCGCGCAGGCGGTTGCGGCGGCCGAGGTGCTGCGCAAGCGCCACCCGTTGCTGATCGTGTCGTCGGATCTATGGCGCGCCTACGACACCGCCACGGTGCTGGCCGAGCACAACGGGCTGCCGGTCCGCGTCGACACCCGGTTGCGCGAAACGCACCTGGGTGACTGGCAGGGGCTGACCCACGAAGAAGTCGACGCCGCGGCGCCGGGCGCGCGGTTGGCGTGGCGCGACGACGCCCGGTGGGCTCCCCACGGCGGCGAGAGCAGGGTGGATGTGGCCGCGCGCAGCGAACCGCTGGTCGCCGAGTTGGTGGCCGGCGAGCCGGCCTGGGGGAGCGCCGACCAGGTGGACCGGCCGGTGGTGCTGGTCGCACACGGCGGCCTGATCGCAGCGCTGACCGCTGCGCTGCTGCGTCTTCCGGTCGAGAACTGGCCGGCGCTGGGCGGGATGGCCAACGCCAGCTGGACCCAGCTCAGCGGGTACTCCGAGGAGTCCGACGGCGCCGGCGACTTCGCTGATGTGCGATGGCGCCTCGATGTCTGGAACGCTTCGGCGCAGGTGGCCGGCGATGTCCTCTGAACCCCTGCCGCCGGCCGAGAAGCGCCCCGCGCTGCTGATCTTCGCCGACTCACTGTCGTACTACGGGCCGACCGGCGGGCTGCCCGCCGACGACCCGCGGATATGGCCGAACATCGTCGGCGCGCAACTCGGCTGGGACGTCGAGCTGATCGGGCGGATCGGTTGGACCAGCCGCGACGTGTGGTGGGCGGCCACCCAGGACCCGCGCGCCTGGGCTGCGCTGCCTCGTGCCGGGGCCGTCATCATCGCCACCAGCGGGATGGACTCGCTGCCGTCGGTGTGGCCGACCGCGCTGCGTGAGTTGATCCGGTATGTTCGCCCGCCCCGGCTGCGGCGCTGGGTCCGCGATGGATACGGCTGGCTGCAGCCGCGGTTCTCGCCGCGGGCACGAGCGGCGCTGCCGCCGCAACTGACCGCCGACTATCTCGAGATGACCAGGGGCGCAATAGACTTCAACCGGCCAGGAATCCCGATTGTGGCCTGTCTGCCATCAGTTCACATCGCCGACACCTATGGTCGGGCTCACCAGGGGCGGGAGCCGACGGTGCACGCGATCACGCAATGGGCGCAGCGTCAGGACGTCACGCTGGTCGATCTGAAGGCGGCGGTGGCCGACGAGGTCATGAGCGGGCGGGCCAACCCGGATGGCATCCACTGGAACTTCGAAGCGCACCGGGCCGTGGCCGAACTGATGCTCAAAGCGCTGGCTGAGGCGGGCGTTCCCGGATCGTCGGCGTGACCCGTCCATGACCGTCACCGTCATCACCGATTCGTCGGCATGCCTGCCCGCGGAGCTGCGCGACCGGTGGGGTATCCGGGTGGTGCCGCTGCACATCCTGCTCGACGGCGCTGATCTGCGCGACGGCATCGATGACGTGCCAGCGGACATCTATGCCCGCGACGGCGTCAGCACGGCCGGAACCAACCCGGAGGAACTCACCGACGCCTACCGGGCCGCGCTGGGCGACAGCGCCGGCGCCGGGGTGGTGGCGGTCCACATCTCGGCGGCGTTGTCGGGCACGTTCGGCGCCGCCGAGCACGTCGCCGCCCAGCTCTCCGGGGTGCGGGTCGTCGACTCGCGGTCTGCGGCGATGGGCACCGGGTTCGCGGCGCTGGCCGCTGCGCGCGCTGCCGCCGGCGGCGCCGACCTCGACGCCGTGGTGGCCGCGGCGGAAGCGGCTGTGCTGCGCAGCCACGCCTATCTGGTCGTGCACCGGCTGGACAACCTGCGCCGTAGCGGCCGGATCGGCAGCGCGGCGGCCTGGCTGGGGACCGCGTTGTCGCTCAAGCCGCTGCTCGCCGTCGATGACGGGAAACTCGTGTTGGCACAGCGCATCCGCACCGTTGGCAAGGCCGTCGCCTCGATGATCGACCGCGTCTGTGAGGTGGTGGGCGATCGGCCGGCCGCGCTGGCCGTGCATCACGTCGCCAATCCGGATGGGGCTCGTGAGGTGGCCGACGCACTGGCCGAGCGGTTACCGGCCTGCGCACCGGCCCTCATCACCGGCCTGGGTTCGACGTTGGCGCTTCACGTCGGGGCGGGCGCGGTGGCGGTCTGTGTCGACGTCGATCCCACCGCGGGCCCCGGCCGGGTCTGACCACGTTCTACTGCGTGGCAAACCTGTCGGTGTCGGCGGCGGCCCCGGTACGCGGACGGTGCGCCGCGATGCCGCGGATGTTCTTATTGGGACCCCACGGCCGGACCACCTGCGGCCACCAGAACCACTTGCCCAGCAGCGTCGCAATCGACGGCATGAAGAATGCGCGGACCACGAAGGTGTCGAGCAGCAACCCGATCGCCACGGTGGTGCCGTACATGCCGATCGCCTTGAGATCGGAGAAGAACATGATGCCCATGGTCGCCGCGAACACCATGCCCGCCGACGTCACCACGCCACCGCTGCCGGCCATCGCCCGGATATAGCCGGTCTTGAGTCCGGCGTGGATCTCCTCTTGGAACCGCGAGACCAGCAGCAGGTTGTAGTCCGACCCGACCGCCAGCAGCACGATCACCGCCAGCACCAAAGTCACCCAATAGATATGTTGACCGAAGATGTGTTGCCAGATCAGCACCGAGATGCCGAAGGACGCGGCGATCGAACTGGACGCGGTGCCCAGGATCACCGTGGCGGCCACCAGCGAGCGGGTGATCATCATCATGATCAGGAAGATCAGCGTCAGTGACGCGACCACCGCGATCAACAGGTCGAACTCGGCGCCATTCTGCATGTCCTCGTAGAGGGCGGCCATCCCGCCGACGTAGACCTTGGCATCCGACAACGACGACTGCTTGAGGGCCTCCTGCGCGGCGATCCGTTCCGGTTCGACCCGCTTGATGCCCTCGGCGGTGGCCGGATAAGTCTGGTGCGTCACGAAGAAGCGCGCCGACTTTCCGTCCGGCGACATGAACAACCGTAGCCCGGTCTGGAAGTCCTTGTTGTCGAAGGCTTCTGCGGGGAGGTAGAAGAAATCGTCGTTCTTCGAGTCGTCGAAACTCTGGCCCATCATGATCTGGGTATTGCTCAGATCCTCCATCTGGTTGACGAAGGCCGAGAACGTCGAGTGCACGGTCAACACCAGACCGCGCATGATCTTCATGGTGTCCACCACGGCCGGCAGCAACTCGACCGCCTGCGGCAGCAGCCGGGCCGTCTTCGTGATGTCGGCGGAGAGGTTGTGCATCTCCTCCGAGAGCTGGTCGACGCCGTCGGTGGTGTCGAATGTGCTCCGCAGTGCCCAGCACATCGGGATGTCGAAACAGTGTGGTTCCCAGTAGAAGTAGCTGCGCAGCGGTCGGAACTGGTCGTCGAAGTCAGCGAGGTGATCGCGGATCCGATCGGTGACTTCCACTGTGCGCTGGGTGACCTCGGCGGTGTCTTCGAAGGTCCGGTCCACCTCCTGCAGGTAGCCGTACATCTCGATGAGTAGCGAGATGTCCTTGTCCAGCTGCTGGGAGATCGTATCGATGTCTTTGATCCGGTCCTTGAGCGTCTTCATGTTCTGCATCATCAGCTGGTTGGCCGCGCTCAGCTGAAACGGAATCGAGCTGTGCTGCAGTGGAATCCCCAGCGGGCGGGTGATGTCCTGAATCATCGCGATGCCGTGCACTCGCATGATGTTCTTGGCGACCCGGTCCAGGACCAGCATGTCGGCCGGGTTACGCATGTCGTGATCGGAGGTCACCATGGTGATGTCCGGCGCCATCCGGGCCGCCGAGAAGTGTTTCTCTGCGGCGGCATAAGCGACGTTGACCGGTGTGTCCTTGGGCAGATACTGCCGGTCGTCGTAGCCGGGTTTGAAGCCGGGCAGGGCGACGAGCCCGATCATGATGATGGCCAGACTCGCCACCGTGATCGGTGCCGGCCAGCGCACCACCGAGATCCCGGCACGGCGCCAGAACCCGCCCCGCTTGGCCGGTTTGGGATCGAGCAGCCCGAAACTGGTGACCACGACCAGCATGGCGGGTCCCAAGGTGAGCGCCGCGGCGACCACGACGATCATGCCTACCGATACCGGGATGCCCATGGTGTGGAAATAGGGCAGCCGGGTGAAGTACAGCACCGCCGACGCCCCGGCGATGGTCAGCCCCGATCCGAGCACGACAGGGGTGACGCTGCGCACGGTGGTGTAGTACGCGTCGACCCGGTCCTCGCCGGCCCGCCGGGCCTCTCGGTAGCGGCCGATGAGGAAGATGCCGTAGTCGGTGCCGGCGGCGATGGCCAGCATCACCATGATGTTGACCGCGAACGTCGTCAGGCCCATGACATTGTTGAAGCCGAGGAAGGCCACCACACCACGGGCGCAGATCAATTCCAACAGGGTCAGGAACAGCTGCGTCAACATCGCGCCGAACGAGCGGAAGACGATCAACAGCATGATCGCGATCGCGCCGATGGTGAACAGGGTGATCTTCACCAGGCTGGCGTCGCCGATCGCCCGCAGGTCGGCCGTCAGCGCCGCCGGCCCGGCGACGTAGGCCTGCACCCCGGGTGGCGCCGGTGTGTCGTCGATGGCCTTGCGGACCGCCACCACCGAATCGTTGGCTTCGGTCATGCCCTGGTTGCCGACCAGGTTGAGCATGATGTACGCCGCTTTGGCGTCGGAGCTCTGCACGCCCGCCGCGGTCAGCCGGTCTGACCAGAAGTCTTGCGCGTGCTCGACGTGGTCGGTGTCGGCGACCAGCTTCTTGACGATCTCGTCGTAGTAGTGGTGGGCGTCGTCACCGAGCTCGTCCTCGCCGACGACGACCATCATCACAGTGCTGTTGGAGTTGTACTCCTGGAAGTTCTTACCGACCAGCTGACTGGCGATCATCGACGGTGCGTCCACCGGCGCCAGCGGTGCGGAGTGCTCTTCGGAGATCACTTCCAGCTGGGGCACAAGAACGTTCACGATGACGGTGAACACGATCCAGGCGATGATGATCGGCACCGCGAAGATGCGCAGCATGTGTGCGAAAAACGGTCGTTTGACGTGCGGGTCCTGGTGCTGATCGAGCCGGTTGCGGATGCGTTTGATCATCCGGACTTCACCAGGCAGAAGGTCTGGGCGTTGAGCCCGGTGGCACGCCGCTCGTCGAGCAGCCGGTCATCGATCTTGATCCGGCAGCCGATCTCACCGGAGTTGCCCTGCACGATCATGTTGGCCTGCACGGCGGGAAGCACCGTGACGACGGTGTAGGACCACGGCAGCGGCACGTCGTTGATCTGGTGGACGTTGGCCTCGGCGTCCCAGTAGTTGATGTCGGCTCTGGTGCCCGGCGGGCCGAATGCCTCGTAGGCGACGTACTTGGGGTTGAACTGCACGATCTCGATGCCGGCGCCGGCGTGGGGGTTGAGCTCCTGCGAGGCGAACACCTTGTGCAGTCGGGTGACAATCACACTGGATACGAAGATGACCACGATGAAGACCAAGGGAATCCAATACCGTCTGAGTATTCCGCCGATCGGGATCGCCTTCATATCACCGCCTTCCGCGGGTCGATAGTGCGGTCGAACGCGGGCAGCGGACAGTTTGTTCCCCGGCCTGGCCGGAAGCGCCGAAGGCTGCCGCAAAAATTGCCCCCGGGCAGCATAACCTTCGATTGGCTAAGGATCGCAACCCCTCGTTTCCAGGCTCGCCGGTTCGTAAGTCGCCGGTAGCGCGGCGCTGGCGATCGGGCTTCAGTAGCATGGCCGCTGATGCACGGTCTGGTGAATGGCGTCCGATTCGGCGCAGTGGTCATCGTGGTAGCGCTGGCGTTGGCTGGTTGCAGCGGCAGGTCAGGCTCGAAAGCGGTGGACTCGACCACGCCGGAAGCCTCGTGGTCGGGTCCGGACGCGCCGCCGGATCCGCGTACCCTGCTTCGGGCCGGTGACCTCGCTGTTTCGCAAGTGCCCGAGAGCGTGCTGATCTTCATCGAGAGCCAGTCCAGCGACGCCGGAACCTGGAAGGCGCGGGTGGTCACCTCCGACGGCGCCGAACGGCAACTCAAGATCGGATCCGACGGGGTGGCGGTGCTGGTCGGCCCGACCGCGACCGAGGACAGCGATGCCGACAAGGCCAAGCGCCGCGCCAACGTCGAGGGCGCCCGCCTGGACTATCGGGCGGCGGTGAACAGGGTGTTGACCGCGGTGCCCAACGGCTCGATCACCGAACTCAGCCTGCTCGACATGAACGGCACCGTCGTCTGGGATGCCGACGTGTGGGACACCGACCTAATCGAACGCGACGTCACCGTCGACGCGGCGTCCGGGGCGATCACCACCAACCGTTAAGCGTCGCCGCTCAGCGCGGCGGCGCGACCGGTGACCGGCGGCAGATCGGCCAGCGTGACGATGCCCGGCGGGGCAGCGACCACCGCCGGCACCGCGTTGGTCACCGGCATCGCCGTATAGATCGAGCCCAAGCCGTTGAGGTTCGGCTCGCTCCAGTCCCGTGGTGGCAGGCAGTTGATGACGGTGCGCATGTTCGGCCGCCCGAACACCTGGATCACGTGGCCGTGCGCCACCGGTTTGGGCGGGGCGACGTGGCTGCCCATGATCCAGTTGAACCCCACACTGACGACGTTGCGGTCGCCGGCCCAGCCGCGGTGATACCCGAAGACACTGCCCACCGTGCCGGCCGGGATCTTCATGAAGCCCAGGTCACTGTCACCGGTCGCGGCGGTGAACTGCACGTCGAAGGTCATCTTGTCCAACTGCGCCCCGATCGCGTCGGCCATCATGGCGGCAGACTCGGCGAACACCTCGCTTTCGACGCGGACACTCTCGGCGAGCCCGGGAGTGTCGGGATGCTGGCCGAAACCCATCGCCGCCATGGTGGCTGCCGACTCATAGGTCGAGCAGTCCACCGATTCGGTGATCCGGATCTCGTCGACCCGTTCGCACGCCCCGGACAGCACCATGCCGACCATGTTGGTCAGCCCCGGGTGCGCGCCGCTGCCGAACATCGTCGCGTTGCCCGCGCGGCAGGCGTCCTCAATGCGGTTGCGGTCTTGCGGGGCCTGCTTGCCGCCGGTGATCCACGCCGCGGTGGAGCACACGTTGATCCCGGCTTCGAGTAGCCGGACCAACTCGTCGATGCTCGGCCACAGCGGGTTGTAGCAGCAGGCGTCGGGTTTGAGTGCGATCAGTGCGTCGATATCGTCGGTGGCGGTGATCCCGGTGGGACCCGTCTCGGCGGCGCAGCCGGCCAGCTCGGCGGCATCCACGCCGACCTTGTCCTTGCCGTGGGCGTACACACCCACCAGCTCCATGTCGGGACGTCCGATGATGGCGTGCAGCGAGCGCTGCCCGATGTTGCCGGTGGTCCATTGGATGACTCGCAACGGTGTGTTCATGGCTCACCACCATATTCGGGTGCGCCGCGACGGCCATTGTGGCACCGTCGGGTCTTGTGACCGGCGTGCACGTGCGTACCGCGACCGACGGCGACTGGCCGGCAATCGTGTTGTTGGAAGACACCGGCTTCGGGACGGTCCACCATCCTGACGGCCTTGCCGCCTTCCGCGACCTGGTGCCGGCCGGCGCCACGGTGGTGGCCTGCGAGGGGGCCACGGTGATCGGTGTGGCGTTCTATCTCGATTTGCGTCTGACCGTTCCCGGCGGGGGGATCCTGCCGGCCGCCGGGATCAGCGGCGTGGTGGTGGCGCCGACCCACCGCCGGCGCGGGGTGCTGCGGGCGATGTACGACGAGTTGCACCGCCGCATAGCCGATGCCGGCTATCCGATCGCAGCGCTGACGGCCAGCGAGGGCGGGATCTACGGCCGGTTCGGTTACGGCCCGGCGACCATCGATCACGGGCTGAGCGTGGATCGGCGATTCGCGGTGCTGCACGCCGACGCTCCCGACCCCGGGGGTGTGCGGCTGGTCGAGACCGCTGAGTGTGGCGGCGACTTCGCCGCGATCTATGACCGGTGGCGCGTCACCACTCCGGGAGGTCTGCGGCGCCCACAGCCGCTCTGGAACGAGCTGCTCGCCGACCGGCCGGAGGAGCGGGCCGGCGGCACCGCGCTGTTCGCGCTGCTGCATCCCGACGGTTACGCGCTGTACCGGGTGCACGGTGAGCACCCGAAGACGGCGCGGGTCGAGGAGTTCCGGGCGGTGAGCGCCGAGGCGCACGCGGCGCTGTGGCGCGCGCTGCTGGGGCTGGATCTGATTCAGGAAGTCGCCATCGGCACCTATCCGGACGATCCGCTGCCGTACCTGCTGACCGATACCCGGCTGGCGCGCACCACCGGCCGCAAGGACCACATGTGGCTGCGCGCGATGGACGTCCCGACCGTGTTGCAGGCTCGCCGCTACGCCTGTGAGCTGTCCGTTGTCCTGCAGCTGAACGACGGATTCCGTAGCGATGGCGGGCGTTTCGCGTTGACGGTACGCGACGGGCAGGCAAGCTGTGTGCGCACCGAGGCGCCGGTCGACGTCGAACTGGATCTCGACGTGCTGGGCATGCTGTATCTGGGCGTGCACCGGGCGTCGGTGATGGCCAGGGCCGGCCGGCTGCGGTGCGACGACGAGGCCGTGGTGAGCCGGCTGGACGCCGCCTTCGTCAGCGACGTCCCGGCTCAGCTGGGATTCTTCTTCTAGTCCGCCCTGCGGCGAGCGGGCGTGTCTCCGGCCCGACACCCCGGGAGCACGCACGCTCGCGATGCGAGCGAACCTACAGCTTGGCCAGGTCGTAGCTGCCCAGGTTGTCCATCAGCACGTGCAGCTGATCCTGCGATGAGCCCAGCGTCTGTTCGATCGCGGTGAGCCGGGCCGCCAGGTGGCCTACCGGGTATTCCCAGGTCACCCCGATTCCGCCGTGCAACTGGATGGCCTCCTGGGCGATATGCCGCCCGGACCGGCCGATCTGCAGCTTGGTGCGTGCCGCGATCACCGGGTCGAGGTTGCCGTCGGCGATCGACATGGCCGCGTAGAGGCTCATGCTGCGGGCCAGTTCCAGCGACACGTACATGTCGGCGGCACGCTGGGTCAGAGTCTGGAAGGTGTTGAGTGTCACCCCGAACTGCTTGCGTGTCTTGAGGTAATCGGTGGTGAGCCGCAGTGCCTCTTCCATCGCGCCGACCGCCTCGGCGCACACCGCCGAGGAGATCCGGATCATTGCGTGCTCGATGGCCCCGGTGGCGTCGGTCGCCTCGCCGAGCGGGCTGCCCGGCGCATTGTCCAGGTCGAGTTGGGCGCCGCGCTGGCCGTCGAAGGTCCGGTAGGGCTGGCGGGCTAGGCCGTCGGCGCTGCCGTCGACCACAAACAGCCCGGTCCCACCGTCCGGAAGGGCGGCGCTGACCACCAGCGTGTCGGCGCGGTCCCCGGTCAGTACGGGGTTCTTGCGCCCGCTCAACACCCACGAATCTCCTTGCCGCACCGCGGTGGTGGAGACCTGGGCAGCCACGCCGCGCATCCCCGGCTCGGCGTGGGCGAACGCCAGGATCTGTTCGCCCGAGGCGACGGCGTCGAGCAGTTCCCGTTGCTCGGCAGTGCCTCGTTCGGCGATCAGCGCGCCAGGTCCGAGCGCGCCGTGGATGACCGGCTCAGGTGCCAGCCGCCGGCCCATCTCGGTGAGCACCACCATGATCTCCAGCGGGCCGGATTCGTCCGGGTCGAATCCCAGACCGAGAATCCCGGTGTCGGCCAGCTGTTTCCAAACCTGTGGGTTGAATCCGGGGTCGGCCTCAATGACGTCGTTGCGGGTCTCGGTGTCGTAGCCCGACAGCATCGAACGGGTGGTGTCGCGCAGCAGAACCTGCTCGTCGCTGAGTTGAAAGTCCATGACCGTCGTACCTCCTACAGGCCGAGAATGGTGGACGCGATGATGGTGCGCTGCACCTCGTTGCTGCCGCCGTAGATCGATGTCTTGCGGTAGTTCAGGTAGGTCGGCGCGGCGTGCTGCGCCCACTCCGGTGACGCGATGCCCTCACCCGCCTGGTACGGCAGCGCGTCGGGGCCGGCCAGCTCGACGAACAATTCGGTGACGGCCTGCTGCAGCTGGCTGCCGCGCAGTTTGAGCACCGAGGACGCCGGGCTGGGCTTGCCGTCCGCCGAGTCGCTCGACACCCGCATCTGGGTGAGTTCCAGTGCCAGCAAGTCATTCTCGGTCTCGGCGACTCGCGCTGCGAACAGCGGGTCGTCGAGTGCGCCGAGCTCCTTGGCGCGCTCCTTGACCTCGGCGAGTCGGACTTTGGTGCGAGTCACCCCGGCGATTCCGGTGCGCTCGTTGCCGAGCAGGAACTTTGCGTAGGTCCAGCCGTGGTTCTCCTTGCCGACGAGCTGATCGGCGGGCACCCGCACGTCGGAGAAGAACACCTCGTTGACCTCGTAGCCGCCATCGATGAGCTTGATCGGTCGCATGGTGACACCCGGCGTGGACACCTCGAAGAGCAGGAACGAGATCCCGGCCTGCTTCTTGGGTGCTTGCGGGTCGGTGCGCACCAGGCAGAAGATCCAGTCGGCGTACTGGCCGAGCGTGGTCCAGGTCTTCTGGCCGTTCACGATGTAGCTGTCGCCGTCGCGCACCGCCGTGGTGCGCAGGCTTGCCAGATCGGAGCCGGCATCGGGTTCGGAAAAGCCCTGGCACCACCAGATGTCCAGGTTGGCGGTAGCAGGCAGGAAGCGTTCCTTGATTGCCTGGGAACCGAATTCGGCGATCACCGGTCCGACCATCTTGGCGTTGAAGGTCAGCGGTTCGGGCACCGATGCCAACTGCATCTCGTCGAGCCAGATCTGGTGCTGGGTCAGCGTCCAGTCCTTGCCGCCCCACTCAGTCGGCCAGTTGGGCACCGCCAGACCGTGGGCGTTGAGAATCCGCTGGCTGGTGACGATGTCGTCGGGAAAGATCGACTCGCCCCGCCGGCTGCGCTCCCGGATCTCGGCGGGGATCTCGGAGGTGAAAAAGGTACGCAGTTCGTCGCGGAATGCGGATTCTTCGTCGGTGAGTGCCAGTTGCACGGCGGACTCCTGGGTCGGGATGGAAACGCAGACTGGTATGCACCCTAATCCGAACCCGCCATGGCCGGTCCACAAGGCCGCTATCGTGCGTTTTTGTAGGCTTGACCGCATGAGGCGGTCGTTGTTCGCGCTGTGGGTCCTGTTGTCGGCGGTGTCGTGTTCGGCGGAACCGGCCAAGCCCGCCGAACCGGCGCCGGGCCCGTCGCAGTCGCCGGCCGCCAAACCGGCGGCGCACATCGGCCAGACGCTGGACCTGATGCGGATCGGCGGGCAGCAGATCGCTGTGACGTTGACCGAGGTCATCGACCCCGCCACCGTCCCCAACGGCTGGGGCGAGGCCGGCAAGACCTACGTCGCGACCAAACTGCGGATCGAGAACACCGGAACGACGACCATCGTCGGCAACAGCAACAGCGATGTCTCGGTGGTCGGTTCGGACGAGCACGACTACCAGGCCGATTTCGCCACCGTGACCGAGTGCCAGGACGTCGGGTACGGCTGGTTCCTGATCGCCGCCGGTTCCTCGAGCACCGGTTGCGTCGTGTTCGCGCTGCCCGCGGGGGTCACCGCGAAGAAGGTGCGTTACTCACCGTCCTCGGGCATCTCCCAGGACGTCGGCGAGTGGTTGAACCCGTAGCAGCGGCTTGCTGCACAGTGGCGCGTTGATCCACAGTCGCGAGCCGCACCCGGCGCTGGACCGGGTGGGCCGCCGGGGCCGGCATCTACCGTCGGCGCATGGCACCAGAACCACCCGGCGAGCGCCTGCAGCGGCGGCTCGGCCTGCTGCCCGCATCCGACCGCGCCGAGGAAACCCCAGAGCCCGCTGACGAGGCCGACCCGAACTCGCTGCTGCCGCGCTGGCTGCCCGACGCCACGGACGTCGGTTGGCTCGCCAAGGTGCGGGCTGATCCGGGCCGCGCCGGTGCGATCGCCCTGGCGGTGATCGCGGCGGTCGCGGTGCTCATCACCGTGTTCACGGTGGTCCGCGACCGGCCCGCGCCGGTGCTCAGCGCCAAACTTCCTCCAGTGGAGATGGTTTCGACTGCCAGCCCGCAGACCGCGGAATCATCGGCAGATCCTGCGCCGGTCGCAGATCAGGTGGTGGTCAGCGTGGTGGGCTTGGTCCACAAGCCGGGGTTGGCGACGTTGTCACCCGGCTCCCGGATCGCCGATGCGCTCACCGCCGCCGGCGGGGCGCTCGACGGTGCGGACACCATCGGGTTGAACCTGGCCCGTCCGGTGGTGGACGGCGAACAGATCGTGGTCGGTCTGGCGCCGCCGGCCGGACCGCCGGTACTCGGCAGCTCCGTCGGTGCGGCATCGCCGCCACCGGAGGCTCCCCGCAGCAGCACCGCGCCCACGGCGACGGCGCCGGCGACCAAACCCGAGCCCAAAAGCGGCGAGCCGGTCAACCTCAACACCGCGACCGTGGAACAGCTCGATGCCCTGCCCGGCGTCGGGCCGGTGACCGCGGCAGCCATCGTGGCCTGGCGGGAAGCCCACGGCAAGTTCGCCGACGTGGACCAACTCGGCGATGTCGACGGGATCGGCCCGGCGCGGCTGGCGAAGCTGCGTGCCCTGGTGCGTGTCTGACGGTGGCCCAGCCACCGGCCCCCGCACCGCCGGCGGCCCGGCTGGACGTTCGGTTGGTGCCGGCGGCCCTGACCGGCTGGGCGGTAACCGCCGCCGGCATCCAGTGGCAGATCGGCGGCACGTTGGCGGCGCTGTGCGCACTGATCGGCGTCTTGTCGGCGCTGCTGTGGCGGTATGGCGGGCGCACGCGGCGGCCCGGGTATCGGCTGGCTGGAGCGGTCCTGGCGGCGGCGTCAACGGTGGGGGTGGGGTTCGGCTGGGCCGTCGCGCTGCGCACCGAGTCGCTCAGCCACCACCCGATCACCGCAGCATTCGGCCGCACCGCCCCGGTCACGGTCACCCCCAGCGAGAGTCCACTGCCGGCCGGCGCCCGCCGGCTGCTGTTCCGGGCCACCCTGCAGTATCTCGATGGTGCCGAATCCTCGGGCAGGGTAGTGGTTTTCGCGTCCAACATGGAATTCGGTGACGTAATGGTGGGCCGGTCTGTGGCGTTCCGTGCCAAGATCGCCCGCCCGGCGCGTCGTGACTTGACGGCGGCGGTGCTGACCGCCACCGGCGAGCCGACGTGGGGCGATCCCGGACTGGTCGCGCGGACTGCACATCAGGTGCGCGCGCGGTTCGCGGCCGCTGCCGCGCGGGTACTGCCCGGTGAACAATCCCGGATGCTGCCCGCGCTGGTGCTCGGGGACACCTCGGCGATCACCGCCGCGACCGGGCGAGAGTTCCGGGCCGCGGGCTTGACGCACCTGATGGCGGTCTCCGGCGCCAACGTCACCATCGTCTGTGGCGCGGTGTTGTTTTCGGCGCGGCTGGTCGGGCCGCGTGCTGCAGCGGTGCTGGCCGGGGTCGCGTTGCTGGGGTTCGTCATCGTGGTGCAACCGACGGCCAGTGTGGTGCGGGCGGCGGTGATGGGGGCGATCGCGCTGCTGGGCGTGCTGTCGGCGCGACGACGGCAAGCGATTCCGAGTCTGGCCGCCAGCGTGCTGGTGCTGCTCGCACTGGCCCCGCAGTTGGCCGTCGACGTCGGCTTCGCCCTGTCAGTGGTGGCAACTGCGGCATTGGTGCTCATCGCGCCGGTGTGGTCGGCTCGGCTGGTGGCGCGCGGCTGGCCCGAACCCTTGGCTGCCGCGGTGGCCGTGGCATGGGCGGCAAACCTGGTCACCGCGCCGCTGATCGCCGGGATCTCCGGCCGGCTCAGCCTGGTCAGCACGCTCGCCAACCTCGCGGTCGCGGCGCTCGTCGCGCCCATCACCGTGCTGGGCAGTGCGGCGGCGGCGTTGTGCGGGTGGTGGCCGGCGGCCGCCGAACTGCTGATCCGGTTCACCGGCCCCGAACTGTGGTGGCTGGGCCACGTCGCCCACTGGACCGCCGCGGTCCCCGCCGCCACCGTGCCCGTGCCGGCCGGCGCGGCCGGGGTATTCGGCGTCGGCGCCGCTGCCGTCGCGATCGTGCGCTGTTGGCGCTGGCGGTGCTGTCGGCGGATGCTGGCCGCCCTGGTCGTATGCCTGCTGGCGTGGTCGGTCACGGAGGTGTTGACCGGCTGGGCGGTTGTCGGGGCTGCGTGACACGATTGGCGGGTGAGCCAACCGGTTTCGCCGCTACACCTGATCCTCGGTGACGAGGAACTGCTGGTCGAACGGGCCGTCGCGCAGGTGCTGGCGGCGGTGCGGGCTCAGGCCGGCAGTGCCGACATCCCGGTTGACCGGTTGCGGGCCGGCGAGGTCGACGCCGGCGAACTGGCCGAACTGCTGAGCCCGTCGCTGTTCGCCGATGAGCGTGTGGTGGTGTTGGAAGCCGCCGGCGAGGCCGGCAAGGATGCGGTGAATCTCATCGGCGCGACGGCCGCCGACGTCCCGCCGGGCACCGTGCTGGTCGTGGTGCATTCCGGCGGGGGACGGGCCAAGGCGCTGGCCGGTCAGCTGCGGCAGCTCGGCGCTGAGGTGCATCCGTGCGCCCGCATCACCAAGGCCACCGAACGCGCCGACTTCGTCCGCGCCGAGTTCCGCCGGCTCAAGGTCCGGGTTGACGACGCCTGCGTCACGGCGCTGCTCGACGCGGTCGGCTCCGACATCCGCGAGCTCGCCGCGGCCTGCTCACAGCTGGTTGCCGACACCGGCGGGCATGTCGACGCCGTCGCGGTGCGCCGCTACCACAGCGGCAAAGCCGAGGTGAAGGGCTTCGACGTCGCCGATCGGGCGGTCGTCGGGGATGTCGAAGGCGCCACCGAGGCGCTGCGATGGGCGATGATCCGCGGCGAGCCGCACGTGGTGCTGGCCGACGCGCTGGCCGAGGCGATCCACACCATCGCCCGGGTGCGGCCCAAATCCGGAGACCCCTACCGGTTGGCCGGCGAGTTGGGCATGCCGCCCTGGCGGGTGCAGCGGGCACAGAAACAGGCCCGGCATTGGTCGCAGGAATCGGTCGCCGCCGCGGTGCGGCTGGTGGCGGGCCTGAACGCGGACGTCAAGGGCGCCGCAGCCGACGCCGACTACGCGCTGGAGGCAGCGGTGCGCAAGGTCGCCGAACTGGCCGCCCGCTGAGGAGCGCCGAACAGTCGCGAAAGCCCCCGAATTCCGACCGGAACGGGGGCTTTTGCGACTGTTCGCGAGTGGATCAGAGCTTGTTGAGAGCCCGAGCCAGTGCCGACTTCTTGTTGGCGGCCTGGTTCTTGTGGATCACGCCCTTGCTGGCGGCCTTGTCGAGCTTCCGGCCGGTCGACAGCAACAGCTCGCTGGCCTTTTCCTTGTCGCCGGCCTCGGCTGCCTCACGGAAGGCGCGGATCGCGGTGCGCACCGCCGACTTCACCGACTGGTTGCGCAGCCGGGCGCGCTCGTTGGTCCGGTTGCGCTTGACCTGCGACTTGATGTTGGCCACGAAGTAGTTCCTTCTTAAAAGCTTGGTTGGGTTCGCCTCCCGACGTGGGGGCAACGGCTGTTCAGATTACCAGCTGGCCGGTCAACTCCCCAACTTGGCTCAACTGTGGCCGCTGTGCTCAGCCTCTTGCGACCACGTCGACGCGGTGCAGGTCGTCGCCGAGCTCGATCGGCCCATCGAACTCCGCGGCCGCCAACGCCCGCCACTCTTCCTCTTGCCCGGGGGCGATCGCGGGCACGTAATGGGTCAGCACCAGCGTGCCGACTCCGGCGCGCCGGGCGGTGGCGCCGGCTTGGGCGACCGAGGAGTGATAGTCGCAGATGTCGCGGATCCGCTGCTGCGGCAGCGCAGCGATGAGGTCGCTTCGAATCACGGTGTGAACCAGCGCGTCGGCGCCGGCGGCCAGCTGGTCGAGGCTGTCGCAGGGCACGGTGTCGCCGGCCATGACCACCGAGGCGGTTCCCGACGCGTCGGTGTGCTCGATGCGGAACCCGATGGTCGGTGTCACGGGCCGGTGGTCAGTGGGCGCCACGGTGATCCGCACGCCGTCGCGATCCCAGACCTGGCCGGCGGTGTGTTCCTGCACGTCGACCGGGGGCGGGGCGGTCAGGTCGTCGTGGTGGGCGATGCGGTAGCCGATGTCATGGCCGAACGCCTGCAGCATCGCCGCCACGACATCGGCGGTACCCGGCGGCCCGATGATCGGCAGCGGCGCGGGGTCGGGGGTGAACGTGGTGACCCACCGGGTGATCAACAGGTCGCCGAGGTCGGCGATGTGGTCACTGTGCAGGTGGGTGAGCAGCAGCGCGGACAGCGTGTTGGCCGACGCGCCCGCAGCGGCCAGCCGCTGCAACACCCCGCGTCCGCAGTCGACCAGCAGCGCCTGGCCGCCGGCCCGGATCAGGGTCGAGGGACCGGCACGGTTGGGGTCGGGGATCGGGCTTCCGGTGCCCAGCAGGGTGATCTCGATCGTCATGACGTCACATATGCCACACAACTCCGTCCGCCGCTGGCTGATTGACAGAGTTTGGGCATCGCCGCCCCCCGACCGGGCAAAATGGCCTAGCCTGGTGTGAAGCAGATCACTGCGGCGGGAGGCTTCTATGCGGATCGCGGACGTATTGCGGAACAAGGGCGCGGCGGTGGTGACCATCCATCCGGATGCCACCGTCATGGAGTTGCTGGCGGGATTGGCCGAGCACAACATCGGCGCCATGGTCGTGATCGGAACCGATGGCCTGGAGGGGGTGGCCTCCGAGCGTGACGTGGTTCGGCAACTGCACGTCCACGGCGCCAGCCTGCTGGCGCGGCCGGTGTCGGCGATCATGACCCGGTTGGTGGCGACCTGCACCAAATCCGACACCGCCGACGAGGTCAGCATGCTGATGACCGAGCACCGGGCGCGCCACATACCGGTGCTTGAAGACGGCCGGCTGGCCGGGATCGTCAGCATCGGCGACGTCGTCAAGTCGCGGATGGAGGAGTTGCAGGCCGAGCACGCGCAGCTGCGCTCCTACATCAGCCAGGGATAGCGGATCCCGCACCCCGCAGGGCTCAGCTCCACGCGTAGTCGCTACGCAACCGCGCGGCCACCACGTCGAACACCGCGCGTTCCAGGGTGGCGCCCTCGCGCCGGATCGACTCCTCGGGCACGTCGAGCACCCGGTCCAGCCGTACCCAGCTGAGCCGGTGGGCTTCGTCCCAACTGCCCGCGCCGATGCCCAACCAATTCGCGTCCTCGGCGTGGCGCGGCTGGCTGGACAACATCAGTCCCAGCAGCATGCTGCGGTCACGTCCGACGACCAGCACCGGCCGGTCCTTTCCTTCGCGCGGATTGTCCTCATAGGCCACCCAGGTCCAGACGATCTCGCCCGGGTCGGCTCGGCCGTTGAGATCGGGCGCGTACACCAGGCGGCGTGCGCGGTGTGCGGTGGGGACACTGCTATTGGTTACCGGGCGGCCAGCCGGAATCGCCGGCGACGGTTCCGACGCCGTGCCGGTCAGCACTTCCAGGCCGATCTTGATGCCCTGCTCGATGCCCCGCTGGATGCGCTGCTGCACCAGCGGTGACTGTTCGAGCTGACGGAGGAACCGTGGAGCTTCGTTGAACACCAGGTTCTCCGCGAATTGCTGCACCGTCTGCCATGGTGTCTTCCGCGGGGAAGCCATGTTCGCAGCATAGGCGAAACGGGGTCGGGCGCCGGCGTACCGCGTTCGGTGCGTTCGGCTGCGTTCGTCGACCGCGATGTGACGCGCCGACTTAGGGCAGCTAAGAACTCGCCGACACCGACTATTCCCCCTTAGTTACCTGGGGAAAATCTCGCAATAGCGCTCGCCGGCGCACAGCTATGTGAACGGGTAGTTGTGCTTAATCACAGGTATCTGTTAGATTTGAACGGCTTTGCAGCGGACGGTGCTGGGGGAGCATCCGGCGGTGGCAAAACGGCCCGCCGGTTGGACATCGTGAAAGGCATATGGGGCTATGAACATTCGCAAGATCGGCGTGGTTGGGGCTTTCGCAGCGGGCGCGGCATTCGCATTGGCGCCGCTGGCGGCCGCGGACCCGGGTGACCCCCCCGCGCCGCCGGACTTCAGCAACATCCTGCTGGGCCAGGTGCAGTCGATGAACTGGCTCTTCGGCGCCCAGGCCACGGCGTCGGGGGTCGACAGTGACCTCATCACCGCGGGCGAGCCGACGCTGGCGGACCCGCTGTCGTTCAGCACCATCTCCGCTGAGAACCTGACGGAAAACCCGGTCTTCGCGGCGATGTTGTTCGGTCCGAACTGGGAAGACGAGATGTCGAGTGACCCCGGTTCCTACAGCCTGTTCAACGGCGCGCTGACGCAGTTCTACGACGCCAGCAACGTGCTGACGTACGCGTTGCTGACCGGTGGTGGCGAGATCGACGTCGCAGACGCCGGCGATTACCTGTTCGGCTCCGAGGCCGGGATCGCCGATGGTCTGGCCGGTGACGGCTTCTTCGCCGACTTCGGCAACTTCTTCCAGGCGGGCGTGGCCGACCTGTTCGGGTACTTCGGATTGGGCGCGCTCGACATGTGATCGCTGCTTGAGAACGCAAACCCCCGGAGGTGCCGCCGCCTCCGGGGGTTTCGTTTTGGGGCTGTCGCCTCGCTACCCTGACAGGACAGTAGGCACACACCGCCACACCACCGCTTCACCAGGAGATTCCCATCAGCAGCTTCGCCGACCAGACCTTCACCGCGCCGGCGCAGATACGGAACTTCTGCATCATCGCCCACATCGACCACGGCAAGTCCACTCTGGCCGATCGGATGCTGCAGCTGACCGGCGTCGTCGACGACCGGTCGATGCGCGCCCAGTACCTGGACCGGATGGACATCGAGCGGGAACGCGGCATCACCATCAAGGCGCAGAATGTGCGGCTGCCCTGGGAGGTCGACGGTGAACAGTTCGTCCTGCACCTGATCGACACCCCCGGACACGTCGACTTCACCTACGAGGTGTCCCGAGCGCTGGAGGCCTGCGAGGGCGCCATCCTGTTGGTCGACGCCGCCCAGGGCATCGAGGCCCAGACCCTGGCGAATCTGTACCTGGCGCTGGACCGTGACCTGACCATCATCCCGGTGCTCAACAAGATCGACCTGCCTGCCGCCGACCCGGAGCGCTACGCCGCCGAACTGGCCCACATCATCGGTTGCGAACCCGGCGATGTCCTCAAGGTGTCCGGCAAGACCGGCGAAGGGGTGGCCGACCTGCTCGACGAGGTCGTCAAGCAGATGCCCCCACCCACCGGCGACGCCGATGCGCCCGCCCGGGCGATGATCTTCGACTCCGTCTATGACATCTACCGCGGCGTTGTCACCTATGTCCGCGTCGTCGACGGCAAGATCATGCCGCGCGAGAAGATCGCGATGATGTCCACCGGCGCCACCCACGAGTTGCTGGAAGTCGGCATCGTCTCCCCGGAACCCAAGGCCACCAAGGGGCTCGGCGTCGGAGAGGTCGGCTACCTGATCACCGGCGTGAAGGACGTGCGTCAGTCCAAGGTCGGCGACACCGTCACCACCGCGCGGGGCGGCGCCACCGAGGCGCTCACCGGTTACCGCGAGCCCAAGCCGATGGTCTACTCCGGGTTGTATCCGGTGGATGGCTCGGACTACCCGAACCTGCGTGATGCGCTGGACAAGCTGCAGCTCAACGACGCCGCCCTGACCTATGAGCCGGAGACCTCGGTGGCGCTGGGTTTCGGCTTCCGCTGCGGCTTCCTGGGGTTACTGCACATGGAGATCACCCGGGAACGCCTTGAGCGAGAATTCGACCTCGATCTGATCTCCACCTCACCCAACGTCGTCTACCGGGTGATTCGCGAAGACAACACCGAGGTGATCGTCACTAACCCGTCGGACTGGCCGGAAGGCAAGATCCGCACCGTTTTCGAGCCCGTGGTCAAGACGACGATCATCGCGCCGAGCGAATTCGTCGGCACCATCATGGAACTGTGCCAGTCCCGGCGCGGTGAACTGGGCGGCATGGACTATCTGTCGCCGGAACGCGTCGAGTTGCGCTACAAGATGCCGTTGGGCGAGATCATCTTCGACTTCTTCGACTCGCTGAAGTCACGCACCCGCGGCTACGCCAGCCTGGACTACGAGGAGGCCGGCGAGCAGGAGGCCGATCTGGTCAAGGTCGACATCCTGCTGCAGGGCGAGGCGGTGGACGCCTTCAGTGCGATCGTGCACAAGGATTCGGCGTCGGCCTATGGCAACAAGATGACCACCAAGCTCAAAGAGCTGATTCCGCGCCAGCAGTTCGAGGTGCCGGTGCAGGCCGCGATCGGCTCGAAAATCATTGCCCGGGAGAATATTCGGGCCATCCGGAAGGACGTGCTGTCCAAGTGCTACGGCGGTGACATCAGCCGTAAGCGCAAGCTGCTGGAAAAGCAGAAGGAAGGCAAGAAGCGGATGAAGACCATCGGTCGGGTCGACGTGCCGCAGGAGGCGTTCGTCGCGGCACTGTCCACCGATGGCGGCGGGACCGCCGGGGAAAGAGCCAAGAAATAGTGGCCAACCGGGTGGGCAGAACCGCTGCCGGTGCGGCGGCGCTGGCGCTGTTGGCGAGCGGGTGCACCACGGTGGTCAGCGGAACCGTCAGGCCGGCACCGGGTTTGGCGCCCACGCCGGTGACCGGGATCGCGGTCCGGCAGGTGTTGCTCGACGACGCAGAGTTGGCGAAGTTGATCGGTCAGCCCTTCCGCAGCGACCCCTCGCTGCCGCCACGGTTCGGCGGCGTCGACAGTCTGCCCGATGCCTGGGACACCGCGGGCCCGGAAGACTGCGTCGGTGCTGCGGTGGGCGGACAGCAGGCGGTCTACGAATCCGCCGGCGTGCAGGATGTCGCCCACGAGTTCTGGGACAGCACGTCCACCACCGGGCACTCGGCCCTGACCGGGGTCGGCGAGGCCGTGATCGCCTTGGCCACCCAGGCCGACGCCGACGCGCTCTTCGAGAAGTTCACGCAGCAATGGGGCCGCTGCGACGGGGTCACGGTGACCCGCGGCGACGAGGCCAGCGGCGAGGCCAGCGGCGAGATCGTCGACGTCTCCATCGGCGACACGGTACTGACCGCCACCGTACGGACCACCGTGGACGGCGAGGTGGGCCTGCGGGTGTCACGCGCAGTGGCGGTCCTGGTGAACTGCATCGTCGACGTCGACGTGTTCTGGTTCGTCGGCGAGGACGACCATGCCGACGCCCCACCGGCCGGGGATACCACCGCGGCCGACCTGGCCAGAGCGATGCTGGACAAGGTCCGCAACCTGAGCGGCTGACCCAGACCGGGCGACCCCCGCGCTCCCGGCGAAAACGACCCCTAGTTAGGCGCGTTCGCGGGCTGGAAACCCCCGGTGGAGTCGGCCTCCTCCTCGGCGCGGATCACGTGCACCACGGCGTTGATCAGCGCCAGGTGGGTGAACGCCTGTGGGAAGTTGCCCAGGTGCCGACCGGTGCGCGGCTCGATCTCCTCGGCATAAAGGTGCAGCGGGCTGGCGAACGACAGCAGTCGCTCGCACAGATGCTTGGCCTGGCTGACCTCTCCGATCTCCACCAGCGCCGAGACCAGCCAGAACGAGCAGATCGTGAAGGTGCCCTCGGTCCCGGATAGTCCGTCGTCGGTCTCCTCGGTCCGGTAACGCAGCACCAGGCCGTCTTCGGTGAGTTCCTCGGCGATCGCCATCACGGTGGCACGCACCCGCGGATCGTCGGCCGGCAAGAACCGGGTGAGCACCACCAGCAGCAGTGAGGCGTCCAGCGCATCGCTGCCGTAACTCTGCGTCAGCACGCCACGCGAATCCACCCCGTTGGCCAGCACGTCGGCCTTGATCTCCTCGGCGATCACCCGCCACTGCCGGGCGTAGGAGACCTCGCCCTGCAACTCGGCCAGTTTCGAGCCACGATCCAGCGCCACCCAGCACATCACTTTCGACGATGTGAAGTGCTGCGGTTCGCCGCGCACCTCCCAGATCCCGCGATCGGGCTCGCGCCAGTGCGCGATCGCCTCCTCCACCTGACGTTTGAGCACCGGCCACAGCGTTTCGGGGATCTGCTCGCGGGACTTGGCGTGCAGATACACCGAGTCGAGCATCGTGCCCCAGATGTCGTGCTGGCGCTGGTTGTAGGCGCCGTTGCCGATCCGCACCGGGCGGGCGTTGTCGTAGCCCGACAGATGCTCCAGTTCCTCTTCGGCGAGTTCGTGTTCACCGCCGACGCCATACATCACTTGCAGCGGACGCTGCTGGCCGTTATTGGCGCCGGACACATCGGCAATGAACGAGAAGAAATCGTCGGCCTCGCGGTCCAGGCCCAGTGTGTAGAGCCCCCACAATGCGAAAGTCGAATCGCGCACCCAGGCGTAGCGGTAATCCCAATTGCGTTCGCCCTGTGGGGTTTCCGGTAACGACGTGGTGGCTGCGGCCAGCAGGGCGCCAGTCGGCGAATATGTCAGTCCCTTCAGCGTCAGCGCGCTGCGCTGCAAGTAGGCCCGCCACGGATGGTCGGGGAAGTTGCCGATGTTGATCCACTGCCGCCAGCACTCGGTGGTGTTCCACATCTTGTCGGCGGCCTCGGCGTAAGTCTGCGGTGCCGGGTGTCTGGACCAGCTCAACGCCACGAACACGTCGTCGCCCTCGGTCAGCCGGGTTCGGGCCCGCGCCTCCCGGCCCTCCAGACCCAGTCGCAGGTTCGTCGTCAACCGCAGTGTCGGGTGGGCGTCCGGGTTCTGCCGGGCCCGCGCGATCGCCTCGCCGTAGGCGTTGGCCGAGTACTCCCAGGTGGCGCTGGTGCGGTGGTAGTCGAAAGCCGGCTCGCAGCTCATGGTCAGTTCGACGGTGCCGCTGACGCAGCGCACCGTGCGCAACAGGATGTGCTCGGCGTCCCAGTCGGTAGGGGTGCGCCGGTGGGTCTGCGACCGCGCCTCGATGTCGTGCCACTTGCCCATCACCAGCGCGTCTCGCACGATCAGCCAGCCGGTATGGGTCTGCCAGGTGGTCTCCATGATGGGACTGCCGGGAAGGTAACGCCGCGCCGCGGGCACCGAAACCCCGTACGGTCCGAGCCGAAAGTGCCCGGCGCTGCGGTCCAGGATCGACCCGAAGACGCTGGGGGAGTCGGGCCGCGGCACGCACATCCACTCCACCGAGCCGGCCGCCGAGATCAGGCAGTTCGTTTCGCAGTCCGACAGAAACGCGTAGTCGGCGATCGGGGGGAACGAGTTGCGGACCTGCCCCGGGGCGGCCGAATAGGGCACGGGCGCGGTGGCCGACAATGGCGGGGTCATTTTGGTCGCGACACGGGCATCGGGGGCTTCTCCGATGACTTCGGGAGCGGTCTTGTCGGGTGCATCGCCCGGCGGGGGGTGCAGGACCATTCCGACATCATCGCTGGCGGCCTGCCGTGAGTCCACCTGACCCACCCCGTGTCGGCGATCGCCGCGGTGCTGTGGGCGGTGATCCGCTTCGCCCGGCTTCGCCGCGCTCGCGATCGCCGCGGTGCTGATGGCGGCGATCCGCTTCGCCCGGCTTCGCCGCGCTCGCGATCGCCGCTAAGGTGGGCGGGGTGGGTGGCTTCCTGAGCTGGTGGGACGGCGTTGAGCTGTGGCTATCCGGACTCGGCTTCGTGATCCAGACCGCGGTGGTGATGCCGGTGGTGCTGGCGTTGGCCTACATCCTGGCGGTGGTGCTGGACGCGATGCTGGGGCAGGGGATCCGGATACTGGAACGGGTCCGCCCCGACGACGGCGAGGCCCGGTAGATGCCGCGTTCGCAGGTGACGTTGATTCTGGTCGGATTGATCGCGCTGGTAATCGTCAGCTGGCTGCTGACCCGCTGAACCGCGGGGGCCCGTGCCGCGGTTCCAGCTTCGGCTCTCCTCCGTCGAGCCTCACTGAACCGCGGGGTTCTGTTAGGCTTCCCCGCATGTTCGCAGCGTCCGGTGATGGAGTGTGCCGCGGCCCGGCCCTCCGGGTGTATATCGCCGTGGGTAATTGCGCTGTGGCCGACGTGCACTGTTGTCGCTGACTCCCGCCCGTCGGCGCTTGGGGGTCGCAATGCCCGGCTTCTCATTCATCGGGCCATGACCTTTGCCACGCGACGGGAACCGATTCCCTCAGTCTGCACGGAAAGGTCACCAATGCCTCACACTGTCACCCGTGGCGCTGCCCTCGGTCTGGCCGCCATTCTGATCGCCGGGTGCGGCGGCGGCCCCAGCGACGTCGTCGGCGGCGGTGAACGGTCCGACGCTCACACCACGTTGACCCTGGTGGCCTACGCGGTGCCCGAACCCGGCTGGAGCAAGGTGATCCCGGCCTTCTACGGCACCGAGGCGGGCGCCGACGTGCAGGTCGTCACCTCCTACGGAGCCTCGGGCGACCAGTCTCGTGGCGTCGCCAACGGCAAACCCGCCGACATCGTGAACTTCTCCGTCGAACCCGACATCACCAGGCTGGTCAAGGCCGGCAAGATCGGCGAGGACTGGAACGCCGACGTCACCAAGGGCATCCCGTTCGGCTCGGTGGTGACCCTGATGGTGCGGCAGGGCAATCCCAAGCACATCAAGGACTGGGACGACCTCCTGGCGCCCGGCATCGAGGTCATCACTCCCAGCCCGCTGAGTTCCGGATCCGCGAAGTGGAATCTGTTGGCCCCGTACGCCGTCAAGAGTGAGGGCGGCAAAAATCCGCAGGCCGGCCTGGACTTCGTCGACAGACTTGTGACCGACCATGTCAAGCTGCGTCCGGGCTCGGGACGGGAGGCCACCGATGTGTTCCTGCAGGGCAGCGGCGATGTATTGATCAGCTACGAGAATGAGGCGATCGCCGTCGAGCGCAAGGGCAAACCCGTGGAGCACGTGAATCCGCCGCAGACGTTCAAGATCGAGAATCCGCTGGCGGTGGTGACCTCCAGCCGACACCTGGACACTGCCACCGCGTTCAAGAACTTTCAGTACACGCCCGCCGCGCAACGGCTGTGGGCGCAGGCGGGCTTCCGTCCGGTCGACCCAAGCGTGGCGGCCGAGTTCCGCGAGGCGTTCCCGGCGCCGGGCCAGCTGTGGACGGTCGCCGATCTAGGCGGTTGGGAGGTCGTCGACAGCGGTCTGTTCGACAAGGACAGCGGCGCCATCACCAAGGTCTACACCCGGGCCACCGGATGACCGAGATCGTGGTCACCGAGGCGACCCGGACCGGCGGAGACGAGCCGCCGGTGTACACCGGGTTGCATCGCGAAGGCGTCTCGCTGCGGGTGGGTGCCGCGGTGGTGTGGCTGTCGCTGATCGTGCTGGCGCCGCTGGCCGCGGTGAGCTGGCAGGCCGCCGGTGGTGGCTGGCAGGCGTTCCGGCTGGCAGTCACCTCGCACGCCGCGCTGGAGTCCTTCCGGGTGACGCTGACGATCGCGACCGGGGTCACCGTTGTCAACCTCGCGTTCGGGCTGCTGATTGCCTGGGTACTGGTGCGTGACGACTTCGTCGGCAAGCGTTTCATCGACGTCATCATTGACCTGCCGTTCGCGTTGCCCACCATCGTCGCCAGCCTGGTGATGCTGGCGCTGTACGGCCCGGCCAGCCCGGTGAACGTGCACCTGCAGCACACCGCCTGGGGCGTCGGTTTGGCGCTGGCCTTCGTCACCCTGCCGTTCGTGGTGCGCGCGGTACAACCAGTGCTGTTGGAGATCGATCGGGAGGTCGAGGAGGCCGCCGCGTCGCTGGGCGCCTCGGGTGCGACGATCTTTCGTTCGGTAATCTTGCCGTCGTTGACTCCGGCGCTGCTGACCGGAGCGGGCCTGGCATTCTCCCGGGCCATCGGCGAATTCGGCTCGGTGGTGTTGATCGGTGGGGCGGTGCCCGGTAAAACCGAGGTGTCCTCGCAGTGGATCCGGACCCTGATCGAGAACGACGACCGCACCGGAGCCGCGGCGATCTCCCTTGTACTGCTCACAGTTTCGTTCTTGGTGTTGCTGGCACTGCGGGTACTGGGTGCGCGGGTGGCCAAGCGACAGGAGCGGTCCTGATGACTCCGTCACCGAAAGTCCGTTACCTCATCCGCTTTCTGGCGCTGACCTACATCGGCTTGTTGCTGATCGTTCCGGTGTCATTGATCCTGTGGCGCAGCTTCGCGCCCGGATTCGGACAGTTCTTCGCCTACATCTCCACTCCGGCGGCGATTTCGGCGTTGCAGCTGTCGCTGCTGGTGGTGGCGATCGTGGTGCCGCTGAACGTCGCCTTCGGTATCCCGACGGCGCTGGTGCTGGCCCGCAACAGGTTCCGCGGCAAGGGAGCGCTCCAGGCGATCATCGACCTGCCTTTTGCGGTGTCGCCGGTCATCGTCGGGGTCGCGCTGATCGTGCTGTGGGGATCGGCCGGGTTGCTGGGTTTCGTGGAGAACAGTTGGGGTCTCAAGATCATCTTCGGCCTGCCCGGCATCGTACTGGCCAGCATTTTCGTCACCCTGCCGTTCGTGATCCGGGAAGTCGAACCGGTGCTGCACGAACTGGGCGCCGACATGGAGGAAGCGGCCGCGACGCTGGGTTCAAGCTCGTGGCAGACGTTCTGGCGGATCACACTTCCGTCGATCCGGTGGGGACTGACCTATGGAATCGTGCTGACCGTGGCGCGCACGCTGGGTGAGTACGGCGCGGTGTTGATCGTGTCGTCCAATCTGCCCGGCACATCCCAGACGCTGACACTGCTGGTGTCCGACCGCTACAACCGCGGCGCCGAATACGGCGCCTACGCCTTGTCGACGCTGTTGATGACGGTTTCGGCGTTGGTGTTGATCGTCTCTGTGGTGCTCGACATGCGGCGGGCCGGAAAGGGGAGCAGATGACCGACGCAATCAGCGTGCGCGGAGCCAACAAACGCTACGGAGACTTCGTCGCACTCGACAACGTCAACTTCGCGGTGCCGTCCGGGTCCCTCACCGCACTGCTGGGCCCCAGCGGCTCGGGCAAGTCCACGCTGTTGCGGGCGATCGCCGGCCTCGACCACCCGGACAGCGGAACGGTGACGATCAACGGCGTCGACGTCACCGGTGTCCCGCCGCAGCGGCGCGGCATCGGATTCGTGTTCCAGCACTATGCGGCGTTCAAGCACATGACGGTGCGCGACAACGTGGCGTTCGGGCTCAAGATCCGCAAACGACCCAAGTCCGAGGTCAAGGAGAAAGTGGACAACCTGCTGGAAGTGGTCGGGCTCAGCGGGTTTCAGGCCCGCTATCCCAACCAGCTCTCCGGTGGGCAGCGGCAGCGGATGGCGTTGGCGCGGGCATTGGCGGTGGACCCGCAGGTGCTGCTGCTCGACGAGCCGTTCGGGGCATTGGACGCCAAGGTACGGGAGGATCTGCGGGCGTGGCTGCGCCGGCTGCACGAGGAGGTCCACGTCACCACGGTGCTCGTCACCCACGACCAGGCCGAGGCGCTGGATGTCGCGGACCGTATCGCGGTACTCAATCAGGGCCGTATCGAACAGCTCGGTTCCCCGACCGAGGTCTATGACGCTCCGGCGAACGCGTTCGTGATGTCGTTCCTCGGGGCGGTGTCCTCGCTCAACGGTGCCCTGGTGCGCCCGCACGACATCCGGGTCGGTCGCACCCCGGAGATGGCGGTGGCCGCCGTCGGCGACACCGCCGAGGCGTCCGCGGTGCTGCGCGCGGTAGTGCACCGGGTGGTGGCGCTGGGCTTCGAGGTCCGTGTCGAGCTGATCAACGCCGCCACCCATGCGCCCTTCATCGCCCAGATCACCCGCGGCGACGCCGAGGCGCTGGCCTTGGCCGAAGGGGACACCGTCTATGTGCGGGCCACCCGGGTGCCGCCGCTGCGCGAGTCCACGTTCCCAGTGAACTGACCTTCCTTCGGTCGTTTTGTTTGGATTCGTTGACAATCGCCCACTAAATTTCGTAACGTGTCGCTCACGTAGTTTTCAGGTTGTTCATATACTTGGGGGTGTTGCGATGTCGCGTTCCGTTGACGGAAGCCGGGAGCAGTGGCGTCGCGCCGCTCGACTGCGGGCGGTCACGGCCGCGGCCTTGACATTCGGCGCGGCCACGTTGAGCGTCGGCGCCCCGGCCAACGCCGACATTCCTGACTTCGACGACGTACTGTCTGACCTCGCGGCACCGGTGGTCGACGTGACGAGTGACGCTGATTTGCCGCCGTTGCTGGATGGACTTACCTTCGACCCGCACCTGGACCTCGATAGCTCGCTGATCCATCTCTCGTCTGAAACCGGGCCTGTTGTGGACGTGGATTCCGGCCCGCCGGCGCCACCGGTAGTCGGTGCGGAGGAGTTTGCCGCGGCTCACGACTTCGGGGCGACTTACGATTCTGAGGCCACTCATGATGCGGCAGGCTCCGCTGCTGCCACCGTTCCCGAAGGTATCCACGAACAGATCGAGTACTACCAAGCGGTGTTGGCGAATTATGCGTCGCAGCGGGTCTACCTCTCTCCAGACGAACGTGCGTTCTACGACCCTTACTACGAGAACATCGCAAAGAGTCTGCAAATGATGCAATGTTGGGAGCTCACCGGCGACATGAACAGTTGTGTGGGTGTCCCCGGTGGCGACGGTTTCCCGGGCGGCAATCTTCCGGACATCAATTCGCCGTGGGCAGACCCGCTCCAACTCCACAACCAGGTGGAGGACTCGGTATATCGCTTCCTCAATGACTGGTTCATCGCGCCGCTATATACCGTTGGCAGCTGGATCTACACAGTTGGCAGCTGGATCGGCTGGGCCACCGACCCGCTCTTGCCGGTCGCGCAGTTCGCGACCGAAGTCGCCCACAATGTCGCCAAAGGGCTTGCCGATATGGTGGTCTCGGCCGCACGCTTCCTGACGGGCACGTAGCCCGACCGGCGTAATCAGGCAGCCAAGCCCTTGGCAGCCAGCGCCGTCTCCACCCGGTCCAGCACGGTCGCGGCTACCAGGCGGTGCGCGCCGAGCGGTTCGGCCATCGGAATGCCCTCGCGGCGTGCGTATTCGGCGATGCCATCGGTGATCTTGCCGTGCGCCAGGAACCACGGCGCGATCATCAGCCGCTCGGCGCCGCGCGCCCGGAGCCGCTCGGCCGCTTGCGACACCGAGCCCGCCATGGTGGCGAAAGCCATTTCTACACCCGTCCAACGGGTTCCGCGCGACAACCGGTCGGTGACGCGCGCGGTGCGGGCGTTGGCGACAGCGTCCGACGATCCGACCGCGACCGCCACCACGCCCAGCTGCGGGTCGAACCGCGACACCCCGGCCGAGGTCAGCCGCTCACCGAGCACCTGCACCAGCCGACGGTCTTCGCCCAACGTGGGCGCCACCCGGACGGTCGCCCCGGATTCTTCGATCATCCCCGGGATGTCGATGCGGGCGTGGTAGGCGCTGGCCAACAGGAACGGCACCACGATGGCGTCGTCGCCGACGTCGGCCAGCACCTCGCGCAGATTCGGGGTGTTGTGTTCGCAAAACGCCACCCGCACATCGTGTTCGGGCGCCACCCGGCGCAGATGCCCGGCGATCGCCCGGGTGTTGGCGGCCGAGCGCGGATCCCGGCTGCCGTGCGCCGTCAAGACCAGGGTGGTCACGAGGCGTGCAGCCCGCATTCGGTCTTGGCGCTACCGGCCCAGCGGCCGCTGCGCGGATCGGCACCGGCCGCCGGCTTGACGGTGCACGGCGCGCAGCCGATCGACGGGTAGCCCTCGTCGATCAGCGGGTTCACCAGCACGTTGTTCGCGGCGATGTAGGAGTTGAACTCCTCGTCGGTCCAGGCCGCGATGGGGTTGATCTTCACCAGACCGAACTGCTCGTCGAAGCTGATCAGCGGGGCGTTGGCCCGGGTCGGCGCCTCCACCCGCCGCAGCCCGGTCACCCACGCCGAGTAGCCGCTCAGCGTGCGGGCCAGCGGCTCGACCTTGCGCAGCCGGCAGCACAGCGCCGGATTCGACGCGAACAGATCCTTGCCGTGGCCGGCGTCCTGCTCGGCGACGGTCTGCTCGGGGGTCACGTTGACCAACGCGATGTCATACATCGCCTCGACCGCATCGCGGGTGCCGATGGTCTCGGCGAAGTGGTACCCGGTGTCGAGGAACAGCACCGGTACCCCCGGGCGCACCTTGGCCGCCAGATCCACCAGCACAGCGTCGGCCATATTGGAGGCCACCACGTAGTTGCAGGTGGCGCCGCCACGCGGTCCGTTGACGCCGCCGAAGTTCGCCTCGGTCCACTCCAGCAGCTCGGCGGCGGTGGCGCCGTCGAGCTCGGCCGCCCCCTTGGCGGCCAGTTCTCGCAACTCGTCTTCGCTGTGCGGCCTCATCGCAGGTCGTCTTCCTCGGCCCGCACCGCCCACTGCGCGAATCGCTCGCCGGCGTTGCGCTGCTTGATGAAATTGCGCACCACCCGGTCGATGTAGTCACCGAGGTCGTCGTTGAACACCTTGTGTTGACGCAGCTTTCGGCCGAAACCGCTGTCGGCGCCCAGGCTGCCGCCGAGGTGCACCTGGAAACCCGGGACCGAGTTGCCGTTGCCGTCATCGATCATCTGGCCCTTGAACCCGATGTCGGCCACCTGAATGCGGGCGCACGAGTTGGGGCAACCGTTGATGTTGACGGTGACCGGGACGTCCAACTGCGCGTTGAGGTCATCCAGACGCTGCTCGAGTTCGGGCACCAGGCTTTGCGCGCGCACCCGCGTCTCAACGAACGACAGCTTGCAGAACTCCAGGCCGGTGCAGGCCATCAGGTTGCGCCGCCACGGCGACGGGTTGGCCGGCAGGCCCAGCGCCTCAAGTTCGGTCAGCAGGCCGTCGAGCTTCTCGTCGGGAACGTCGAGGATGATCAGCTTCTGATATGGGGTGAACCGGGCGCGGTCGCTACCGACCTGTTCCATCAGTTCGGCGATCTTGAGCAGCGTGGCGCCGTTGACCCGGCCGGAGATCGGGGCCACCCCGACCGCGTTGTGGCCGTTGCGGAGCTTCTGCACTCCGACATGGTCGATGGTCGCGGTGGGCTGGGCAGGGGCCGGGCCGTCGATCAGCTTGCGGCCCAGGTACTCGGTTTCGAGAACCTCGCGGAACTTTTCCACGCCCCAGTCCTTGACCAGGAACTTCAGCCGGGCCTTGGACCGCAGCCGGCGGTAGCCGTAGTCGCGGAAGACCCGGGTGACGGCTTCCCAGACGTCCGGAACCTCATCCAGCGGCACCCACGCGCCGAGCCGCTTGGCCAGCATCGGGTTGGTCGACAGGCCGCCACCGACCCACAGGTCCAGGCCGGGCCCGTGCTCGGGATGGTTGACGCCGATGAAGGAGATGTCGTTGATCTCGTGGGCGACGTCCTGCAGGCCCGACACCGCGGTCTTGTACTTGCGTGGCAGGTTGGCGTACTCGGGCTTGCCGATGTAGCGCCGGACGATCTCGTCGAGCGCGGGGGAGGCGTCGAGCACCTCATCGAGAGACTCCCCGGCCAGCGGTGAGCCCAGCATGCCGCGCGGGCAGTCGCCGCAGGCCTCCAGGGTCTGCAGACCGACGGCGGCGAGGCGATCCCAGATCTCTGGAACCTTCTCGATCTCGATCCAGTGGTATTGCAGGTTCTGCCGGTCGGTGATGTCGGCGGTGCCCCGGGCGTAATCGACCGAGATCTGACCGAGGGTGCGCATCGCGGTGGTCGACAGCGCCTTGCCGTCGCAGCGCACCCGCATCATGAAGTATTTGGCCTCCAGCAGGTCGGCGTTCTCATCGCCGGTGAAGGTGCCGTCGTAACCCTGCTCACGCTGGGTGTAGAGACCCATCCAGCGGAACCGGCCACGCAGGTCGTCCTTGGGGATGCTGTCGAAGCCCTGTTTGGAGTAGACGTCGATGATGCGCGCCTGCACGTTGAGCGCCGGGTCATCCTTCTTGAACTGTTCGTTGCTGTTGACCGGTTCGGTCTCACCGAGTGCCCACTGGGCCTCGCTGCGCTGCCGGCCCTTGCTCGGCGCGGACGGGGTGGCGGTCATCGATTCTCCTTCGAAAAAGGAGCTGGCGGGATGGAGCGCGGGTCACCGGTGGCTGAGTCCGGCGGCGCAGATCCGTCGGCCAGCTGGAAGATACAGGTGGGCGGCTCTACGACATCAAGGCAGACAGCGACAGGTGCAAACCCGCTTGAAATCGATGTGCCGCCGAGCCACCAGGGCAACCCCGGATGCGGTGCAGTAGGCGGCAGTCACACGGCCGATTATGCCATGGATGCCGAAAATCTTCCTTACCGGCGCAAAGTTGTGATCAGCGTGCGTAAAACTCAGTTGGGGCCCGAGGGCGAAGCGGTCGGTACGGGAGGACCGGATCGGGACAGCCGGGTTTGTGCGGATCCGGGTGCGGACCGCACCCAACGAGCTGATGGAAAGCCGATCGGAAGGCGGGTGGGACAGGTGAGTGTCGTCGACTTCGGATGGGAGCCGGTGTGGGAACCGCCACCGGCGCCTGAACCGCCGCCGCGGACCAACGGACGCGCCATGCTGCGACGCTGGCTGGCCATCGCGACCCTGGTGGCCGCGGTGGGCGGCGGCGGTTGGCTGGCGGTCCGGCATTACGAAACCCATATCGCCGGCCAGCAGGCCCTCGATGTGGCCGAGGCATATGTGTTGCGGCTGACCAACATCGACGCCGACGACGTAGACCGGAGCTTCGCCGACATCGCCGACGGCGCCACCGGCGAGTTCGACGCGATGCATGCCCGGTCTGCGGCCAGGCTGCGCCAGCTGCTGATCGACAACAAGGCGACCGCGCGCGGCCACGTCGCCGAAGCGGTGGTCAAGTCCGCCGACCGGAACCATGCCGTGGTCGTGCTGCTGGTCAACCAGGCGGTGCGCAACGCCGACAACCCCGAACCGGTGATCGACCGCAGCCGGATCCGGATGACCATGGACCGGATCGACGGCCGGTGGCTGGCCAGCAAGGTGGAGTTGGTATGAGGAAACTCACAGCGCTGGCGGCCGGTGTGCTGCTGATCGGTACTGCCGAACTGACCGCGCTGGCCCACGCCGACCCGATCAACTGGGAGGCCATCGCCAACTGTGAATCCGGTGGCGACTGGGCGGCCGATTCCGGTAACGGCGACTACGGCGGTTTGCAGATCAGTGCCGCGACCTGGGATGCCAACGGTGGAGTCGGGCTGCCGTCGGACGCCAGCCGGCAGCAGCAGATCGCTGTGGCCAAGCGCATCATGGCCAGCGAGGGGCCGGCCGCCTGGCCGGCATGCGCGTCCCGCGGCGCCGCGGCCACCACCGGTGCCGGGGCGGCCCCGGTTGGCTCGCTGACCCACTATCTGTCGGCGCTGTTCGAGGACACCGTAGGGCCGGCCGTACCGGCCGACTGAAGTAGCTACCCGGCATCGCGGTACCTAGCGTCGTGGGATGATCGGGCCCTATGACGACCGCGACCGCGGTAGCGCTGCCCGAGCTGGCGCCGGCCCGATTTGACCAGCAAAGCCCGTTCGGGGTGTATGTGCATGTCCCGTTCTGCTTCACCCGCTGCGGGTACTGCGACTTCAACACCTACACCCCGGCTGAACTGGGCGGGGCCAACCCCGACGCCTGGGTGGCGGCGCTGGCCAGGGAGCTGGAGCTGGCCGCCGCCCGGCTGGGCGGCCCACGCGCCGACACCGTGTTCGTCGGCGGCGGCACGCCCTCGCTGCTGGGCTCAGCGCGGCTGGCGGCGGTGCTCGATCATGTGCGCGAGCATTTCGGGCTCTCCGACGACGCCGAGGTCACCACCGAGGCCAACCCGGAGTCGACGTCGCCGGAGTTCTTCGAGTCGATCCTGGCTGCCGGCTATACCCGGGTGTCGCTCGGCATGCAGTCGGTGGCGCCGCAGGTACTGGCCACCCTGGACCGCATCCACTCGCCGGGCCGGCCGGTTGCTGCTGCCCGCGAGGCGAGCGCAGCCGGCTTCCAACACCTCAACATCGACTTGATCTACGGCACCCCGGGTGAGTCCGACGATGATCTGCTTCGCTCGGTGGACGCCGCGCTGGAGGCGGGTGCCGACCATGTCTCGGCGTACAGCCTGATCGTCGAGGACGGCACCGCGCTGGCCCGACGGGTGCGGCGCGGCGAACTGCCCCTGCCAGACAACGACGTGATGGCGCATCGCTACGAGCTGGTCGACAGCCGGCTTCGGGCGGGCGGGATGGACTGGTATGAGGTGTCGAACTGGGCCCGTCCCGGCGCGGCCTGCCGGCACAATCTGGGCTACTGGAACGGCGGCCGATGGTGGGGTGCGGGCCCGGGGGCTCACGGCTACGACGGCGCGCTGCGGTTTTGGAACGTCAAGCACCCCAACGCCTACGCGCAGCTCCTGGGCGAGATGACGCTGCCGATCGCGGGCTTCGAGGAACTCTCCGAGGTCGACCGGCACACCGAAGAGGTGATGTTGCGGTTACGCATGCGCGAGGGGCTGGCGCTGGCGGTTCTGGATCCGGGTGAGCGCGAACGCGCCGAGTCCGCCGTCGACGATGGCTTGCTGTGCGTCGACGGCGACCGGCTGGTGCTCACCGACCGCGGGCGGCTGCTGGCCGATGCGGTGGTGCGTTCGCTGCTGGGGTAGCCGCCGCAGCGGAGCGACAGGTCAGCCGCTGAACCAGCCGCGCCCGCCGTCCCAGCTGCCGCAGATGCCGTTGAAGCAGCCATGGCCGAAACCGCCCTGACCGGGGATGAAGCCGCCGCAGCCCTGCCAGCCGGCGTCGTGTCCACAGCCACTGCCACCGCCGTTGCCGTCGGGCCCACCGGAACCGTGCGGTTGGGCCACTACGGTCTGACCGGTCTGATCGGTCGTAGCTGCCGGCACCAGGCCGGTCGGGGCGACAGCGATCGCCGCAGCGGCGCCGGCTACGAACATCGTTCCCACGAAGTTTCGAATGCTTAGCATGTCTCCATATTCCGTACGGGCGCCCTACTTGCCAACCGTTGTGTGAGGACCGATACCGAATCGTGAACGCCCGTAACACCTCACCGCGCCGGCGGTGCAGCGGTGAGCGTCACGATCCGCGGCGGCCCGGACCGCCTACTCGGAGGCCGAAGGTCAAGATCGACGGGTGAGATACCCGGCAGGGTATAAAGGGGGGTGATGCGGGAAGGGGTCTGACGTGGTTGGTGACGACGAGAGCGTCAAGGCGGTGCTGAACCGGCTGCGCCGTGCCCACGGCCAGCTTGCCGGCGTGATCGCGATGATTGAAAGCGGCCGGGACTGCAAGGAAGTCGTCACGCAGCTTGCCGCGGTTTCGCGCGCGCTGGACCGGGCAGGTTTCAAGATCGTCGCCAGTGGGCTTCGCGAATGCCTGACCGGCGACTCCGACAGCGGAAAAGCCCCGCTCACCGAGGACGAACTCGAAAAATTGTTCCTTGCCCTGGCTTGACGGGCCGGTACCGTCGCGACACCGCATGCCGGGCCAGCCGAGGGCTACGCGAGCAGTTCGAGGATCTTTTTCGTCACCGCGGCCGCCGTCGGATGCTCCCACAGCAGCGTCGGCGACAGCGTCAGCCCGATCTGCTTTTCCAATCGACGTCGCACGGCGACGGTCATGATCGAGTCGACGCCCATTTCGATCAACGGAAGGTGGGGGTCTACGCCGTCCTCGGGGAGACCGAGTTGGCCCGCTATCGCGGCGAATACCCGTTCCGCCACCCAATCGGAGGCCTCGGCGGGATCCTCGGGCAAGCCCGCCTGTACCGGATCGCGCGATTCGACGACGTCGGATTCGGCGGGGGCGATGTCGGCAAGCATGGCTACCGACGCCGCGAGCGGCGTGACCGGCAGTACGACAGCGTTGGCTTGGTCATCGCGCATCGCCAGGTCCAGCGCCCACATCGCATCGTCGGCGCTGACGGTTTCCATCCCCATGGACTCGAGCTGCGCGGCAACGTACTCGGAGGTCGACCCCATCCCCAGACCACGCCACGCCGTCCAGGCGACGCTGATGGTTCGGTCACCCAGCTTGCGGCGTTGCCGGGCGAACGCATCGAGAAACGCATTTCCGCACGCGTAGGCGCCCTGACCCGGAAAGCCGGTGAGGTAACCACATGACGAGAACAGCAGCATCCAGTTCAGCGTCCCCGGTGGGAACATTTCATCAAGCACCCGTGCGCCGGTGACTTTTGCGTGCATGGAAGCGTCGACCTGCGCAAGCGTGGTGTCAGTCAGCAGCGCGCCGGTCTCGATACCTGCGGCATGCACTACCCCGAGTACCGGCGGCAGATCCCTCAACGCGTGGTGCAGGGCCGCCGCAGCCCCGGCTGCGCCGATGTCGACGGCGGCCACTCGCACGAATACCCCGCGTTCCTCCAGCGATCGGACCGTCTGCGCCAACCCCGGGTTCGCCGGGGCATCCGCGAGTGCCCTGTCCGGCATTCCCGAACGCGACACGAGCACAAGGCGTCTGGCGCCGAGGTCGACCAACCGGTGGGCCATCTGCCGTCCGAGGGCGCCGGTACCCCCGGTGATCAGGTAGGTACCGCCCGGCGAGCACTGCATCGGTTCACCGACGCACGTCGCGGGCGCCAGGCGTGCGGTGTAGGCGATGCCGTCACGCACCACCACCACCCCGTGTCCGGTCAGGGAACTCAGCGCGGGTACGGGCAGCTGGGGCTCGGACAGCTCCTCAAACAGGTCCAAGACCCCGCCCCAGAGCTGAGGGTGTTCGGCGGCGGCCACCCGGGACAGACCCCATAGCGGCGCCTGCTCGATATCGGTGCCTTCATGCACGTTTCGGGTCAGCACCCACAGCCGTGCCTTAGAGCCCTGTCCTACCAGGCATTTCAGTGTCCGCAGGACTAAGTCGATGGACACCCTCGGCTCATCGCGCGGCTCGGTCAATACCAGGACCACCGCACCGGAACCAGAGCTTGCGTCACCAGACCTTAGTTCCGCAGGGTCTGCAACGCTGCGGGTAGGCACGCCGGCAGCGGCCAGATCGCGGGTACACCATGCTCGCGTTTCGTCGGTGCCGCCGATCAGGGTGACGTGCTCGGGGCGATCGGTGTCACGCCACGCTGTCGGGTGCCACGCCAATCTGTGTACCAGGCGGCTGGATTCACGTGCTCCGGACCGCTCGAGATCTTCGAAGGCCAACCCGGTCATCGCGACCAGCACCGTGCCGGCAAGGTCGGTGATCACGACGTCGGTGATCGCTCCTGCTGCGCGGCGGCGCGCGTGGAGTACGGCCTCGCCGCAAGGCGGGCCGCACACCGCCACCCGCTCAATACGCGCGGGCATCTTGAGGCGTCCGGGGTCGCTGAAAAGGACCGACGCCGTCGATGTCGCGGCATCGAGAAGTCCTGCCCAGGTCGCCGGAGTCGATCCGTCCGGCTCGGCGTTGACCCGCGCCAGCAATTCGCCGTCGCCGCAGCGCAGTTCCAGGATCTCCCACTCGAATCCCATGGCGGTGACACCGAGCGATTCCAGCAGGTCGATGACGCGGGTCGAAGGCAGCACCTCCGTGCAACGTCGTTGCACGGCCGGCAGTTCGAAGGCCGGCGCTGCGACGTCGTTGTTGACCTCGGCAACCGCCGTGCAATGGGTCAGCCAACCGCCCCCGGCCGGCGTGTCGTCTGGCTCCACGAGGCGTGAGGCCAGGCTCAGGCAGTGTTCCTGCAGCACCACCTGGATGTCGCGGGTCCGTCCGGGTGCGACCGGCGTGCGTAGCCGCACATCTGCCAAATCCGTTGTGGCGGCGTTCAGCATCGTGTTCAGGAGAACGGCGGCGGGGACGATCTCGGTGCCCTGTACGGGATGATCGCCGGGATAGGGCCGGTTGGACATATCCAGCCGGGTCTGCCACATGCGGGTGGGAACGGCGCCGGTGATATCCACTGGGCCGCCTAGGAGCGTGTGGGTATCGACGTCGTGAATCCCGCCGCCGGCCGGTGGGGGAGTCGGAGTGCGCCACAAGTGCTGATGCTGCCATTGGGTGACCGGCAGGTTGTCGGTCCAGGGCGAGGTGGCCGTGACGCCGTGCGGGAACGACGCCCCGTGGCAGTACAGCGAAGCCAGCGCACGGGTGACCGCGCGCAGCTCGGGCTGTTGACGCCGGAGGGTGGGGACCACGCCGTGCTCGTCGATCCCGAGGTGTGACAACGTTTCGGCAATCGAGTGCGAGACCACCGGATGGGCTGATATCTCCAGAAACAGTCGGTGCCCGTCGTCGGCCGCGGCGATAACGGCCTCAGCGAATCGCACTTGACCCCGTAGGTTGGCCACCCAATAGCGCGAGTCGCGGGGCGCCGTTGAGCGGGGATCGTCCAGCGCGGTCGTGTACAGCGGGACGGAGGGTTCGTCTGCCGGCGGGAGTCCTGCGGTAAGCCGGGCAAGGTCGTGGGTGAGTGCGTCCATCTGCGGGCTGTGGAAGGCCACGTCGGTGTTCACCCGACGCGCCGAAATGCCGTCGTCCGAACAGCGTTGGCAGATCTGATCGATTGCCTCGACGGTGCCGGAGACCACCGCGGACTCAGGTGTGGCGCTGATCGCCGCCACCACGTCGCTTCGCTGGCACAGGCGCCGTTGTGCCTCCTCGAGTGAGAGTCCCACCAGCGCCATCGCGCCGTGTCCGGCGACCCTGCGGAAACCGCGGGCCCGGTAGCACGCCACTTTGGCTCCCTGCGCCAAGTCGAGAACACCGGCTGCCACGCATGCGGCGACCTCGCCGACCGAATGACCGATGATGGCTGCCGGAGTGACGCCGCGCTCGGCCAACAATGCGGCGAGGCCGGCTTGAATCGCGAAGGTCAACGCCTGCACCCGGTCGGTGGCGCCCAGGTCTCCGGTGCTCAGCGCTTCGCGGGCGGAGAATCCCAACTCCGCTTGAAATACCGGATCGATTTCGTCGATGACGGCGGCGAAGGCGGGCTCATTTGTCAGCAGTTCGCTGCCCATGCCCTCCCAGTGCGATCCATGCCCGGAGAAAACCCAGACGGCGCCATCCGAGCCGCCGGGTACCACGGCACCGGTGACCACGGCAGGTTGTTGGGCGTCGTTCGCCAGCGAATCCAGACCGGCCACCAGTTCGTCGCAGTTGTCGGCGAGCACGGCCGCGCGGATCCGGTCGTGCGAACGCCGGGTCCACAGTGTCGCCGCCACCTGTTCCACGGAGCAGTCGCGGGCTCGCAGGTGGCCGGCCAATGCATCGGCCTGGCGAGCCAATCGGGCGTGCGTGCGCGCGGAGATCGGAACGACGACCGGCACGGCAGCGGGCGCCGGGACCGGCCCGGGGTGCTCGGCGGGCCCCGGCGGCGCTTCTTCCAGGACGATGTGGGCGATGGTGCCCCCATAGCCGTAACTGCACACCGCGGCGCGGCGCCGTCTGTGCTGCTGTCGGGGCCAGGCCTCGACCTCGGTGGCGACCCGCAGGCCGCTGTCCGCCCAGTCGATGGCTGTGGTGAGTTTGCTGATCCCGGCTGTCGGCGGGATTGCCTCCTGATGGAGCGCCAGTGCCGCCTTGATGAGGCCGACCACCCCCGCTCCGCCTTCGAGGTGGCCCGTATTGGGCTTCACCGATCCGACCAGGCACGGCGCGGTCGAGGAGCGTCCGGCGCCGTATACCGCAGCGAGAGCGGCCAGTTCGACCCGATCGCCGACCGGTGTACCGGTCCCGTGCGCCTCGACGAAGTCAACGCTGGTGGGCTCGATCTCGGCGGACGCGCAGGCAAGCCGGAACAGATCTTCCTGGGCCCTACCGTTGGGCGACATGATGCCCGGCGTGTTGCCGTCATGGGCGACCGCGCCACCACGGACCACGGCCAGCACCGGGTTGCCGTCCCGTCTGGCGTCGCCGAGACGCTTGAGGACCACCACTGCCGCGCCCTCTCCGCGGCCGTAGCCGTCGGCCGCCATGTCGAACGTTTTGGACCGACCGTCCGGTGCGGTGGCGCCAGCCTGATCGAGCACCCGGGTCAAACCGGGCCCGATCAGCGCGCTCACGCCGCCAGCCAGCGCGAGTGACGTTTCGCCGGTACGTAATTGCTGACACGCTTGATGTACCGCCACCAACGATGCGGCGCACGCCGCGTCGAGGGCGACACTGGGACCACGAAGATCAAGTAGGTGTGAGACCCGGTTGGCGACTCCGCACAGTGCTGTTCCGATGCCGGCCCAGGCCTCGATGCCGGGCAGGTCTTCCATGATCAACTTGCCGTAGTCGTCGGCGTTGACCCCCATCAACACCGCGGTGTCGCTGCCCGCCAACGACCGGGGTGCGATACCGGCGTGCTCGATTGCCTCCCAGCACACTTCGAGTGCGAGACGCTGCTGCGGATCCATCAGTTCGGCCTCGCGCGGCGAGACGCCGAAGAACTCCGCGTCGAAGCCGGCAAGATCGTCTAAGAAGGTGCCCCACGGTGTGGTGTCCCGCAGCACCGCGGCGTTTCGCGGGTCACGCCGCAGATACGGCTCCCAGCGTTCGGCAGGTACCTGCCGAACCGCACTGCGACGGTCGAGCAGAAACCGCCAGAAGTCCGCCGGTGTGGCGATATCACCGGCCAGTCGGCATCCGATGCCGATGATGGCGATAGGTTCGGCAGTGTCGTCGGAGGGGACGGCGTGCTGGTGGATGCCGCGAGTCGTCATCTGCTGCCCACCTGGGCGACGATCTGCTTCTTGTCGACCTTCCCGACGGCGGTGATGGGCAGCGAGGGCATCGCAACGAGCATGTCCGGGCGAGAATGGGCAGAGACGCCGCGCTCGTCCAGGTAGCGGTTGAGTTCGGCGAGGCCGATCTGCTCGCTCTTGAAGGTCACTGCAGCGCAGATCTTTTCACCCAGAAACTCGTCCGGTAGCGCAATCGCGGCGGCAGCCGAGACAGCCGGGTGGGTAAGGATGTGCTCCTCGATGTCAGACGCCGAAACTGTCTCACCGCCACGGTGAATCACGTCCTTGATCCGCCCGGTGACTTCCACGTTGCCGGCGAGCGGACCGTCGGCGAAGATACGCACCTGGTCTCCGGTCCGGAAGAATCCATCGGGGCTGAACGACCGCGCATTGGCCTGATCCGCTCGGTAGTAGCCGTTGAGCGTGTACGGCCCGCGCACCAGCAGTTCGCCTTCCTCACCCGGCGCCACGTCCTGGCCGTTGTCGTCGACGACGCGCAGTTCGTCGTGTGGTGACATCGGCCGGCCCTGCGTCTGCTCGACGACCTCGGCGGGGTCGCCGGGGCGAGTGAAATTCAGCATTCCCTCGGCCATTCCGAAAATCTGCTGCAGCCCCGGCCCCAGGGTCTCCCGGAGATAGCGGGCTTCGTCGGGCGCCATCCGTGATCCACCCACTTGCAGCAATCGCAGCGCTGTCGGCGGATTCGGCTCCCAATCGCAGGCTTGAGCCCACAGCTTCGCCAGGGCGTTGACCAGCGCGGTGGCGGTCACGCCGTGCCGGTGGATCAGCGCAAAAGCGGCTTCGGGGCTGGGGTCGGCGGTGAACACCGTGGCGGCGCCCACCGACATCGCGCCCAACATTCCCGGGCATCCCAGCGGAAAGTTATGACCGGCGGGAAGCGCCACCAGGTAGACGTCGTCGCCGGTCAGTTCGCACGCCTGAGCGCAGGCGGTCGTGTTGTAGACGTAGTCGTCATGGGTGCGGGGAATGAGCTTGGGCATGCCGGTCGTGCCACCCGATACCAGCAGCAGAGCGGGCGTGGTGGTGTCGACATCGACGCGCTGAAGGGCCGGACCGGCGCATTGGGCAACTGTCGACCACGCCGTGAACGGTCCGGGATCTCCATCGACGATGACGTGCTGCAGCCTGGGGCGGCTTTCGGTGACGCGCGCGGCAAGTTCGCGGTAATCGAAACCGCCTGCACGGTCGGCGATTATCAGAGCCACCGCGTCACTCACGTCGGCGAAGTGGCCGAGCTCGGCGGCACGGTGGCCCGGCAAGCACATCACCGGCACGGCGCCGGCCCGCAGTATGCCGAAAAACGCCAGCGCGAACTGTGTCGAGTTCGGCAGCTGAAGCAGGACGCGGTCGTCCGCAGCGATGCCGAGCCGCGCCAGGCCTGCCGCGAAACGGTCGGCAGCCGAATCGAGTTCGGCAAAGGAATAGCTGCGGGCCGAATCGATGACCGCAGGCCGCTGTGGCCACGTGGCCGCCGCCTCGGTGAGGATCGAGTCCAAGGTGCGTCCGGTCCAGTAACCCGCTTGTCGATACTCGGTGGCGCGGTCAGCCGGGAAGGGCACGAAGCCGGCGAGGAGTCCGTCGGGTTCGGGCTGGAGCACAACGCTCATCCAGTCGAACCACCCCTCGGTCAATCATGGTGGTGTGCGACCGACCCCCATGAGATAGCCTTCGTAAAGTTAGGCCATCCTATACTAACTTAAGGAGACGTCGTGCGCGGTGGTGCGACACCTTCGCAGGCGGTCCGTGACGAGGTCGCCGAACTGCTTGGCGTGAGTCCAGACACCATTGATCCGGCGCAGGACCTGATCGCGTCGGGCCTGGATTCGATCCGAATGATGTCGTTGTCGGGCCGCTGGCGAAAACGGGGGATCGACGTCGATTTCGCGACCCTGGCGGCCGATCCCACCGTTCGGGCGTGGTCGGACCTGGTTGCCGCGCACGCTCCAGGGGCCGACGCGCTCGACGCCGCGCCGGAGACCGGCGCCTCGTCCGCGGACCACGGCGACCCCGCAGCGCCGTTTCCCCTTGCGCCGCTGCAACACGCCTACTGGGTGGGCCGAAACCATCAGCAGCAACTCGGTGGGGTAGCCGCGCACCTGTACGTCGAATTCGACGGTGCCGGCGTCGATCCCGAGCGTCTGGCCGCGGCGGCTGCCGAACTGGCCGCCCGCCACCCGATGTTGCGGGTCGAGATCATGACCGACGGCACCCAACGCATCGGAGACCGTGCGCTGCCGGTCAAGATCAGTGACCTGCGCGCCCTGGATGCCGAGGCCGTCGAGCAGCAGCTGCTTTCGACGCGCGAGGCCAAGTCTCACCAGCTGCTCGACGGCGAGGTGCTTGAGCTGAGCCTGTCTCTGCTGCCGGGCGGGCGAACGCGACTGCATGTCGATCTGGACATGCAGGCGGGTGATGCCGTGAGTTACCGCCGATTCATGTCGGACCTGGCGGTGCTCTACGCAGGTGGAACCCCGCCGCAGCTGGACTACACCTATCGGGAGTATCGCGCCGCCATGGCCCCGCTGGAGGCGGCACGGTCGGCTGAGGATCAGCCCTGGTGGAGCGAACGGATACCGAATCTGCCCGGCCCGCCGTCGTTGCCGCTCGTCCCGACATCTGAGCAGTCGAATCCCCGACGCAGCGTTCGGCGTTGGCACTGGTTCGACGCAGCAGCCCGCGAGGCACTGTTCGCTGCGGCCCGCAGCCACGGCGTCACGCCGGCGATGGCGTTCGCGGCGTCTTATGCCGGGACCTTGGCCCGATGGTCCACCAGCCGTCGGTTTTTGCTGAACCTGCCGATGTTCGGCCGTGAGCCGTTCCACCCGCAGGTAGACATGCTGGTCGGCGACTTCACGTCGTCGTTGATGCTCGATGTCGATCTGACGCAGGCGCACTCCCCGTTGTCGCGGGCGGTCGCAGTACAGGAGGCGCTGCACTCCAGCGCGCGCCACCGCGGCTATTCCGGGCTATCGGTGCTGCGCGAGCTGAGCCGCCACCGCGGTGTCCAGACGCTGGCCCCGTTCGTATTCACCAGTGGACTCGGTCTGGGTGATCTGTTCGGTGGTGAGGTGACCGAGCTGTTCGGCGCGCCGGTGTGGACGATCTCCCAGGGGCCGCAGGTGTTGCTGGATGCTCAGGTGACACCGCTGGGCGGCGGCCTGCTGGTGAACTGGGACGTCCGTGAGGAGGCGTTCCAGCCCGGTGTCGTCGATGCCATGTTCGGTCACCAACTCGATGAACTGCACCGGCTTGCCGACCCCGACGCCTGGACCGCGCCCGATCCACCGGAGGTCCCCGAATCCCAGCGGGTTGTGCGGGCGGCGGTGAACAGCACCGTCGCCGACTCCAGCGGCGAGGCGCTGCACACCGGGTTCTTCCGGCAGGCAGAGCGCCAACCCGATGCTCCAGCGGTGTTCGCCCGTTCCGGCGAGCTGAGCTACCGGCAGTTGCGTGATCAGGCGCTGGCGGTAACCGCCGCCCTGCGTGCCGAGGGGGTGCAGGGCGGTGACACGATCGCGGTGCTGGGACCGAAGAACGCCGAGCAGCTGCCGGCCGTGCTGGGGATCCTGGCCGCGGGGGCGGTGTATCTGCCCATCGGTGCCGACCAGCCCCGTGAGCGGGTGGAACGTCTACTGCAGACCGGATCCGTCCGCCTGGCGTTATTGTCCGGCGCGCAGCAGACACCGTCGTCGGTGCCCGCGCTCCGGCTAGCCGAGCTGCTTTCCGGCCCGACGAGTCCGGATGAATCGATTTCTGTCGCAAGCGATCCCGAAGCGCCGGCCTACGTTCTGTTCACTTCGGGCTCCACTGGAGAGCCCAAGGGCGTGGAGCTCACGCACGACGCGGTGATGAACACCGTCGAGTTTCTGCTCCGGCATTTCGACATCGGTGCCGGCGACCGCTGGCTGTCGCTGGCGACGTTGGAGTCCGACATGTCGGTGCCGGACATCTTCGCCAACCTGCGTGCGGGTGGGGCGATCGTCGTGGTCGACGAAGACCAGCGCCGTGACCCCGACGCCTGGGCCAGCCTGATCCAGGCGCACCAGGTCACCGCTCTCAACTTCATGCCCGGCTGGCTCGAGATGCTGCTCGCGGTCGGTGAGGGACGGTTGTCGTCGCTGCGGGCCGTGGCCGTCGGCGGAGACTGGGTGCGCCCGGAGTTGGCCCGCCGGCTGCGGCTGCAGGCCCCCCGAGCCCGCTTCGCGGGGTTGGGTGGCGCCACCGAAACGGCGGTGCACGCCACCATTTTCGAGGTTGACGAGGCGGCGGGGCTACTGGCGAACGGCAGCTCGGTGCCCTACGGTGTGCCGCTGCCGAACATGGCTTGCCGGGTGGTCAGCGAAAGCGGCAGCGATTGCCCGGATTGGGTGATCGGCGAACTCTGGGTGACCGGACGCGGCATCGCCCGCGGCTACCGCGGTCGCCCCGACCTCACCGCGGAGCGCTTCGTCGAGTATCCACTGCACGGTGTGACGCGCAGCTGGTACCGAACCGGGGACCTCGCCAGGTACTGGCCGGACGGCACGCTGGAATTCGTCGGCCGCGCTGATCACCGCATCAAGATCAGCGGTTACCGCGTCGAACTCGGTGAGGTTGAGGCCGCGCTGGGAAGAATTCCCGGCGTACATGCCGCGGTGGCTGCGGTCCTGCCTGCCCCCGGTGGCTCAGACGGGCTCGCGGCGCTGGTCCGCGTGGACGAAGATTCGGGTTTGACGGCAGGCCGGATTCGCGATGCGCTGATCGATCTCGTTCCCGCGCACATGATTCCGCGTTGGATCTCGCCGGTGGATCGGATCCCGTTCACCGATGCCGGCAAGATCGACCGTGCGGCCGTTGCCAGCCGGCTTGACCAGGAGTTCGGCCAACTCGGCGGCGCGACGGGATCTGTCACCGGGCCGCGATCGACCTTGGAGCGGGCGCTGTGCCATATCGTCGCGGGGGTCTTGGGCTGTGACGGTGACGCCGTGGATGTTCACGACGACTTCTTTTCGCTCGGCGGTGATTCGGTCCTCGCAACGAAGGTCGTGGCCGAGATCCGGGTGTGGCTCGATTCGCCGCGGACGATGGTGTCAGACATGTTCGCTGCCCGCACGGTTGCCGCGCTGGCCGAGGTACTCACCGGCCGGGAAAGTGACGCCGGCCGAATGGAGTCGGTTGCCGAGGCGTATCTCGAAGTCGCGGCGATGTCGGAGGCCGACGTGATGGTGGCACTCGATGCAGGTTCGGCCAACGGGTGATGGTGGCGAATTCAGCCGAGCCGGCCGACCCTGGGCTTGAGCTGTGCGGCTGAGGCGAACGTCGCTGATATGGCTGCGCAGTGGCGGCCGTCGGACCTGTCACCGTGGTAACGGCCGACCGGCAATGTATTGCGCCTGGCCCGGGTAGCTGCTACCCGAGCCCGGCATCCGCACTGCGCGAGCGTGCGTGCTTTCGCGGTAAACATCGGCGTGTCTAGCGCAGACACGCACGCTCGCGCAGGCGGCGGTACCTGCGTGGTGCGCAGGCCGTGTGCAGTTAGTTGAACAGGCCGGTCAGCCAGTCCAGGTCGAACAGGCCGGGGTCTGCCAGCGAGGCGCCGACGTCAGGGTCCACTACTTCGTCTACCGGCAGGTTCGCGGTCAGCGCTTCGGCGATCCGGCTGGGGAGCACGTCGAGGAAGTAGGAGAAGGTGCCTTGCTCGGTGAGCAGCCCCCACCACTGGCCGGTGTCTTCGCCGGTGTCCGAATCCCAGGTGATGTAGCCGTTGAGCAACGCGTCGAACGGGTCCTGTGCCACGTGTGCCACGCCGTCGGGCACGCCGCTCAGATTCTCCGACAACGCGAATGCGAAACCGGTGAGCGGTTCCATCAGGTACTTGGCGGTGGACTTCCAGAAGCTGAAGTCGCCGAAGAGCTCCTGCAGGTTCCCCAGAACGTGGGTCATGTCGGCGCCGATGCCCATCACGCCGGGCACCTCGAAGTCCTCGCCGCGCGGGACGTGGTCGAAGAGCGGCTGGAAGATGTTGTTCATGTTGTACAGCCAGTCGTTGTTGATCAGGTTCCAGACCTCGGTGAAGTCGCCGTTCTGGAAGGCCTCGAGCGCCTGCGGGATCATGTTCTCCAGCCCGAGGACTCGCCCACCGCCGGACCACATGATCTCGAGGCCGGCCTGCAGCCCGTCGAGGCTGTTCTGGGTGACCTCGCCGTAATAGCTGGACAGCTCGCCCAATGCCGTAGCGATCGGGTTCGGACCATTGAGCAGGTCCATGATGTAGTCGAGGTTCTCCGCCGTGGTCGCGGTGAGCTCCACGGCGGGCTGATGGGTGACCGCAGGGGCTAGCGGGCTGACCGGGCTGACGGCGAGCATGCCGGCGCCGGCCAGTGCGATGCCGGCCGCCAAGAGCCCGGTGGTCCGGGCGTAAGATTCGGTGCCGCGGTCCGCCGAACCGGCGACGAGAGCGAGCTGCATTGCTTCTCCTTATCGTGACCTCAACTTGGCATGAGGTACCTGTGTATTTGTAAATGCTCGCTTACATTAACCACATTTTTAGTTGTCAGGCAAGGCTAACCTAACTATGTGGGAACCGTCACAAACTAGGGTAAGCTAACCTTACTTTCAACGGTGGTGTAGCGTCCCTCGGCATGAGTGCCTCGCCATCCGATGCCGTCAGCGTCGCGCTGCGGGAGATCCTCCGCGATGATCTGAATGTCGACCTGACCAAGGTGACGGCGGAGTCGCGGCTGGTCGATGAGGTCGGCCTTGATTCGGTGGCTTTTGCGATCGGCATGGTCGCCATCGAGGATCGGTTGGGCGTGGCACTGTCCGAGGAAGACCTGCTGACCTGCGACACCGTCGGAGACCTCGAGGCCGCCATCCGGGCGAAAGCCCCCGCCGACGCGTGAGTGCGCTGGCAAGCGCCCTGACCAGGGCGATGACCGCCTCGGATGGGGACCTGGTGGTCTTCGACCAAGCCAGTGGCAGCTGGCAGCGTCACCCGTGGGCCCAGGTGCACGCCCGCGCTCAGGGGGTGGCGTCGAGGATTCTTGACACCGGCAGCGACGGCGCGGTCGGCCTGGTCGGGGAGCCGACCGTCGAACTGGTCGCCGCGATCCAGGGGGCCTGGCTGGCCGGGCGCAGTGTGTCGATCCTGCCCGGACCGGTCCGCGGCTGCGACCCGCAGCAATGGGCCCAGGCGACCCGAAAGCGGTTCAGCGGTATCGGTGTCGACACCGTCTTCACTCACGGCGGGCCCCGGCAGCTGCTGGACGATCCCGACGCCGCCATCACCGTGCACGATGTCACCGCCGCCGCCAGCGAGCCTTCGGCCGCCTTCAACGCGGTGACCGCCGCACCGGATGTGCCGGCAGTACTGCAGGGCACCGCCGGCTCCACCGGCACCCCCCGCACCGCCCAGCTGTTACCGGCAGCGGTGCTGGCCAACGTCGCCGGCCTGGCCGAGCACCTCAGCGTCGACTCGGCGACCGACGTCGGTTGCAGTTGGCTGCCGCTCTACCACGACATGGGGCTGACCTTCCTGCTCAGCGCGGCGTTGACCGGCTCCCCGCTGTGGCTGGCGCCCACCGCAGCGTTCGCTGCTTCGCCGTTTCGCTGGCTGAGCTGGCTGCACGACAGCGGGGCAACCTTGACTGCCGCACCCAACTTCGCTTACGGCGTGATCGGCAAGTATGCCCGTCGAGTGCCCGAAGTGGACCTGGGCCGGCTACGGGTGGCGATCAACGGAGGCGAGCCGGTCGACTGCGCCGCCCTGGAACGATTCGCCGCCGAACTCAGCAGATACGGCCTCGATCCCGGTGCTCTCATGCCGTCGTACGGCCTGGCCGAAGCCACCTGCGCGGTGACCGCACCACGGCCAGGGGCCGGCCTGCAGTACGACGAAATCGTCGGCGCGGCAGGCGATGACACCCCGGCGGTGCGCAGGCATGCGGTGCTCGGCGAACCGATTCCCGGGATGCAGGTCCGAATCGGCCCGGCAGCCGAACCTCACGAGGAGCTGTCGCAGCGTGAGGTCGGTGAGATCGAGATCCGCGGAACGTCGATGATGTCGGGCTATGTGGACCAGCCGCCGTTGGACCCGGACGGCTGGTTCGCGACCGGCGACCTCGGCTACTTCACCGACGCCGGACTGGTGGTCTGCGGTCGTGCCAAAGAGATCATCTCGATCGCCGGACGCAATGTGTTTCCCACCGAGATCGAGCGCGTGGCCGCCGAGGTGCGCGGTGTCCGCGATGGCGCGGTGGTGGCGGTCGGCACCGATGGGATCCGCGCGGGGCTGGTGATCGCTGCGGAGTTCCGCGGCCGCGACGAGGCCGGCGCGCGTGCCGACCTGATCTCGCGGGTGGCATCGCAGTGCGGGGTGGTGCCCGCAGATGTGGTGTTTCTGTCGCCGGGCTCGCTGCCGCGCACATCGTCGGGGAAGCTGCGGCGGCTGGAAGTCAAACGGAGCCTGGAGGTTATGAAGTGACCGACGTGACCGCCGGGCCCGACATCGCGACTTATCGAGCCTTGCTGGATGAGGTGTTCGATCAACGAGTTGCCGACTGGACTGCGGAAGCCGAAGTCACCGAACGGTTTCCACGTGAACTGATCGAGCACTTGGGCCGCACCGGCGTGTTCGCCGGCAAATGGTCCAACGACCAGCATCCCGACGTCGCCAAGCTGGTGGCGCTGGCGTTCAAACTGGGACAGCTGAGATCGGCCGGGATCGGTGTCGGGGTGAGCCTGCATGACTCCGCGATCGCGATCCTGCGTCGATTCGGGCGATCGGAGTACCTGAAGGACATCTGCGAGCAGGCCATTCGTGGCGAGGCGGTGCTGTGCATCGGGGCATCCGAGGAGTCCGGAGGCTCCGACCTGCAGATTGTCGAGACCGAAGTCCGTTCCGCGCGAGGCGGTTTCGATGTCCGCGGCCGCAAGAAGTTCGTATCGCTGTCACCGATCGCAGATCAGATCGTGGTGGTGGCGCGCGGTGTGGACCACGACGAGCACAGCCGCCACGGCAACGTCATGGTGATCGCGGTCCCGGCGTCCCAGGTGCAGGTCAACGAGCCCTACCGCAAGGTGGGGGCCGGACCGCTGGACACCGCCGCGGTCGATATCGACACCTGGGTGCCCGCTGATGCCCTGATCGCCCGCCCGGGCACCGGCCTGGCCGCGATCTCCTGGGGGCTGGCCCATGAACGCATGTCGATCGCCGGGCAGGTCGCCGCGTCGTGCCAGCTGGTGCTGGGGCTCACGCACGCTCGGATGATGCGCCGCCGACAGTTCGGCGCCACCCTGTTTCAGCACCAGGCGCTACGGATGCGCGTGGCCGACCTGCAAGCCCGTGTCGATCTGCTCCGCCACGCACTCAACGGCATCGCCGCCGACGGGCGGCTCGATCTGCGAACCGCCGCGGCCATGAAGGTCACCGCCGCCCGGCTGGGTGAAGAAGTGTTCTCCGAATGCATGCACATCTTCGGCGGTTCGGGCTACCTGGTCGACGAGACACCGATCGGGCGCTGGTGGCGGGACATGAAACTGGCCCGGGTCGGCGGCGGCACCGATGAAGTGCTCTGGGAGTTGGTGGCCGCCGGGATGCGTCCCGACTATGACGGCTACGACGAGCTGTTCGACAGCGGGTCGTCGTCGGGGTAGCGCAGTACCGCATACAGTGCCATCGTGCGATAACCCATGTCGTGTTCGCCGAGGAAGGTGCCGCCGACATATTCGGCCAGCCGACGCATCGCCGTATTGCGGTACTCGGGTTCGAACATCATCCGCCGGCACTGCGGTTCGAGGTCGAACACGCTTGTCATGACGCGCGGCAGCAGGATGGCCGCGAAGCCCCGATTGGCCACCGCCGCATCGGCGACGGCCCCGTGCATACCCAGATCGTGCGGGTCGGCGGCATAGTACTTGGCGATGGAATCTTTTGCGGCCCGGTACAACTCGATATAGCCATAATCTCGTCCGTGTCGGCTGACGATGAGCGGCCGAGTGAAAGTGCCGGCCACCTGGGCGCTCAGGTACCGATGCCAGCGTTCCGGCGGCCAGGCGGACTCCCATGTTTCCGCCAGGTGCGGCCGGTTCATCCACTCCGACACCATCTCCGCATCGGCATCCGGATCGGCCACCCGGATCGCGTACGGCTCGGCCAGTACCGGGATCGGGGGAGCAGGCACGCGGCGAACCTCGTCGGATATGTCGGTCAGCTCGCGGTGCAGGATGGCGGCGGCATCAGTCATAACGAACCGTTAGCCTACCGGAGGCCCTGTCCGTCAAAGTGAGGATAGGGTAACCTCGGTCGGGCTGGGCGGCGCGAGCGCCAGGCCCCACCCCGCGGGGCGGGTAACCGTCGGCGAAAGGACCTTGATGGCGCGCGGTTTGCAGGGCGCGATACTTAGGGGCTTCGGCGCCCGGGACCACGTCGTAACGGTGCTCGAGACCAGCTGGATCACCCCGCACTTCATCCGCATCTGGATGCACTCACCGACCCTGTTCACTGAGGCGAGTGTCGAACCCGCGGCCTGGCTGAGGTTCTGGTTCCCGGACCCGGATGGCTCGGACACCGAATTCCAGCGCGCTTACACCATCGCCGAGGGTGACGTCGCTACCGGGCGGTTCGCGATCGACATGGTGCTGCACGAACCGGCCGGGCCGGCCACCCGCTGGGCCCGCGCCGTGGAACCCGGAACCACCATCGCGGCGGTATCGCTGATGGGCTCCTCGCGCTTCGAGGCGCCCGAGGCCGACGCCCAGCCCGCCGGCTACCTGCTGGTGGGGGACTCGGCGTCGATTCCGGGAATCAACGGGATCATCGGGACGGTCGCGCCGGAGATACCGATTGAGCTCTATCTCGAACAGCACCATGACGAGGACCTGCTGATTCCGCTGCGTGAGCACCCCCGGCTGCGGGTGCACTGGGTGCCCCGCCGTGATGCGAGTTCGCTGGCCGCAGCCATCGAGGCTCGCGACTGGTCGGACTGGTATGCCTGGGCCACTCCCGAAGCCGCGACGCTCAAGGCGCTGCGGACCCGGCTGCGCGACGAGTTCGGGTTTCCCAAATCTGAGCTCCACGCGCAGGCCTACTGGACCGCCGGGCGTGCCATGGGCACCCAACGTGGGCCGGAGGCTCCGGTCGCCGAGCAGTCGGCGCCTGCTGCCCTGCCGGAGGCCGCGACGCCCGCCGCCACCGCGGCGACACCACGCGGCAGGTGGCGTGCCCAGGCGGCGGGCCGGCTGCTCAGTCCGCTGCGGGTGCCGCTGATCATCTCCGGTGTCCTGCAGGCATTGATCACACTGCTACAGTTGGCCCCGTTCGTGCTGCTGGTGGAGCTGGCCCGGCTGTTGGTTGCCGGCGCCGACGAGTCACGGCTGTGGACGCTGGCGATCGCGGCACTCTCGTTGCTGGGCCTGGGCACATTGCTGGGGGCTGGGCTGACGCTGTGGCTGCATGTCGTCGACGCCCGCTTTGCCAGCGCGCTGCGTACTCGATTGCTGAGCAAGCTGTCGCGGCTGCCGCTGGGCTGGTTCACCGCGCGCGGATCCGGATCGATCAAGCAACTGGTCGCCGACGACACCCTGTCGCTGCACTATCTGGTGACCCACGCCATCCCCGATGCGGTCGCTGCGGTTGTGGCGCCGGTCGCGGTGCTGGTCTACCTGTTCGCGGTGGACTGGCGGGTGGCGCTCGTGCTGTTCGTGCCGGTGCTGATCTACCTGGTGCTGATGTCGGTGATGATGACTCAGTCGGGTCCCAAGATCAGTCAGGCGCAGCGCTGGGCCGAGCGGATGAACGGCGAAGCCGGTACCTATCTGGAGGGGCAGCCGGTGATCCGGGTGTTCGGCGGGGTGGCCGCCTCGAGCTTCCGCCGCCGCCTCGACGAATACATCAATTTTCTGGTGGATTGGCAACGGCCCTTCATCGGCAAGAAGACGCTGATGGATCTGGTCACCCGCCCGTCGACGTTCCTGTGGCTGATCATGCTGACCGGTACCCCGCTTGTCATTCTCGACCGGATGGACCCGGTGAGCCTGCTGCCGTTTCTATTGCTGGGCACCACCTTCGGTGCCCGGCTGTTGGGTATCGGCCTGGGCGTCGGCGGAATCCGCGGCGGCATGCTGGCGGCTCGGCGACTGCAGATCGCGCTGGACGAACCCGAACTCGAGGTCGGTGTGCATGCGTCCGCGGCATCGGAGGCACCGCAGCCGGCCGGGACGGTGCGCTTCGAAGCGGTCAGCTTCGGTTACCGCCCGGGTGTGCCGGTGATCCGCGATGTGTCGCTGACGCTGCGGCCCGGCACGGTGACCGCTCTGGTCGGCCCGTCGGGATCCGGCAAGTCCACGCTGGCCGCTTTGCTGGCTCGCTTCCATGACGTGCAGGAGGGCGCGATAACCGTTGACGGACAGGATATTCGGTCCTTGTCTGCCGACGACCTCTATCGTCGTGTCGGGTTCGTGTTGCAAGAGACTCAGCTGGTTCACGGTAGCGTCCGCGACAACATCGCGCTGGCGGTGCCCGATGCGACGGATGAGCAGGTGCACCATGCTGCGCGCCAAGCCCAGATCCACGACCGGATCCTGCGGCTGCCCAACGGCTACGACACGGTGCTCGGCGCCGCCGCGGCGCTCTCCGGGGGTGAACGCCAACGTCTCACCATCGCTCGTGCCATCCTCGCCGACACCCCGGTGCTCATCCTCGACGAGGCCACCGCCTTCGCCGACCCCGAATCGGAATACCTGGTGCAGCAAGCCCTGAACCGGCTGACCAAGGACCGCACCGTGTTGGTCATCGCCCACCGGTTGCACACCGTCACCGGCGCGGATCAGATCGTGGTGCTCGACCACGGCGCCGTCGTCGAACAAGGCCGCCACGACCAACTGCTGGCGGCGGAGGGACGTTATCTGCAGCTGTGGGAGAGCGGACGCCGGGCGGTCGGCGTGGGAGCGGAGGCGACATCGTGATCCGCACCCTGATCCAGCTGATTCCGCGAGACCGCCGCGGCCGGCTTGTGGGCTACACCGTGCTGACGCTGTTGTCGGTGGTGGCGCGGGCGGTGGGCACCGTTTTGCTCGTCCCACTGGTGGCCGCGCTGTTCTCCGACAACCCGAGCCGTGCGCTGAGCTGGCTGGGCTGGCTGACCGCGGTGACCATTGCCGGCTGGCTGATCGACTTCGCGTGCGCACGAATCGGATTCGATGTCGGGTTCGCCGTCCTCGACCACACCCAGCACGATGTCGCCGACCGGCTGCCGGCGGTCCGGCTCGACTGGTTCACCGCCGACAACACCGCCACCGCCCGGCAGGCGATCGCCGCCACCGGCCCCGAGCTGGTCAGTCTCGTGGTCAACCTGCTGACCCCGCTGATCAGCGCCATCCTGCTGCCGCCGGCGATCGCGGTGGCGCTGCTCGGCGTCTCCTGGCAGCTGGGTCTGGCCGCCCTGGGCGGCGTGCCGCTGCTGCTGGGGGCGCTGTGGGCGGCCAACCGGCTCAGTGCCCGCGCCGACGTCGCCGCCGGGGAAGCCAACACCGCGCTGACCGAGCGCATCATCGAGTTCGCCCGCACCCAGCAGGCACTGCGCGCGGCGCGACGGGTCGAACCGGAACGCAGCACCGTCGGTGCGGCCCTGACTGCCCAGCACGGCGCGGCAATGCGGCTGCTGCTCATGCAGATTCCCGGCCAGCTGTTGTTCAGCCTGGCCAGCCAGGGTGCGCTGATCCTGCTCGCCGGCGCCACCACCGTGCTGACCGTGCGCGGCACCCTGGGCGTTCCGGAAGCCATCGCGCTGATCGTCGTGATCGCCCGCTACCTGGAACCGTTCACTACCATCAGCGAGCTGGGTCCGGCACTGGAATCGACGCGGGCCAGCCTGGAGCGAATCCGGGCCGTGCTGACCGCCCCGGCGCTGCAGGTCGGCGATGGTGAGCTGCCCGCTGGTGCCGGGGCTCCCCGGATCGAGTTCGACAACGTCACCTTCGGCTATGAGCCGGCCGGCGAGCCGGTGCTGGACCGGGTCAGTTTCACACTGGAGCCGGGCACCACGACCGCTATCGTCGGGCCATCCGGGTCGGGCAAGAGCACCATCCTGGCCCTGATCGCCGGCCTGCACGAACCGACTGGCGGGCGGGTCTTACTGGACGGAGTCGACACCGCCGAACTCGACGCGGTGTCACGCCGAGCGGCAAGCACCATGGTGTTCCAGCATCCCTACCTGCTGGACGGCACGATCCGCGACAACGTCCTGGTCGGAGACCCCGAAGCCGATCAGGAGGCCTTTGTTCGGGTTGCCGAGCTCGCCCGGGTTGACGAGCTGATCGCCAGATTGCCCGACGGTGCCGACACAAAAGTCGGAGAGGCCGGCGGGGCACTGTCCGGCGGCGAGCGTCAACGGGTCAGCATCGCGCGCGCCCTGCTCAAGCCCGCCCCGGTGCTGCTGGTCGACGAAGCGACCAGTGCCCTGGACACCGAGAACGAGGCCGCGGTCGTCGATGCGCTCGGCGCCGAGCTGCGCCCGCGCACCCGAGTGATCGTCGCGCACCGGCTGGCCAGCATCGCCCAAGCCGACCGCGTGCTGTTCCTCGACGACGGCCGGATCATCGAGGACGGCACGATCGAGGAATTACAGTCCGCCGGCGGGCGTTTCGACGAATTCTGGCGGCAACAGCATGATGCCGCCGGATGGCGCATCCACACCGGCTAGCGATGGTCGCAAGAACGGCGGAGCCGGGCGTAGCGGGCCATCGCCGTTGAGTCAGCGATGGTCGCAAGGGCGGCGGAGCCGGGCGTAGCGGGCCATCGCCATTGATTCCCGTGCGATCATTCCTACGGTGAACGCCGACGAGGACCCCGAGGCCCGGATCCGGGAACTGGAGCGCCCGCTGGCGGACTTCGCCAAAGCCGCCGAAGTCACCGTCTCCTCGGCCGGCGCCGAGCCGGCATCGCCGCCGGCAGGCCACGGGCGCGGGACCGCCGTGGCGGTCCGTGCGATGGCGGCGGTCTTCGTGACGGTCGCCGCCGCAGCGGTGTTCCTGATCTCGCGCGGACCAACCGGTACGACGCCCGGGTTCCCCACCGTGCCCAGCACTGCGGCGCCGACACCATCGCGATCGGTCCCGGTGGCGCCGCCCGCCCCGGCGTTGCCGGCCAACCCGACGCCGGGCCGCGCCGACACCATCACCGTCTCCGGGGCCGGGCAAGACAAGACCCTGGCGTGCGCCGGCAACCAGGTCTCGGTGAGCGGGGTCCGCAACACGATCACGCTCACCGGCCGGTGCGCGGGATTGACCGTCTCGGGCATCGGCAACATCATCACCGTCGACTTCACGCCCGCGATCACCACATCCGGTGTCGACAACCGGGTGACCTACCGCTTCGGGGATCCCGAGGTGAGCACCTCCGGGTTCGACAACGTCGTCGTACGTGGATGAGGCGGCTCGCCCGGCCGCGGAATCCGATCCGGCCCGGATGGACGCAGCCGGGCAGCTGTATCTGGCGGTGGCACAGCGGGATTCGGGGCGGCGGCCGATGCCCTCAGCCGATGACTTCTGACGCCCAGTATTCGCGCAGGCTGGCGATCTGTTCCCCGGCGAACTCCAGAATGGCGACTTCGCGCATCCGCTTGCGCTGCCCTTGGACGCGGTCATCGAAGGTGGCTTGCCATTCGGCGATCACCGTGGTGCCGTCGGTGGCGCGGTAGAGGTTGAGCAGCCGGGCGTCGATGTCGGCTTGGCCTTCCACGACCTTGGTCTGCCAATAGTCGCGGATCCCTGCTCGAGTGCGAATGGGTTCCTGGAGTACCCGCTCGTGGTAGGTCGCGTCGTCGGTGAAGATCGTGACGATGAGGTCTGGGTCCTGCTGCATCCAGGCGCGCAGGTAGGTGTCGATCGTGGCGCGGACATCCATCATGGGCAGGAGTGTGGCCCACGTGGCGGGCCCGCCATTGCCGAACGCGCATTCCCTGCGATGAAACCGGCGAGAAACCGGTCCCGGTACACGCTCGGTGGGGCGCCGGCCGGCAAACCGGCGGAGCGCTCGCCCGGATTTCCCGGCCGCCCCCGATGGGGGTAACCTTACCCGGGGAAATTAGGGCAGCCTTTACTAACACCCAGCGAGTGCGCGGAGGAGATCGGATGGCCGGCGACGACATCTCGGCCGTCGCGCGTTTTCCCACCTGGATCGGCCGCTTCTCCGGCCCCGGCCCCGCAACGCTGGTCTTCCCGCACGCCGGCGGCGCGGCCGTCAACTACCGTCCGCTGGCGCTGGCGTTGGCCGGCGGCGTCGACACCTACGTCATGCAGTACCCGCAGCGCGCCGACCGGTTTCGCGAACCCGCCGCCGAGACTCTGCCGGAGTTGGCTCAAGGACTGTTCGACGCCGGCCCCTGGGAGGAACTCGGCCCGCTGCGGCTGTTCGGCCACAGCATGGGCTCCATCGTCGCATTCGAGTTCGCCCGCCTTGCCGAACAGCGTGGCATCGAGGTGCAGCGACTGTGGGCCTCGGCGGGGCCGGCACCGGGCGCGGTGGCCGGACTGCGCAAGGTGCCGACCGGGGATGCCGAGCTGCGCGCGGAGTTGGAGCAACTCGGCGGCACCGACCCTCGAATCCTCGCCGACCAGGAATTCCTCGCCTTGCTGCTGACCCCCGTGCGCGCGGACTACCAGGCGTTCAACCGTTACCGGTGCGCGCCGGAGGCGACCATCCACGCCGACATCAACGTGCTCGGCGGCCGATCCGACGACCGGGTGGGCACTGACCTGCTGAAGCGCTGGGCCGACCACACCACCGGCAACTGCACGATCTCGCTGTACGACGGCGGGCATTTCTACCATTACGAGCACATTGACACTCTCGCGAATCGGATCATCGCCAATGCCTGACCGGTGCGAGGATCCGGTCGTCATAGTCGGTCTGGGCGTCGAAGCGCCCGGGGGTATCGAGACCGCCGAGCAGTACTGGTCACTGCTGGCCGACGGGCGCGAAGCGCTGAGCACCATTCCCGACGACCGGGACTGGGCGGTGCGCGAACTCATCGACGGATCACACCGTGACGGCTTCAAACCGCTCTGCGACTCTGGTGGGTTCCTTTCCGGCGCCACCGAATTCGACCCCGGTTTCTTCGGCATCGCGCCACGCGAAGCCGTCGCAATGGACCCGCAGCAACGGGTGGCGCTGCGAGTGGCCTGGCGCGCGTGCGAGGACGCCGGGATCAACCCGGACGAACTCACCGGCCACGACGTCGGCGTCTACCTCGGCGCATCCGTTACCGGCTACGGCCCGGACATGGCTCAGTTCTCCGAGCACAGCGGTCACCTGCTACCCGGCACCGCGTTGTCGGTGATCTCCGGCCGCGTCGCCTACACCCTCGGGCTGGCCGGACCGGCGATCACCGTCGACACCTCCTGCTCGTCAGCGCTGTCGGCGCTGCACCTGGCGATCCAGGCGATTCGGACCGGCGACACCGACATGGCGCTCGCCGGTGGTGTGTGCGTGATGGGCTCACCGGGCTTCTTCGTCGAGTTCTCCAAGCAGCACGCGCTCTCCGACGACGGCCATTGCCGGCCCTACAGTGCTGCCGCCTCGGGGACGGTATGGGCCGAAGGTGCCGGAATCTTTGTGCTGCAGCGCAAGTCGGCCGCCCTGCGCGAACATCGCCACATCTACGGCGAGATCCTGGCCAGCCGGCTCAACCAGGACGGCCACACCACCGGGCTGCTCACCCCCAGTGAGCAGGCGCAGCAGCGGCTGTTCCGGCACGCGCTGGTCGACGCCGACGTGCACCCACGCCAGGTCGGCATGATCGAGGGGCACGGCACCGGCACCCGGGTCGGTGACCCCGTCGAACTGCGGTCGCTGATCAACGTGTACGGCGCAGCCACCGAACCGGGCGCTGGACCGCGACTCGGGTCGGTCAAATCCAACATCGGGCACACGCAGGCCGCGGCCGGTGCGCTCGGCCTGAGCAAGGTGCTGCTTGCCGCCGAACACCAGGCGATACCACCGACGCTGCACGTCGACGACGGGTGGCACGACGGCATCGACTGGGACGGCGGCGAGGGCGGGGGCATCACGCTGGCCGACGCCCTGACCGCCTGGCCGGCGAGCGACGGCCGTCGGATCGGATCGGTCTCGGCGTTCGGGATGAGCGGCACAAACGCGCATGTGATCGTCGCTGTCGATGACAGCCGCGACAGCCAGGCGGTGGCGGCGTGCTGAACAGTCACCCGGCCGCGCTGCCCGACGGCCGCACCCCCGTCCTCATCTCGGCACACGCCCGCGACCTGGTACAGGCCGAAGCCGGCGCGCTGGCACGCTACCTGCGCAACCGGCCCGCGGGGGTCGGGGCCGTCGCCCAAACGCTGCGGGCAACCCGCCCGATCCGCCGGTACCGCACTGTGATTCGGGCGCGTGACACCAACGAACTGATCAGCGGCCTGGACGCCGTCTACCACGAGGTCGAGCATCCGCTGGTGGCCCGGTCGAACCGTCAAGAGGCCGCCCGCATCGCCTTCGTGTTTCCCGGGCAGGGCAACCAGTGGCCGGGCATGGGCGCCGATCTGTTCGGAATTGCGGCCTATTGCGCCGAGGCGGACCGCTGCGAGGATGCATTCCGCCGCGCCGGGCACGCCTCGCCGCTGACCTATCTGCGCGGCGCCGATGACCCGGATCCGGTGGTGGTGCAGGCCGCCCAGTTCACGCACGCCGCGGCGCTGGCCGCCACCTGGCGCCATTTCGGCGTACTGCCCGACATCACCGTCGGTCACAGCCTGGGGGAACTCGCCGCCGCCTACACCGCCGGAGTGGTGGACCTGGATGCCGCGGCTGCGGTGGTGATCGCGCGGGCGGAACTGACCGATCTGCTGGCCGACAACGCCGCTGGCCGCTTCGGCATGGCGATGATCGCGCTGGCCGCCGACGACGTCGCCGAACTCATCGCTGGCGTCTCGGGCTGGCTGGAGCTGTCGGTGATCAACGGTCCCGAGTCGGTCGTAGTTTCCGGCGAATGGGCTGCGGTGCAGCAGATCCTGGAACGCGCCGACCGGCGCGGGGTGTTCGCCCGCGAGCTGGCGGTGCGCTACCCGGCGCACACCAGCGTCTTGGAGCCGCTGCGCGACCGCATGACCGCGCAGTTACCGGATGCGCAATTCCACGGCGCCCCGGTGGAATTCATCGGATCGGTGTATGGCGGACCGATACCGCCGGGAAAGACCTTCCGGCAGTATTGGTTCGACAATCTCCGTCAGCAGGTGCGGTTCGACCTGGCTGCCGCCGCTGCGGTGGCGCGCGGTGTCACCACTTTCATCGAGATGTCGGCGCATCCCACGCTGCTCGTGCCGCTCGGAGATGTCGCCGGCACCGCCCAAGTGCTGGCCAGCACCGACCGTGACCAGCCGGCCGGCGAGGCGTTGGCCGCCAACATCGCCGCCGCGGCCGTCGCCGACCCCGGTTACCGCTGGCGGGATTTCGCCGCGCCGGCCGCCGCGCCGCTGCGCCATTTCCCGCACGCGCCGATGCACACCACCCGGCTGTGGGCCGGCAGGAAAACCCCCGCGCCGCGCCCAGGGAGGCCGGTGGTCATGAACGAACAATGGCAATCGATCGAGATTCCGGAAGATCGGCCCGCCGGGATGGCCGTCATCGACTACACCGGGCAATCCCCGAAGCTCGCGGCAGAACTGATCGCGGCGATGGGCGCAGACCCCGCGGACCTGGCACATGCCGAACAGCTGGTGCTCGTCGCACCCCCTGCCGGTGACATCGAGATCACCGCGGCGGCAGCCGCGTTCACCGGTACTGCCGTGGCCCAGGCGCCACCGGCGCTCGGAGTGCACTGCCGACGGGTCTGGCTCATCACCGCCGGCGCCGAGCAACTCGACGGTGACCCGCCGCCGCGGCCCCAGGCCGCCGCGCTGGCGGCACTGCACCGCAGCACCGGATTCGCCCACCCCGACCAGACGTTCGCGCACCTGGATCTGCCGGTCGATCCGACCGCCGACGACATCGGCGCCGCGGTGGCCGCGCTGAGCCTGACCGACACCGAAGTCGCGGTGCGCGCCGGCCGCCTTTCGGTGCGCCGGCTGGTGCGATCCGATGCCGCCCCGGCCGTGCCCGCAATCCCGGAGGTCGTGGTGATCAGCGGCGGCACCGGCGCCATCGGGATGGCCTTCGCGGCGTTCTGCGCCGACCACGGCGCCCGCGACATCAGCCTGCTCAGCCGCAGCGGCGACACCGATGCAACCGCGGACCGGTTGGATGCCCTGCGTGTGCGTACTGGGGCTCGCATCACCGCGATCCGGTGCGATATCACCGACGATGCCGCACTTGCAGCGGTGATCGCCGAGCACCACCCGGCCCCGTCCGGACTCGTGGTGCATACCGCGTCGGCGGAAGCGGTCGCCGCCGAGCAGATCACCGAGGCAGCGGTTCGGGACGCCCTCGGCGCCAAAGTGATCGGCCTGAACAATCTGGTGCGGCACTGGCCGCAGCGGTCCGACGCCCGGGTGCTGGTCTGCTCGTCGGTGTTGGCGCTGTGGGGCGGCTCGGGACACGGCCTCTACGCAGCGGCCAATCGGATGGCCGACACCCTGGTGAGCCGGCTGCGGGCGCAGGGCCGCAGCGCCAACTCGATCCGGTGGGGATTGTGGCAAAGCGTGGCCGTGGTGAGCGGCGACGAGAAGACCCGGATCGCCCGGACGGGTCTGACCCCGATGGCGCCCGAGGCCGCGATCACCGCAGGGCTCAGCGCCACGCCGAACGACCCGGCGATTTTGGCCGCCGACTTCGACCGGCTGGGGGTGTTCTTCGACAGCCAGGGCGTTCCCTCTCCCTTCGATGTCACCGCGGCACCCGCGAGTGGCATATCGGGGGATCGCCCGGTCGGCGACGTCGTGGTCGGCGAGCTCGCGGCGGTGCTCGGCCTGGACCGCACCGACGACATCGACATGCATCGGGCATTGGTCGACCTCGGCATGGATTCACTGCTCGCCCTGGACCTGCGCAAGCGGCTGGCTCGCACCACCGGGAGAAGGGTGGCGCTCGGACCGCTGCTGGCCGGCATGACCGCGGCGCAACTGACCGCGACGCTCCGTGATGACACCGCTGCTGCCGCGGCGACGGAAAGGACTGTTTTCACCCATGACTGACACCGTCGACCAGTCGACAGACGCGACCGAGTTGCGACTGGAGTTGCTGCGCCGCCGGCTCGCCGAACGCGGGCTGGCCGCCACCGCGCCGGCCACCGAACCCGCCGAACCCGCGATGAACGATGGGCAGCGCCGGATGTGGTTCGTCCAGGCGCTGGACCCCGACGGCACCGTCGCCAACATCTCGGTCTCCTACCGGCTGTCCGGCCGGCTGGACAGCGACCGGTTGAGCACAGCTCTGGCCGCGGTGGCCGACCGTCACCCGTTGCTCCGCACCACATATCGCGTCGATGACAACGGCGAACCGCGGCCGGTGGTCGCAGCGGTCACACCGGCCTACACCGAACACGACCTGACCGAGCTCGCCGGACAGGCCCGGGCACTGCGGCTGGAGGTGCTGGCCCAGCGCGAGTTCGCCACCCCGTTCCGGCTCGAATCCGATGCCCCGTTGCGGCTCACCGTGATCCGGCTCGGGCCCGACGAACACATTCTGCTGCTGGTCGCCCACCATATCGCCTGGGACGACGCCTGCTGGCCGGTCTTCTTCGCCGATCTGACCGCCGCCTACACCGACCCCGACGCGTTCGCCGCCCGCCCACCCGCAGCTGTTGTCAGCACACCGCCGGTCTCCGATCACGGCGCCGACCTGGACTACTGGCGCACCCTGCTGGCCGAGCCGCCCGACCCGCTGGAACTGCCGGGCCCGCGCGGCTCCGCGGTGCCCCACACCCTGCGGGCCGGGCTGTGCACCCGGCCGCTGCCGGCCGAATTGATGGACAGCATCACCGACCTGGCCCGCGACTACGGCGCAACGCCCTACATGGTGGTCGCGGCGGCGCTGTCCGCGCTGATCCACCGCTACACCGGCACCGATGATTTCCTGATCGCCTCACCCGTTCTCAACCGAACGGCCGGCACCGAGGAGACCATCGGCTACTTCGGCAACACCGTGGTGCTGCGTGCTCGGGTCACCGCATCCGACCGGTTCAGCGACCTGCTGACCCGCACCCGCGACAGCGCACTGGGTGCGTTCGCCCACCAAGGCATCAATCTCGACCGGGTGGTCCGTGAGCTCAACCCGGACCGCCGGCACGGGGGCGTGGAGCGGCTCACCCGGCTCAGCTTCGGATTCCGGGCCGGCGGCGGTGAAGGTTTCCACCCGGACGGAATAACTTGTGTCCGAGCCGATTACCGCGGCAAGATCGCCCAGCTGCCGTTGGGGATTATGGTCGAGGCCGGCGGCTCCCGCGACGGCGGCGCGCTGATCGAAGCCGAATACCTGCACGACGTGCTCGACGAAGCGCTCGTCGAGCAGCTGCTGCGACACCTGGTGCAACTGCTGGGCGCCGCCGTCGCGCAACCGCAGGCGGCCGTCAGCGAACTCGACATGCTCGGAGACGACGATCGCCGCTGGCTGGAAACGGCTTCTCGCGGGCCGGACTTCAGCGCCACTCCGACGACGCTCGGCGCACTGGTCGCCGACCGGGCGGCGCTGACCCCGGACGCCATCGCCGTGGTCGACGACCACGGCCGCTACACCTACGCCGAGATCAACGCCCGTGCCAACCGGATCGCGCATCACCTCATCGCCGCCGGTATCGGCACCGAAGACAAGGTTGCGGTGCTCTTCGGCCGCTCGGTCGACCTGGTGGTCACTGCGCTGGGCATCGCCAAGGCCGGCGCGGCCTACGTTCCCGTCGACCCCGAATATCCGCCGGACCGCATCGAGTTCATCCTGGGCGACGCCCGGGCCGCCCTGGTGATGCGTGAGCCCTTCACGTCCGAGGCGTTGGCCGACCGTCCCGACACCGACCCGACCGATGCCGACCGGGTGCGCCCGCTCCGGCCGGATAATCTGGCCTATCTCATCTACACCTCGGGATCGACCGGCCTGCCCAAGGGGGTCGAGGTGTCCCACGTTCCGATCACCGAGTACCTGATTTGGTTCGGGGACGAGTACGGCATCGACGACACCGACGTACTGCTGCAGGTCGCATCGCCCAGCTTCGACGTGTCTGTCGGTGAACTGTTCGGCACGCTGGGCAACGGCGCCCGGTTGGTCATTCCGCGCCCCGACGGGCTGCGCGACATCGGCTACCTGACCGATCTGCTGCAGCGCGAGGGCGTCACCGCCATGCACTTCGTGCCCTCACTGCTGGGGCTGTTCCTGTCGCTGCCCGGGGTTAAACAGTGGCGCACCCTGCGACGCATCCCGATCGGCGGCGAGCCGCTGCCGGGCGAGCTGGCGGACAAGTTCCATGCCACCTTCGATGCGATGTTGCACAACTTCTACGGCCCCACCGAGACGGTGGTCAACTCGTCGCGCTACAAGGTGGAGGGCGCGCAGGGCAACCGGGTCGTGCCGATCGGCAGTCCCAACATCAACACCACCATGTGGCTGCTCGACGACGCGCTGCAGCCGGTGCCGGTCGGGGTTATCGGCGAGATCTACATCGGCGGAACACATGTCGCCCGCGGCTACTTCGACCGTCCCGGCCTGACCGCGGAACGCTTCGTCGCCGACCCGTGGACGCGGGGAGGACGGCTGTACCGCACCGGTGACCTGGCCCGCCGCAACGCTGCCGGCGACCTGGAATTCATCGGCCGCGCCGACGACCAGGTGAAGGTCCGCGGCTTTCGCATCGAGCTCGGCGAGGTGGCCTCGGCCATTTCGGTCGACCCCAGCGTGGGTCAGTGTGTGGTAGTCGTGTCCGACCTGCCGGCGCTCGGCCGCAGCCTGGTCGCCTACCTGACACCCGCGGAGCGTGGTGCGGGCGAGGACACGGTTGAGATCCCCCGGATCCAGGCCCGGGTCGCCGCCGCGCTGCCCGAATACATGGCCCCGGCGGCCTATGTGGTGGTCGACGACATCCCGATCACCGCCCACGGCAAGATCGACCGAGCCGCCCTGCCCGACCCGCAGCCCATCGAGTCGGCCCCCTACCGAGAGCCGCAGACCGACACGGAACATACGGTGGCGCAACTGTTCTCGCAGCTACTCGACCGAGAGCAGGTCGGCGCCGACGACTCGTTCTTCGACCTCGGTGGTCACTCGCTGCTGGCCACCAAATTGGTCGCCGAGATCCGAGCCCGATGCGGCGTTGAGATTGGCGTCCGCGACATCTTCGAGGCAAGCACGGTGACCCGGCTGGCCGCCGCAATCGATCGGGCGCCGGCCGGGGGCTCCGGGCCGGGTCGCCCGCCGCTGATCGCAGTGGACCGAACCGGGCCGCTTCCGGTGTCCGCGTCTCAGCTGCGCACCTGGTTCGCCTACCGGCTCGACCCGCGGGCTACCGGCGACAACATCCCGCTGTCGGCCCGGCTCACCGGTCCCTGCGACACCGCCGCGCTGACCGCTGCGATCAACGACGTGGTGGCCCGCCACGACAGCCTGCGCACCACGTTCTGTGAGATCGACGGAGTGCCCCACCAGATCATCAACCCGCCCGTACCGGTCGAGATAGCCGAACTGCGGTGCCCGGAAAGCGATCCGGAGGCGGTCGAGCGGTGGACCGGTGACCGGCTCGACGAACAGCGGGCCGGCGCCTTCGACTTGGAGCACGACTGGCCGATCCGGACGGCACTGCTGCACCTACCCGGCGATGAGCGGGTGCTGTCACTGGTGGTGCACCACATCGCCGCCGACCACTGGTCGGTCGAGGTGCTCTTCACCGATCTGCTGATCGCGTACCGGTGCCGGGCTGCCGGTAGTGCGCCGTCGTGGCCACCGCCGGCTTTGCGGTATGCCGATTTCGCGCACTGGCAGGGTGAGCTGCTGCTTGACGAATCCGGGTTGATCGACGCGCAGCGCCGCTACTGGATGGAACAACTTGCCGGACTGGCCGATGACACCGGCCCGCGGCCCGATTTCCCGCGGCCGGCCACCGCCGACGGGGCCGGCGACTCCGTCGCCTTCACCGTCACCCCGGAGGTACGGGCCGGGCTGGCGGCGTTGGCCCGCGACACCGGCGCCACCGAGTTCATGGTGCTGCAGGCCGCGGTTGCGGTGCTGCTACACCTGGCGGGCAGCGGCGACGACATCCCGCTCGGTGTTCCGGTCGCCGGCCGAACCGACAACGCCCTGAATAACTTAGTCGGGTTCTTCGTCAACATCCTGGTGCTGCGAAACCGGTTGGACGGCAACCCGACACTGCGCGATGTCGTGTTGCGGGCACGCGAAGTGGCGCTGGGGGCCTACGCGAACGCCGACCTGCCCTTCGATCGACTGGTCGAAGCGCTCAACCCCGTCCGGACGCTGTCGCGCAACCCGCTGTTCCAGGTGGTGGTGCACGTACGCGACGCCGCCGAGGTCACCCATGTCATCAGCAGCGGAGACAGCGGCGATGGTGAAGACGACCTGGTCTTCCGCACCGTGATGCCGACGTTCGACATCGCGCACGCCGACCTGTCGGTGAACCTGTTCGCCACGACCGCCACCGGCGGCGACGGCGCCGGCTACGACGGCCACCTGATCTACCGCACCGACCTCTACGAACGATCCACCGTGCAGCGACTGGCCGACTGGCTGGGCCGGGTGCTGGCGGCGATGGCCGGCGCGCCGGAGCGCACACTGCGCGACATCGGCCTGATCGACGACGAACAACGTGACCGCATCCTCACCCAATGGAGCAACGGAGCGCCGATAGGCGACGCTGACCCGCAGACGATCGCCGAGGTGCTCGCCCCGAGCCGGAGCTTCGACGGTGTCGCGGTGCGCTGCGCTGGAGCCGAGCTGAGCTATCCGGAGCTGCACAGCCGCTCCGACCGGCTCGCCGGGCTGTTGATCGAGGCGGGCGTGCAGCCCGGAACCCTGGTGGGCCTGTCGGTTCGGCGTGACCTGGACCTGGCCGTGGCGCTGGTCGGGATCATGAAGGCAGGTGCCGGCTACTTCCCGCTGGACCCCGGCTATCCGCGGCAGCGCCTGGAGTTCATGGTCGACGACGTCTTTTCCGACCCGGTTGCGCCGAAGGTGATCGTGGTCAGCTCGACGACGCGTGACGCGATGCCGCACGGGGCGACGCTGCTGTGCCTGGACGACGCGGACGTGCAGGACGAGCTGGCGAAAGACCCTGACGGAACGGTCCTTCCGGTGCCGCACCCGGACGACCCGATGTATCTGGTGTTCACCTCCGGCTCCACCGGCGTGCCCAAGGGAGTGCTGGGCACCCACCGCTCGATGAGCGCCCGACTCAACTGGCAATTGGCCCACTACCCGGTGCACGGTGACGACATCCGGCTTGCCCAGTCGTCGATGACGTTCCTCGAGGGCGGGATGGAGTTGTTGGCCGGCCTGGCGGCCGGGGCAACGATGATCTTGGCCGACGACAACGAGTTCCGCGATCCCGAAGCCCTGGCCCGGCTGATCACGGCCGAGCGGGTGGCCCAGGTGACCGCGGTGGCCAGCCTGATCTCGGTGCTGGTGGATTCGACGCCCGATGCGGTACGAGGTCTGCGCCGGCTGGTCTGCAGCGGCGAGCCGGTCTCCGCGGACCTGCTGGCCCGGCTGACCGCGGTGCTCGACTCGGACACCCAACTGCTCAACAACTTCGGTGCCACCGAGACCTCCGGGGCCGCGGTGCGCGGCGAGTTGACCCCTCCGACACCGAAACTCGGGCGGCCCACACCCGGCTCGCAGGCCTACCTGCTCGACGACGCGCTGCGGCCGGTGCCGCCCGGTGTCGTCGGCGAGGTCTACTACGCAGGTCCGCAGATTGTGCAGGCCTACTGGAAGCGGCCCGGGCTGACCGCCACCCGATTCGTGGCCAACCCGTTCAGCCCCGGTGACCGGCTCTACCGCAGCGGGGACCGGGCCCGCTGGAGTACCGATGGAGTACTGGAGTTCGTCGGCCGCACCGACCACCAGGTCAAGGTGCGTGGCTTCCGGGTCGAGCTGGCCGAGGTCGAGGCCGCGCTGCGCGCTGCCCCCGGGGTGGCGACGGCTGCCGCCCGGACCTGGGAGCAGCGGGGCGCCACCACACTGGCCGGCTACCTGGTGCCGGCCGAGCCGGTCGCCGACGCAGCGCCGTTCGTCGCATCGGTGCGCGCCGCGCTGGCCGCGGAGCTGCCCGGTTACATGGTGCCGTCGTCGCTGACGGTGCTGGAAACCATGCCACTGACCGACTCGGGGAAGCTGAATCGGCCGGCCCTGCCGCAGCCGGCGGTGGCCACGCGCGGAGCGGCTGACCCGCCGGTGACTGCCACCGAGAAGACACTGGTGGGCATCTGCGCCGAGTTGCTCGGCGTCGAACGTATCGGCCGCAGTGACGGATTCTTCGAGCTCGGCGGCGACAGCATCCTCTCGGTGCAACTGGCCGCCCGGGCGCGCGCTGCCGGACTGGACATCGACCCGCGGATGATCTTCGAGCACCCGACATTCGCCGGACTGGCCGCCGCGGCCGACCGCCTTGCCGCGACCGGAGGCGGCACCGACACTGCCGTCGACACGGCGTTCGCCCCGATGAGCGTCTCGGGGTTGAGCAGCGATGCGCTGGCCGATCTCACCGCGACATGGGGCGACTCACCGTGACGGAGGCCACAACTCAGCGCAGCAATGCGCAATCCATCGAGGACGTGCTGGCGCTGTCGCCGCTGCAGCAGGGATTGTTCTCACTGGCAAAGCTGGCCACCGATGGGTTGGCGGCTGCGGACGGGGTTGACGTCTACACCGTGCAGTTCGTCATCGACATCGTCGGGGCTGTCGACGCGCAACTGCTGCGCCGGAGTGCCGAGGCCATGCTGGGCCGGCACGCCAACCTGCGGGCGTCGTTCTGGGATGTCGACCTGCCGCACCCGGTGCAGATCGTACCGGTCGAGGTCACGCTTCCGTGGCGGGAAATCAACGCGACACCAAACGAATTCGATGAGATAGCACGTAGTGAACGCACCGCCAACTTCGACCTGGCCCGCGGCCCGTTGCTGCGCTTCGTGCTGGCTCGCTCGGCGCCCGATCGGCACCGGCTGATTCTCACCGTGCACCACCTGTTGGTCGACGGCTGGTCGATGGCGGTGTTCTTCGACGAACTGGTGGCGATCTACCGTGCCGGCGGCACCGACTCGTTGCCCGCGCCGCGTCCCTACCGCGACTACATCGGCTGGCTGGCGACCCAGGATGTCGCAGCCGCCACCGAGCGGTGGCGCGACTATCTGGCGCCACTGACCGCGCCGACGATCCTGGCCGACGGCGAGCGGACCGAGCTGGGCAGCGTCATGCCGCAGACCTACGAGGTGGCCCTGGATCCCGACGACACCGCCCGGCTGACCGAGTGGGCCCGCCGAAACGGGCTGACTTTGAACACCGTGCTGCAGTTCACCTGGGCGGTGCTGCTTGGACGGCTCACCGACCGTCGCGAGGTGGGATTCGGTGCGGTGGTGTCGGGCCGGCCCCAGCAGCTCACCGGCGTCGAATCCATGGTCGGCCTGTTCATCAACACCGTTCCCGTAGTCGCCGCCACACCGGCCGGCGCCGAGGTGATCGCGGTCTGCCAAGCTCTGCAACGGGATACCGCAGCGATGCGCGACTTGGGCTACCTCAGCCTGGCATCGGTGCAACGGGCCGCACGTAACGCTGTCTTCGACACCCTGCTCGTTTTCGAGAACGCCCCGATCGGGTCGGCGGCAGCCGGGGTGACCACGCCGGACGGAGTGCAGTTCATCCCGGTCACCGTGGCGAGCCTGACCCACTACCCGCTGACCGTGGTCAGCTACCCGCCGCGCGACGGCAGGCTCACCCTGCTGCTGGAAGCGGTGCCGGAGGCCCTGGGCGAACTGTCGGTGCCGGACCTGGGCCGGCGACTGCTGCAGCTGCTGCGCCAACTGGTCGACCCGGCGCGGCCGCGCGTCGCCGACCTGGACGTACTGTTACCCGTCGAACGGTCTCGCCGCGGCTCGCCGGTGGCTGCGCCGGCGGGGACCGTGCCGGCACTGTTCGCCGCCGCCGCAGCACGCCATCCGGAGAGCCCGGCGCTCACCGGCGAGCGGCAGATCCTGACCTATGCCGAACTGGAGGCCGAGTCGAGCCGGCTGGCACAGGCACTGGCCGGGCGCGGCATCGGACCCGAGGACCGGGTTGCGATTGCGCTACCGCGCTCGGCCGATTCGGTCATCGCCATCCTGGCCGTGCTGCAGTCCGGAGCAGCCTACGTGCCGGTGGATGTCGATCTTCCGAAGAAGCGGATCGAATCGATTCTGCGCCAAGCTGATCCGAAGCTCACATTGACCGTCGAGCTGTTGGCCCAGTTGCGATCCGATGCTGCGCGGCGGCGCCCCACACCGGCGGGGATCCACCCGGACTCCGCCGCCTATGTCATCTTCACCTCCGGTTCCACCGGCGAGCCCAAAGGCGTCATCGGCACCCACCGGGCGCTGACGTCGTACTTCGCCGACCATCAGCAGCGCATGTATGCGCCGGCGATGGCCCGGCTGGGACGGCCACTGCGCGTCGCGCACGCCTGGTCGCTGAGTTTCGACGCGAGCTGGCAGCCGCTGGTCGGCCTGCTGGGCGGGCAGACCGTGCACCTGTTCTCGGCAGCGGAGATGCGCGATGCCGAGGCGATCATCGACGGTGTCCGCCGACACCGGCTGGACATGATCGACACGTCGCCGTCGATGTTCACCCAGCTGTTCGATGCCGGCCTGCTCGACGCGCACGCCGCCCACCGCCTCACCGTGCTGGCGCTCGGCGGCGAGGCGATCGCCCCGCACGTCTGGACGAGGCTGCGTTCGGTCGCGGCGGCATCGTCGGTCGCCGTGCACAACTGCTACGGCCCCACCGAGACCACCGTGGAGGCTGTCGTCGCCGACGTCGCTCACACCGAACTGCCGGTGATCGGAGAACCGGTGCGGGGCATGACCGCTCACGTGCTGGACTCCGCGTTGCGGGAGGTTCCCGACGGGGTGGTCGGCGAGCTGTACCTGGCCGGTGCGCAGGTCACCCGCGGCTACCTGGGCCGGGCCGGCGCGACCGCGGCCCGCTACGTCGCCGACCCGTTTCACCCCGGTGGCCGGATGTATCGCACCGGGGACCTGGTGCGACGCCGCACCGACGGCCGACTGATCTACCTGGGCCGTGCCGACGACCAGGTCAAGGTGCGCGGCTACCGGGTCGAGGTCGCCGAAGTCGAAGCAGCGCTGGCCGCGGCGACCGGGGTCGCGGCAGCAGCGGTGCTGCCCGTGGACGGCGCCACCGGAACGCAACTGGCCGGATTCGTCACCGGCACCGGCCTGGACGCGGCCCGGGTGCGGACAGCGGTCAGTGCCCGGCTGCCGGCGTACCTGGTGCCGGCCAGGATCGTCGTGGTGGAGTCGATGCCGTTGACCCCCAACGGAAAGCTGGACGCTGAAGAGCTGCTGGCGCTCCTCGCCCGGGCCGGGCCCGTTGTCGGCGACGGCGATGAGCCGGCCACCGAGACCGAGCGGATATTGGTCGAGCTGATGGCCGAGATCTTCGGCGGGCCGGAAAGCCCGGCGCCCGGCGTCGAGACCGATCTACGCGACCTGGGCCTGGACAGCATCGTGGCGTTGGCGATGGTGCGGGCGGCCCGCCGGGCCGGACTGTCGTTGCGTCCGCGGACCGCATTGAGTTGCACCACGATCCGGGACATGGCCGCCGCCTTGGATAGTGAAGCCGCTGAAGCTGCCGAAGCCGCCGCGGTGGCCGTCGCGGACGACGGGCCGATGCCACTGCTGCCGGCCGGCCGGTGGCTCTACCAGTACGGCAGCCCGCGCCGGCTCGGGCAAGTCGAGGCGGTTCGGGTGCCGGCCGACATCGACGCGGGACAATTGCGGTCGGCGCTGGCCGCGATCGTCGCCGCGCACCCGGTGCTGCGCGCACGGCTCGACCCGGACACGCTGACGCTGTGCCCGGCCGAACCTGCCGATGTCCTCAGCGAAATCACCGTCGGTGCTGACGAGCTGACTGATCTCGCTGCGGTCACCGAGCACGGCGGCAAGCTGTTGGCGGATCTGGACCCCGAGAACGGGGTGCTGTTGCGCGCGGTATGGCTGCGTCCGCCGACCGGGATCGGCGTGCTGTTGCTGTGCGCCCACGTGCTGGCGCTCGACCCGGTGTCATGGCAGGTGGTTCTGGGCGAGTTGCACGCCGCGCTGGCCGGCGCAGATCCGCTGCCCGAGCGCAGTGGCTACCGGCGCTGGGCGGCGGCGCTGAGCGCGCGGGCGCAAAGCCTGGACACCGTGGACTTCTGGGCCGAGCAGATCACCGGTGACGATCCCCAACTGGGCTCTCGGAGGGTCCGTCCAGACCACGACCGCGCCGGTGACCTCACGGTCTCGGTGGCTGTCGCCGACCCGGAAGTCACCGCAGCGTTGCTCGCTTCGCGTGCGCCGATGCATGATCTGCTGGTGGCGGCGACCGCGCGGATGATCGGGGCCTGGCGGGCTCGGCGCGGGCAGCAGGGCCCGGCACCGCTGCTGGCATTGGAGACCCATGGGCGCGCCGAAGATCTGGTGTACGACGGCCGCCGGGTCGACCCCGCCGACATCGCCGGGCTGCTGACGTCGATCTACCCGCTGCGAATTCGTCAGGCCGACCCGGGTGGGGTCGCGCGGGCACTGGCCGAGATCCCCGGCAGCGGAATCGATTACGGATTGCTGGCCTATCTGCGTGATGACACCGCGACCCGGTTCGCCGGCCATCCGGGTCCGCAACTGCTGCTGAACTACCTTGGCCGCGTCGACCGGGTCGGGGACGGGCCAGCCCTGGCGCCCGACCTGATCGCCGGCCTGCCGTCGGTGCCCGAACCCGATCAGGCGGTGCGTCACGAGTTGGGCATCTTCGCCGCGGTGGCCGACCTCGGGGCCGGCGCGGTGGTGATGACCCAGTGGCGGACGCTGCCCGACATCCTCGGCGACGCCGAGATCACCGAACTGCAGGAACTGTTCACCGGGGCCCTGCGTGACCTGGCGGAGGAGCTGTCATGAGAACCCTGGCAGTGGTGGGGGCAGGCGCCAAGGCGGTCGCGGTGGCCGCGAAGGCCGCGGTGTTGCGGGAGATGGGCGTTGAGACACCGGAGATCGTCGCCGTCGAACGCACCGAGGTGGCCGCCAACTGGCGGGCGACCGGCGGGTGGACCGACGGGGCCCACCGACTGGGAACCAGCCCGGAGAAGGACGTCGGCTTCCCGTATCGCTCGGCGCTGGTGGCGGGCCGCAACGCCGAACTCGACGAGCGGATGACCCGGTACAGCTGGCAGTCCTACCTGATCGCCACCGGACAGTTCGCCGAATGGGTGGACCGGGGCCGTCCGGCGCCCACCCATCTGCGATGGAGCCAGTACCTGCGTTGGGTCGCGGACGCCGTGGCGCTGACCGTGATCCCCGGCGAGGTCGATCGGCTGGCCGTGGCCGGCGACGGCTGGGCGCTGCACACCCGGGAGACCGAAGTGGCCGCTGACGCGGTGATGATCACCGGTCCGGGCCAGGCCGAGAGGTCGATTCTGCCCGGTAACCCGCTGGTGCTCTCGATCGCGCAGTTCTGGCACCGGGCCGCGGCCGACCGGATCAGCGCGGAGCGTGTCGCCGTCATCGGTGGTGGTGAAACCGCCGCGTCGATGCTCAACGAACTGTTCCGGCACCGTGTCTCGACGATCACCGTGATCTCCCCGCAGGTGACGCTGTTCACCCGCGGAGAAGGCTTCTTCGAGAACGCGCTGTTCTCCGATCCGACCGACTGGTCCGCGCTGACACTGGCCGAGCGACGGGATGCGCTGGCCCGCACCGACCGAGGGGTGTTCTCGGCACGGGTGCAGGACGCGCTGCTGGCCGACGACCGCATCCGGCACCTCCGTGGGCGGGTGGCGCACGCAGTGGCTCGTGACGGTCGGATCCGGTTGACGCTGAGCACCAATCGGGGCGGTGAGAACTTCGAGACCGTACACGGCTTCGACCTGGTGATCGACGGTTCCGGGGCCGACCCGCTGTGGTTCGTGTCGCTGTTCGGGCAGGACACCCTGGACCTGTTGGAGCTGGGCCTGGGTGGGCCGCTGTCGGGGGACCGGTTGGCCGAGGCGGTCGGCCACGATCTGGCCGTCGCCGGCGTCACCCCGAAACTGTTCCTGCCCAACTTGGCCGGATTGACCCAGGGGCCGGGTTTTCCCAACCTGAGCTGCCTGGGTCTGCTGTCCGACCGGATCCTGGGCGCCCACATCCCGGCGAGCAGTCGCGAAAGCCCCCTTTCGGCGCCGCCTGAGGGGGCTTTGGCGACTGCTCGCGGTCAAAATAACGAGGAGAACTGATGAGCACCAACCCCTTTGACGACGACAACGGTAGTTTTTACGTGCTGATCAACGATGAGGACCAGCACAGCCTCTGGCCCAGTTTCGCCGAGGTTCCCGCCGGGTGGCGGGTGGTCTACGGGGGCGAGCAGGGCGCAGCGCGCGCGGCCTGCCTGGAGTACGTCGAACAGCATTGGACCGACCTACGCCCCAAGAGCCTTCGTGATGCGATGGCGGCCGAACGGGGATAGCCCGGCCACGATCGCGTCGATGCCACGTACCCTCGGGTGAAGACTCACCCCATGGTTTTTGCTCGACGCAATCAGAAAGGCGTGGTTATGTCCGTGAAACTGCTCACCGTCGGTATGGGCCTGGCGGCCGCGATCGCCGTGCCGGGCGTGGCGGTCGCCGAAGTGCCGAACCAGCCGCCGCTCACGGTGTTTCACGCGCCGCTTCCGCAGGACCCGCCACCGGCGGCGAGCCTGCCGAGCGCCGAGCAACTCACCGGAATCCTGGACAACCTGGTCGATCCGCAGGTTCCCGCCGAGGTGAAAAGCGGCTTGGTGGCCGGTGGTCTGCAGCGGCACCAAGCCGACGTGTTGGACCACCAACTGCGGCGACTGGGCCACCACGGTGGGCTTCCGCTGACCTTCACCGCGGCCGACATCGCGTCCACCGGTCCCGACACCGTCAGCGCCGATATCACCGCCACCGGACCCGGGTTGCCGGCCCCCATCACCAAGCCGGTGACCTTCACCGACCAGAACGGCTGGATGCTGTCCCAGAACGGGGCCGACGAGCTGATGGAGGAGATCGTCGGCCGGCTGCCGCACTGAGTCGCCCCGGGGTCGGAGCCGGCGGTCCGGGCGCGGGAGCACTCAAGAACGGCTGAGCCGGGCGAACATACCCTTCTGCGTCCGGTAGAGGCGCGGGAATTCGGCGAACAGCCGGTCGTAGACCGCACGGTTGCCCGCGTCCGGCTCGAAGACGCCGTCGAGGGGGATCAGGTCGTGTAATTCGTCGCGGTCCAGTTCGCCCATCCCGATAGCGGCGAACAGGGCCGCACCGCGCAATTGGGCGTTGAGCGGGTCGGCGACCCGTTCGCAGGTGCGGCCGCACACGTCGGCGATGATCTGGCACCACAGCTCCGAGCGGGCACCGCCACCGACGATCCGGATGGGTCCGGTCGTGGTGGTGAACCGGTTCACGCAGTCGAGTAGCCAGCGGCTGTTGTAGGCCACTCCTTCGAGCACCGCGCGCACCAGATCGGCGCGGGTGGTGTCCAGCGACAGATTGTGGAAGCCGCCGCGGGCATTGCGATCGTCTATGGGGGAGTGTTCGCCTTTGAGCCAGGGGGTGAAGATCACCCCGTTGGAACCGGCCGGCGCATCGGCGGCCAATGCGGTCAGCGCAGGGTAATCTAAGTCATCGAACAGGTTGTCGCGCAACCATTGCAGTGCCCGGCCGGCGGTGTCTTGATTGTTGACCAGTAGGTAGCTCGTCGGATCGAGTCCCGGCACCGTCGCGAGCTGGTGCAGCGCATCGGTTTTCTTGATCGTCATCGGGCAGCTGATCCATGAGGTGGTGCTGATGGTCAGGTGCAGCTCGCCCGGCCGCACCGCACCGGAGCCCACCGCCGCGCTGTGCATATCCGGGGTTCCGGTAACCACTTGTGCCACAGGCGAAATGCCCAGGTCAGCGGCGACTGCCGGGGCTACGGGTGAGATGATTGAGCCGGTCGGCACCAGCGGCGGCAGCTTCGCCCGTTCGACACCGGCGAGTCGCACCAGCACGTCGTCGTAGTCGAGCACGGATAGGTCGCGGTTGTCGGTGAGCCACGCGCCCATCATCGAGGCGCGCGACGCCGCGGCGCGCCCGGTGAAACACATGCTCAGGTAGTCCACCGGCTCCAGAAGCCAGCGGGCCCTGGCGAACACCGTCGGGTCGCCATGCTGCAGGTACAACATGTGCCCGACCGGATCGTCGCCGCTGGGCGAGGGGATGCCGCCGTTGCGGCGAAGCCAGCTGAGTAATGCCCGCGGTCGGTAGCCGGCCAGTCGGCCACCAAATACCTTGCGGCTGTAGGGCGCTCCCCGGGTGTCCATCCACATCACGCACGGACCGACCGGGCGGCCGTCGGCGTCGACCGCGACGGTGCTGGCCCACTGCCCGGTGATCGACACCCCGGTCACCTGATCGCCACGCACGCCGCTGTCGGCCAGGCCACGTCGGGTGGCGTCGCGGATGATCGCCCACCACAGCCCGGCATCCTGGGTTGCCGCCCCGCCCGGCCCGTAGGTGGTCGGCACTGCGATGAGATCCGACCACAATACGGTGCCGTCCAGGGCGACGAATCCGACTTTGGGGCCGCCGGTGCCCAGGTCGACGGCGAGGACGACGCGGTCGCGGTTCATAGGGCGCCGCTCCTCCTCATCACTTCGCCGGCGTTCCGTCCTGCATCGTCTCGGCGCGGGTCATAGCGGCGGCAGAGACTGCTGGGTGTCGAGCATCCGCTCCATGAAGCCCTCGATGAATTGGGCTGCCTCGTCGGTCATTCCGCCGGGCACGCCGCCGTAGATCGCAGCGCTGATCGGCGCCTGGCCGGCGGCGGTCTGCTTCTTGGCGTACTCCACCGCGTCGGCCAGGTCGGCGGCGAAGGCCTCGGCCACGCCGGGCTGGGTCTGCGGCCGGGTGACCGCCATATGGATGGCGTTGGGGTACTGCTGGCCGTTGAACCGCCAGCCCTTGGGTTTCATCGCGTCGGCGACGTGGTAGATGTCGAACTCGTCGGAGCGGAAGGCGAAGCAGAACGTCGGCGAACCCATGATCGTCAGCTCCGGGTGGCTGCGCACCGCGCCCTGCATGGTGAACGCGGTCTCCAAGATGGCCTTGGCATACGACCGGTAGCCCTCCCGGCCCAGCTGCACCATCGAGGCCCACGCCGCGGCGATCAGACCACCCGAGCGCGAGCCCTCGATGCCCGGCGAATGGTATTTCCCGCCGCTCCATTCCGGTAGGTAGAAGTACTGCGCGTTGCGGTAGGCCTTGTCGCGGAACAGCAGGGTGGAGGCGCCCTTCAACGCATAGCCGTACTTGTGGTTATCCGCCGAAATGCTGGTGACCCCGGGCACCCGGAAATCGAACAGCGGGACGTCATAACCCAGCTCCTGGGCGAAGGGCAGCACGAACCCGCCCAGGCAGCCGTCGACGTGCAACCCCACCCCGCGCGACAAGGCCAGCTCGCCCAGCTCCGGGATCGGGTCGACGGTGCCGTAGCCGTAGTTACAGGCCGACCCCATGATCGCGATGGTGTTCTCGTCGATGTTGTCGGCCACCCAGTCGACGTCGACTTCGGTGGTCTGCGGGTTGATCGGGGCTCGGCGAATCTCGATGCCGAACAGGTGACAGCCCTTGTCGAACGCGGGGTGGCCAGTCTCGGGCTTGATGAAGTTCGGCCGGGTGATGCCCCGGTGCTTGGCGGCGTGCTCGCGGTAGGCCAGCAGCGCGTGGATGATGCTGCCGGTGCCGCCGGTGGTGACCATCCCCACCGGTTCGCCATCGCTGACGGCGCCGGCGTGCATCAGGTCCAGGGCCATCGCGATGATCTCGCCCTCGAACTTGGTCGCCGACGGGCAGATGTCACGCTGCAGCACGTTCACGTGGGCGAACAGCCCGAACGCCTCATCGAGGAAGCGGTAGTGCTCGTGGTCGCCGCAGTACATGGTCCCGGAGACCTTGCCGGTCTCCCAGGTCGGGTCTTCGGCCTGTGCCATCTCCCGCAGTTCGGCGAGCACCTCCTCGCGTGAGCGGCCGCGTTCGGGTAGCACGCGGTTCACGGTGAAGCGATCGGCGTAGGGGAAGTCGGGCATGCCGTTCCTCTCTTCTGCGCGAGCGTGCGCAGATGTACCGGGATCCCGGCGTGTCGGCGTGCAAACGCGCACGTTCGCGCCGGGGAACGTCCCAGAAAGTAATCTAGTGCTATGGGTGTGGCTGATGATCGTCGCTTCGAGGTGCTGCGCGCCATCGTCGCAGACTTCGTCGCGACAAAAGAACCGATCGGGTCCAAGGCACTGGTTGAGCGGCACAACCTCGGGGTCTCCTCGGCGACGGTGCGCAACGACATGGCCGTGCTCGAGGCCGAAGGCTACATCGCCCAGCCGCACACCAGCTCCGGGCGGGTGCCCACCGAGAAGGGTTACCGGGAGTTCGTCGACCGCATCGACGAGATCAAACCGCTCTCGAGCGCGGAGCGCCGGGCGATCTTGTCGTTCCTCGACTCCGGAGTCGACCTCGACGACGTGCTGCGCCGGGCGGTGCGCACCCTGGCCCAGCTGACCCGCCAGGTGGCCGTCGTGCAGTACCCGACCCTGTCGGTGTCCACGGTGCGTCACCTCGAGGTGATCGCGCTGACCCCGGCGCGGCTGCTGCTGGTGGTCATCACCGACTCCGGCCGCGTCGACCAGCGCATCGTCGAACTCGGCGACGCCATCGACGACCACCAGCTGTCCCAGCTGCGCGAACTGCTCGGGGCGGCACTGGACGGCAAGCGGATCTCGGCGGCCTCCACCGCCGTCGCCGAGCTCGCCGGGCACCTGGACGGGCGCAGCGGGCTGTCGCCGGGCCTGGCCAACGCGGTCGGGCGGTCGGCCACGGTGCTGCTGGAATCGCTGGTCGAGCACCGCGAGGAGCGACTGCTGCTCGGCGGTACCGCCAACCTGACCCGCAATGCCGCCGACTTCGGTGATTCGCTGCGGTCGGTGCTGGAAGTACTCGAGGAGCAGGTCGTGGTGCTGCGGCTGCTCGCGGCGCAGCAGGAAGCCGGTAAAGTCACGGTGCGCATCGGTCACGAGACCGAGGCGCAGGAGATGGCCGGGGCGTCGGTGGTGTCCACCGCCTACGGTTCCCAGGGCACCGTGTTCGGCGGTATGGGGGTGCTGGGTCCCACCCGGATGGACTATCCGGGAACTATCGCCAGTGTTGCTGCCGTTGCAACCTACATCGGTGAAGTGCTCGGAACCCGATAATCTCCGGTCGGCAGAAGTTGGGAAAGGTCAGTCGTGGCACGCGATTATTACGGACTGCTGGGCGTCGATAAGGGCGTCAGCGACACCGAGCTGAAGCGCGCATATCGCAAGCTGGCTCGCAAGTACCACCCCGACGTCAACCCCGACGAGGCGGCGCAGGCCAGGTTCAAGGAGATCAGTGCCGCCTACGAGGTCTTGTCCGACCCGGAGAAGCGCCGCATCGTCGACCTCGGCGGCGACCCGCTGGAGAACGGCGGCGGGGCCGGGAACGGATTCGGCGGCTACTCGGGCTTCGGCGGCCTCGGCGACGTGTTCGAAGCCTTCTTCGGCGGCGGCACCACCTCGCGCGGTCCGATCGGCCGAGTCCGGCCGGGGTCGGACTCGCTGCTGCGCATGCGCCTGGACCTCACCGAATGCGCGACCGGGGTGACCAAGCAGGTCACCGTCGACACCGCGGTGCTCTGCGATCGCTGCCAGGGGCGCGGCACCCACGGTGATTCTCGCCCGATGGCCTGTGACACCTGTCATGGCCGCGGTGAGGTGCAGACCGTGCAGCGCTCACTGCTCGGCCAGGTGATGACATCGCGGCCGTGCCCCACCTGCCGCGGAGTTGGTGAGGTGATCCCGGACCCGTGCCAGCAGTGCGCCGGCGACGGCCGGGTGCGGGCCCGCCGTGATATCAGCGTGAAGATCCCCGCCGGTGTCGGCGAGGGGATGCGGGTCCGGCTGGCCGCTCAAGGTGAGGTGGGACCCGGCGGCGGACCGGCCGGCGACCTCTACGTCGAGGTGCACGAGCAGCCCCACGACATCTTCGCCCGCGACGGCGACGACCTGCACTGCCACCTCTCGGTGCCGATGGTCGACGCGGCGCTGGGCACCACGGTGGTCGTCGACGCGATCCTCGACGGCCCGACCGACATCACCATCCCGGCCGGGACCCAACCCGGGGCCACCCTGGTGTTGCGCGGCCACGGCATGCCGCAGCTACGTTCCGGGGCGCGCGGTGACCTGCACGCCCACGTCGAGGTGGTGGTGCCCGAGCGGCTGGACCAGCACGACATCGAGCTGCTGCAGCAGTTCAAGCAGCACCGCGAACGCGAGACCGCCGAGGTTCGCACGTCACACGCCTCGCACGGCGGCGGACTGTTCAGCCGGCTGCGCGAGACGTTCAGCGGCCGCTGAGACTTGGCCGGCCTGTTCTATGTCGGGGCGCTGCCCGAGGTGGGTGCGCTGGCCGACATCGACGGTGACGCCGGGTTCCATGCCGCGACGGTGCGCCGGATCCGCCCCGGCGAGCAGCTGACGCTGGGCGACGGCGCCGGCGTGCTGGCCGAATGCCGGGTCGAGCAGGCCGACCGGACCGGGTTGCGGGTTCGGGTAGTCGATCGCAGGGTTGTCGCCGCGCCCGCCCCACCGGTCACGGTGGTGCAGGCGCTGCCCAAATCCGAACGGTCCGAGCTGGCGATCGAGCTGGCCACCGAGGCCGGCGCCGACGGGTTCGTGGCGTGGCAGGCCGACCGCTGCGTCGCCCGCTGGGACGGTTCGCGGGCCGACAAGGGTCTGCGGCGGTGGCGAGCGGTTGCCCGGGCGGCGGCCGGGCAATCGCGGCGCGCCCACATTCCGCCGGTGGAGGGCGTGCTGGCAACCGCCGAGCTGGTCTCATGGGTGCGCGAACAGGTGGCCGGCGGCACCACGGTGCTGGCGTTGCACGACGGGGCCGGCGCCGGGTTGCCCGCGGTGGCTGCCGCGTCGGCGTTGGCGCTGATCGTCGGCCCGGAAGGCGGTATCACCGACGCGGAGCTGGCGGCGCTGACCGGCGCTGGCGCCGTCGCCGCGCGGCTGGGGCCCACCGTGCTGCGCACCTCCACCGCGGCGGCGGTCGCGCTCGGGGCGCTCGGGGTGCTGACGCCGCGCTGGGGGTGAGGCAGCGGACCTGGCGGTCGGCGAGGGCTATGCGGTAGCGCTGGGAAGCCGGCCCGAGTGCAAGCGCTGGGAGCTGGCGGTGGCCGACGGTAGACTCACAGCAACCGGCTGACCCGCTGATACCCGGCGCTGACCAGAAAGCAGGCATCGAAAACCCCGTGACGCCCCGCGATACCCCCGCTGCCGTGCCGGCCTCGCAGGTTCGCAGCAGTGTCGACATTCCACCCGACCTCGTCGTGGGTCTGCTGGGTTCCGCAGATGAGAACCTTCGCGCCCTGGAGCGCCTGCTGGCCGCCGACCTACATGTCCGCGGCAACGCCGTCACCTTCTCCGGGGAGCCGGCCGACGTTGCCCTGGCCGAGCGGGTCGTTTCTGAACTGATCGCGATCGTGGCCGGCGGCCAGGTGCTCACCCCGGAAACGGTGCGTCACAGCGTCGGCATGCTGACCGGCGTCGGCAACGAGTCCCCGGCTGAGGTCCTCACCCTCGATGTGCTGTCGCGGCGCGGCAAGACGATCCGGCCCAAGACGCTCAATCAGAAGCGTTACGTCGACGCCATCGACGCCCACACCGTCGTGTTCGGCATCGGGCCCGCCGGTACCGGCAAGACGTACCTGGCGATGGCCAAGGCCGTCAACGCCTTGCAGACCAAGCAGGTCACCCGGATCATCTTGACCCGTCCGGCGGTGGAAGCCGGTGAGCGGCTGGGTTTTCTGCCCGGCACCCTGAGCGAGAAGATCGACCCGTATCTGCGTCCGCTCTACGACGCGTTGTACGACATGATGGATCCGGAGCTGGTCCCCAAGCTGATGAGCTCGGGGGTGATCGAGGTGGCGCCGCTGGCCTACATGCGGGGACGCTCGTTGAACGACGCATTCATCATCCTCGACGAGGCGCAGAACACCACCGCCGAGCAGATGAAGATGTTCCTGACCCGGCTCGGCTTCGGTTCGAAGATCGTGGTCACCGGCGATGTCACCCAGATCGACCTGCCCGGCGGCGCGAGATCCGGGCTGCGGGCGGCCGTGGACATCCTCGACGACATCGACGACATCTATGTCGCCGAGCTGAGCAGCGCCGACGTCGTCCGGCACCGGTTGGTCTCCGAGATCATCGACGCCTACTCACGCCATGAAGCCGAACAATCCCAGCCGGGACTGACGATGAACCGGGCGGCCCGCCGGGCGGCTCAGGGCCGGTCGCGCCGGTGAGCATCGAGGTCTCCAACGAATCCGGTCTCGACGTCTCCGAGGTCGAGCTGGTCAGCGTCGCCAAGTTCGTGCTGGCCAGGATGGACGTCAACCCCGGCGCCGAATTGTCGATGGTGCTGCTGGACACCGCCGCGATGGCTGACCTGCACATGCGGTGGATGGATCTGCCCGGGCCCACCGACGTGATGAGCTTCCCGATGGACGAACTCGAGCCCGGCGGGCGCCCGGACGCCCCCGAGCCCGGGCCGTCGATGCTCGGCGACATCGCGCTGTGCCCGGAGTTCGCCGCCGAACAGGCCGCGGCGGCGGGGCATTCGCTCGGTCAGGAACTCGCGCTGCTGACCGTGCACGGCGTGCTGCACCTGCTGGGCTACGACCACGCCGAGCCCGACGAGGAAAAAGAGATGTTCGCGCTGCAGCGCCGGCTGCTCGAGGAGTGGGTCGCCGACCAGGTGGAGAGCTACCGGGCCGAGACCCAGAGCGAGAAGGACCGCCGGTTGCTGGACAAGTCTCGGTACTTCGACGAACCGTGACCGGAACACCGCTGGTAGTCGGCGTGATCGCGCTGATCGGTCTGGGCGGACTGTTCGCGGCGATCGATGCCGCGGTCAGCACCGTCTCGGTGGCGCGCGTCGCCGAACTGGTCCGCGCGAAACGTCCTGGTGCGGTGTGGCTGGCCAAGCTGATGGCAGAGCGGCCCCGCTACATCAACCTGGTGGTGCTGCTGCGCATCACCTGCGAGATCACCGCCACCGCGCTGCTGGTGTTCCTGTTGCACTCGGTGCTCGGGCTGGACTGGGGGCTGTTCGCGGCCGCGGCCGCCATGGTGGTGGTGAGCTTCGTGGTGATCGGGGTAGGGCCCCGCACTCTGGGGCGGCAGAACGCCTATTCGATCGCCCTGGCGTCAGCGCTTCCGCTGCAAGTCCTTTCGGTGCTGCTCGCCCCGATCAGCGGTCTGCTGGTCTTGCTGGGCAATGCGCTGACCCCGGGCCGGGGATTCCGCAACGGGCCGTTCGCCTCCGAGATCGAGTTGCGCGAAGTGGTCGATATGGCGCAGCAGCGTGGGGTGGTCGCCGCCGACGAGCGCCGGATGATCCAGTCGGTCTTCGAGCTCGCCGACACCCCCGCCCGCGAGGTGATGGTGCCGCGCACCCAGATGGTCTGGATTGAACACGACAAATCAGCCGGACAAGCCACCTCTTTGGCGGTGCGCAGCGGTCACTCCCGCATCCCGGTGATCGGCGAGAATGTCGACGACATCCTCGGCGTGGTCTACCTGAAAGACCTTGTCCAACAAACCTATTACTCGACAAACGGCGGGCGGGACACCACCGTGGCGCAGGTGATGCGTCCAGCGGTGTTCATGCCCGACTCCAAGGCGCTCGACGCCTTGCTGCACGACATGCAGCGCGCTCGCTACCACATGGCGCTGCTGGTCGACGAATACGGCGCGATAGCGGGGCTGGTCACCATCGAAGACGTGCTTGAAGAGATCGTCGGCGAGATCGCCGACGAGTACGACCAGGGTGAAGTGGCACCGGTGGAGGATCTGGGGGCCAACAGGTTCCGGGTTTCGGCACGACTGCCCATCGAGGACGTCGGTGAACTCTACGGGATGGAGTTCGACGCCGGCCTCGACGTCGAGACCGTCGGCGGCTTGTTGGCGCTGGAACTGGGCCGGGTCGCGCTGCCCGGCTCCGAGGTAGTGTCACACGGACTGCGGCTGCGGGCCGAAGGCAGCCGCGACAGCCGCGGGCGGGTGCGGATCAGCACCGTTCTGGTCAGCCCGGTCGACCCCGACGGTCAGGAGGCCGCAGTTGAGCAGTGATCTGCCGGGCGCACAACCCGACGCGAGTGCGCCGAGCGTGCGCTCATTGCGAAAGTCTTCGCGAGAACTCGCGCTGAGTGCACGTTCGGCGAAGGGTCTCTCGTGAGCGAATTCCATTCCGGCTTCGTGTGTTTCGTCGGCCGTCCCAACACCGGAAAGTCCACCCTGACCAACGCTCTGGTCGGCGCGAAGGTGGCGATCACCTCCAACCGGCCACAGACCACCCGACACACCATCCGCGGCATCGTGCACCGCGAGGATTTCCAGATCATCCTGGTCGACACCCCCGGCCTGCACCGCCCCCGAACGCTGCTGGGCAAGCGGCTCAACGAGTTGGTCAAGGACACCTACGCGCAGGTCGACGTCATCGGCCTGTGCATCCCGGCCGATGAGGCGATCGGCCCGGGGGACCGCTGGATCATCGAGCAGATCCGCGCTGTCGCCCCCAAGACGAAACTGGTGGTCGTTGTCACCAAGATCGACAAGGTCTCCCGAGACAAGATCGCCGCACAACTGGTCGCCGTCGGTGAGTTGGCCCCGGAGGCCGAGATCGTCCCGGTCTCGGCTGTCAGCGGCGAGCAGGTCGACGTCCTCATCGGCGTGCTGGCCGCGGCGCTACCGGTCGGCCCGGCCTTCTACCCCGACGGCGAGTTGACCGACGAACCCGAAGAGACCCTGATGGCCGAGTTCATCCGGGAGGCCGCCCTGGAGGGGGTGCGCGACGAACTGCCGCATTCGCTGGCGGTGGTGATCGACGAAGTGCGCCCGCGGGAAGACCGTGATGACCTGATCGAGGTGTACGCGGTGCTCTACGTCGAACGCGACAGCCAGAAGGGGATCGTGATCGGCCGCGGCGGCTCCCGGCTGCGCGAGGTGGGAACCGCCGCCCGCTCCCAGATCGAAAAGCTGTTGGGCACCAAGGTCTTCTTGGATCTGCGGGTCAAGGTGGCCAAGAACTGGCAGCGCGACCCCAAACAACTCGGCCGGCTGGGGTTTTAGAACCGGCCTATGCCCCCGCGCGAGCCGGCGGGCAGCTCGGCCCGTCGGCGCGCCAGACCACGGACGGTCCCCGCCGGTGGCCGGACCGGGGACACATTCTCTCGCCGGTAGGCGCCATTGGGTACATTCCAGGGGTGCTGGAACCCAAGTCGCTGGTTGTCTCCACTGTTGGCCTGCTCATGTGCGCGCAAGCACTGACCGGTTGCGGGGGCGGCCAAAAGCCGATCGATACCACCAAGCTGTTCAACGTCGAGTCGACGTTCGGCTCGGAATACAAGACCCAGACCCAGGGTCCCAAGGACATCGATCCCAAGATTCTCGGGCCGCAGAAGATGCCGCCCGGTGTGACCTTCGAGCCCTCGGACTGCGCCGACTACGCGGCCAGCAGCGGTCGTCCCCCCAAGGGCATCCGGGGCAAGATGTCGATGGTCTCGATCGTCGGCAACGGCAACCAGCTGGTCGCCATCGCCATGCAGGCCGACCAGGATCTGCCTTACGACGAGTCCGCCGCCGAGAGGTGCAAGCACGTCTCCTTCCAGGCCGGCAAGCTCACCGGCTACCTGGATGAGACCGATGCGCCCGAGATCGACCGTGCCAAGACGGCCGGCTCGCACTCCGAGATCGAGATCACCGGCAAAGACGGCCAACAGCAGTCCCGTGAGTCCTACACCTTCACCGCCTACCTCGGTAGCGCCCTGGTGCAGGTGACCGCGAGCCCGCAGGCGGTGCGCGGTCAGCCGCCGGGCATGGTCGACGCCGATCGGGCGCGCCAGCTGCTGGTCGACGCGGTGTCGGCGCTGCGCAGCTAGGTTATGCGTACGCCGTCGGCGCGGGATCGGCGGTGAGCGCGCGCGAGCCCCGCGTCATCGTGATCGGCGCGGGCATCGCCGGCATCACGACCGCGCATGTGCTGCGTGAGCGCGGGTTCACCGACATCACCGTGCTGGAGAAGGGTTCCGACGTCGGCGGCGTCTGGCACTGGAATCGCTATCCGGGTCTGCGGTGTGATGTGCCGTCGCAGATCTATCAGTTCGGGTTCGCGCCGAAACCCGACTGGCGGCATGCCTGGGCCACCGGCACGGCCATCCAGCGCTACCACCGCGACGTCGTCGACCGGCTCGGGCTGGCGCCGCTGATCCGGCTCGACACCGAGGTCACCGCCGCACAGTGGGATGAGCGCCGACATTGGACCCTCACCACCGCCGCCGGTGAGCAGCTGGTCGCCGATTTCGTGGTCTGCGCGACCGGTGTGCTGCACCATCCGTTCACCCCCGACATCCCGGGGCTGGCGAATTTCGCCGGCGCGGTTGTGCACACCGCCCGCTGGGACGACGAGCTCGACACGGCCGGTAAGCGGATCGCGGTGATCGGAACCGGGTCGACCGGTGTGCAAGTGGTGTCCGCGCTGCAGCCCGGCGCGGCGTCGATCGACCACTACGTGCGTTCGGCGCAGTGGATCCTGTGGGCGCCCACGTCGCTGCGGCAGGTCCCGGGTGCTGCCGCGGTGCTGGGGCGGTTCCCGACGCTGCACCGGGCGCTGTACCGGCTCATGACCTTCGGTGGGTCGGCGCTGTTGACCGACGTCACCACCCGCCCGTCGTGGCGACGTCGGGCCGTCCAGGCCTATGCCCGAGCATGTCTGCGAATTCAAGTTCGGGACAAAGAATTACGGGCCAAACTCACCCCCGACTACCAGCCGTTGTGCAAGCGCCAAGTGGTGTCGGGACGTTACTACCGGGCGATCCGCGCCGACAACAGCGACCTCGTCACCGACGACATCGCCGAAGTCACCCCGAGCGGCATCCGCACCGCCGACGGCACCCACCGCGACACCGACGTCATCGTGCTGGCGACCGGGTTTCACGCCCACCACTACATGCGCCCGATGCGGCTGCTCGGCCGCGACCGGATCAGCATCGACGACGCGTGGTCCGCCGGTCCGCGCGCTTACCGGATGACGGCGATCCCGGGCTTCCCCAACCTGTTCACGGTGTTGGGTCCGAACTCGCCCACCGGGTCGATCTCGTTGCAGTACACCTCCGAGCTGACCGCGCGTTACATCGCGCAGTGGCTGGAGAGGTTCCGGGACGGAGAGCTGGCGAGCGTCGAGGTCACCGAGGAGGCGACGGCACGGTTCAACGACGAGGTCGCCGCCGCGATGGGGCCGACGGTCTGGAACACCGGCTGCAACTCGTGGTACCTGACCGAGGGCGGCGCCGTCGACCTATGGCCGTTCGACCGCGCGACGATGAACGCGATGCTGGCCGGCCCGGACCCGGCGGACTTCCACCTGAGCTGAGGCGGAGCTCAGTCCTCGCCCCGCGCCACCGGCCGGGACGGGTCCGAACTCCACTGCGACCACGACCCGGGAAACATCGCGGCGGACCGGCCGGCGGCGGCCAGCGCCGCCACGATCACCGTCGCGCTGATACCCGATCCGCAGTAGGCGCCCACCGCGTCGTCGGCCCCCACACCGCGATCGGCGAGCAGCCGGGCGACCGCGGTATCGGGCAGGAAAGTCCCGTCGGCGTCCAACAACGCGGTGAACGGCAGGTTCTTCGCGCCCGGGATATGGCCGGCGACCGCGTCGACGGGTTCCCCGTCGCCGCGGAACCTTTCCGGGGCGCGGGCATCCAGCAGCGCCAACGTGCCAGACCCGGCGCCGTCGCCGGCCTCGTCAGCGGTCAGGGTGGGCCGAAGCCCGTCGTAGAGATCCTCGGGCAGCACGGTGACGTTGCCCGGTTCGGGGGAGACCTCCCCGGTCTGCAATACGCCGCCGTTCGCCGTCCAGGCCGACAGCCCACCGTCGAGGATGCGCACTCCGGCCACCCCGGACGTAGACAGCAGCCACCACAATCGTGCGGACGCGGCCCGATTCCAGTCGTCGTAGACCACCACCGGCGTGTTGCGCCGCACCCCCCACCGGCGCGCGGCGGCCTCGAGGTTGCGACCGGTCGGGAGCGGATGGCGGCCCCGGCCGGTGACGGCACGGTCGGACAATTCGTCCTCGAGCGAGACGTACACCGCGCCCGGCAGATGACCCTGCAGGTAGGCCTGGTGTCCGTCCGGTGCCTCCAGGCTCCAGCGGGCGTCGAGAATCGTCACCGGATCACCGGCACCCAACAGCTCAGCGAGCTCGGTGGCGGTGATCAGAACCTTGTCGCGCGGGTTCACCGCTGGGCTCTGCTCAGTAGTTGTTGCAGGAGACGGCGATCGAGGTGATCGTGCCGATGTACTGCTGGGCCTCGGGCATGGCCTGGATCTGGGTGGCGATCCGCTGGCGCTTGTCGGGCGGCGAGGACAAGAAGGACCGCAGCCAGGTCTGGGCCATCGGCGAGGCGTTGAACTCCGCGGCGGCCGCGGGGTTCTCTGCGTTCAGCGCCGCGTTCACCTGCGAGTAGTTACAGGTGGTGTTGATGATCGGCCCGAGGTCGGGATCCGCGGACGCGAACCCGGCCCCAGCAGACAGCGACAAAGCCAGACTGCCGGCTGCGACAGCGATCCTGGTCAACGACAGAGCGGCCATTTTGCAGACGCCTTTCCCCAGTGCATTTCACGTGTGGATATGAGGTCCTACTTCGAAGACGGACCAAGCTTAGCGGACAGCCGATGGCGCCGCCGAAGTCGCTGGTCGCCGCCTTTTTGGGTGTTACGGGCAGGGGTTGGGATCGGTGCGCCACCACGGTGTGGGCTGTTGTGCCGCCCAGCCGCTGATGCCCTCCAATTCCGCGGCCAGTGAAATCAGCAGACCGTCACTGTTGGCCGGCCCCAGCAATTGCACCCCGATCGGCAGGCCCTCGGCGGTGAACCCGGCCGGCACGTTGATCGACGGCCAGCCCAGCAGGTTCCACGGCCAGGTCACCGGGCAGGCCGCGATAATGGCGCGGTCGGTCGCCAGGGCGTTCAGGTCGTCGAACGCGTGCACCAGTGGCGGCGGCTGGGCGGTGGTGGGGGCGAGCACCGCGTCGACGATGCGAAAGATCGAACCCACCCGGCGCTGATCCTTCGCCTCGTGAGCGCGGGCCTTGCGCAGCACCGCCTGCGACAACAGCCGGCCGGTGCGCATGTTGGCCAGCGTGCGCGGATCGAGGTCCACCGCGCCGCCGAGCGCATTCGCGGCAGTCAGCACCCCCGCAGTGGAGCGGGACAGGAAATTCCACGACAATCGCACGCCGTAGTCGGGATTACCCGGGAACACGATGTGCCCGAGCAGTCGAAGCTGCGCGGCGACCTGCTCGAGCGCGGCCCTGATCTCCGGGTGCAGCCGGGCGCTGAACCCGGTGTAGGGAAACCGGGTGGACATCGCGATCCGCAGCTGTCCGGGCGCCCTTCCCACGTAGTCGGACGCCATGATCGGGGGCGGTTTGTGCAGGTCACCGTCGGCATTACCGGAGGCCGCGTCCAGCACCAGCGCCGCGTCCTGGACCGTGCGGGCGAGCACCCCGTTGGCAGTGAGGCCGTTGAACGCCTCCGGCAGCGGCCAGGTGGAGATGCGGCCTCGCTGCGGTTTGATGCCGACCAGATGCGTCCACGCGGCGGGTATGCGCACGCTGCCGGCGCCGTCGGAACCGATCGCCGCGGCGACCAGACCCGCGGCGACCGCGGCGGCGCTGCCGCCCGACGAGCCGCCCGGGGTGTGCCGGCGAGACCAGGGATTGCGGGTGTCGCCGAACCCGGGGCCGCCGGTGAACGGCCACTGGCCCAACTCGCAGGTGTTGGTCTTGCCGACGATCACCGCTCCGGCGGCTTTGAGCCGCCGCACCACCTCGGCGTCGTGGGCGGCCGGCTCGACGTAGCCGGACGTGCCGAAGGAGGTGGGTACACCCGCGACGTCGGTGTCGTCCTTGACCGCGATCGGGACGCCCAGCAGCGGGGCGCGATCGCCAGCGGCGCGGCGCCGGTCGGCTTCGGCGGCACTGCGCAGCGCCGAATCGGTGAACACCACCCGGAAGGCGTTCAGCGTGGACTGGCTGGCGTCGATGGCGTGCAGGCAGCGGCGGACCAGGTCGACGGAGGCCACCTCGCCGCTGGCCAGCTGGTAGAGCTGTTCGGTGAGGGTGGGAAAGCGGGTGCCGGGTTCCGCGGGCGGGTGGGTCATCGGTGACGAGACTATCCGGCGTGCCACGCCGGTGACCGTCCTCGAAACGCCCCCGTAATGATGCGAAACTGGTGCGATGCGGCTGTACCGGGACCGGGCGGTGGTGCTGCGCCAGCACAAGCTCGGCGAAGCCGACCGGATCGTCACTTTGCTCACCCGCGACCACGGACTGGTCCGCGCGGTGGCCAAAGGGGTGCGCCGTACCCGCAGTAAGTTCGGTGCCCGCCTGGAGCCGTTCGCCCACATTGACGTACAGCTGCATCCGGGCCGCAACCTCGACATCGTCACCCAGGTGGTGTCGGTGGACGCGTTCGCGAGCGACATCGTCAGCGACTACGGCCGCTACACGTGCGCCTGCGTGATGCTGGAGACCGCCGAACGTCTCGCCGGCGCCGAGCGGGCACCGGCAACGGCGTTGCACCGGCTGACCGTCAGCGCGTTGCGGGCGGTGGCCGACGGCCGTCGCCCCCGCGAGCTGGTGCTGGACGCCTATCTGCTGCGTGCCATGTCGGTGGCCGGGTGGGCGCCGGCACTGACCGAATGTGCCCGTTGTGCCACCCCCGGCCCGCATCGGGCGTTTCATGTCGCGGCCGGCGGTAGCGTCTGCGGTCACTGCCGCCCGGCCGGGTCGACCACCCCGCCGATGGGGGTGCTGGATCTGATGGCGGCGCTGCACGACGGGGATTGGGAGCTTGCTGAATCTTCTACGTCGGCGCACCGCAGCCACGCCAGCGGATTGGTGGCCGCCCATCTGCAGTGGCATCTGGAGCGCCGGCTGCGGACATTGCCGCTGGTGGAGCGCGTTCAGCGGGTGGCGGCCGGGCAGGACGCGGTGGGGGTCGAGGCGGTACCGGAGGCCACCGGCAGCGACGGCTGACCCCGGGGGCACCGACCTGGCAATTGTGTTCGTTTCCGTGGACCATTCGCGGGTCGGCGGTAGGCTGATGCAACTTCACGATCCGAAGGCTCAATCTGGAAGGCAGGCCGAATGATTCACGACACCGGGTGGGGACGCTGGGCGCACTACACCGCGCCGCGATACGCGGCCGGCCTCGGCGCAGCGGCGGGAGCCCTGCTGGTCGCGGGAATGCTCCCGGCGGTGGGCCCGGTCGCGCAGGCGGGCTTCGGGCTGGGTGTCGGGGTCATGGCGCCGTTGTCGACTCATGCCCCGGGTGCCGACGGCGCCGATGGCGCCGACGGTGCCGACGGTGCTCCGGGAGCCGACGGCCGGGGCGGTAAGGGCGGCAAAGGCGGGCAGGGCGGCAAGGGTGGCCAAGGCGGCAAGGGCGGCCAAGGCGGCGCCGGAGGTAAGGGCGGTGACGGCGGCAAGGGCGGCGCCGGCGGGCACGGCGGTGCCGGTGGCGCCGGTGGTGCCGGTGGTGCGACCGGCCCCGGCGGGCAGCCTGGTGCGGGCGGTGCCGGTGGTGCCGGCGGAGCGCCCGGACCCGGTGGAACGCCTGGTCAGCCCGGTCAGCCCGGACAGCCCGGACGCGCCGGCTGACTGAGCGATACGAGCGAACCGACGCGTCTGGCACGCTGCTCCGATGGGAGTGGCACCCGCCGCGGCGACCCCAACCACCCCCGCTAGAGTCTGACTCGATCGCCGGGGGGCAACGTAACAAGGAGCCACAAAGAAGTGACTGACAACCCACGCGCAGACGTCGTATCCCGGCAGTACGAGCGGTGGACCTACCCGCCCCCCATCCACGACCTGCAGGCGTGGTCGGCCGGGAACTGGGAGTGGTTCGACCCGAGCCATGCCCACCGGGTGCTGTGGCCGGACCGGGAGTACCGGCCCGAACTCGACATCCTCATCGCGGGCTGCGGCACCAACCAGGCGGCGGTCTTCGCCTACAACAACCCGAAGGCCAGGGTGGTGGCCGTCGACATCAGCCAGGCATCGCTGGGGCACCAGCAGTACCTCAAGGACAAGCACGGGCTGTGGAATCTGGAGCTGCACCAGCTCCCGATCGAGGAGTTGGCCACGCTGGGCACGGACTTCGACCTGGTGGTGTCCACCGGCGTGCTGCACCACATGGCTGACCCGAAGGTGGGGATGAAGGCGATCGCGGAGCGGCTGCGGCCCGATGGCGTCGCCGCCATCATGCTGTACGCGCGCTACGGCCGGATCGGCATCGAGATCCTCGAGTCGGTCTTCCAAGACCTGGGATTGGAGCAGAGCGATGCCTCCATCCAGACCGTGCGGCAGGCCATCCGGATGCTGTCTCCGGACCATCCCGTCCAGTCGTATCTGAAGATCGCCGGCGACCTGGTTTCGGACTCCGGCCTGGTGGACACTTTCCTGCACGGTCGGGCGAAGAGCTACGACGTCGACGGCTGCATCGATCTGGCCAATTCGGCGGGGCTCGACTTCCAGGGCTGGCTGCTCAAGGCGCCGTACTACGCGCACGACATCGCCGCGCCGTCGGGCGGCTTCTACGACGTGGTGAATGCGCTGCCCGAGGCCAAGATCTGGTCGGTGATGGAGCGCATCCACACCCTCAACGCGCGGCACTTCTTCCTTGCCACTCGTCCTGACCGTCCCAAGAACACCTACACGATCGACTTCTCGACGCCCGAGAGTCTCGACTACGTGCCGCTGTTCCGCTTCAAGTGCGGTTTGAACGGCAACGAGATCTTCCGTCCGGGCTGGCGCATGCAGCTCAACCCAGCCCAGCTGCCGTTCGTCCAGAGCATCGACGGGCGCCGGAGCATCCGTGAGATCGCCTCGAGCCTGGCGCAGGCCGGCGGGCCGTCGCGGGGGAGCACAGCCGATCTGGAGAAGTTCGGTCGCAAGCTGTTCCAATCGCTGTGGCGCCTGGACTTCGTCGCGATGGACCTGAGTACCGATTCCTGATCGTCGGCATGGCCGGTAAACCGCCGCAGCGCAGGCGCGGTCACCGCAGGCGGTGCCGGCCCGGTCGGGCAAAATTGGGCGCATGGTGTTGAATCGGGCCGATCGCAAGGGCGGCTGCCCGCAGTTGCCCGCGGCACCCGAGGACTATCCGGTGTTCCCGGACACGTCCACCTGGCCGGTGGTGTTCCCGCAGTTGCCGTCACCACCGGGCGGGGGGCCGTGCCGTCCGCCGCAGCACACCTCCAAGGCCGCCGCCCCGCGGATTCCGGCCGAGGCGCTGCCCAATCACGTCGCGGTAGTGATGGACGGCAATGGCCGCTGGGCCACTCAGCGCGGCCTGGGCCGCACCGAGGGCCACAAGATGGGCGAGGCGGTGCTGATCGACATCACCTGTGGTGCCATCGAGTTGGGCATCAAATGGCTCACCGTGTATGCGTTCTCCACGGAGAACTGGAAACGTTCCGCCGAGGAGGTCCGCTTCCTGATGGGGTTCAACCGCGAGGTGGTGCGCCGCCGCCGGGAGAACCTCAACGCAATGGGAGTGCGGATGCGCTGGGTGGGCTCGCGACCCAAGATGTGGCGCAGCGTCATCAAGGAATTCGAGATCGCCGAGGCCATGACAGTCGGCAACGACGTCATCACCATCAACTACTGCGTCAACTACGGGGGGCGCACCGAGATCGCCGAGGCCGCACGGGCCATCGCCGCCGAAGCCGTTGCGGGCAAGCTGAACCCGAACCGGATCAATGAGGCCACCGTCTCCCAGCATCTGCACCGCCCGGACATGCCCGACGTCGACCTGTTGATCCGCACCTCTGGTGAGCAGCGGTCATCCAACTTCATGCTGTGGCAGGCGGCCTACGCCGAGTACATCTTTCAAGAAAAGCTGTGGCCCGACTACGACCGCCGCGACCTGTGGGACGCCTGCGAACAGTACGCCTCCCGGCAGCGCCGATTCGGGACGGCGTGATGACGGATCTGGCCCACCGTCTCCACACGGCGCTCACCGCGGCGGCGGTGCCCACGGACGCCGAGCCCGACGGTGCGCTGACCGTCCATCATGACGGCACGCTGGCGTCATTGCGGGTGGTGCCGATCACCGACGAACTGGAGTTGGTGTCGCTCACCCAGATCCTGGCCTGGGACCTGGCGCTGACCAAGAAGCTGCGTGAGCGAGCGGCCGAGCAGGCGCGCCTGAGTCAGCTCGGCACGGTCACCGTGGTAGAGAAGGGCACCACTAAGTCCGCAGATGTGTTGCTGCGCTACAACTTTCCAGGCTCCGGTCTGAGCGACGACGCGCTGGCCACGCTGGTGCTGTTGGTGCTGGCCAAAGGCGTTGATATCCGCCAGGCGCTCACGTCCTGACCCGGGCTTCGTTGACGGCTCCCGCCGAGCGCACTAGCTTAACGTGATCTGAGTGTTCGCTGATGTGTCCCCAAAGGCGAGAGATTGGGGGAGACGTGATCGCCAAGCACCGCGGCGGCCCGGCTGTGGTCACCGCCCTCGGCGCCCTGCTGGCATTCGGCGCGTCCCCGGCAGCCGCCCCGCCGGCCCGGGCGGACGTCGTCGATACCGACTGGCTACTCGACCAGCTGGCCCCCGAACCCGCTCCGGCGGCCGCCTTTGACCCCGTCGATCTGAGTCACCTGTTCGACCAGTGGTTCTACGCCCCGCTGCACGCCGGGGTCGCGGAGTGGCTCGACAGCGCCGTCGGTCAGAACATCGCCGACGCCGTCAACGTCGTGCTGGGCAGCTTTGCCATCGGCAACGGTGCTGATGGCACCGCCGATCACCTCGACGGGTTCGCCGGCGGCTGGCTGCTCGGTGACGGCGGTGCCGGATTCGGCGGCGGCAACGGCGGTGACGCGGGGCTGTTCGGCAACGGCGGGGCGGGGGGCGCCGGAAGCTACGGCATGGCCGGCGGGGACGGTGGAGACGGCGGCTGGTTGCTGGGCCGGGGCGGCGACGGCGGCGCCGGCGGCGCCGGAATTACGGGGGTGGACGGTGCTGCGGGGATCAATTCCGCCGGCGGCGACGGTACCGATGGCGGTGACGGCGGCGCCGGCGGCAACGGTGGCGCGGGCGGATTGCTGTTCGGGATCGGTGGCCGGGGCGGTTCCGGCGGTGCGGCCGGGGCCGGGGGCAGCGGTGGCGCCGGTGCCGACGGTGTCGAGGGGCACATCGACGGGTGGGCGGGCGGCGCCGGTGGCGATGCGGGGCTGACCGGCGCCGGGGGGCGTGGCGGTAGCGCCGGTTGGTGGGGGGCGACCGGGTCCGGCGGGGCGACCGGCGATGCGGTGGACAGCATCAGCGGTAACGGCGGCGCCGGCGGCAACGGCATGGACGCCGGGGTGGCCGGCGCGGCCGGAGGCAACGGGGGCGCCGGCGGGACCGGTGGCGATCACGGCGACGGCGGTGCCGGCGGGCACGGCGGTAACGGTGCTGTAGGCGCGGCTGGAGCCGATGCCGAACCGACCGTGACCGGTGCCGCCGACGGCGCGGCAGGACAGGCCGGTCAGAGCGGGGGCGCCGGCGGTGATGGCGGTGCCGGCGGGGCCGGGGGCGTTACCAGCGGCAATGGCGGCGCCGGCGGCCGCGGTGGTGATGGCGGCCGGGGTGGCGCCGGTGGTGTCGGCGCAGACGGCGGCGACGGCGTGCTCGGCGGTAACGGCGGCAATGCCGGGCTGGGCGGTGCCGGCGGTGACGGCGGCGCCGGCGGCCGGGGCGGTGACGGCGGCGCGGCCGCCCACGGACTGGCCGGTACCAACGGTGATGGCGGAAACGGCGGCGCCGGTGGGGATTCCGGTGCCGGAGGCAACGGCGGTGATGGTGCCACCGGTACCGCCGCACACACCGCGGGAGGCAATGGCGGAAACGGCGCCGACCCCGGCGCGGTCGGAGCCGGCGGTGCCGCGGGCGCGGCGGGCACCGGCGGGCTGGCCGGCAGCGGTAGAGCCGGCGCGGTCGGTGCCGACGGGCTGATGGCCACCGGCGGGGGCAACGGCGGCATCGGGGGCCGTGGCTACGACTATTCGGGAGCGGACTCGGGGGCCCGGATCGTTGCACTGGCGGCGCCTTCGGGTGGCGCGGCGACCGGCGGCGCCGGTGGACTCGGCGGCAACGCCGCCGCGCTCAACGGGGTGGGCGGAGCCGGGGGCGACGGCGGCAACGGTGGCGCCGGGGGTTTGGGCGGAAGCGGCGGCTATCAGGGCGGAGCCGGGGGCAAGGGCGGCGACGGCGGCGACGGCGGTACCGGCGGCGCGGGCAGCCTGACCGGTGCCGCCGGTACCGGTGGTCGCGGCGGCAACGGCGGCGCCGGCGGGGCCGGCGGCAATTGCCTGGATCTGCCCGGCGCCAACTGTGCCGGCGGCATCGGCGCCGGGGGTCAGGGCGGCGTGGGTGGCAAGGGTGGCGCGGGCGGTGTGGGCGCGAACGGTACGGCCGGGGCGATCGCTGTCAACAACGGTGCCGGCGGAAACGGGACCAACGGCGGTGTCGGCGGCCAGGGCGGTGATGGCGGTGCCGGCGGTGATGCCGGCACCAACCTCGCCACCGGCGCGGTAGGCCTCAACGGCAATGGCGGCGCCGGGGGCGCCGGGGGTGTCGCCGGTGCGGGCGGCAATGGCGGCGCCGGCGCCGACAACACCAGCAATGTCATCAACAACGGCACCGGCGGCGCGGGTGGTCGCGGTGGTGACGCCGGGACCGGTGGTGGCGGCGGTAACGGCGGTGCGGCCGGAGGCACCGCGGGCGGTGGCGGCACCGCCGCGACCGCCGGTGCGGCCGGCGGGCTGCCGAGCGGGCCCAGCGGCAATGGTGGCGACGGCGGACGCGGCCACGACGCGACGAGCAGCGGTGCCGCCGGAGGGCAAGGCGGCCGGGGCGGCGACGGCGGCAATATCGGCAACGGCGGGGAAGGCGGCGCCGGCGGCAACGGAGGGCAGGGAACGACGGGAACCAGCCCGAGCACCGCGGGTAGCAACGGCGGCACCGGTGGGGGTGGCGGGATCGGTGGCAATGGAGGTGCCGGAGGCAAGGGCGGCTCGACCTCGGGTGACGGCGGTGCCGGTGGGCAAGGCGGCCGAGGAGGAATCGGTGGCACCGGCGGGAACGGCGCCGTCGGGAATAACGGCGGTCTGGCGAATCTCAACGGCGAGAAAGGTGGCACCGGCGGCGCCGGGGGAGTCGGTGGCGTCGGCGGTGTCGGCGGTGTGGGCGGAAGCGCCACTACCGGCGTCGGCGGTGGCGGAGGTGCCGGCGGCGTCGGCGGAGTAGGGGGCCAAAGCGGCAACGGCGGTACCGGTGGCCAAGGACTGCTCGGCGTGTTAGGGCTCGGGGGTATCGGAGGCGACGGCGGCAATGCCGGAACGCCGGGCACCGGCGGCTACGGCGGTACCGGTGGCGTGGGTGGCGCAAGTGCCAGTGGCAGCGGCGGTACCGGCGGTAGCGGTGGTAGCGGCGGCACCGGCGGCCAGAGCGGCAATGGCGGCAACGGCGGTGCGCCGGCACTCGGCCTAGGCCTGCTGGGCGGTAAGGGCGGCAGCAGCCCCGACGGCGGGACCGGTGGCCACGGCGGTACCGGCGGCAACGGTGGACACGTCGGTGGCGGGGCGGGCGTTGGCGGGGCCGGCGGGGTCGGCGGCCAGACCGGCGTCGGCGGTCAGGGCACTAACGGCAGCGGTGCCGGCAGTTCCGGAGTCCAGGGCGCTGACGGCCTGGTGGGCAGCGACGGCTGTATCGACGGAGCTACACCGCCCTGCTGAGCGGGCGGCCGATGGTCGCGCCTGCTCAGAACCGGAGCGGTCGCCTGAATCTCACTGGAAAATCTCAGGTTTATGGGTTTCGCACGGCCGGGCCCGCGTTCACGACTCCGGGGCGGGGTGGGTTCTGCCGTCCCGGACTCGCCCTGCCCGGCTGGTGGGGCGGGTGCCGCTGGCGCGAGGTATAGGCAAAACGTTGGCGAACTATATGAAAAAACAATAAATGAATACCTAGATTTTTACTAAAAAGAAAATCTCCAATAGCTAAACTAACGGCCACGGATATAACTCAGTAATTCCCTAAATCGGACTTATAGTCCGGATAGGAGAACCGGGATGACCATCAGGCATCGCGTCACCGGACACCGAGTCACCTCCTTCGCCGCAAAGCGTCCACGCCGCCGCGTGCTCGGCGCCGGAACCGCGGCCGGGGCGTTTCTGGCGTTCGGAACCGCCCCGCTGGCCAGCCCACCGCCGGCGCGCGCGGATCTGGATTTCGGTTGGCTGATCGACCTGTTCGACCCGGGGCTCGCCTCTGACGTCGACGCCGGCCCGCTGACCGAAGCACTTGATCTGCAGCCGTGGCTCGATCCGGCGACGTGGGCCGAGCAGCTGCCCGGCCTGGCCGCCAGCTCCCCAGCCGAATGGGGCTCGACCGACTGGACCGCGCTGTTCGACCAGTGGATCTACACCCCGCTGCACGCCGGCCTGCAGGACTGGATCAACAGCCCGTTCGGCCTCCAAGTCGACACGGCAATCAACGGCTTGCTGGGTTCCTTCGCGATCGGCAACGGCGCCGCCGGCGACGCGACCAGCCCGGACGGCGGGGCCGGTGGCTGGCTGTTCGGCGACGGTGGCGCCGGCTACGACGGCAGTGCCGGGGGTGTCGCCGGCGGCGACGGCGGAGATGCGGGCTTCTTCGGCAACGGTGGGGCCGGCGGTGACAGCGGCGGTGGCTTCACCGGGGGCGCCGGTGGCACCGGGGGTTCGTTCATGGGCGTCGGCGGTAACGGTGGGGCCGGCGGCGACGGTGGCGCGGGCGCTTCCGGCGGCAACGGGGGCGTCGGCGGCGCCGGAATCGGCTGGCTGTTCGGTAGCGGTGGCGCCGGCGGCCTCGGCGGCGACGGTGGCCTGGGTACCGCGGGAGTCACCGGCGCCCAGGGCATCTGGACGGTGGCCGGCGGCACCGGCGGGCTCGGCGGCATCGGCGGCGGCGGCGGCGCCGGCGGCAACGGCGGAGCGGGGGGTTCAAGTTCGTCGCTGCTGTTCGGTGATGGCGGACGGGGCGGCGGCGCCGGGAACGGCGCGGCCGGCGGTAATGGCGGCGTCGGCGGCCTGGGCGCCAGCGGTGACTTCAGCGCTCATGTCTCCGGTGCCGGCGGCGATGGTGGCGACGGCGGGAACGGTGGCGTCGGTGGCGCGGGCGGCCAGGCCGGCGCCGGTGGTCTGGGTGCCCAGTTCGGCAGCGCGGGGCTGGCTGGGGCCGGCGGGAACGGCGGGTCCGGTGGAAACGCCGGTGCCGCCGGTGATGGCGGGGCCGGCGCGGCCGGTACCGCCGATCATGTCGACGGTGGTGCCGGCGGCAACGGCGGTGAGGTCGGCCGGTCCGGCGCGGGCGGGTCGGGTGTCACCGGGGTGGCCGCCGCCGGACAGGCGGCCACCAGCGGCGGCGACGGCGGTGCCGGTGGAGCGGGCTGGACCTCGACCGATTCCGCCGTCGACGGCGGCAACGGCGGCGCCGGCGGCAACGGCGGCAGCTACGGCAACGGTGGAAACGGTGGTGCCGGGGGCGCCGGGGCGGCCGGCGCCCAGGGCGACGACGGGACAGCAGCGACATCGGCTGGGCAGCTCAGCAGCGCTGGTGAAGTGGGCGGCGCCGGCAGTAACGGCGGGGCCGGCGGCAACGGCGGGCTGGGCGGATCGATCGCCGGTGACGGTGGTCAAGGCGGCGCCGGCGGCGCGGGTGGTGCCGGCGGCCGCGGCGGGCTCGGCGGCGACGGTTACGACGCGGCCTCCGATGCCCATGCCGCGGGAGGCGCCAACGGTGGTGACGCCGCGCTCGGCGGCAACGGCGGACACGGTGGCAATGGTGGTGCGGGCGGGTCCGGTGGTGGTGTGGCGGCCGGCGGCTCCGGCAGCGCCGGAGCCAACGGTGACGGCGGTGTCGGGGGCGCCGGAGGTGACGCCGGTTCCGGTGGCAATGGCGGCGATGCCGCTAATGGCACCGCCGGTCACGTCGACGGCGGTAACGGCGGCGCCGGCGCCAATGCCGGTGTGGCCGGCGCCGGTGGCCTCGGGGGCGTGGCCGGCACCGGCGGGCTGGCCGGCACCGGGGTGGCTGGGTCCGCCGGCGCCGACGGGGTCAAGGGACTGCTAGGCGGCAACGGCGGCGACGGCGGTGACGGCTTCAACCAGTCGCCGGTTGGTCAGGGTGGCTTCGCCGGGCAGGCCGCCACCGTCATGTCCGACGGCGCCCGGACCGGCCTGGCCGGCGGCAACGGCGGGTTGGGCGGTCGCGCGGCCTTCGACGCCGGAGTCGGTGGCGACGGCGGCAACGGTGGTTCCGGCGGCGCCGGCGGTGCCGGCGGGTCCGGGGGCTGGGCGGCCGGCAACGGCGGTACCGGCGGCAGCGGCGGCCAGGGCGGTGCCGGCGGGGAGGGCAGCTCGATTGCCGCCGGCGGCAAGGGCGGCGCGGGCGGTGCCGGGGGCAACGGCGGCGCCGGCGGCAACTGGACCGGCGACCAGTCCAGTCTGGATGCGGGCGCGCCGGGCACCGCCGGCAACGGTGGCAATGCCGGCGAAGGCGGCCACGGCGGCCAGGGCGGGGTGGGCTACATCGGCCAGCAGGGCGTGCTGTCCGCCAACAATGGTGCCGGCGAGGCCGGCGGGCAGGGCGGCGAAGGCGGGCAGGGCGGCGCCGGCGGCACCGGCGGCAACGCCGGCACCGGCGCCCACGACACGGTGGGCACAAACGGCAATGGCGGCAACGGAGGCCAAGGCGGCAACGGCGGTACGGCCGGCTCCGGCGGACAGGGTGCGACCGGCGACACCACCCTGGCGATCAACCAGGGCGCCGGCGGCAGCGGCGGCGCGGCCGGAACCGCCGGCGCGGGCGGTCGCGGCGGTGACGGAGGCGGGGGTGGATCGACCGCCGGTGGCAGCGCCGGCAACAACGGCTCCGGCGGCAAGGGTGGTGACGGCGGTGCCGGGGCCGGCGGTGGCGACGGTGGTGACGGGGCGCAGGGACTGGCCGAGGTCGCGGGCGCCAACGGTGAACTCGGGGCCGGTGGCGACGGTGGGAATGGCGGCGACTCCGCGCAGGGCGGGGCGGCCGGCGTCGGCGGCAACGCGGGCACCGGGGGCACCGGCACGGCCGGGGTGGCCGGGGGCTCCGGCAGCGCCGGCCAGAGTCTTTCGGTAGCGGCGGGCAACGGCGGCGCGGGTGGAAATGGCTACGACCCGTCGGCAGCCGGGACGGGTGCATCGGCTGGGACCAACGGTGGCAACGGTGGCGCCGGGGGTAACGGCGGCAACATCGGTAAGGGCGGTGACGGTGGTGCCGGCGGCTCCGGGACTGCGGGGGCCGACAACTCCGGGACCACCGGTGGCGTCGGCACGGGCGGCATCGACGGTCTGACCGGCGGCACCGGCGGCGCCGGCGGTAATGGTGGCGCCGGTGGCAACGGCGGAGCGATTTCGGGTGCGGCCGGCAATGGCGGCAACGCCGGCAGTGGCGCCGACGGTGGCGGCGGAGGTGGTGGAGTCGACGGAACGGCGGGTGCCGCCGGCGGTGATGCCGGCACGACGCTGGGCAACGGTGGTGCCGGGACCGCCGGTGGGACCGGTGGTCGCGGCGGCCACGGCGGAGTCGGCGGCAACGGCGGCGCGGCGGGCAGTGCCACCAATGGGGCGGCCGGCTCGGTCGGTGCCAACGGCACCGGTGGTTCCGGCGGTGCCGGCGGCGACGGCGGAAACGCCGGCGCGGGTGGCCAGGGTGCACTCGGGGTGGCCGGGATCGCCGGCGGCGGCGACACCGGTGCGGCGCTCGGTGGCGGCGGCAATGGTGGTGCGGCCGGAGCCGCGGGCGTCGGTGGTGCCGGCGGTAACGGCGGTGCGGGCGGGTCGACCGCGGGTGCCGCGGCCGGTGCCGACGGTGCCGGCGGCCACGGCGGTAATGGAGGCGACGGAGCCGCCGGTGGTGGTGGCGGACAGGGTGCTGCCGGTACCGCCTCGGATGCCGGCTTCGACGGTTTTGCCGGTTCCGGCGGGCACGGTGGCAACGGTGGCGACTCGGCCATGGCCGGTGCCGGCGGCGGTGCCGGGACCAATGGGGACGGTTCCACCACTCCGGGCAATGCTGGCAGTGACGGCGCTTCGGTGACCGGGCCGGCCGGCAACGGCGGTGACGGCGGTGCCGGTTATGACCCGTCAGCGGCTGGGTCCGGGGCGTCGGCGGGGACCAACGGCGGCAACGGTGGCGCCGCGGGCAACGGCGGCAATATCGGCAAGGGCGGCGACGGCGGCGCCGGCGGCTCCGGAACTGCGGGCACCAACGGTGCCGCGGGGACGCCGGACAGCGTCGACGGCGGCTCGGGTATCAAGGGCGGCTCGGGCGGCGCGGGCGGCAACGGCGGCCTCGGCGGTTCGATCTCCGGCGATGGCGGTATCGGCGGCGCCGGCGGCAACGGTGCGGTCGGCGGAAATGCCGGCGCCGGCTACAGCTTCGCCGGTACCACCGGCGGGACCGGTGTCAATGACATGGACGGCCGGGCCGGCGGCAACGCCGGGGCAGTCGGCGCGGGAGGAAACGGAGGCCACGGCGGCAGCGGCGGCGGCACCGCCGGTGGCGACGGTGCGGCCGGCGCCAACGGCAATGGCGGCAACGCCGGAGCCGGTGGCAACGGTGCCGCCGGCGGTGACGGTGGAGCCGGTAAGGCCGGGGTAGCCGGCCAGATCATCCACGGCAGCCTCGGCGGCGGCGGCAACGGCGGCGCCGGCGGCGACTCCACCCAGGGCGGGTCCGCGGGCACCGCGGGCGCGGCCGGCACCGGCGGTGCGGTGGGCACCGGCAGCGCGGGCAATGCGGCGACCGGCGGCACCGGCGTGGCCGGGCCGGCCGGCAACGGTGGCGACGGCGGCGCCGGGTACGACCCGTCAGCGGGCGGTGCGCCGGCGGGAACCAACGGCGGCAACGGCGGTGCCGGCGGCGACGGCGGCAACATCGGTAAGGGCGGCAACGGCGGCGAGGGCGGCTCCGGCACCGCGGGCACCGACAACTCGGCGAACACCACCGGTTTGGCCGGCGACAAGGGCGGCTCCGGCGGGGACGGCGGTCAAGGCGGCAACGGCGGCTCGATCTCCGGTGCTGCCGGGGTCGGCGGCAACGCCGGGACCGGTGCGTCCGGTGGCGGCGGCGGCACCGGGAACGCCGGCTCGGTCGGTACCTCCAGCACGGTCGCGGGCACCCAGGGCGGCATCGGCGGCGCCGGTGGTGACGGTGGCAACGGCGGCAACGGTGGTGCCGGCGGTAAGACACTGGGCGGCACCGGCGACCAGGCGCCCACCGGGACCGGCGGCGACGCCGGCGCGGGCGGTACCGGTGGCGGCGGCGGAACCGGCGGTGCCGGATACACCGGCCAGGACGGCGTCAACACGGTCACCACCACCGCGAATGGCGAATCCGGAAGTGCCGGCGGCACCGGCGGCATCGGCGGCCGGGGCGGCACCGGCGGCAACGGCGGTACCGGCAGCACCAGCGGCGCCAACGGCAACGGCGGCCAGGGCGGCCAGGGCGGTGCCGGCGGCAACGCCGGCGCCGGCGGCGACGGCGGTGACGGCCAATCGGGTATCGCCGGTGGCACCGACACCGGCGCTGCCCGCGGCGGCGGCGGCATCGGCGGCAACGCCGGCACCGCCGGCGCGGGCGGGATCGGAGGCGCCGGCGGCGGTGGCGGCACCACCGTCGGGGCCGGGGGCACCAACGGCAACGGCGGCGCCGGTGGTACCGGCGGCAACGGCGCCCTCGCCGGCGACGGCGGTGACGGGGCTCAGGGCGTAGCCGGGGTCGCTGGCGGCGGTATCGGCGCAGCTACCGGCGATAACGAAGGCGCCGGCGGCAATGGTGGCGATGGCGGCACCACTAGTTTGCGGGGCACCGGTGGGTCCGGCGGCGCAGCCGGTACCGGTGGCGCCGGCGGCGGGGGGACGGCCGGCGTCGGCGGCGCGGCCGGTAGTAACCCGGCACCGTTGCCCGCCGGCAACGGTGGCGACGGCGGCGACGGATACGACCCGTCGGGAACCAACAGCGGCGCGTCCGGCGGCAACGGCGGTAACGGCGGTAACGGCGGCAACCTGGGCCGGGGCGGCGAAGGCGGCGAAGGAGGTAGCGGCGCCAGCAACGGCTCGCCGGGCTGATCCGACCGGGCGGGGCCTACTTATTTCCTACAGTCGGCTTTCCTACAGTCGGCGCAGGTGCCGAAGATCTCGATGGTGTGGCTGACGTCGGAGAAGCCGTGCTCTGCGGCGATCTGGGCCGCCCACGTCTCGACCTCATGGTCGGCAACCTCCACCGTGGCGCCGCAGTCGCGGCACACCAGGTGGTGGTGATGGTGCTCTGAGCAGCGCCGGTACACCGATTCACCGGTGTCGGAGCGCAGGGTATCGACCTGACCGGCCGACGCCATCGCCTGCAACGTGCGATAGACGGTGGTCAGCCCGATGTTCTCGCCGCGCTCACGCAGCGCGTCATGCAGTTCCTGCGCCGAACGGAAGTCGTCGATGGTCTCCAGCAGCGCCGAGATCGCCGTGCGCTGCCGGGTGGAGCGCACCCCGGGGGCGGTCAATGGTCTTCACCGGCGTGGGCCACCGCGTCGATGACGATATGCGCCAGGTGATGGTCGGCCAGCCGGTAGAGCACTTCGCGGCCCGACCGTTCCCCGGTGACCACCCCGGCCGATTTGAGGATCTTCAGATGCTGGCTGACCAGTGGCTGCGGCACCCCCAGCGCGTCGACGAGTTCGTGGACGCAGCGGTGCGACTCCTGCAGCTGCAAGACGATCGCGATGCGCACCGGAGCGGCCAATGCCCGCAGCAATTCGCCGGCGGCGTCGAGGATCTCACGCGGCGGCGTGACCGGGTAGGCGGGCCCGGTGTGTTGGTGGTCATCGGCTACCAGACCGGACGCTGCGGGCGCCATGCCACCACCTCCGCCCATGTTGGAAACCGTTTTCAGCTGGCTCCACTGTTCCATGCGTAATGATGCATGTCAAAGAACTCCGAGCTTATCGATACGATGTCGGTGCTCTGCGTGTCGGCGTTGCCGGCGCGGCCTCGACAAGACAGGAGTGCACCCCCTCGTGGCGTCCGTCATCGACACCGTCGTCAATCTGGCCAAGCGCCGCGGCCTGGTCTTCCCGGCCGGCGAAATCTACGGCGGCACCAAATCCGCCTGGGACTACGGTCCGCTCGGCGTGGAGTTCAAAGAGAACATCAAACGACAGTGGTGGCGCTCGGTCGTGACGGCCCGCGAGGACGTCGTCGGCCTGGACTCGTCGATCATCCTGCCGCGCGAGGTGTGGGTGGCCTCCGGTCACGTGGACGTCTTCAACGACCCGCTGGTGGAATGCCTGTCCTGCCACAAGCGTCACCGCCAGGACCACATGCAAGAGGCGGTAGCCGCCAAGCGGCTTGCAAAAGGGGAGCAGGTCGACCCCGATGACGTTCCGATGAGCGAGATCGCCTGCCCGGACTGCGGTACCAAGGGCCAGTGGACCGAGCCCCGCGAGTTCAACATGATGCTCAAGACCTACCTCGGCCCGATCGAGACCGAGGAGGGGCTGCATTATCTGCGCCCCGAGACCGCGCAGGGCATCTTCGTCAACTTCGCCAACGTGGTCACCACCGCGCGGCGCAAACCACCGTTCGGAATCGCCCAGACCGGCAAGAGTTTCCGCAACGAGATCACCCCGGGCAACTTCATCTTCCGGACCCGCGAGTTCGAGCAGATGGAGATGGAGTTCTTCGTCGAGCCGTCCACCGCCCGCGAGTGGCACCAGTACTGGATCGATACCCGGCTGGCCTGGTACGTCGACCTCGGTATCGACGCCGACAAGCTACGGCTGTTCGAACATCCGCTGGAGAAGCTGTCGCATTACAGCGCCGGCACCACCGACATCGAGTACAAGTTCGGTTTCCAGAACAACCCGTGGGGCGAGCTGGAGGGCATCGCCAACCGCACCGACTTCGACCTGTCCACCCACACCAAGCACTCCGGTGTCGACCTGTCGTTCTACGACCAGGCGTCCGACACCCGCTACACGCCGTATGTGATCGAGCCGGCGGCCGGCCTGACCCGCTCGTTCATGGCGTTCCTGATCGACGCCTATCACGAGGACGAGGCCCCCAACGCCAAGGGCGGGGTAGACAAGCGCACGGTGTTGCGCCTGGACCCGCGGCTGGCGCCGGTCAAGGCCGCGGTGCTGCCGCTGAGCCGCAACGCCGACCTGTCGCCGAAGGCCCGAGACTTGGCCGCCGAGTTGCGCCAGTCCTGGAACGTCGAGTTCGACGACGCCGGGGCGGTGGGCCGGCGCTACCGTCGCCAGGACGAGATCGGCACCCCGTTCTGCATCACCGTCGACTTCGACTCCCTCGAAGACCAGGCCGTCACCGTGCGCGAGCGCGACAGCATGGCTCAGGAGCGGGTGGCCATCGACTCGGTGGCCGACTACCTGGCCGTGCGCCTCAAGGGCTGCTGACCTCCGGCTGGCGGGCCTGGATCTGCGCGCCGGTGAACAAGTCGCGGTCTGCCTTGGCACCGCCGCTGCGGCGTACGGTTTCGACACCGAGGACGACTCCGACCTGCACGTGCTGAACCCGGCAGGGCATCAGCTGCGCAAGTCCGACGGGTTGGTGGTGCATCGCCGTCACGGCGTGCCGTTAACCGTAATCGACGGTCGGCTCGCCACCGAGCCCAATTGGACCGCAATCGAATTCGCCCGCAGCCTCCGCCGCCCCCGGGCGCTGGCCGTTCTCGACAAGGCGCTGCGCAGCGGCCACTGTGACCCGCGCCGGTTACGCCGCGCGGCGGCGCACCAATCCGGGCGGCCGGGAATCGTCACAGTGCGGGAGCTGATTCCGCTGGCCGATGGAATGCTCGACGGCGGGCTACCCCCGCCCGAACTGCAGTTCACGATCATCGACCGCAACTTCCAGGCATGGCGGGTGGACTGCGCCTGGCCGCAGTATCGAGTGGCCGTCGAATACGACGGCTTCGACTTCCACAGCAGCCCTGAGGCGCTGCGCCGGGAGAGGCGCAAACGCGCGGCATTGCAGGAGGTGGGGTGGACGGTGCTGTCCATCGTCGACGACGACGTTCGACGCCGATCCCGGGACATGGTGCGCCGCATTGAGACGGAGCTTTCCCGCTCGCGCGCCGCGCGAATTTGCCGGCGCGAGCGTGCGTATCTCCGGGAAATTGTGCGGCGTGTCGAGCGGGGACGCGCACGCTCGCGGTGGTGGGGTTAGAAGCGGCCGCCGCCGCCGAAGAAGCCGCCGCCACCCGAGGAGCCGCCGAACGAGGTCGGACTCCAACCGCCGCCGCTGCTACCGCCGCCGAAGCCGCCACCCATACCGCCACCGCTGAGGATGTTGCCGATGATGATGCCGCCCAGCATGGCGCCGGTGTCATTGCCACCACCGGGGCCGCCGCCGTAGCGCCCGTAGTAGGCCCGCTGCGCGGCCTGCACGTCGGCCTTGGCCAGTGATTGGGCCGCGGCGGCCAGGGTGGCCGCACCGTTGGCCTGGCTGATGGCGCCGGCGACGTCGGTGCTGCGCTTGTCCTGGGCGGCCTCGAGCCGGCGGCGGGCCTCGGCCAGCCGGGTGCGGGCCTCCGGGCCGACGCTGCCGCGGCGGGTGTCGATGTAATCCGAGACGGCGCGGATCCGCGACGACGCGGTGAACAGCGCCTGCTCCAGCGTGCGGGCCAGTCGCTCGGCGGCCGCGCGTTCCTCAGCCACGGTGTCCAGCAGCCGGTCCAGATCAGCGTCGGCCTTGGTCAACGCGGTGAACGCCCCCAGCGGATCTCCGCTGGCCCGCGCGGCGGCAACAGCCTTGACCGCGGTGTCGCGGGCCGACGCCAGCTCGGAGCGGTGTGGGCCCGCGCCGCGCTGCAGCTGCGCATTGGCCTGTGCGATGCCGGCCTCGGCGTCGGTGATGGCCTCCGGCAGCGTGGCGACCGCGTGGCGGATGTCGCGGGCGGCGTTGTCCACCGCGTCGAGCAGCGCCCGGCCCTGGCCCAATCCGGACTCCGCGGCCCGCACCGCGTCCACCAGTTCGCTCTGCCCGCCGGTCACCGGATGATCGGCCAGCCCGCGCGCCCGGGTGATGTTGCGTTCGGCGAAGGCCGCTCGGTCCTGGGCGGTCTTGACGTTGCCGGCCACCGAACTGAGTGCGGTGGCGTCGAATTCGCGATGCAACTCGATCAGGTGCTGCTCGGAGGCCGGAATGCGCCCGGTCAGCTCGACGAGCCGCTGGGTCAGATCATCGAGGCGTGCCGCTGCGTTGAGCACCAGGTCGCGCAACTGCTCGAACGAGGCTCGCTGCGTCTCCAGTTCGCGGTCGGCCTTGGCGGCGGTGACGATCACCCCGGTCAGCAGATCGCGCTGCTGGGCCGGTGTCTCGGGGATGTCGTCGTCGAGTTGCTGACGCACGGTGAAGGCGTGCTCCATGGCGGACTTTGCGCTCGCGACCGCCTGTGCGAACGGCCGGGTGCGTTCCTGCCCGAACTCATCGACCGCCAGCTGCAACTCGTTGGCGCTGGTGCGCACCGCGTTGTCGACCTCGACCACCTTCTCGCGCGACAGCGCATCCAGTGCGAACACCGGCACGGCGGCCAGCGCATTCGGATCGGTCGGGTCGACGCGCCGGGCTGCGGCCAGCGCCGCGGCGTGCCGCCTACGCCGCAGCTGACGGGCCACCAGCCACACCGCCACGCCGGCGGCCGCCACCGCGGCCAGCGCGATCAGGATCGGCGCCCAGTTCACCTCGGCTGGAGCTGCCGCCGCGTCCAATCCCTCGGCGGCGACAGCGGCCGCCCCAGCCCAGTCGCCGCGGTGCAGGGCCGGCTCGATCTGGTTGCGCCGCAGGGCGTCGACCTTGCCGGTGCTGATCTCGGCGATGCCGTTGGACACCAGGAACGCATAGCTGCGGTCCGCGGTGGCCACCGCCAGCAGGGCGTCGTTGTTGCCCAGGTCGCTGAGCTGGGCCGTGCTGCGGCCCCACCCGTCGGCGGTCTGCCCGGAGAAGACCTCGACGTAGACCACCCACAGCCGGATGTGCCGGTCGGCGTAGAGCTTGTCGATCGCGGCCTGCACCTCGGCGCGGTCGGATGGCGACAGCACCCCGGCGCTGTCGGTGATCGAACTGGGCAGCCGCAGCGGTGGTTGCCCTGCGGCGCTCGGCGCCACGAGCAGCGCGGCGGTGAGGATCGCCAGGACGGCGCTGATCAGGCGCGTGATTCGCATGCTGGTCAATGTATATGCGATCCCTGGGCGAGCGATGGAATTCTGCGGCCGGCCTGGGCGCGGCCTCGGGCGCCGCGGCGCCGGGCTTCGGGCTGGCGTGTCATCGAAATGGGCGCGCGCTAAATAGACTGGCGCCGGTGGCCATGAACTCATACGACAGCTACGGCGCGCACGATCGCGATCGCCTCGTGGCGGAGCCGTCGAAGACGGCCGGCCTGCCCGGAACCGCCGGCCAGCACCGGACCGACTTCGCCCGGGACCGGGCCCGGGTGCTGCACAGCGCCGCATTGCGCCGGCTGGCCGACAAGACCCAGGTCGTCGGACCCCGCGACGGCGATACGCCGCGCACCCGGCTGACCCATTCGCTGGAAGTGGCCCAGATCGGGCGGGGGATGGCGATCGGACTGGGCTGCGACCCCGACCTGGTCGACCTGGCCGGACTGGCTCACGACATCGGGCATCCGCCGTACGGTCACAATGGCGAGCAAGCGCTCAACGAAATCGCCTCCGGCTGCGGCGGATTCGAAGGCAATGCGCAGAACTTCCGCATCCTGACCGGCCTGGAACCGAAAGTCCTGGGGCCGGACGGTGCAAGCGCGGGACTGAACCTTACCCGGGCGGCGCTGGACGCGGTCACCAAATATCCGTGGCCGCGACGGCCGGAAAACGGCCCGGCCCGAACCAAGTTCGGGTTCTACGAGGACGACCGGGCCGCCGCCGAATGGATGCGTCGAGGCGCGCCGGAGGACCGGGTCTGCTTGGAGTCGCAGATCATGGACTGGGCCGACGACGTCGCCTACTCGGTGCACGACGTCGAAGACGGTGTCATCGCGGGCCGCATCGACCTGCGGGTGCTCGGTGACGCCTCGACGGTGGCCGAACTGGCGCGGCTCGGCGATCCCGACGGCGAGCATGATCTGGCGGCGGCGGCTCAACGACTCACCGAACTGCCGGTGGTGGCCGCGGTCGCCGGTTACGGCAAATTCGTGGTGACGCTGTCGGCGTCCGTGGCGTTGAAGCGACTCACCAGTGAGCTGGTCGGTCGGTTCGCCTCCGCGGCGATCAGCGCTACCCATGCCACCGCCGGCCGCCGGCCGCTGACCCGCTACCAGGCCGACCTTAAGGTGCCTGAACTGGTTCGGGCCGAAGTGGCCGTGCTGAAAACCCTTGCGGTGCAGTTCATCATGTCCGAAGATCAGCACCGCAAGATTCAGGCCGTCCAGCGTGAGCGGATTCACGAGGTCGCGCACCGGCTGCTTGCCGGGGCACCGGAGAGCTTGGATCCGATCTTCGTCCCGGCGTTCGTCGCCGCCGCGGACGACGGCGCGCGGCTGCGGGTCATCATCGATCAGATCGCGTCGTGCACCGAGGGGCGATTGGAGCGTCTCGCGGGGGGCTGAGTGGCGCCTCAGCTGAGTTCGGTGACCTTGTCCATCATCGCCTGCACGGCCTGGATGCTGCTGGTTTGGGGATCGGCGGAACCGGTGGCGTTCTCGGTGCCGGTGAACGCGATCAGTACCCCGACGATGTAGTTGCCGCGCACGCCGATGGCCCGGGTGTCGGGGGCCTTGGGGCTCTTGTCGAGCACGATGGACGCCGCCAGCACGTCATCGGTGACCCGCACGTCGGTGATGTGCATTTCGGTGCCGTGCAGGTGCGGCTGCGCTCCCGAAACCGGGTCGGTCGTGTCGACCGGACGCCCGTCGCAGCGCTTCCACTGGTCGGCGAAGCTCGCGAACAACTCCTGGGCGTCGGCCTCGCTGGGCAGCGCGACCACGGCCTCCTTGACGAACATCACCCGGGTGGTGAGCGGCGTGAAGCCGTCCCGGTGGGGTTCGGAGTCGATCCACGTCTCGCGTGCGTAGCTCTGCACGTCGGCCCCGGCGTACACGCTCTTTGGTGCGACGTCCACGACGCCCACGCATTCGCCGGGCGCCGACGAGTCCTCCATCGCCTCCAGACCGCCGTAGGCCGGCGGCCCGGTGACCGTGGTGAAGGGCTGGTCCAGCATCTTCGTGAGCTCGGCGCCGTCGAGCAGGACCTGCTTGACGGTCTCGCCGGTGATACCCGATGCGGCGCCGCGGGAGCGGTCGGGCGAGCCCAGCCACATCACCAGCCCCACCACGGCCAGCACCACGACAGCGATCGCGAGCAGGAGGCGAGGTCGCTTGGATTTCGCCGCCGTTGGCTGCTCGGACAGACTCATGGGCGCTCCCGGACCTCGACGTTGACGGACCGAGCTTAAAACATCGGGGTTGGCCGACCGGCGGTGCACTCTAGACTGACCCGGTGCCCGGCCGTATCTCCGATCGCGACATCGCCTCCATCCGCGAGCGTGTCCGGATCGAGGATGTGGTCGGCGATTACGTCCAGCTCAGGAGGGCCGGAGCCGACTCGCTCAAGGGCCTGTGCCCGTTCCACAACGAGAAGTCGCCGTCGTTTCACGTCCGGCCCAACCACGGCCTGTTCCACTGCTTCGGTTGCGGGGAGGGTGGTGACGTCTACGCATTCGTGCAGAAGATCGAGCACGCCAGCTTCGTCGAGGCGGTCGAACTGTTGGCCGACCGGGTCGGCCACACCATCACCTACACCGGGGCATCGGCCACCAACATCCAGCGCGAGCGCGGCGGCCGCAGCCGGCTGATCGCCGCCAACGCGGCGGCAGCGGAGTTCTACGCCGCGGCGTTGGGCAGCCCCGAGGCCGCACCGGCGCGCAAGTACCTCACCGAACGTAACTTCGACGCCGCCGCGGCCCAGCGGTTCGGCTGCGGGTTCGCCCCTTCGGGGTGGGACGGCTTGACGAAACACCTGCTGCGTAAGGGCTTCGAGTTCAAGGAGCTGGAGGCCGCAGGGCTGTCCCGGGAGGGACGCCGCGGCCCGATGGACCGGTTTCACCGTCGGCTGCTGTGGCCGATCCGGTCCTCGGCGGGGGAGGTGATCGGGTTCGGCGCCCGCCGGTTGTTCGACGACGACCCGATGGAGGCCAAGTACGTCAACACCCCGGAAACGACGCTGTACAAGAAGTCCAATGTGCTGTTCGGTCTCGACCTGGCCAAACGGGACATCGCGCGCGGGCACCAGGCCATCGTGGTGGAGGGTTACACCGATGTGATGGCGATGCACCTGGCGGGGGTGACCACCGCCGTCGCGTCGTGCGGCACCGCCTTCGGCGACGAGCACCTGGCGATGCTGCGGCGACTGATGATGGACGACAAATTCTTTCGGGGCGAGCTGATCTACGTCTTCGACGGCGACGCGGCCGGGCGTGCGGCGGCGGTCAAGGCCCTCGAGGGTGAACAACAACTGGCAGGACAGTCGTTCGTCGCGGTGGCCGCCGACGGCATGGATCCGTGCGATCTGCGGCTGGCCCACGGCGACGAGGCGCTACGCGACCTGGTGGCACGCCGAACTCCGTTGTTCGAGTTCGCAGTCCGCACCGCGCTGGCCGAGATGGACCTGGACAACGCCGAGGGCCGGGTCGCCGCGCTGCGTCGCTGCGTACCGATGGTCGCCCAGATCAAGGACCCGACGCTGCGCGACGAATACGCCCGCCAACTGGCCGGCTGGGTGGGATGGGACGACGTCGCGCAGGTCATCGGAAGGGTGCGCGCCGCGGCCAAGGGTTCCCGGGGCGCCGCGAAGCGCATGTCCACCACGTCGGCCGCGGCGGCCGCCCAGCCGCCGGTGGCGCGCCCCAACCCGGCCGATCCGACGCTGTGGCCGCAGCGGGAGGCGCTCAAGGCGGCGCTGCAGTTCCCTGCGCTGGCCGGGCCGGTGTTCGACAGCCTGACGGTGGAGAGTTTCACTCACCCCGGTTACGCGGCGGTGCGCTCGGCGATCGACACCGCCGGCGGAACCGCCGGGGCGGCCGCGGGCGCGCAGTGGATCGAGACGGTGCGCGAGCAGACCACCTCGGCGCTGACGATCGGTCTCATCCACGAGTTGAGCGTGGAGTCCATCCGCGTCGACGACGAGAAACTGCCCCGCTACATCGGCGGGGTGCTGGCCCGGTTGCAGGAGGTCTGGGTGGGCCGGCAGATCGCCGAGGTCAAGTCCAAGCTGCAGCGCATGTCACCGGCAGAACACAGTGACGAATACCACGCCCTGTTCGGGGACCTGGTCGCGATGGAGGCCTACCGGCGCAGTCTGCTCGAGCAGGCCAGCGGCGACGATCTGACCGCCTGATCGCAAGGCCGGCCGTAGGTCGGGTGCAGCGGGTCAGGCGCGAGGGGTACCGCCTGATCGCAAGGCCGGCCGTAGGTCGGGTGCAGCGGGTCAGGCGCCACTGGTACCGCCTGAGCGAATCAGCGCGGGCCGGGTTCGTCCGGGTCTTCGGGCCGCAGCACCGTCGTGCCGTCCTCCAGCTCGGTCAGGGTCACCATCTTCTGGCCGGGATGGATTCGGTTGGCGATGCTGCGCCGTCCCTTATCGATCACCGATTTGGCGACCGGGCTGCTGGTCAGCGCGTGGTAGGTGCCGACGATCTGCTCGTAGCGGCGACGGCCGGCTTTCGTGCCCATCACGTAGCCGACGCCCATCACGACGACGTACCCGATCAAATGCTGCTCCCTACATCGTGCGGTGTTTCCATCCTGCCTCACGCAACGGCGGCGCGTTTGGGTGCGACCCCCGTCGGGAGGCGGTGCTGTCCGGATGCGCTAGAGTCGTGCAAGTCCACGCGGACAGCAGTCCCCTGTAGCTCAATTGGCAGAGCATTCGGCTGTTAACCGGAGGGTTGGTGGTTCGAGTCCACCCGGGGGAGCCACCACGTCGTACCGGCGTCAGTCCAGCCGGGGAATCACCGAGGGACCGGCCTGCGAAGGCGGCTGCTGCGGTGCGAACATCGGGGGCGTCTGCTGCGACTGGGACTGCTGCTGCTGAGCCGCGCGGGCCTGGGCGAGCGCACTGACCAGCGGGCTGTTGGCCATCATCTCGCGGCGCTCTTCGTCGGTCAGCTCGTAAATCGCCCACGCGCCCCAGGCGGCCGGCCGCACATACAGGGTGACCTTCTGCCGGCCGTTGTTGAAGACGGCGGGAACCGCCACCGCCCGGTCGGTGGCGGCGAAGCTGGCCATCTCCTCGGTAATCCGCTCGATGTCGGCGGAGTCCTGCAGCTCATAGGTCGGTGCCTGGACGCCCTTGGTCGGTGTGGCATTCAGCGCGAGGAACCACGCCATGGTTGGTACTCCTTTGTTTGAGCATCGATGCGGACAGCCTATGACGGTCGGCCGGTGGATTCACCGGCGGGCAGTCTCTGCCAAGTGTTCCGGATGCAGCATCTCGGCGTATCGCAGCTGCTCCGGGATGCCGAACCCGTCGACCAGGGTCTCGGCGTGCGGCCGCAACTTCCGGCACCGGTCGTTGATGCCGCGGGTCACCGCCTTGGCCCGATCGGTGGACAGGTAGCGGTGCTCGATGTACCACGCCTTGTCGTCCTCGATGACACTGAGCGCGTACAGGTCGCACACCAGTTCCAGCAGCTCGCGGGCTTCGGGGTCCGGGCAGGACTCGATGCCGGCGACGAAGGCCTCCAGCACCACCCGATCGATGTGGGCGGCCGCGGCGTGCAGCACGTGGTCCTGCACGGCGTTGAAGGCGTCGAAGTCGCTCATCTCCTCGGACTTGGCCCGCAACCGGCGCGCCACCGACGTCAGCAGATATTCTTCGCGGTCGGTGAACATGTGCAACTGGGTACCCCGGTTGAACAGACTGCCTTCTTCCTCGCTGTCTTGGCGGGCGTCGACGAAGGTCTGGATGATCGTCTCTGCGGCGGTACGTTTCAGCACCCGGTCGCTGACCGTCTCGGCGGCGAAACGCACCCAGTCCACCGGGCTCATGCCGGCGATGTCGTCGGCATAGGCGGTCAACAGTTGCTTGGCCACCAGTTGGGTGAGCACGTGGTTGTCGCCCTCGAAGGTGGTGAACACGTCGGTGTCGGCGCGCAACGCGATCAGCCGGTTCTCGGCCATGTAGCCAGCGCCGCCGCAGGCCTCGCGCGCCTCCTGGATCGCCCGGGACGCGTGCCAGGTGTTGGCGGCCTTCAGCCCGGCCGCCCGCGCCTCCAACTCCCGCTGTTCCTCGGGGTCGGGGTCGTCGGCGGTCTGCAGGTCATGGCACTTGCTCACCAGTTCGTTCTGAGCGAACTGCAGCGCGTATGACCGTGCGATCAGCGGCAGCAGCCGGCGCTGGTGTACCAGGTAGTCCATGATGAGCACCTCGTGCTCGGCACCGTCATCGCTCGGCGCGCTGAACTGCTTGCGCTGCAAGGCATATCGAGTAGCGATGTCCAGCGCGACCCGGGCGGCCGCGGCCGCGCTCCCGCCCACCGAGACCCGGCCGCGGATAAGGGTGCCGATCATGGTGAAGAACCGCCGGCCGTCGCTTTCGATCGATGACCGATAACTGCCGTCCGGGTCGACATCGGCATACCTGTTCAACAGGTTCTCGCGCGGAACCCGGACGTGATCGAAGACGATGCGACCGTTGTCCACCCCGGGCAGACCGCCCTTGTAGTGACAGTCCGAGGTGGTGACGCCGGGCAGGTCGTTGCCCTCGGCATCCCTGATCGGCACCAGGAAGCAGTGCACGCCGTGACCTTGCTCTTCGCCGCCCGGGCCCGGTGTTCTCAACTGGGCGAAAACCGCCGCGACGGTGGCGGTTTCGGCCGCCCCGCCGATGTAGTCCTTGCGGGCCGTGTCGGTGGCCGAATCGATGACGAACTCCTCGGTCGCCGGGTCGTAGGTGGCGATGGTCTCCAGCGCCTGCACGTCGCTGCCGTGGCCGGTCTCGGTCATCGCGAAGCAGCCCAGCAGGTCCAGGTCGATGATCTTCTGGACGTAGGCGCGGTGGTGGCGCTCGGTGCCCAGGTTTTCCACGGCGCCGCCGAACAGCCCCCACTGCACGCCGGCCTTGACCATCAGCGACAGATCCGACATCGCCAGCATCTCGATCATGGTGATGGCCGCGCCGACATCACCGGTTCCACCGTGTTCCTTGCGGAAGCTGTCGGCGGCCACACCGGTGCCGGCCATGATCCTGAGCTGTTCGGCGACCTTGGCGCGCGCAATCACCGTGTTCGGCGTGTAATGCGGGCGGAATATCTCATCGGACAGGGTGGCCCGGACCCGATTCTTGACCGCGCGCCAACGGCCATCCAAAGCGTCACAGAGAGCTGCGGAGATGGTCACCCCTGCACGGTAGCCGCGCCGGGCGGCCGGTAAACCGGGTTTAAATGACGGTGTGCGTTGGAAGCTGGCCCGGCTGTTGCCGCTGTGTTGGATCCTCGCCGCCGGCTGCGGACCGTGCGAGGCGCCGGCCGCGGCGTCGGGACTGGAATACCTGGGCCAGACCCATCTGGCGCCGGGCACCGTGTTCGCCGGTACGACGGTGGGCGGATTGTCGGGGATCAGTTACGACTCGCAGCGGGACTGTTACTACGTCATCAGTGACGACCGGTCGGCCAGCGGGCCGGCCCGGTTCTACACGGTACGGCTGTCGGTGTCCGATCGCGGCGTCGATGCCGTGGCGATCATGGCCGTCCACCCGCTGCTGGACGAACACGGGCGGCAATTCGAACCGCGGTCGTTCGACAGTTCAACGCCGGTCGTGCCACCGGACCCGGAAGGTATCGCGTTCGACAGCGGCCGGCAGCGGCTGTATTGGTCGTCGGAGGGGGAGCGGCGCACCGACGGGCCGCGTGGTCCGGTGCTGGCCGATCCCTGGGTCAGGATCGCCGGGCTCGACGGCAGTTATCTCGGCCGGTTGACCACGCCACCGCAATTGGTGATGTCGGCGCAACGCACCGGGCCGCGCCGCAACATGACGCTCGAGGGGCTGACACTGAGCCCGGACGGCCGGTGGCTGTTCGCCGCGATGGAAGGACCCGGCTACGACGACGGCGCCCTGCCGGATCAGGGCCGCGGCGCGCTGACCCGCATCACCGCCTACCGCGTGGACCCGGGCGCCGACTCGGCCGCGCCGTTCGCCCAATACGCCTATCCGCTGGAGCCGGCCACGGCCCCCGCCGAGACAAACGGTCTGACCGACCTGGTGGCGTTGTCCGACACCGCGTTCCTGGTGATCGAGCGGGCGTTCAGCGTGCGCCCGACGGTGCGGTTGTTCCGCGCCGAAATCGGGGACGCCACCGATGTGTTGGGCGTGCCGGCCCTTGCTCAGGCGGCCGTGACCCCGATGGTCAAGACGTTGGTGGCCGACCTGTCGACCACACCCGGCCTGCAACCGCTGGACAACATCGAGGGGATCACGCTGGGCCCCAAGCTGCCCGACGGGCGTCAAACGCTGGTGCTCGTCAGCGACGACAACTTCTCGCCGCGCCAGCTGACGCAGTTCGTGGTGCTCGCGATGCCCGCACGCTGAGTCGATCTGGCGACGCACCGGCGAGGAACGACCCGGGCCGGAGACCACCCGCTTGGATGGGCACTATCATCGGGGGCAGGCCGGCCACCTGGGAGACCAAATGTAACCCGGCAGCCGCTAATTGATATTCACCGAATGCCGGCTCTCGTTATTGGCGATTGCGGGTATCGAAAAGGTTTAATTTGCACAGTGCCCTGATAGCGTTAGCGCAATGCGGTACGACTGCCGGTCAGTGACGAGGCTGAGATCGCGCGTTGGCTGACTCCACCGACCGGCGCGCCGATGCGACGCGCCAGCAGATCATCCGCGCCGCTGCGCACCAGTTCGCCCAGCGGCCCTATCACGACGTCGGCCTGGACGATATCCTCGCGGAAGCGGAATTGACCAAGGGCGCAATGTATTTCCATTTCCGCTCCAAGCATGCTCTCGCACTTGCCGTCATCGACGAACAACTCGCCAGGGCCGGCGCGGCGGTACAGTCGCTGGTCGACCGGAAGCTTTCCGGCCTGGAAACCCTGATCGACGTCGGCTATCTGATGGCGGTCGAAGACATCTGTCGCGACACCGCGCGCGCGGTGCTGCATCTTCTTCCGGTTGTCGGTCGTGGCGAAGGACTGCAGACCACGGTGCTCAACAATGCGGTCCAAGCGCTGAGTGTGGTGGCCGAACGCGCAGTCGCCGAAGGGGACATCGTCGAGCAGGAACCGCAGGATGTGGCCCGGATGCTGGTGGCGCTGTACCTGGGGTTGCGGCAGGCGGGCGATCTCGACGATCCCGAACAGTTCCTGGGGCAGATCGAGCGGGGCTTTATCGTCGTGCTGCCCGGATTGGTGCCGGACGACCGTATCGACTATTTCCTCCAGTTCATCCGGCGGCGCACCGCGCTGGCCATCAAGACCGCGTCGGAGAACCCCACCGCGGCCGACGACCGGGCGGGCTGATGGCACGTCAGGTTCGATCCGAGGCGACCCGACGGAAGCTGCTCGACGCAGCCATCGACGTATTCGGCGAGGTGGGCTACGTCGCCGCCGGCCGAACCGCGATCATCGAGCGCGCGGGAGTGACCAAAGGCGCCCTGTACCACCACTTCGATTCGATGGAATCACTGGTGATGGCCATCATCGAGGGTGGATTCAGCACCATGCTGAGCACCTTCCGGAACATGTGCCAACCGTCGTCGCCTGCCTTGGAAGGCATGATCCACGGCATGTTCGCCGTCACCGCGGTGCTGGCCGTCGACAAAGAGGCGCGGGCGGCGGGCCACCTGGTTTTCGCACTGTCGGAATCCAACGAACTGGGCGGTGACGTCGCCGACGAATGGGCGGCGACGGTGGCCGCCCAGACCGCACGCGCAATCGCCGAGGGGGATTTGCGCGAGGGCCTCGATCCCGCCCTGGTCGCCGAGCCGATCACCGGCGCGATGCTCGGGACATGGCTGCTGTCGAGCGCCGCGGACGGCATCGCCCGATTGACCCGGATGTGGGAGATGCTGCTGCCCGCGATCGTCGCGGCGGACTCGCTGGCGTACTTTCAGCAATTCCTGGCCCGCGAGTCGCTGCGTTACCAGGCCGAGCCCGGACCCGGGGGCGGCGGCGAGGACTCGGCCGCCGTCGACTGAGGCGCTATCGCTCGTCCGTCCACAGTTGCTCGGTGAGGTCTTGGAAGGTGGCGAGCGCAACCCGGTCGTCGGCACGTTCGAGCGCCGACTTGCTCATCAGGGCCCGCACCGTTGAACCATCCCGATGTTCCAGGGAGACAACCAGATTGGCCAATGAGTGCATTACCGACAATGCGGACTCCTCAGCTGGCGGCACCTCGCCGAAGATCTGCCGGAACTCCAGGGCCAGCACTTCTTCTTGGGTGTAGCCGAGCATGCCGGCGAAGCCGGTGTTGGCGAACAAGATGGTGCCGTCGTCGGCGATCGCCAGCACGGGCACCGGGATCCGCTCGAGCGCGACCAGGGCCGGCAACTGCCGCAGCGTCTCCATCGGGGTCTGGGGGGTGTGCGCGTTTCGCCGTCGCTCCATGCATCTGATTATGACGGGCGTGGCCCTGCTCGCGGGCATCCTTGCCGGTCCCGGCGGCCCGGCGTGTGGCCGTCGACGCACCGTGTGCCACACAAGTCCTAACGACCGGTCTTGTAAGGATTGGACATCATACGAAAGGTATGTACTATCTCCATTTATGCGAGGGACTGGTTTGCAAGGCAGGGGTGCGCGACAGCGCGCGCCGTGGCCGGCGCCGGTGAGTTCCTCCCACAGCTTCGCCCGGGGCACCTCGAGGGGTCCGCACCGCCGATTGCCGCCGTACGCCGAGACGCGCTGGTGCACCGCACCGGCTGCAGAGCTCGCCGGCCGGCAGCCGGGGGTGCGGTTGTGTGCCGCGTTCTACCGGGCGTTGTTCTTTTCAGATCACCAAAGCCTGGCTGTCGGCCAGGAAAGGCATGGCCATCCAGCGCGACGCCAGCATTGATTCCGCGGCGGCGCCGGGCACCGGGCGCGAGAACAGGAAGCCCTGCGCGCGGTGGCATCCGTGACGCATCAAGGTGAGCGCGGCAGCTGAGGTCTCCACGCCCTCGGCGACCACTTGCAGTCCGAACGCCTCGGCAAGTGCGATGATCGCCCGCACGATCGCCAGATCGCCCGCGTTGACGCCCAATTCCCGCACGAATACGGTATCGATCTTCAGCGTGTCGACCGGCAGATCCTTCAGATGCGACAGCACGGCGTAGCCGGTGCCGAAGTCGTCGATGGCGATCTGAACTCCGGCCTCGCGCAGCTCGGCCAGCGTGCGCCGGGTGGTTTCGATGTTCTGCACCACCGCGCGCTCGGTGATCTCCAGGCACAACGACCCCGGACGCAGACCGAACTCCTCGACGGTGTCCACCACGTTCTGAACGAATCCGCGGGCGGCCAGCTGCACCGGCGAGACGTTGATGCGCAGGGTGGCGTTGGTCCGGACGCCGTTGGCCTGCCACGAACTGAATTCCGCGCACGCACTGCGCATCACCCACCGGCCCAGGTCGTCGGCCAGGTTGGCGGATTCGGCGATGCTGATGAACGAGCCGGGCAGCAACAACCCGCGGGTCGGATGCCGCCACCGCACCAGCGCCTCGACCGCCACGATCGCCCCGCTCCACAAGTCGACCTCGGGCTGGTAGTACAGCAACAGTGACTCGTCGTCGATCTTGCCCTGCAGGTGCAGCTCGATGTCCTTGCGGAACAAGCTCTTCAGCGACATGTCATCGGTGGAGCTGACGGTCTGATTACCACCACCGCGTTTGGCGGCCAGCACCGCCTCGTCGGCGCGATGCAATAGGCCCGCGCTGGTGTCCTCGCCCGGTAGCCCCACGGTCACGCCCACACTGACCGTGCTGGTCACGGTATGGCCCTGGATCTCCACCTTGTCCCGCAGGGCACCTTGCAGCCGATCGGCGAAGGTCTCTGCGCTGGCCATCGACATGGGCCAGTCCGGGATGACGACGAACTCGTCACCGCCGATCCGGGCCGTCATGGTGCGGTTCCCGGCATATGCCCGGAGACGCCGGGCGAAGTCCTGGATGAACCAGTCGCCGGCGGCGTGCCCGAGATAGTCGTTGATCGGCTTGAGCCGGTCCAGGTCGATGTAGAAGACGCCCACCGGGCCGGGATTGCCCGCGACCAGCCGGTCGGAGAGATGAGCGACGAGCGCGCGCCGGTTGTGCAGCCCCGTCAGGTCGTCGTGGTCGGCCAGGTAGCGCAGCCGCTCCTCGGCGACCACCCGGGCCTGCAACTGCGCGAACAGCGACGCGATCGCTTCGATCGTGTTGAGTTCTTCCGGCCGCCACTTGGGCCGGCGGAACTTGACCAGGCCGAGCATGCCGGTGGTCACCGGCCCCGAGATCAGCGGTGCGGTGGCCACCGACAGTGATTCGATCGCATGATCGATCGCCATCTGGCGCACATAGCCCGACTCCGACGGTTCCGGCCGGATGACCGCCACCCGCTTGCCGTGCGCGCAGGTGGTGAAGACCGGATCGGCGGTGGTGAACGAGACAACCGCCAGCGGATCCGGGTCGGGTGGATCGGTACGCGGCGGCCACTCCGCCACGAGCTTGGACGCCCGGATCTCGTGGTCGTTGTGGCGCAGGAATCCGGCGTCGACGTTGAGCTGCTCCACCAGCGTCTGCAGCACCCGCTCGCTGACGGCGGGCGCCGTGGCCGGCGTGGTGGCCATCAGCTGGGCGGCGATCGAAGTGACCAGCGCCAATCTATCCGCCACGATGTCCTTCCCCCGAAGACCGGTAGCCCCGCGCGGGAACCGCACGGGCCGCAGCACGCCTGGGCTCGCGTCGGGTTGATGTCGCAGTGAGCATATTCCGAAACCGCTCAGGCTGGAACATCTCAGCTGAACCGGCTGCTAGCGCTCCGGTCTGCTCGGAGCGATCTCGGCCAGGAAACGCCGTAACACCTCGACGGCCTCGGTGAGCGTCCGGCGGTCTTCCGCGGACAGCCGGTCCAACTCCGGGTCGATCGCCGAGGCCCTGTCGCGGCGAACCTGGTCGAGGGTCTGCACGCCTTTCTCGGTGATCCGGATCAGCACCGCGCGAGCGTCCTGCGGATCCGGGGTGCGGGTGGTCAGTCCGGCGTCCTCGAGTCGCCGCACCTGGGTGGTCATCGTCGGCTGCGAGCAGTGGTCGACCGCCGCCAAATCGGAGATACGGGCCTCGTCCAGATCCTCGATGGTGGACAGCAGCCGGGCTTGGGCACCGGGAATCGGCAGGGCGACCCGCTGGGTGGCCACGCGGTTGAGGCGGGCGACGACGCTGAGCAGGTCGGCTCCCAGGCTGATGTGGGCGGGGGCTGCCATCGCGCGAGTATGGCACAAGAGTGGACACAAGTGGATCATCTCGCCGCGGCCGCGTATCGGGGGGTTTCCGGAGCGGCTGGCAGAATCGACGGGTGACGAAGACCGGCCAGGGTGGTAGCCGAGTTCGGGCGCGGTCGATGCGGCCCGTCGAGATCGCGCAGGCGGCGGTGATGGCGGCGTTGTGCGCGGCGACGGCGATCATCGCGGTCGTCGTGCCCTTTGCCGGTGGATTGGCGCTGCTCGGGACGGTGCCGATGGGCCTGCTGGCCTACCGCCACCGGTTTCGGGTGTTGACTGCCGCCACGGTGGCCGCCGCAACGATCGCGTTCCTGATCGCGGGGATGGGCGGCTTCATGACGGTGGTGAACTGTGCCTACATCGGCGGGTTGACCGGCGTCATCAAGCGTCACCGCCGTGGCCTGCCGACCGTGGTCGTGGCCTCTGCGGTGGCCGGCGGAATCTTCGGAGCCGCCGCCGTGGCGGCGTTGACCGTCCTGTCGCGGCTGCGCCACCTGATCTTCGATGCGATCACCGCCAATGTGCACGGCGTCGCCGCCGCGATGGACAAGGTCCCGCTGCCGGAATTCCAGCGGGCCGCGGCGGACCTCACCGGCCTGCTCGCCGTGGTTCTGCGTTACTGGCAGTGGCTCCTGCTGGTGCAGTCGACGATCAGCGTGATGATCGTGTCCCTGCTCGGCTGGTGGGCGCTGTCGCGGGTGCTCGACCGGCTGCGCGGCGTTCCCGACGTGCACAAATTGGACCTGCCGGCCGAGAGCGGGCCGGTAGCGCCGGTCCCGGTGCGGCTGAATCAGGTGCGCTTTCGCTATCCGCAGACCAACCACGACGCCCTGGGGCCGGTGAGCCTGGAAGTCCACGCGGGCGAACACGTCGCGGTCACCGGGGCCAACGGCTCGGGCAAGACCACCCTGATGCTGCTGCTGGCCGGGCGTGCGCCCACCGCAGGCACCGTCGAGCGCCCCGGAGCGGTCGGGTTGGGCGCGCCCGGCGGCACCGCAGTGGTGATGCAGCATCCCGAGAGCCAGGTGCTGGGCACCCGGGTCGCCGACGACGTGGTGTGGGGCCTGCCCGCGGGGGCCACCACCGACATCGACCGACTCCTCGGCGAGGTCGGTCTGAGTGGGTTCGCCGAGCGCGACACCGGCGGGTTGTCCGGCGGTGAGCTGCAGCGCTTGGCGGTGGCCGCGGCCCTGGCCCGCGAACCGGCACTGCTGATCGCCGACGAGGTCACCAGCATGGTCGACCCGAAGGGGCGTGAAGTCCTGCTGGGGGTGCTCTCGGGGCTGGCGGGCTCGTCCGAACGGCGCTGCACCTCCCTGGTGCACATCACCCACTACAACGATGAAGTCGGCAGTGCCGACCGGGTCATCGATCTGTCCGGCTCGCGCGACAACACCGCCATGGTGGAGACCGCCGAGGTTCCTGCCGCGGCGTCCGGCGGCGCCACCGCCGGGCGCAGTGGCCGCCCGGTGCTCGAACTGATCGGTGTCGGACACGAATACGGCAGCGGCACCCCATGGGCCAAGACCGCGCTGCGTGACATCAGTTTCACCGTTGACGACGGAGACGGCCTGCTGATCCACGGCGGCAACGGCTCCGGCAAGTCGACGTTGGCCTGGATCATGGCCGGCCTGACCACGCCCACCACCGGCCGCTGCCTGCTCGGCGGGCGACCGGCCGACGAACAGGTGGGGGCGGTGGCGCTGTCGTTCCAGGCGGCCCGGCTGCAGCTGATGCGCAGCCACGTGGGTCTGGAGGTGGCGTCGGCCGCCGGCTTCTCACCGCACGACCACGCCCGCGTCAGCGCCGCGCTGGCGGCCGTCGGTTTGGACGCGGCGCTGGCCGGCCGGCGCATCGACCAACTCAGTGGCGGCCAGATGCGTCGACTGGTGCTGGCGGGCCTGTTGGCCCGTTCGCCGCGGGCCCTCATCCTCGACGAACCGCTCGCCGGTCTGGACGCCACCAGCCGACTGGGGCTGCTGCGGCTGCTGGAGGGCCTGCGGCGCGAGACCGGCCTGACCGTGGTGGTCATCTCGCATGACTTCGCCGGGCTGGGCGAACTGTGTCCCAGGACCCTGCACCTGCAAGACGGTGTGATGGTGTCGGCACCGGCGGGTGCGGCATGACCGGGGAGGCACGCCGAAACCCACGCCCGGTGGTGTTGCTGCGCCCGGTGCCCGGCGACTCCGTCGTGCACCGGTTGTGGGCAGGAACCAAACTGCTCGTCGTCTTCGCTATCTCGGTACTGCTGACCTTCTATCCGGGCTGGGTGCCGATCGGTGCGGTGGGCTTGTTGGTGTTCACCGCGGCCCGGGTTGCCCGCATACCGCGAGGCGCCCTGCCATCGGTACCGCGCTGGCTGTGGGTGTTGCTGGTGGTCGGCGGTGCCACCGCCGCCATGGCCGGCGGCGAACCGGCCGGTCTGGGCGGACTGTTGAATTTCCTGCGGATCACCGCGCTGTCGATCGTGCTGCTGGGCTTGGGCGCGATGGTGTCGTGGACCACCAACGTCGCCGAAATCGCGCCCGCGGTAGCCACACTCGGCCGGCCATTGCGGCTACTGCGCATTTCGGTCGACGAGTGGGCAGTAGCGCTGGCGCTTGCGCTGCGCGCCTTCCCGATGCTCATCGATGAGTTCCGCGTGCTCTACGCCGCTCGCGGACTGCGTCCCAAGACCCGGCCGCGGACCCGCCGGGAACGTCGACGCCGCTGGGCTCGTGAGGCGATCGACCTGATCACCGCGGCCATCACCGTCACGCTGCGCCGCGCAGACGAGATGGGCGATGCGATCACCGCTCGCGGTGGCATCGGCCAGATCTCGGCATCGCCGGCGCGGCCGAAGCTGGCCGATGCGGTGGCGCTGGCACTGGTCACCGTGACCTGCGGTGTGTCGCTGGCCCTCGAGCTGACGGTGCTGAGCACGGTGGGCTAGCCGCGAGATCACGCTCACGCAGGTCGCTACTCGGACATTTCCTGCGTGGATCCGATCTCGCGCGGGCTCACCGGGCGGCTGCGGTGTTGGCGGCGTCTTGAGCCCGGCGCAGCGTCGCGGCGACGTCGGTGCGACCCAGGAACATCTCGTCGAAATACGGCTTGATCGCCTGGTTGCCCGCCGGAAAGCCCGCACCGCCACCGGGAGCCGGGATGCGCGGCCCGTCCAGCACCGCGAAGAACGGGGTGACATCCACCCCGCGGCGCGCCCAGTAATCGAAGTAAACCCGTTGCGCGCTGAGCACGGCCGGAATCGCCGCCCCCTGACGGCCCAGGTATTCGTTTCCCTGATAGCTGCCGAGCCAGGCCAACACGTCTCGCACCGCCTGCGGGTGAGGCGATGCGGCGTTGCCGACCGCGGCGATGCCGTTGGTGACGCTGACCCGGCCGGCCGGCCCGACCGGCAGCATCGCCACACCCCATCCGAACGCGGCCTGCTCGGCGACCGCGGCCAGGTTGTAGGTGCCGGACTGGAACAGTGCCATCTTGCCGGCGAGGAATTGGTTGCGGGAGAAGTCGCCGTTGGTGTTGGTTTCCGACGCCGGCGGCGCCACGTGATCGTCGTTGATCAGCCGCACCAGGTATTCGAACGCGGCCACGGCCGCGGGGTTGTCGAAGGCGAACTCGTCGCCGCGCTGGAACACCCCGCCGGCCGAGCCGATGTAGTTCAGGTAGATGCCCTGCGGGTCGTTGGCGGCGTTATAGCCCCACTGCCGGATGCGGCGCTCGTCGAATCCGGGGGTGTCGGCGCTGCGCCCGGCGACATCGCGGGTGAGCTTGGCCAGCAGCGGCCGCAGCGTGTCGTCAGCGGGGCGCGGATCCCACCGCAGCCGTGTCAACGCGGTGGGATCGACTCCGGCCGCGGCCAGCAGCTCCGCGTTGTAGTACACCGCGATACCGGCGTCGGTGAGCTGCGGTACCCCCCACAGCGTTCCGTCTCGGGTGAATTGGGTGACCACCGACGGCTCCCAATCAGCTTTGTCCGCATCGATTTTCAGTAGCCGCCCGCTGTCGGCATACCCGGCGAGGTAGGCGTCGGACAGCCAGAAGATGTCGTCGGCGCCGCCGCCGGCCACATCGGTGCGCAGCGTGTCGAAGTAGGTGGCGTAAGAGACCACGTTGACGCGCACCTCGATGTCGGGGCGCGCGCGGTGCAACGCCGCGAACGACTGCCGATAGGCCCCGGCGACCTGCTCGTCCCACAGTCGCACCGTCACCACCGTCGCACCGGTGGTAGAGCGGGTCGAGGCGTCATCGAGCAGCACCCCCGCAGCGCCGAGCAGTGCGGCGAGTGCGATCACCGCCCCGGCGAACAGGGTGGAGAACCGCGGCCGGCTCACTTGATCCCCGTCACGACGATCGATTGCACGATCCGCCGCTGGAACGCCACGAACAGCACGATCAGCGGGATCATCGCCACCGTGGTCGCCGCCATCACCAGCGTCCACTGCGCGTTGTAGCGGGACTGCAGCGCCGCGGTGGCCACCGTGAGCACCCGCCACTTGTCGCCGCTGGTAATCACCAGCGGCCACATGAAGTTGTTCCACTGCGAGACCACGGTGATCAGACCGAGGGTCACCAGGATCGGCCTGCTGGCCGGGACCATCACGTGCACGATCACGTCGAGGGTGTTCGCCCCGTCGAGGCGGGCGGCGTTCACCAGGTCGGCAGGCACTGCGCGAAAGTACTGGCGTAGTAAGAAGATCGCGTAAGGGGAACCGAACACAAACGGCAACACCAGGGCCCAGAAGGTGTTCCGCAGGCCGAGTTGCGCCATCATCAGATACAGCGGCACCACCGTCACGGTGGCCGGCACCATCAGCGTGGCCACGTAGACCCAGAACAAGGCGTCCCGTCCGGGAAACTCCAGCCGCGCGAACGCGTACGCGGCCAGCACCGAGAACGTCAGCTGTCCGAGCACGATCACCGCTGTCATCAGCGTGGTGACTGCGGCCGCCCGCCCGAATCCGGCACCGCCCAGATCGGCGTAATTGTCCAGGGTCGGCGGGTCGGGCCAGGCCAGCGGAGTGCCCCTGGCGAATTGGCGTGCCGGGGTGAACGACGTCAGCAGCCCCAGCCCGAAGGGAGCCAGCGTGATCAGTGCGCCGAACGTCAGCAGCGCGTAGACACCGGCGTTACGTGAGGTCATAGCTGACCCGCCGGCCGAACGAAAGCTGCTGAACCACCGTCACCCCCACCAATACGGCGAACAGCACCAGGGCCATCACCGCGGCCCGCCCGATCGCCGCCGCCCCGAACGCCTCGTCGTAGATGCGGTGTGCGATCAGATCGGTGCGACCGGCGGGGCCGCCCCCGGTGAGCGCGTAGACGGTGTCGAACACCTGCGCCGCGCTGACCACCCCGGTGACCAGGACGAAGAACATGGTGGGCCGCAGCATCGGCAACGTCACCCGCCAGAACCGCTGCCAGCCGTTCGCCCCGTCGATCCGCGCCGCCGACAGCACCTGGGTGGGGATGGCCAAGATGCCGGCCACAAAGAACAGCGCCACGTAGCCCACGTTGGTCCATACCACCACCGCCGACGTCACCGGCAACGCCAGCCCGGGATCGGTCAGCCACTCCACCCGGTGCCCCAATACGGTGCTCACCGCGCCGTCCGTGGGGCTCAGGATCCAGCGCCACAGCACCGCGATCGCCAGCGGCGCGCAGATCCACGGCAGCACGTAGATGGTGCGAAACATCCCGCTGCCGGGCAGGCCGTGCGCCAGCAACACCGCCACCCCCAGTCCCAGCAGGGTTTGCAGCGGGACGACGATCGCTACGAACAACACCGTCACCACCAGTGAATTGCCGAACACCGGATCGGTCAGCACCGATCGCCAGTTGTCGCCGCCGACGTAGCTGATCGGCCCCAGCAGATCCCAGCGGTGCAGGCTGAGCCACACCACCACCAGGATCGGCAGCAACAGGAACGCCACCACGCCGAACAGGCTGGGCGCCAGCAGCGCGTAGCCGAGCGCGGTAGACCGGGGTGCCTGGCGCATAGGTGTATTAAAGCGGCCGCGGCAAGTCAAAAGCGGGTCTTCATCCGCTCGAGAACTCCGGGAACGTCGACGAAGGAGAAGGACTCGCCGGACAAGGATGTCACGGTGCCGCGGTAGGTCCCGGCGAGCTGCCAGTAGTCGATCGCGGCCGCGACCAGGTTGACCTTGACCGCTTTGCGTCCCGCGGGTGTGAACGTCACCTCCAGCCTGCGATCGCGGTCGCAGACGTTCACGCTGGACAGCTGATCACCGGAGGCGAAGTCGAACCGAACCCCGGCGAGCGGCTCGACGCCGCCGGGAACCCAGTTGGACGACTCGTCGTCATCGTCGCTGAGCTCGGTCCGGTCGACGAAGTTGGAGCCGACCACACCGCCGGGCATGCGGACCGCGAAAGTCCCCCACGTCCAGGTCGTCGCATACGGGAACTGCGAACGGTGCTCGTCGAGGATGGCGAAATCGCGTGCCGGGTCGAACTCGTAGGTCCGGTCACCGACGGTGACCGTCCCCTCGACGGGAAACGGTTGCTTGAACGTGTAGTAGTCGATCGTCGGGGTGAGCTTCGCGCTGAGGCTCAACGGCGGCGCGGCCCCCCGCACATCCAGCCGCAGTGCACCGGTGATCGCAGGCCCGCGCTTGTCCGCCGCGCAGTCGATTCGCACGGTGTCGGCATCGAAGTCGTATTCGAGCCGATAGCCGCGCTTGGCGATCCGGCAGCGCCCGCCGCGCAGCAGCTCGTCGGGCAGGTCCAGGCTGCCGCCCCGGAAGCGGGTGCTCTTCTCCACCAGCACACCGGCCGCGTCGCGGACGAACAGCTCCGAGGACCCCAGATACTTGACGTCCTGCATGATCATCGCGCCCGACATCTCGGGGTGGATCAGCGCGAAGCCGATCCACTCCTTGAGCCGGAACTGGTGCCAGCGGCGCGACCAGCCGCGGTGGGCGTCGACCGGGTTGGTGACCGCGACCCGCTGGGCGAACCGGCCGTACCGTCGAACACCGTCTTCAACCAGCCGCTGCGGCGCCCTCACGCGGTGATCATTATCGACACCTATGCCGTGGTCAATCACCGGCACGCCGTTACGGTGGACCGGTGACACCGAACCGGGGGATCGATGCCCAATTCCTGGCGCTGCCCCGCCACGAGCTGGCCGACGCCGCGCTCTCGGCGGCCAGAGCGGCCGGCGCCGAGCACGCCGACCTGCGTATTCACCGGATCGCCACCGAGATGGTCCGGCTGCGCGACGGCGAACTGGAGACCGCGGTGGTCAACCGCGAACTCGGGTTGGCGGTCCGGGTGATCGTCGACGGCACCTGGGGTTTCGCCTCGCACGCCGAACTGGCGCCGGGCGTCGCGGCCGACACTGCCCGCCGGGCGGTGCAGGTGGCCAAGACGCTGAGCACCCTCAACGCCGAACGCGTCGAGTTGGCGGCCGAACCGGTCTACCGCGACGCCAGCTGGGTGTCGGCCTATGCGATCGACCCGTTCGCAGTGCCCACCGCCGACAAGATCGACGTGCTGGAGGACTACTCCGGCCGGCTGCTGGCATCCGACGGGGTCAACCATGTGACCGCTGCGCTGACCGCGGTCAAGGAACAGGCCTTCTACGCCGATACGTTCGGCTCGTCGATCACCCAGCAGCGGGTGCGGGTGATGCCAGTCTGCGAGGCGGTCACCGTCGGGCCGGACGGTTTCGATTCCATGCGCACGCTGGCGCCGCCGACCGCGCGGGGCTGGGAGGCGGTGGCCGGCGACGAGGTGTGGAACTGGTCGGATGAACTGGCGCAGCTGCCGGTGCTGCTCGCCGAGAAGATGAAAGCCCCCAGCGTGATCGCCGGCCCAACCGATCTGGTGATCGACCCGACCAACCTGTGGTTGACGATTCACGAATCCATCGGGCACGCAACCGAATACGACCGTGCCATCGGCTACGAGGCGGCCTATGCCGGCACTTCGTTCGCCACCCCGGACAAGCTCGGCACGATGCGCTACGGGTCGCCGGTGATGAACGTGACCGCCGACCGCACCGTGCCCTACGGGCTGGCAAGCGTCGGTTACGACGACGAGGGGGTGGCCGCCCAGAGCTGGGACCTGGTGCGCGACGGGGTGTTCGTCGGCTATCAACTGGACCGGGTGTTCGCGCCCCGGCTGGGCCAGACCCGCTCCAACGGGTGTTCTTACGCCGACTCGCCGCACCATGTCCCGATCCAGCGGATGGCCAACGTGTCGCTGCAGCCGGGCGCCGAGGACGTCTCGACCGCCGATCTGATCGCCCGGGTGGACGACGGCATCTACATCGTCGGAGATCGATCGTGGTCGATCGACATGCAGCGCTACAACTTTCAGTTCACCGGGCAACGATTCTTCCGGATCCGCGACGGCCGGCTCGACGGCCAGCTGCGCGACGTCGCCTATCAGGCCACCACCACCGATTTCTGGAATGCGATGGAGGCGGTCGGCGGTGCCTCGACGTGGCGCCTCGGCGGGGCGTTCAACTGCGGCAAAGCCCAGCCCGGTCAGGTGGCCGCAGTCAGCCACGGCTGCCCGTCGGCACTGTTCCGGGGGATCAACGTGCTCAACACCCGGGCCGAGGGGGGCAGGGAATGATCGCCGGCGCCGACGACGCAGTGGGGGTACCCCCAGGCGCGCAGCGGCGAGGGGGACGAAGCGATGAGGAGAAGGCGGCGCAATGATCCCCGCTGTCGACGATGCAGAGCGAAGCGATGAGGAGGAGGCGGCGCATTGATCCCAGCGCAGCAGGTGATTGACCATGCCCTGGAAGCCGCGGGCAGTGGTCGGCATGCCGGCACCGAAATCGAGACGATCGTGCTGGTCACCGACCGCGCCGAGGCTTCGCTGCGCTGGGCGGGCAACTCGATGACCACCAACGGGGTGTCCAACAGCCGGACCACCACGGTGGTCACGATCGCCCGCGACGACGAGGGGCCGCGGGTGGGATCGCTGTGCTCAGCGGAGGTGGATCCCGCGCTGATCCCCGAGCTGGTGGCAGCCTCCGCGGAGGCCGCCGCCGGCGCGCCGGAAGCCCGCGACGCCGCAGAGCTGGTGAGTGGCACCGGCGTGCCGGATGATTGGGATGCCGAAACGCCGGGTACCGGCGCCGAGGTCTTCGCCGGGCTGGCGGAGTCGTTGAGCCGGGGTTTTCGCGGTACCGACCAGTTGTACGGCTTCGCCCGACACGAGATGGCGACGACGTTCTTGGCGTCCTCGACCGGGCTGCGGCGCCGCTTCACCCAGCCCACCGGGACGGTGGAGATCAATGCCAAACGCGATCGCGCCAGCGCCTGGGCCGGAGTGAGCACCCCGTATTTCGTTGACGTGCCGACCGATTCGCTGCTCGAGCAGCTGTCGACGAGGCTGGGGTGGGCGGCGCGCACCGTCGAACTGCCGGCCGGGCGGTATGAGACGTTGATGCCGCCGTCCACGGTGGCCGACATGATGATCTACCTGGGTTGGACGATGAGTGGCCGCGGCGCTCAGGAGGGCCGCACCGCCTTGTCGGCGCCCGGCGGCGGCACCCGGGTGGGGGAGCGGCTCACCGAGTTGCCGTTGACCCTGTACTCCGACCCGCACGCGTTCGGCCTCGAGTGTGCGCCGTTCGTGGCGACCGGCGCCTCCTCGGAGACGGCGTCGGTGTTCGACAATGGCCTGGACATCGGCTGCGTGGACTGGATCCGCGGTGGGGTGATCAACGCGCTGGCCTACCCGCGGGCGGCTGCCGCGGAATTCGGTGCCCCGGTCGCCCTACCCGCCGACAACCTGTTGATGACCGGCGGCTCGGCCAGCATGGACGAGATGATCGCCTCCACCGAACGCGGTCTGCTGCTGACCACGCTGTGGTACATCCGCGAGGTCGACCCCACCACGCTGCTGCTGACCGGGCTGACCCGCGACGGCGTCTATCTGGTCGAGGACGGCCAGGTGACCGCGGCGGTGAACAACTTCCGGTTCAACGAGAGCCCGCTGGACCTGCTGCGCCGCGCCACCCAGGCCGGCATCGCCGAGCCGACGCTGCCGCGGGAGTGGGGCGACTGGGCGACCCGGGCGCTAATGCCCTCGCTGCGGATACCCGACTTCCACATGTCATCGGTGAGTCAGGCGCAGTGATCTTCAGGCGGTGAGGCCGGCAGGTCCAGCTCGTCGAATCTGGCGAGCGCGGCCGCGAGGTCGTCCTCATCGAACAGTTCACAACGGTTGACCGAATCTCCGTGGACGGTCACGATCGCGACACCGTGCCACTCGGCGTCGAAGCCCTCCTTCGTAAGCCCTTGCGCCACATGGGTGACGACGGCCCCGAGCGTGCTGAGCCGATGCGCCTTGCCGGCGGTGCGCGGTGGATCGTCGCCCCACAGCAGATCGATCAGCGTCTCGGCGGACACGACCGAACCGCCGTGCAGTCCGAGCATCGTGAGGATGGCGCGAGGTTTCGCGCCCGGGATGATGACCGGGGCGCCGGTGTGCCGGGCCTGGAGAGGTCCCAAAACCCCCAGCTCCACGGCTTGAATGGTAGTCACGTCGTCATCGTCGGTGGGGCGATTCAACGCGCGGTCAAGATCCGGTAAAGCCGGTCCGCGGGTTCAGCCCCCCGGGGCGCACCAGGACCTCGTCGGTAAAATCCGGCGCTATGAGCGAACGTGTGGAGCAGCTGGAATTTCAGGCTGAGGCCCGTCAGCTGCTGGATTTGATGGTCCACTCGGTCTACTCCAACAAGGATGCGTTCCTGCGGGAGCTGATCTCCAACGCCTCCGATGCGCTGGACAAGCTGCGGCTCGAGGCATTCCGCAACAAGGACCTCGAGGTCGACACCTCCGATCTGCACATCGAGATCGAGGTGGACAAGGCGGCCCGCACGCTGACCGTGCGTGACAACGGGATCGGCATGTCGCGTGACGAGGTGGTGGACCTGATCGGCACACTGGCCCGCTCCGGCACCGCCGAGCTGCGCCAGCAGCTCAGGGAAGCGCAGGATGCCAAAAACTCAGCGGCCTCCGAAGAGCTGATCGGCCAGTTCGGCATCGGGTTCTACTCGGTGTTCATGGTTGCCGACCGGGTCGAGATGGTCACCCTCAAAGCTGGCCACCGCGAGGCCATCCGGTGGGAGTCCAGCGGCGACGGCACCTACACCATCGAGCCGGTGGAGGGCGCGCGGCAGGGGACCTCGATCACCTTGCACCTCAAGCCCGAGGACACCGAGGACGAGCTGCACGACTACACCGCGGAATGGACGATCCGCGGCCTGGTCAAGAAGTACTCCGACTTCATCGCCTGGCCGATCCGCATGCAGGTCGAGCGGCGCACCCCGCCTGCCGAGGAGGGCGGCGAAGAGACCGTCACAGTGGAGACCGAGACGCTGAACTCGATGCAGGCGCTGTGGGCGCGCCCCAAAGACGACGTCTCGCAAGAGGAATACAACGAGTTCTACAAACACATCGCGCATGCCTGGGACGAGCCACTCGAAGTCATCGCGATGAAGGCCGAGGGCACCTTCGAATACCAGGCGCTGCTGTTCATCCCGTCGCGCGCCCCGTTCGACCTGTTCAACCGGGATGCGCAGGTCGGGGTGCAGCTGTACGTCAAGCGGGTGTTCATCATGGGTGACTGCGATCAGCTGATGCCCGAGTACCTGCGCTTCATCAAAGGCGTCGTCGACGCGGCGGACATGTCGCTCAACGTGTCCCGCGAGATTCTGCAGCAAGACCGCCAGATCAACGCGATCCGGCGACGGCTGACCAAGAAGGTGCTCTCGACCATCAAGGAACTGCAGTCGCAGCGGCCCGAGGACTACCGCACCTTCTGGACCGAGTTCGGCCGCGTCGTCAAGGAAGGACTGCTCTCCGACTTCGACAACCAGGAGACGCTGCTGGCGATCAGCTCCTTCGCCTCGACGCACAGCGAGTCCGAGCCGACCACGCTGGCGCAGTACGTCGAACGCATGAAAGACGGCCAAGAGCAGATCTTCTATGCCACCGGCGAGTCCCGCGAGCAGCTGCTGAAGTCGCCGCACCTGGAGGCGTTCAAGGCCAAGGGTTATGAGGTGCTGCTGCTGACCGATCCGGTTGACGAGCTGTGGGTGAACACCGTCGCCGAGTTCGATGGCAAGCCGTTGCAGTCGACGGCCAAAGGCGAGGTGGACCTGGACTCCGAGGAGGACAAGACCGCCCACGAGGAGCAGCGCAAGGAGCAGGAAAAGGAGTTCGCCGACCTGATCGCCTGGCTGCAACAGACCCTGGACGAGCACGTCAAAGAGGTGCGGCTGTCGACCCGGCTGACCGAATCACCGGCCTGTCTGATCACCGACACCTTCGAGATGACCCCGGCCTTGGCGCGTATCTATCGCGCCAACGGGCAGGAGGTGCCGGTCGGTAAGCGGATCCTCGAACTCAACCCGGCCCATCCGCTGGTGACCGGTCTGCGCCAGGCGCACGGTGAGCGCGGCGACGATGCCGAGTTGGCCGACACCGCGGAGTTGCTCTACGGGACAGCGCTGTTGGCCGAGGGCGGGGCGCTGGAGGACCCGGCGCGGTTCGCCCAACTGCTCGCACAACGGTTGACCCGCACCATCTGACCTCGGTCGTCTCCGTCGACGCGGGCCGCCGGTGGGCGTGGCTCAGCAGTCGGTGAGGCCGTCGGCACTGGTCATTTCCGCGCCGTCTCGCCTCGAGTCGGACAACGTTCGTACACGTCGTTCCCCCCCGCTTTTGGGTGTCAGATCCGATGGCGGAGGGCGAATGCACAACCGAGACTGGCCGGTGGCAGAAGTTTTCCCGCACCGGAGTCCCCGGCGGGAAGACGAATGCTCGGTGGTATCGCCGCCACACGACCCGGTCCGGTCGAGCAGGCGTTGGTCGACCGACTCTGTGGGCTCCAGAGGCGGGGCGAGTCCGGCACCGCTCGTCGCCGATAGAACGGCAACCAGAGGGGATATGCAAGGTGTTGGATTTCGGAACGTCCCCGCCCGAGATCACCTCGGCGAAGATTTACACCGGCCCGGGTTCCGGGCCGTTACTTGCCGCCGCGGCAGCTTATGATTCGCTTTCCGCGCAGTTGAATTCATTTTCCACCGGCTATCTCTCGGTGATCGCGGATCTGCAGGGCGAGAATTGGGCGGGTCGGGCGTCCGCGGCGATGGCGGCCGCGGCGACCCGGTATGCCGAGTGGGCGGCGGTCACGGCGGGCCAGGTTGAACGCGCTGCCGGCCAGGCGCGCGCCGCGGCGGCCGCCTACGAGAACGCACGTGCCGCGATCGTGCCGCCGATGGTGGTGACCGCCAACCGCGCCCGGCTGGCGAACCTGGCCGCGACCAACATCCTCGGGCAGAACACGCCCGCGATCGCTGCCACCGAATTCGAGTACGCCGAGATGTGGGCCCAAGACACACTCGGGATGTATGGCTATGCGACCTCCGCGGCGACGGCGACGCAACTGTCGCCGTTTCAACAGCCGCCGCCGACCACCACCGGTGGCGCCGGCCAGGCCGCCGCGGTGGCCGGCTCGGTGGCCGGCGCGGGCGCGTCGAACTCGCAGAGCTTGCTGCCGCAACTGCTTGCGGAGTTGCCGCAGCAGCTTGGCGGCCTGTCGACCGGGGCGGCCGCAGCAATGCCGGCGCAGGTAGACCCGTTGTTGCCGCTGGCCGGGATCGAGGCGGTGAACATCCTGCTGGGGCCCGCCTCATTCGGCTTGCAGACCGCGCGCACGGTCTCGGCGGTCGGCTCCTTCGCGTTGGCGGGGAACGCCTATCTGGTCACCCATGGCAACGCCGGTGTGGGCGCGGCCGGGGCGGCCGCGCCGGTCCTGGCCAAGGAAGCGGCACCGGTGCCGGAGCCTGCCGGCGGTCGCCATGCCGTACTCGCGCACATGGGCGGCGATGCGCCGCCGGTGGGGCAGCTGTCGGTGCCGCCGGCGTGGGCCGATGCCACCCCGGCTGGGGCCGCTAGTGAAGACCCGGTGTGGCTGGCGGATACCGATCTTCCCGATGTGTCGCCGGACGGTGTGATGGCTGACGTTCCCGGTGCCGCTCCGGCGATGGGCATGGGGCCGATGGCGGCAATGATGGCCGGTGCGGTGGGGCGCCAGTCGGTCGCCGGCGCCTTACGCGTCGCACCTGACCGCTTCAAGATGCCGCGCCCGTCCTTTGGCGGCTAGCCGATGCGCTCGAACGGGCCGTTCGATGTTTGACTTCGGGGCCTTGCCACCCGAGATCAATTCGACCCGAATGTATTCCGGTCCGGGGTCGGGGCCAATGCTGGCGGCGGCAGCGGCCTGGGACGGCATCGCCGTGCAACTGGAGTCGGTGGCAACCGGTTACTCCGCAACGATCTCGACACTGCAGGGGCAGCACTGGTCGGGTCCAGCCTCGGACGCGATGGCGGCGGCCGCTTCCCGGTATATGGCGTGGGCGACGGCGACCGCGGGTCATGCCGAACAGACCGCAGCGCAGATCCGGGCGGTGGCGGCCGCTTACGAGGCGGCGTTCGCCGCGACCGTGCCGCCGGCGGCGGTGGCGGCCAATCGTGCCCAGCTGGCGACGCTGGTGGCCACGAATTTCTTCGGGCAGAACGCCTTGGCGATCGCGGCCACCGAGGCCCTCTACGCCGAGATGTGGGCTCAGGACGCTGCCGCGATGTATGGCTACGCTGCAGGCTCGGCGCAGGCGAGCACGCCGGCGCGGTTTCAACACCCGCCGCAGACCACCGACCCGGGCAGCCAAGCCACCCAGCACGCCGCGGCGTCACGCGCTGTCGCCGAGGCTGTCACGCAAGATACGAAACTGCTTCTCTCCGAGCTGGTTTCCGGTAGCCAACAGCCGTCACAGATTCTTACCGCAGCAACGGCGCAGTCACCGCCGGTGAGCGTGGCCCAGGCGGTACCGCCGGCGTCGGTGCCGATAATCGCCCAAGTGGCTGCTTTTGGCCCGTCGTTGGGGGTGCTGAGCGTAGCTCAACAGGTGGTCTTCACGACCGGGTCGCAGGGCATCTTCGGGATGGCGATCTTGAATGCACAAGACCAAGCGGCCGCCGCGGCCGCGCCGCCCGACACGGTTTTCGTGGACGATGCACTCCGAAGCGCCCCGACGGGTGTTCCGGCAGCGGTGCTGGCGGGTGCGGGCAAGGCGGCGCCGGTGGGACGGCTGTCGGTGCCGCAGCACTGGTTGACGGCAACGCAGGCGGCGAACACCACCGACCCGGCAGCGCGATCACCGCGACCGGCGACCGTTGCGATAGCCGCAGAGCCAGCCAACGGGTCGCGGCCCCCCGCGGGCCACCCCCCGGCGGGCGTGCTGGGGCCGATGGACCGTGGTGCGTCGCACACCCGCGGGACCGCGGTGTTTCGTATGCGGGATCGGCGCTTCTGGATGCCGCGGCCACCTGCGGCGGGGTAAGCACGGGGTTAGCGCCGTCGTCGTGCGTCCGGCTCAGGGCACCAGCACCACCTTGCCGACGTTCTCCCGCGCAGCCAGGATGCGGTGGGCTTCCGGGGCGTTGGCAAAGGGCACCGCGGCGTGCACGATGGGCGCCGCGGTACCGTCGGCCAGCGCCTGCGACAGTGGTGCGATCCAGGGTCCGAGCGTGCCGCGGTCGTCCCACAGCCGCAACATGTTCAGGCCGATCACCGTCTTGGATTGCTCCATCTGCGTAAGCAGGCTGAAACCCCGCAGCATCGCCAGCGCCTGCGGGGCCGCCCGGCGCAGCGATCGCTTCTCGCCCCGCTGCAGCGATGAAAGCCCATAGGCGACAAGCCGTCCGCCGGGACGCAACAACGCCATCGACCGCCGCAGCGAGGTACCGCCGAGCCCGTCGAGCACGACGTCGTAGGGCGGCAGCCCTTTCCACCAGCCGGTCCGTCGGTAGTCGATGGCCCGGTCGATGCCGAGGGCCTCGAGCTGACCATGCTTGCCAGGTGACGAGGTCCCGTCTACAACGGCGCCGGCGGCCTTGGCCAGCTGGATCGCCGCGATACCGACGCCGCCGGCAGCCGCATGCACCAGCACGCGTTCGCCGGCCTGCAGGGACCCGTAGCCGTGCAGCGCCGCCCACGCCGTCGCATAGTTCACCGGTATCGCAGCGCCCTGTTCGAAGCTCATCGACGGTGGCAGCGGCACGGTGTCGGCGGCGTCGGCGTTGATGAGCTCGGCGTAACCGCCGAATCGGGTGCCGGCCACGATCCGCTCGCCGACCCGGGCCGGGTCCACACCCTCGCCGACCGCTTCGACGGTGCCCGCCACCTCGTAACCGACCACGCTGGGCACCTTCGGCGCATCCGGGTACAGCCCGACCCGGGCGAGGTGGTCGGCAAAGTTCACCCCGGCCGCACGCACCGCGATCCGGACCTGGCCGCTCGACGGCGGTGGCGGATCGGGGCGATCCTGCACTTCGAGCACCGAGGGAGGTCCGTGTTTGGTGATGACGACGACGCGCACGGGTTTCAGCCTATTGCGGTTCGGTCCATAATCCTGGCATGGACATTCTCGCTGAGCTGAACGCGTTGGTGGCGTTGTCGGGCGGTGCCGTCGGCGCAGCGGTGCGGGCGGTGTGCGCCCGCACGCTGGGCCTCCCGCCGCTGCCGGCCGAGGTGGACGGTGATCAGGCCGGTGCCGATCCGGCGGTGGCAGAGTTCGCCGAACAGTTCAGCGTCGACGTTTCGGTGATCACCGAAGCCCAGCGCGACCGGCTGAGGGATGCCATGGGGGACAAGGCGTTCGACGCCGTCGTGCAGATGTACATCGCGGACTTCGTGCCGCGGGTGCGTGCCGGGCTGGAAGCGGTGGGTGTTTCGGTGTCGTGGCCGGAGACGATCGTGTGGGATCACTTCAGCCACCCGGGCGACGCGTTGTTCAACCGGTTCATGCCAGCCGTGGCGCGGCTGCGGTCGTTGGACGCGGTGACCTCCGAGGTGGTCCGGTTGCGCGGTGCGGCCCAGCACAACTGCCGGTTGTGCAAGTCGCTGCGGGAGACGACCGCCCTGGACGCCGGCGGATCCGAGTCGCTCTACGACGAGATCGAACGCTTCGAGTCCTCCCGGATGCTGAGCGAGCCGCAGAAAGCGGCGCTGCGCTACGTCGACGCGCTGATCTGGACACCGGCGTGCATCGACGCCGACGTCGCGGCCGGGGTGCGCCGGCACTTCACCGACGACCAGATCATCGAGCTGACACTGGATGTGATGCGTAACGCCGGCAACAAGATCGCGGTCTCACTCGGTGCCGACGCGCCGCGGGTGGCCGAGGGAACCGAGCCCTACCTGCTCAACGCGGACGGCCAGACCGTCTTCAGCTGACTGTGTCGGTGTGACGGGCGAGGAAGCCCAGGATCGCGTCGGCGAAGATGTCGTTGCGGTCGCCGGCGACCATATGCCCGGCACCGGCCACGTCGATGAACTCCACCTGCGGGAAGCGGGCCAGAAACAGCTCGGCGTTCTCGGCACTGACCAGGTCACTGAGCTGGCCGCGCACCAGCAGCATCGGCACGCCGTCGTTGAGGATATTGGCCACCGCGGCGTTGAGCCGGTCGACGTCGTGGATCTCAAGCGGTGAGAACTCGTCTGAGCCGCTGACGAACTTCGGGTCCCAGTGCCAATACCAGCGGTCACCCCGGCGGCGCAGGTTGGTGGTGAGTCCGTCCAGGTCGGCGGGGCGGGGCCGGTGCGGGTTGTAGGCGGCGATCGCGTCGGCGACCTCGTCGAGTGAGCCGAAACCCGAATTCATCCGCTCGGCCATGAACGCCTGAATCCGTTCGGCGCCGGCGGCGTCCATGTTGGGCACGATGTCGACCAGCACCACCGCGCTGGCCGCACCGGGCGCCAGCTCGCCGGCCAGCAGCATCGCGGTGAACCCGCCCAGGGAGGCACCGACCACCACCGGATCCGGCGGCAGCGTGCGCAGCACCTCGTGAACGTCGGTGGCGAAGCTGACCAGCCGGTAGTCGCCTTCGCTCGCCCAATCCGACTCGCCGTGGCCACGGAGGTCGACGGTGATGGCCTGCCAGCCACGCTCGGCCACCGCGGCGGCTGCGCGGGCCCACGAGCGCCGGGTCTGGCCGCCGCCGTGCAGGAACACCACCGCGCGTGCCTCGGGGTCACCGTGACGGTCGGCGATGATCCGGACATCGCCGGGGGTGTGGGTGACGAACGTTTCCGCGGTCATGGTGGGATCGTAAGCCGGTGCTGATGGACGCTGCTCAACTGCCCGACAAAAACCCTTGTTGAGCTGCTTGTTTCCGGACTAGGATGAGGGCTTCACCGGCTGGGGAGGGCGCCATGGCCCGATTTCTCGCACTGGCCTACGCGGTGCTCAACTATCTGGCCTTCCTGGCGGTCTTCCTCTACGCGGTCGGCTTCGTCGGCGACTTCGTGGTGCCGCGCACCGTGGACCACGGTCTGGCGGCGCCGACCGGCCGCGCGATCGTGATCGACGTGCTGTTGCTGGGCTTGTTCGCCGTGCAGCACAGTGTGATGGCGCGACCGGCGTTCAAGCGATGGTGGACGCGACGGGTACCGCCGGATATCGAACGCAGCACCTACGTTCTGGCGTCGAACCTCGTTCTGGCCCTGCTGTTTTGGCAGTGGCGTCCGATCCCGGCGATCATCTGGGATGTCGCGTCGCCGGTGGGACGGACCGCGCTGTGGGTGCTGTTCTGGATCGGGTGGGCGATCGCGCTGGCATCGACCTTCATGATCAGCCACTTCGACCTGTTCGGGCTGCGCCAGGTCTACCTCGCGTGGCGCGAACAGCCCTACCAGCCGGTCGGTTTCCGCGCCTTGGCGCTGTACCGGGTGGTGCGCCACCCACTGATGCTGGGGTTCGTGATCGCGTTCTGGGCCGCGCCCACCATGACCGCCGGCCACCTGCTGTTCGCGGCGGCGAGCACCGGCTACATCCTGATCGCGCTGCAGCTGGAGGAACGGGATCTGTCGGGGATGCTCGGTGAGGAGTATCAGCAATACCGTCGCCGGGTGCGGATGCTGATTCCGGTCCCCAGGCACGACGTCGCGTCGCGGTAGTTCAGGCGAACGGCTGCAGGAGGAACCGCCCGCGCCGCAAGCTGCCGGACGTGCCGCAGCCGACGGGGACCGGCGGGCGCAGCGGGAGGGGCGTCGACGCCTTCCTGGCGGCCGCGCAGGGAGGCGATTTCGACGCCCTGTTGCGGGTGCACGGTCCCGACGTCAGATGCCGTCAACACACGCCGCGCGGGGTGGCGGTCATGACGGGATCCTCCGCGATCGCCGAGGCGGTTCGCCGAGGCCAGGGGGCGCGCGGCGCGGCTGGCCGGCATGGATCTGCCGCAGCATCCCCAAGCGCTCGGCAGCGCCCACCAGCCGCCACGGAGGTGAACGTCGGACGGTTGCGGCGCACCGGGGCGTGGTCGGCGGTCATTCCGCGCGCTAATCTCTTGGTCGTGCGAAGGCCTCGCGCCGACGCCGACCGACGACCTTGCGGGACGGTCATCCGCAGCTAGTTGGTGCCTGGGGCGGTAGCTCAGTCGGTTAGAGCCGCGGACTCATAATCCGTTGGTCGCGGGTTCGAGCCCCGCCCGCCCCACCGTAGCGCGCTGAAGCGCCCGCCTGGGAGCTCCGTATGGCGGCGCTAGCAAACCCCGCATTCCCACGACTGACCACCGTGTCCAGAGTTACCGTAGTGGCACCTGTAACGAAATGAGTGTTGTGGGAACAGTCAGTCCCTTCCGTCTCACCGTCGGCGTCGCGACGCTGGCTACCGGCGCCCTCATCGCACCGGTCGCGGTGACGCCGCGAACTGACGTCGTCGTGCGCGCGGCCGAGCTGGCCGCCAGCCCACTCGAACCGTATGTCGACCTGTTCACCAACACCCTCGAGAACCTGGGCGCCCTCGCTGGCCACTGGGTGGAGGACCCGCTGCCGGTCGTCGTCCAATTGTTCGCCAACGGATTCGGCTACCTGCAGGCGACGTTCGACGCGTTCGATGCCACCTTCTCGTCGTTCGTCGACGGGGTGATCAACTTGCCCGACCAGCTTGACACCCTGTTCGACGCCATCTCGTCGGAGGACATCGTGGGTGCCGTGGCGGAGGCGATCATCATCGTGCTCAGTGCCTTTCCGGTCTTCGGGCTGGTGGACCGGCTGGTGGCGATCCCCATCGAGATCGCCGGAAACATCGTGAATGCGGCGACGGCCGCCCTTCACGCGCTGCAGGTGCCGGTCGGCCTTGCCGCGCTCAGCTCCCTGCAGGCCGCCGTCACCGAGATCGAGACGATCGCCCACGATTTCATCGAGGACCTGTCGGCCGGGGATCTCACCGGCGCGCTGGTCGGGCTGGTCGGCGCACCCGCCCAACTCCTCAACGCCTACCTGAACAGCGAAAGCCCGGGTCTGGCAGGCATTCTCATGCCTTTTCAGGATGTGAACCATACGGGCTTCGTCGACGCGCTGCTGAACTATCTGCCGCGCGCCGTCGCGGAGTCGATCGGCGCGCCGCATACGCCGATCGACGACTCGCCGGCGCCGGATTTCGGGGACATCGACGTGGGCGACCCTGGCGCCCTGCTGCCCGACCTCTGAATCACCTTGTGCTTGCGTGGGTTCCGGCACGAGATGCCGCGATCGGAGATCAAGTTAATCCGAAGAACCCATTGGGCTGCATCCGTGACCATGTCGTGTTACCTGCGTGATTTTTGGACCGCATTGTTACGGGCATTGCGCGGGTGTCCCGAGCGCGTGAGTCGGTGTCGTAGCCGAATGAGGAGTCTGGTCCGTGGTCGGTGGGTCCGCAGTTGCGCGTCCGCGGCGTCGCGTCGGGTTGATCGCCACTAGGGGTGTCGCAACACTCCGCCGGCGGTGGACCGCTGTAATCGCAGTGCTGGCAGTACTTCTCGGCGGCACCGGAGTTGCGGCCGGGTTGCCGCCCATGGCGTCGGCGGCGATCGCCCAGGCGCAGCACGTGGTGGCCGTGACCACCACGGCCGCTCCGGTGACCGCCGGCCTGGTTGCCGCCCCGGCGAGCCCGGCAACTCAGTACGCCATCGTCACCGCACCCGCGTACGGCACGGCGACGGTCAGCGGTGCCACGTTCACCTACACTCCGGCGAACGGCTACGTCGGCGTCGACGCCTTCAGCTACGCCGCCACCGACGGCAGCTCGTACTCGACACCGGCCACCGTCACCATCCACGTGCTGGCCCGTAATTCGGCGCCGCCCTCGCTGGCCACCGCCTGCACCGATCTGGGTCCGGCCTTCACCCCGGTGTGCACGGCGATCGGTGACCTCACCGATCCGCTGGTGCAGGCCTGCAGCACGGTGGGCTCGGTCGAGGCGTGCAGCTGGTTCGGTGGCAACAAGCACGGGTTGATCAGCGCCTGCTTCGACGTCGTCACCGGACAACTCGCGGTGACGTGCAAGACGCTTGACGCGGCGGCGCAACTGGTGGCCAGCCAGTGCCGGGCGGTCAACGGCCCGATCGACTACTGCGCGCTGCGCAACGGTAGCCCCATCGGCGATCGGTCCGTACAGAACTACCTGGCCGGTCCGGTGCACCGGGCGCTGGTCCAGCAGTATGAGCTGGGCCTAACCGTGCCGCTGGGGGAGGCCCAGATACCGGCCACCCACAACTCGTTCAACTACACGAATGCCAACATCCCGCCCACGTTGTCGGGAATGGACCCCGACCAGCTGTACTCGATGGTCCACCAGCTCGACCTGGACATGCGTTTCCTTGAGCTCGACCTACATTGGTACCCCAGCCTCGGCGCCCCCGGCGGGTACGCGCCGATCCTGTGCCACGGCTTCGACAACCACTTGGGCTGCACCTTCGAACGGACCGCGGCATCCGGCCTGCAGGAGATCCGCCGCTGGTTGGACGCCCACCCCGAGACGGTGATCATCCTGTACGTGGAGAACCGGCTCGACGATCCGGTCGACGACATCAGCAAGTCGCTGCCTGCCGGAGCCGCGGTCATTGAGAGCACTCTGGGCACCACCTCGGGGCGTGACCTGTTGTTCCGTCCCGAGCAGGTGCAGCCCGGTGCCACCTGTGAGACCCAGGCCATCCCGCTGCATGTGAGCTTGGCCCAGATCCGGGCGACGGGCAAGCAGGTGCTGCTCTACACCAGCGGGTGCGGCCACGATCCGGGGTGGGATGTGCTCGGCTTCAACGACAGCAACGTGGTGGAGAAGGGTATGCCGGTCACCGTGCAGTTCCCCGACTGCTACTTCACCAGGACGCAGTTCGAGAGTTCCTATACGCGGTTCTTCGACTCCAACACGCTGGTCGACGTGCTCGCCGGCGGGGGCAACCTGCTGCCGATGACGGCTGAGCAGATCCACGAGATGATGCGTTGCGGCGCCAACGCGCCCGGCCCGAACTTCGTGGACCCACATGCCGATCAGCTGGCGGGTTTCGTGTGGAGCTGGTCCTACGGTCAACCGCTGTCGGGCTCCGCCCAGCAATGCGCCGTGCACAATGGCGACGGCCGCTTCCAGGCCGAGTCCTGCGGCCAGTTCTTGCGCTACGCCTGCCAGGGCCCTGACGGCTGGCACATCAGCCCCGGCGCCGGTCAATTCGCCGGCGGCGCCCTGGGGTGCGTCGGCCAGGGCGGGTTCGCGGTACCGCGCACCGGATATCAGAACGAACTGCTCAAAGCGGCCAAGGCCCAGGCGGGTGTCGACCGGGTATGGCTGGCTTACACCGCCGGCAACGATGGGAACTGGACCATGGGAGCGACGCCCCCGCCAACACCGTCGGCACCGCTCAGACCGGCCACGCCGGGTCTGCCGCCGCTACCGATACCCGTCGCGCAGTTCCCGGGCCGGGTGTCCTGACTGCGGTGATTCCGGCCGCGGCTCGGCGGCCGGAATCACCACATCATCCCGTCGTGGTTCGGCAATCGCGTCACCGGCGTCTGGCGTCGCGCTTGCCGCCGTGCGGGTCAAGCGGCTGTGTGGTTACACGTTGAAGAACGCACTGAACAGCGCTTGGAACAGCTCGGGGAAGCTGAGTTCTGGAATCTCGTTGAACGTGGTCAGTCCCTGGGTAACTGAATCCGCCGCGTCGATCTGATCCGGCGTCAACCCGAAGTAGGCATTGTGGACTGCCAACCCGTACAGCACGTCCTGCCAGTTGGTGTTCCCCATCAGCAGGTCGAACCAGCTCTTGGTTAACGAGTGCGTCGTGTAGATGTCGCCGTCGATGTTGAATACCTCGGTGGGATACATGTTGGTGGGGACGGCGGCGGGGGTGGCGCCGAGCATCACGAAACGTAACGCGTCCTCGGGGACGCCGGCTTTCACCAGGTCGTCTTGGGCGTGAGCGGCTATCAGGCTGCTTTGGGAGTAGGTGAAGATGGTCAGCGGGTCGCTGCACACACCCGCATCGTCGCAGCCCATTGCGCCGGCGTTGTACTCGGCCAGGACCGCCTCGATAAGGACCTTTTCGCCGCCCGGAACGCTGTCCAGGAAGTCAAAGGAGTTGGGCAGCGTCAGCGCGTGCGACGACTCAACGGTGCCCTCGTAACCCAGCGGCTCGAGGTACAGGTCGATCCCATTGCTGATGTAGTTGGCACTCGGTGTCCCGATGCCGGTCGGGCCCAGGACTAGCGCCTCGTCCGAGCCGTAGAGGAAATCGTACTTATTCTCGTCGGCCGCGTTGGCTGTGCCAGCGAATGCCATCGCGGCGCCACACAGCGCGGCGCCGATTATCAGTCGCTTCATAGCTCCCCCTTTTTTTGCAAAGATCCCAGATGTGTCGTCCGGCTGTTTTGCTCGGCATGTGAATGCATCGACCGACACCTCCGCGGTGTAGATGTGAATCCTGCTGTGGCGGCAGTGGTTGCCGACACACGGATTATTGCCGGTGACGTCAATTTAATCCCCGGAATCGAAATAATCGCGCGCCGGTTACCGATGCCATGGCTGCTGATGCACTAAGTGAATGACCTCTGGAACATAAGCGGAAGATAAGCAGACGAGCGTCCATGGAAAAGGACCATCGGGTCTGTCCCGGCCAACTACGCCATTGACAAATGGCACAATCGATGATGTCATTCCGACCGTGAGGAAACCCCACGGCGCGGCGCTGCCCGCCATACCCACCCGTGCGACGCTGCGGGCCGTGCTGTCAGCCACAGCCACCCGCTGGACGCTGGGATGTCTCACCAGCGCGATCCCGATGAATCGACCCGGTGTCTGGTTCGGACGCGGGTTGATCGCCACCATCATGGCGGCGTTCGGCTCGATGCCCGGTGGCACACGGATCGTGCCGGTGACCGGGCCCGGGTTGCGGGGGGAGTGGGTGCTCGGACCGGGCGTGGAGTTCGGCAAGCGCGCCGGCTACTACGTGCACGGCAGCGCCTACGTGATCTGCTCGGCGCGGACCCACCGCAAGCTGGTCGCGCGATGGTCACAGGCCACCGGCCTACCGATGTTCGTGGTGGATTACCGGCTGGCGCCCGAGCACCGGTTTCCCGCGGCTGCCGACGATGTCGAAGCCGGCTACCGGTGGCTGTTGACCCAGGGGTATGCGGCATCCGACATCGCGATCGGTGCGGACTCCGCCGGCGGCCACCTGGCCTGTGACATGCTGCTCGCCCACGCCGATGACCCGCATTTCCGGCCCGCTGCTGTGGTGCTGTTCTCACCCTTGATCGACCTCAGCCTGGGGCTGGCCCTCCAGCAGGAAGCGGTGCGCCGCGACCCGGCCATGTCGGCTCGCGCCGCGCGCCGGATGGTGAGCCTCTACCTGCGCGGCCACGACCAGGCCGACCCGCGCCTGCGGCTCGACTTCGCCCGGGCAGATCGGTTGCCGCCGACGCTCATTCAGGTCGGTGAATACGAGATGCTCAGCGCTGACGCACGATACCTGCACGCCGAACTGCGCCGGGCCGGCGCAACCAGCACCCTGGAGATCTGGCCGGGGATGGTGCACGTCTTCCAAGCGCTGCCGCGGCTGGCGCCGGAAGCCGCAGCGGCGCTGCGTCGGGCGGCGGCCTTCATCGCCGATGCCTACGGCGACGAGCGATCCGACACCCTCGAGGGGGTGTCGTGACCTTCGGAATCGACACGGTGCTCAACGCCTTCCGGACCGACCGGCGCTCGGTCAAGGCCAAGGCGGTGGTCACCGGTGCCGGCAGCGGTATCGGACGTTCCTTCGCCCTGGAATTGGTCCGTCGCGGCGGCGACGTCGTCTGCGCCGACATCGACGCCGACCGCGCGGCCGAGACCGTGGCACTGATCGAGCAGCTTCCCACCGGCACCGGGCACGCGGCGCAGTGCGATGTATCCGACCGTGCCGCAGTCGAGCAGCTGGCCCGGCATGCCCTGGAGGTCTTCGGCGGTGCGCCGACCCTGGTGATCAACAATGCCGGCGTCGGCATCGGGGGAAAGCCGGTCGGCGACATCGGCTTCCAGGACTGGGAATGGGCGCTCGGGATCAACCTGTGGGGGGTGGTCCACGGCTGTGAGATCTTCACACCGATCCTTCGCGAGGCCGGCCGCGGCGGGATCATCAACGTGGCATCGGCGGCAGGATTCGCTGCCGCGCCCTCGATGGCGGCCTACAACGTGTCCAAAGCCGGCGTCATGTCGCTGTCGGAGACGCTGGCCGCCGAACTCGATGGGACCGACATCGCGGTCACCATGTTGTGCCCGACCTTCGTCAAGACCAACGTCTTCACCGACGGCCGGATCACTCCCGGCTCGATGAGCCTCAGCCAGCAGCTGGCCCGCTGGACCGGATTGTCCGCGGACAGTGTCGCGGTGCGCACGCTGGACGCGCACGACAGCGGGCGGTTGTATGTGGTGCCACAGTTCGACGCCACCGTCATCTGGCACCTCAAGCGACATTTCCCCGCGCTGTATGCCCGTGGCGCCGGCCTGCTCGGCCGCGTCCTTCCCAAGAACTGAACCGTCTCACGAAAGGAATACAGCCGATCATGGCGATGGACCTGGACGACATGCTGCAGAAGATCAAAGACAAGCAGTGGGCCTTGGTCGATATCGACTGGGATGCCCCGGGAGCCGAGCTGATCGAGCCGGAGCTGTGGGCCAAGCTCAAACCGTTCATGATCGATCTGATGTGGATCGAGAACGTTGGTGCCCGGGGATTCGCCGCGCTGGCCAAGAAGGCGCCGACACCGACACTGAAGAGCATCTACGAGCACTTCCATGCCGAGGAGCAGAAGCACGCCAACGCCGAGCTCGCGCTGATGCGACGGTGGGGCATGCTGGAGGACGACGAAGTCCCGCCGCCGAGCGTCAACGTGCAGCTGGTGATCACCTGGCTCGACAAGTTCTCCGACGGCATGTCGTTGTCGATTCTGGGCACCGTCATCCCCATGCTGGAAGTGGCCCTCGACGGCGCACTGATCAAATTCATCACCGATGAAGTCAAAGACCCGGTGGCACAAGAGGTGTTCAAGCGGATCAACGCCGACGAGTCGCGTCATCTGGCGGTCGACTTCGAGGTGATGGACATCCTGGGCCACGCCAGCATCCGCAAGCTGGCTGTGGAGCTCGTCGGCAACTGGCTGAACCCGGCGCTGGTGGTCGGCACGTTGAGTTACTTCCCGCTGCTGAACAAGATGCGCGACAACATCGTGGCGATGGGCGTCAATGAGGAACGGCTCTACCAGGCGATGCGCCGGTTCCAAAGCGTCGGTGAACGAAGCGCATTCGCCCGCCGGGTCCCGATGTACCGGTTGATCTCCTGGCACGGCAAGAAGGTGATCGACCGCAGCTCGAAGTACCACTGGCTGGCTGATTCGCTGGTGAAGGTCACCGGCGTCATCCCGGCGTCATTGGTCCGCCACGAGCCGAGTTGGTCGCGGGAACTGACCTATGAGCCGGTCGCCTGAAGGAGCAGCCGCATGACGATATCTGTAGCCATCGTCGGCGCCGGGTTCGCCGGCATCGGCGCCGCCATTCGCCTCAAAGATCGGGGCATCACCGATTTCGTGATCTTCGAACGTGATTCGCGTGTGGGCGGCACCTGGCGGGACAACACCTATCCCGGCGCGCAATGTGATATTCCGTCAAGGCTGTACTCCTACAGTTTTGCGCTCAACCCCGACTGGTCGCAGACGTATTCGGGTAGCGCCGAGATACTCGATTACATCGACGGGATGGTCGCGTCCGCCGGGATCGCCCCACATATCCGATTCCAGCACAACGTGACCGCGCTCGGTTATGACGCCGAGGCAGGCGAATGGACGATCGACTTCGAGGATCGGGAACCGGTGCGGGCCCGTGCCGTGATCGTGGCCTCCGGCCCGCTGGCCAATGCCAGCCTCCCGGATATCCCCGGAATCGACGACTACCAGGGCCGCAAGATCCATAGCGCCCGTTGGGATCACGATTACGACTTCGCCGGCAAGAAGGTCGCCGTCATCGGCACCGGCGCCAGCGGTGTGCAGATCATTCCGGAGCTCGTCAAGGTCGCCAAGTCGGTCAAGGTGTTCCAGCGCACGCCGGGCTGGGTGCTGCCCAAGGTCAACACCTCGACCAGCGGCCCGCTCAAATGGGTCTACAAGAACGTGCCCGCGGCGGAGAAGCTGACGCGGGCCGCCTGGTATTGGGGTCATGAGTCGGTTGCCCTCGGCGTGGTGTGGGACAGCCCGTTCACCCGGCTGGTCGAAGCGGTCAGTGCCGCCAACCTGCGGTTGCAGGTGAAGGACCCGTGGCTGCGACGGCAGTTGACGCCGGACTTCTCCGCCGGCTGCAAACGGCTGCTGATGACCAGCGACTATTACCCGGCGTTACAGGCGGACAACTGCACCCTGGTGACCTGGCCCATCGCCCGCCTCTCGCCCAAGGGCATCCGCACTGTCGAGGGTATCGAGCACCGGTTCGACGCCATCGTGTTCGCCACCGGCTTCGACGTTCCCAAGGCCGGCACCCCGTATCCGATCACCGGGCGAGACGGGCGGGAGCTGGCCGCCGAATGGAGCGCTGGCGCCTACGCCTACCGCAGTGTGGCGGTATCGGGCTACCCGAACCTGTTCTTCACCTTCGGACCGAACTCGGGTCCCGGCCACAGCTCCGCCCTGGTCTATATGGAGGCCCAGATCGACTACATCGTCTCCGCAATAGCCAAACTCCTGCAGTTCGACTGGAAATCGCTGGATGTGCGGCCCGAGGTGCAGTCCCGCTACAACAAGGACATTCAGCGGCGCCTGGAATCGACCACCTGGAACTCCGGATGCCAGAGCTGGTATCTGACCGAGGACGGCTTCAACGCCACCATGTTTCCGGGGTTTGCCACCCAATACGTCAACCAGCTCAAGACGGTTGACTTGAAGGACTTCAAGATCACCGTGGCGGAGACCAGCCGCGACCCGGTTCTGACCACATAGGCTGCACTGGTGGCCGAGTACCGGATCGACGACCTCGCACGGGAGGCGGGAACGACCACCCGCAACGTTCGGGTCTATCAGGAGAACGGTCTGCTGCCCCGACCGCAGCGCCGGGGCCGGGTCGCGATCTACACCGACCGGCACCTCAAGCAGCTGAAGGCGATCATTCGCTTGCTCGGCGAGGGCTTCACGGTCAAGCACATCCTGAAGTTCCTCACCGGTCTGCAACGCGGCGAGGATCTGGTCGCGGTGCTGGATCTGGCCGATCTGGGCGAGTTGGTGACCGCGCCGTGGTCGAACCCGGTGTCGCAAACCATGTCCCGTGAACAGCTGGAGATGCGGCTGGGCAGCCTGGACGCCCCGATGCTGCGTCGGCTCGTCGAAGACGGAGTGATCGAGCCCAGCGACACCGAGAACAACTACCGGGTGATCGATCTGCGCCTCGTCGATGACCTGGCCGCGCTGATCGCGCGCGGTATGCCATTGCCGGCACTGCTGAACGCGGTCGGCGAAGTCGACCAGAAACTGGACGAAGCGGCCGGCGTGCTGGCCCGCAGCGGACATTCGGAGGTGGTGCGCCAGCGAGGGGCTGGATGGTTACCCGCCAACGACGACGAACTCGCGTGGGCCGCCGACTTGGTGGATGCCATGCGCCGGGTGGCACGACGAGCAGCGCACGCCAGCCTGGACCGGGCGTTCGACGCGGCGGTACGCACCGAGTTGCGGCGATACCGGCAGGAAAGCGACGAGCGCGCCACGCCCGCGGCGGACAACGGCTGACCTTGCGGCGTAGCGCCGCGGGCCGCGGTCCCGCCCGGTAGCGCCATCCGGTCGAGCCTGGCTATAGCGGACCGCCCGGACTAGAATGTTGAGTCCATGGCCATCCGGCGCGCGGTGCTCGTCATCGCCGACATCGGCGGATACACCGCCTACATGAACTGGAACCGGGGCAACCTGCTGTGTGCACAGACGGCGGTGGCCACCCTGCTGGAGTCGGTCATCGACGCCGCCAAGGGCATGAAGCTGGCGAAGTTGGAGGGCGACGCGGCGTTCTTCTGGGCACCCGACGGAGATGCCCGACTTCTGATCGGTGAACGGCTGGCCCGGATGCATCGGGCGTTCCTCGATCGGCAGGCACGCCTTGACAACGCCCGCGAATGCCGCTGTGAGAGCTGCGAGCAGCTGACGAATTTGTCGTTGAAGTTCGTCGCGCATCAGGGCGAAGTGGCCGAGCACAAGGTCAAGCGGCGCACCGAGTTGGCCGGCGTCGATGTCATCCTGGTGCATCGGATGCTGAAAAACCAAGTGCCGATACGGGAATACGTGCTGATGACCGACGCCGTCGCGCAGTGCCTCGACGAACCGATTCGCCGAGACTGCACGGCGCTGGTCCACGAGTTCGAGGGTCTGGGGCAGAAGTCGACGTACTACATGTGTCTGGTCCGATCGGCGGTGCAACCGTCGACCGCCCTGGGACTGGGCAACCGGCTGAAGCTGCGGTGGAACCGGTTGCCATTCCTGATCGGGGCCAAGGAACCCTGCGAGGGATTCCGCAGTCTGGATCGTGGCGCCCCCGAACTCTCGGCGGGCTGACCGGCTACAGCTTTCCGGCGACGAAGCCCGCGGCCTCGTTGACCATCCCTGATGAGATATAGGCGCTGGCCAGGTGCTGCGGCCAATTCTCCTGCCAGGTATTCGGGTCGGCGGGGTTGCAGATCGGGTCGGCGCCATGACACTGCTCGATGGTCCGATCGTTGTAGATCGGGCTGAAGTTCGTGATGGGACCGACCCATTGACTGCCGTTGCCGAACAGTGCGACCGCCGCGATGTGCTCGTCGGCACCCGGAGGCAGGGGATTGGTGAAGCCGAACGCCGAGAAGGGGACGGCGAGCACCACGTCGGTGACTGCGGCGCCCAGTGAGTAGCCCCCCGGCACGATGCGGGTATTCGGGCACCCGTTGATCGTGTTCTGGATGCGGGCGCTCATGTCGTTGGCGCCCTGGTCGATCTGATTGTCAGCGGGGTAGTTCACCGCATACAGACTGACGTTCTTGGAGGTCTTGGCGCGCAGCGCGCTGACGAACGCGTTGCCGACCGCGCCGGCCCCGGGCGATTCCAAACGCCCACGGGCGAACACCACTTCGACGTCGGGGCAGGCCGCGCTGGCCGGGGCAACCGCGCCGGGCGCCCCGGCGGGGATCACGACGGGGGCGGTCAGCAGCGCTGCCGCCAGCACAGTGACCCGACTTGTGAGTCGCAATCGGCGGGCCGAGGAATCGCTCACGAAGTGGATAGTAGTGGTCCGCCGACCCACTGTCGCCACCGGCTCGGGCTCGGTCGACGTACCTGGTCCAGCGGTGGCGTCGCGCCGCCTCAGCTGCCCCGCGACTCTTCGAGATACGCCGCCAGCGCGTTGGTCAGTCCGCGGCGGGCCTCCTCGAGATCGGCGTACGAGCCCAGCTGGCGCTCGGAGACCAACCCGCGCATCGCACCCGGAATGAGAGCGGCCACCTCACGCACCCGCTGTGGATCGACCCCCAGGCCGGCGAACGCACTGTGGCAGGTCTGCAGCCAGCTTCTGCCCCAGGAGAACAACTCCGCCGCGGTGCGCGGGTACAACCGTTCCAGCTCACCGTGGTCGCGCGGGAGCGCGGCGCGCAGGTTCTCGATCGCCCGCGAGTCCTGTGACGCCAACCCGTCATAGAGCGTGTCGATGATCGCGGCGACCCGATCGCGCAGCGGCGCATTCGTCTTCACACCTGCGAATGCCGACATCGCCGCATCCCGGCGTTCGGCGGTCCGGTGCAGCACCGCCGCCCAGAAGCCGTCGACGTCGCCGAACTGATACTGCACCGCACCCCAGGTGGCGCCGCTCTCCTTGGCGATCCGGCTCGCCGACACCGCGCCCGGGTCGCCGGTGGCCAGTGAGCGCACCGCGGCGTCGAGCATCGCCTCGCGGGTCGCCAGCCCCCGCTTATTGCTGCGCCGCGGCGCCGGTTGCGTCATCCCGGGAATCCTAGCAACGTTTCCATAGCACCCCCTATGATTCTGGTGCGGGCCGAACTATGCTGCGGAAGTCGGCTCGGTCGAGGCATCGGAGAGAGGACATCTGCGCATGGCTAAACCGCCGCTGTCGATGAAGCCGACCGGCTGGTTTCAGGTCGCCTGGTCCGACGAGATCGGTGTCGGCGAGGTGCACAGCATGAAGTACTTCGATCAGGAGATGGTCGCCTGGCGTGCCGAATCCGGCCAGCTCACCGTGATGAACGCCTACTGCGAGCATCTCGGGGCGCACCTGGGCTACGGCGGCACCGTCTGCGGCGAGGTGCTGCAGTGCCCGTTTCACGGCTGGCAGTGGAACTCCCAGGGCCGCAACGTCTGTATCCCCTACCAGGACAAGCCCAACCGCGGCCGGCGGATCGGCACCTACCCGGTCGTCGAGCGCAACGAGTCGGTCTACATCTGGCATGACGTAGACCGACGCGAGCCGTATTTCGACCCGCCCGATGTGTTCGCCAGCTTCGATGACCGCACCGCCGCCGACTATTACCCGCAGCAGCGGCTTTTCCGGCAGTCTCTCGAGATGCACCCGCAGTATGTGCTCGAGAACGGGGTGGATTTCGCCCACTTCAAATACGTGCACCGCACCCCGATCGTGCCGGTGTTCACCCGCCACGACTTCGCCGAACCGGTGTCCTACGTGGACTTCACCATCACCTTCGAGGGTGACGACGGCCAGCGGATCGAAGATGTCAACAGTGGGGTGGAGGCCATCAACGGCGGCCTGGGCATCGCGGTGACCAAGAGTTGGGGCATGATCGACAACCGCACCATCTCGGCGATCACCCCCGTCGACGATTCCACCTCCGACGTGCGTTTCATGGTCTACATCGGCCGCTCGCCGGCCGGCGGTTCAGCGAGGCTCGACGGAGGAGAGGCGAAGCTGGGACCGCCGCATGAACCCGGCGATCCCGGCCGCGCCGAGGCCCGTGCGGGTGAGTTCGGGCGGGAAGTGATCCGCCAATTCGAACAGGACATCCACATCTGGTCGCACCAGCGCTATTCGGACCCGCCGGCCCTGGCCAGCGCCGAATACGAGGGCTTCACCGCAATCCGGCAGTGGGCCAAGCAGTTCTATCCCGATGGCATCGGCGGCAGTGCTGCCGAGGTCGCTGAAGCCACGGCCCAGAAAGGCTCATCCACATGACCGCATCCGACGCACCGATCCGCGTGTTCCAGGTCGCCACCGGCAATGTCGGTACCGAGATGATCAAGCGGATCGCGCCCCGCCCCGATCTCGAACTTGTTGGCGTGCATTGCTATTCACCCGACAAGATCGGCAAGGACGCCGGCGAGCTGGCCGGAACCTCGCCCAACGGGGTGATAGCGACCGGGACCGTCGAGGAGATCATCGCCGCCAAACCGGATGTGGTGACCTTCCACGGCGTGTTCCCCGACGAGGACCTCTACGTCAAGGTTCTGGAGGCGGGCATCAACATCGTCACCACCGCGGACTGGATCACCGGCTGGCACCGGGACCACAACCACCCGCACCCGTCGGGGAAGCCGGTGACACAACTGCTGGCCGAGGCGTGCGAAAAGGGCGGGTCAACCTTCTACGGCACCGGGATGAACCCGGGTCTCAACCAGATACTGGGCGTGGTCGCTGCGGCCGACGTCGCCGAGATCGAGAACGTCACCACCATCGAATCGGTCGACGTGTCATGCCATCACTCCAAGGAAACCTGGATCGAGGTCGGCTACGGCCAGCCGGCCGATGATCCGGAGATCCCGGCCAAGTTGGAGAAGTTCACCCGCGTCTTCGCAGACAGCGTGCTGATGATGGCCGACTGCTTCGACCTGACGCTCGACGAGGTCACTTTCGGCTACGAGCTGGGAGTGTGCACCAAAGACGTCGACCTGGGCTGGTACACCCTGCCCAAGGGTTCGTTGGGCGGCAACTACATCAAGTACCAGGGCATGGTCGGCGGTGTGCCCCGCGTCGAAACGCACCTGGAATGGCAGATGACCCCGTACACCGAACCGAACTGGAAGATCAAGGGCTGCTACATCACCCGGGTCACCGGCGATCCGTGCGTGTACAACAAGCACATGATCTTGCCGAAGCCCGGCGTCGACCTGTCCGACCCGGACAACTTCGCCTCGATCGGGATGACCGTGACCGGACTGCCCGCACTCAACGCGATCAGTTCGGTGGTGGCCGCCCGTCCGGGCCTGTTGACCAGTGCCGACCTACCGTTGCGGGGTTTCGCCGGCCGCTTCAAACTCTGATCGGCCAGGGCGGCCGAGCGTTAGGGACGCGCCGGTGTCCCCGCCGAACCGCCCGCCGTAGCCGACGAATCGGGCAGCGGCGTGCCGGAACTGCCTTCGGGCAGCGGCGTGCCGGAGCTGCCAGCGGGCGGTGAAGCCGGCGCCGGATTGGCGGGGCGCGATGACGGGCCTTGAGCCGGAGCCGGCGCCCGATGGCTACCGCCGGTTGCGGGGGACTGCGATCCGACTCCGGCCGGAGCCTGCGGCTGCGGCGCGGCCGGCCGGGACTGCGGTTGCGGCGCCGGAACCATCCACCGGATCAGGTCGGCGCCGCCGGCCTGATACACCATGCTGTTCGGCGCGTCGCCGGTGACGTCGAAATAGACCTTTCCGCTGGTCTTCTGGCCCTGGGTCAGGCCGGTCGGCACGATGCCCTGCGGAGTGGGCACGGTGAACAGCGACTGGTAATTCTGACCGCTGGCCGAGCGGGCACTGAGGTTGGCGACGATCGGGAACACCGTGCCCTGGATCGCCTCGTCGGTGGCGGTGGCCTCCCACAGCGTGCCGCGGGGTTCGTACGGGATGGCATCCGAGCTGGGCCGTAGGTTGGTGACCGTCCAGCCGTGCACTCCGGGACCCTCCGGCACCGTGCCCTGGGTGCCGAGCGGGTGAGTGGCCGGGGCCGGCTCGTCAGCGGCGGCGATTCCGGTGCTGAATGCACCGGCGGCGGCCAATGCTCCGGCTGCCAGGACGGTCGAGATGGACTTCATGTGGTCTGACTCCTCGGTTCGGCGGCATCCCGGTGATTGGTACTCAAGTACGGAATCCTAACGGGCCGCCGACCGGGCCGCCCCGGAAACGAGTCCGGCCCGGCCCCGCGGAAGCGGAGGCCGGGCCGGATGAACGACCTATGGCGCGGTCAGTTCGACCCGGTCACGTTGCTCGTGCCGCTGGCCGCCGGCGCACCCGGGGCCGGAAGCGGCGTGCCCTGGTTTCCACCCGAAGCCGTCGCGCCGCCCGCGTCGCTGCCGTGCGAGCCGGCCGCGGCCGGGCTTTCCGCCCCTGCGGTCGAGGCGCCGGGCGTCTCGGCGGGAAGCGGCGTGCCGGAGCTGCCGGCCGCCGCCGGGGTGTTGGCCGGAGCGGACGCCTCGGGGGTGCCCGCCGAGGTCGGCGTCTCCGAGCCGCTCGCCGCTGCCGGGGTGCCCTCGGTGCTTCCCGTGGTCGCGGGCGTGCCGTCGGCCTCGGCCGGCAGCGGGGTGCCCTGGCTGCCCGAGTTCAGCGGCGTGCCCTGGCTGCCGGTGGCCGACGGGGCGCTCTCGCTGCCGGTGGTCTGGTTGCCGGCAGGCGCCGGGGTGGTCTGGCTGCCCGACTGCGCCGGCTTACCGTTGCTGGCCGCAGGGTTGCGCTGCGAGCCGGCCGCCGGGGCCGACGAACCGCCGCTGGCCGGTGCCGCCTGGACCCAGATCAGCTGGTCCTTGCCGGCGAACTGGTAGACCGCGCTGTTGGGCGCGTCGCCGGTGACGTCGAAGTACACCTTGCCGGTGGTCTTCTGGCCCTGCGCCAGGTTCGAGGGGTTCACACCCTGCGGGGTGGCGACACCGAACAGCGCGGGGTAGGTCTGACCGCTGGGCGACCGGGCGCCGAGGTTGGCGACGACCGGGGTGACGGTGCCCTGGATGGCGACGTCGGTGGCGGTGGCCTCCCACAGCGTGCCGCGCGGCTGGTAGGGGATGGCGTCGGAGCTGGGCCGCAGGTCGCTGATGGTCCAGCCCTGGATGACCCCGCCGTTGTCGATGGTGGCCTGGCTTCCGATCGGGTGGGTGGTAGGAGTGACGTCACCGGCGTCGGCGCCGGCGGTTGCGACGCTGAGGGCGCCTGCCGCGGCCAATGCTCCCGCTGCTGCGACGGCAGTAGTGATCAACTTCATTTTTGGTTGACTCCTCGGTTCGACTGGATTTCGGGGGTTGTGCAGTCCAGACCGGGATCTTAACGGATTTGACCTTGTTGTTTGCTTGTGTCTCAGAGTTGCGGCACATCTCGTTGCGTCGGCGCGGTACGGCCGGTCAGGAATGCGAACTCCACCAGGAATAGAACTGCTCCAGGCTCGGGGTGCTGTGTTCGGTGCGCAGCACCGCCATCATCAGGGGGGCATCGTTGGTCCACACCAGCGTGGGCGAGCCCTGCCGCGTACCGCACAACAGCATTCCGCTCGGTTTGTCTGGTGTAGCTGTCCGGTGCCACGCCCCCGGCGACTGGATCCGGCCCGGACAGGTGACGACGTTGGTGGCCTGCACGGTGTTGTCGAAACTCAGCCGCAATGTGCCCGCATTCGGGAACAGCGAGTAGGTTGCCGAGGGCGGGCCGTCCACATCGACGTTGCGGCCGCAGGTCACCTCCGCGATGGCGCCGCCCATCGGCGTGGTCGACGTGCAGGCGTCCTGCGGATAACCGGCGGGCAGCAGTTTGAGCAACCGCGCCTGGGCTTCGGCGTTCGACAGCGGCGATGCGGGCTCACTGGCGGCGGCGGCGGACTCCGGCAGGTTGCTGTCGGCGGCGAAGTCATCGGAACCCGACCGGTTCGTCAGCCAGCTGATCAGCCCCACGACCACTGCCAGCGCCGCGGCAAGACGCAGCAGATTCTTGCGTTTAGCGGGATCGCGATAGGCGGGCACCGGTCGCGGCGAGCTGAACCAGTCATGGTCGGGGGTCGAGATGCGCGGAATGCTCGGCTGTCCGGCGGCGCGGACGTCGGCACCTGATGGTTCCGGTGCCGGCGCGGGTTCGCTCTCCGGTGTGGCCGGCGCGGTGGGCGGCGGGGTGCTCGGTTGGGTCGCGCCCCGTGACACCGGCGGGGCGGGCGGCACCGGCGGGGCGGGTGGCACCGGACCTGCCGGCGACGTCGCGGTCGGTGCCGCCGGGGGTGTCGGTTGTTCGGGCGGCTGCGCAGGGGGGACCACTGGCGGCGCGCTCGGCTTCGGTTGCTCGATCAACGGCGGGGTGGATTGTTGACTGGCCTCGTAGATCTGCAGCGCCCGGTGCTGATCGGGCGCACCGAGCGCTTGATAGGCCGCGGTCGCCAGTTCGGCGGCGCTGCCATAGCGCTCCTGGGGATCCTTGGCCATGCCCTTGGCGATCACCGCATCAAAGGTGGGCGGGATGGTGGACCCGGCATGGCTGGGCCGCGGAATGGGCTTGGTCTGATGAGCATTGGCCAGCATCTTGACGCTGTCGGCCCGGTACGGCGGTGAGCCGGTCAAAGACTGGTAGAGCACGCACGCCAGCGAGTAGACATCGACGCCCGGGCCGAAGTCACCGCCGGAGAACAGCTCCGGCGCCGAGTACTTCCAGCGAGCGCCCGCGTGGTCGGCGTCACCGGCGTCCGCCCCGGGCGCCCCGGCGATGCCGAAGTCCACCAGGTAGACGAAGTCGTCACCGGTCAGCAGGATGTTCCGCGGTTTGACGCCGCGGTGGATCACGCCGGCGGCGTGCGCGGCATCGAGCGCCGAGGCAGCCTGCCATACGATATTGACCGCGCGCGACGGCGGCAGCACCCCGGTGCGTTTCAGCAGCGCGGAAAGGTCGGCGCCGTGGACCAGGGGCATGTCGATGAAGACCTCGCCGTCCAGTTCGCCGTAATCGCGGACCGGTACCACGTGCGGTTCCTGAACCCGCCCGACGGTCAGCGCCTCACGCTGCAACCACTCCCGGAACGCCGGGTCGCGCCCCAACACCGGTGCGAGCAGTTTGAGCGCGGCGGGGCGATCCTTCTGCGTGTCGACGGCTTCGTAAACCTCGCCGGTGGGGCCGCGGCCCAGCAGGCGTTTGAGGAGGTAGCGCCCAACACGTGACCCAGCCCGCGAACCCGGCGCGGTCCCGACCATCATCGACTCCTCAAGCAGACCCGTGAACACCGACCACCGAACCGGCGGTTGATGACATTGCTGCCAATAATTTCACCATTGAATCTGGCGGCTATCAGCCGGTCGCACCAACCTGCCCCGAGACGGGGTCTCGGGTCACCGGCTGGTCAGGTTGCTGATCGTCAGGATCTCCAGGTTGCGGTAGGCGCGCCCGGTGGGCTGCACCAGATCGTGGAACCAGACCTGCGGCTCCGCGGCGTAGGGGCTGTCCCAGGAGTCCCACGGCAGGTAGGTCTGCGTTCGCCCGGCGACGAAACCCCAGTTGTAGGCGCCCACATTGTGGCGCTTCATGATCGGCAGAATGCCGTCGATGGTGTTGCCCTTGGTGCGCGCCAGATACTCGGTGCACATCATCGGCCGGCCCAGCGGGGCGAGCTCGGCGATCCGCTCACTGAACGCCGCCGGCTTGTCATAGGAGTGGAACGTGATGATGTCGGAGCTGTTCAGTTGGGTGTTGACGATCGTGCTGCCCTGCCGCGAGCCCTCCCAGATGCCACTGGTCAGCGGCTGACGAGCGTCGACCGCGCGCGCCCAACTGAAGACCTGGGGAAGCAGGTCGCTGATGAGCTCGAGTTTGTCGGAGCGCTCGACGCTGCTGTACTCCCGAGCCATATTGTCCGGCTCGTTCCACAGGTCCCAGGCCAGAATCCGTTCGTCGTAGCGGAACTGGGTCATCACGCCGGTGACGTAGTCATAGAGGGTGCGGTAGTAGTTGCGGTCACCGAGCCGCTCGGCGCCGGGGCTCTGCACCCACCGCGAGTTGTGGATACCGGGCCGGGGCGCAAGCTGCTGGCCCGCCTTGGGGTGCGGGTCCCAGCAGGAATCGAACAGTACGAACATCGGCTTGATCCGGCGCCGGGCCGCGACCGAGACGAACTGGGCCAGCCGGTACTGAAAGCCTTTACGGTCGGCCGCCCAGAGCTGGTCGTGCAGGAACACCCGCACGGTGTTGAACCCCGCCGAGCGGGCCCAGCCCAGCTCGGCGTCGATGCGCCGCAGGTCGAAGGTCCCGGGCTGAAACATCTCGAGCTGGTTGACGGCGGTCGAGGTGATGTAGTTGGAGCCGACGGGCCAGCCCTGCGCCTGATACCAGCGATTGGCCCGGTCGATCGACCACCGGCCGGCGTCGGCACCGGCCCGCGGGATCCGGCTCAGGGCGGGACCCGCCGCCAACAGGAGCGGCAGCCCCAGTGCCGTTCGACGCTTCACGCAGTGACCATAGCGCCCGGCTCGCCGGTGCGGCCGGTGGCTGTCCGGCCTGTCGCCGGGCAAATCGGGCGCGCGTCACAGATGCATCCGCGGCCACCTACACTCATCGAAACTTCTCCGTCCGAGTCGCGTTGCCGGGAGGCCGACTATGTCGCAGCACCTACAGGACAAAGTTGTCGTCGTCACCGGCGCCGGCGGTGGGTTCGGCAAACTGATCGCCGAGAAGTGCGCCGCCGGCGGTGCCCGTGTGGTCGGCGTGGACATCGGCGCCGAGAACCTCGCCGCGGTCTTCGACGGCATCCGCGCCGCCGGGCTGTCGGGCACCCACCACATCGCCGACGTCACCGACATGGGGCAGATGAAAGCCGCCGTGGAGCACGCCGTGCAGACCTTCGGGGCGGTGGACGTCATCGTCAACAACGCCGGGGTGATGCCGTTGGCCTACTTCGCCGACCACGACAAAGCCTGGCAGCAGTGGCACCGCGCCATCGACATCAATATCAAGGGCGTGGTGAACGGGATCTCGGCCGTCTACGACCAGATGATCGCCCAGGGCCGGGGCCACGTCGTCAACATCTCCTCGATCTACGGCAACGCCGGAGTGGCCGGTTCCGGGGTCTACAGCGCGACCAAGGCCGCGGTCACCGTGCTCTCGGACTCCTTGCGCAGCGAGGCCAAGGGCAAGATCAAGGTGACCACGGTCAAACCGACCGGCGTGCTCGGCACCAATCTCGGCAGCGGGGTGGTCAACGGCGCGGCGATCATGGGCATCGTCGGTTCGCGTGCCGAGAACTACATGCAGTCGATGACCGCATTTGCCAACGGCACCCTGGCGGCCGAGCAGACCGACGTCGACTCGGTGAAGTACTGGCTGATCACCCCCGACGACCTCGCGGCGGCCGTGGTCGCAGTGATCGACCAGCCGTGGGGGATCAGCATCAGTGACATCACTGTGCGGGCAAGCGGCGAAGACTACATCTACTGACACCGAGGCGGCCGTCACGATGTATCCCGGTGCTCATGCGGCGGCCACGCCGGACAAGCCGGCGATCATCGTCGCCGACACCGCGGAGACCCTCACCTACGGCCAACTCGACACCCGCTCGCTGCGGTTCGCCCGCCACCTCTACGACGTCGGGGTCCGGCCGGGCGATCATATCGCGGTGCTCTCCGACAACCAGCCGCGCGCATTGGAGATCTACTGGGCCGCTATGCGTTCCGGGCTCTACATCACGTTCCTCAACGCGCACCTGACCGCCGGGGAAGTCGCCTACATCGTCGACGACTGTGACGCGCAGACGTTGGTGATCGCCGAGAAGTATGCCGATATCGCCGGTGCGGTGATCGCCCGGACACCCCGAGTCGCTCGCCGGATCGCACTCGGCCTCGTCGACGGATTCGACGACTACGAGACGGTGGTGGCGGCCGCCTCGGCGCAACCGTTGCCGGCGCAACCGTGCGGTGCGGACATGCTGTACTCGTCGGGGACAACCGGGTTCCCCAAGGGGATCGAGGTGCCGTTGCCCCGCCGTGGCGTCGACGAGCCCGGCGACCGGATAACGGGATTGTTCGCGCCGCCGATGGGCCTGGATTCCGATTCGGTCTACCTGTCGCCGGCCCCGATCTACCACTCGGCCCCGCTGCGGTTCATGGCCATGGCGCACCGGGTCGGTGCCACCGTGGTGATGATGCGACGTTTCGACGCCGCCGACGCGTTGCGGTTCATCGAGCGCTACCGGGTCACCCACAGTCAATGGGTGCCGACCATGTTCGTCCGGATGCTCCGGCTCGACCGGCGCCTTCGTGACTCCCATGACCTGTCGTCGCAACGCTGCGCGGTACATGGCGCCGCGCCCTGCCCGGTGGAGGTCAAACGCGCCATGATCGACTGGTGGGGGCCGATTCTGCTGGAGTATTACTCGTCCACCGAAGCCGCCGGCACCACCATCATCGACAGTCATGACTGGCTGCGACATCCCGGGTCGGTCGGCAAACCGGTACTGGGCGTTGCCCACATCTGCGACGACACCGGCGAGGAGGTGGCGACCGGAGAACCTGGCACCGTCTACTTCGAACGCGACGCGGTGCCGTTCGAGTACCACAACGACCCGCAGCGCACCGCCGAAACCCGCCACCGCAACCATCCGAACTGGACCACCACCGGTGACGTCGGATACCTCGACGCCGAGGGTTACTTGTATCTCACCGACCGTAAGTCGTTCACGATCATCTCCGGTGGGGTCAACATCTACCCGCAGGAGATCGAGAACGCGCTGGCACTGCACCCGGCGGTGCTGGATGTGGCCGTTATCGGTGTCCCCGATGAGGAGATGGGGCAGTCGGTGCTGGCGGTGGTCCACCCGGCCGCCGAAGCCGGCCCGCGCGACGAGTTGACCGCAGCGCTCGATCGGTTCCTGCGGGAGCGGCTGGCGCACTACAAGGTGCCCCGCCGCTACGAATTCAGCACGGACCTGCCGCGAACACCCACCGGCAAGCTGGTCAAGGGACGACTGCAGGAGCGTTATGCCTGACTGGGATTCGCCGGCGTTCACCGCAGCCGAGGTGGCCCGCTATCACGACGCCGGGTGGTGGTCGCAGACCACGCTGTCGGATGCAGTCCGCCGCAACGCGCAACGTTTCCCGGGTCGCGCCGCCTACGTCGACCATCCCGGCGCGGAACTGACGTGGCGGGAGTTCGACGCGGCGGCGGACACCCTGGCGGCCAGGCTAGCCGGCGCAGGAGTGTCGCCGGGTGACCGTATCGCGGTCTGGCATGGCGATTCCGCAGCCATCCATGTGCTGTTCGTGGCTATCGAGCGGTGCGGCGCGGTGGTGGTGGGCATCGGTGCGCGTGCCGGGATCCGAGAGGTGACGGCAATCCTGGCCGCAGCCCGGGCCGAGCTGCTGATCACCGACGAGCCGCGTCGGGCGGCCGCGGCCGACCTCGAGATCGACACGGTGCACATCGATGCGCTGAACGCCGCCGCCGAAATCAGGGCGCCGGGGCCGCAACTCGGCGCCGACGACGTCTTTTTGATCAACTCCACCTCCGGTACCACCGGGCTGCCCAAGTGCGTCGTGCACACCCAGAACCGGTGGCACTACTTCCATCAGCTGGCCGTCGCCAACGGTCAGCTGAGCGGCGATGACGTCTTTCTGCCGATCATTCCGACCCCGTTCGGTTTCGGGCTCTGGACCAGCCACACCACCCCGATCCACCTCGGTACCACGGCGATCCTGCTGGACCGGTTCACTGCCGCGGCGACCTGCGCTGCCATCGCCGAACACCGCGTCAGCGTGTTGTGTTGTGTCAGCACGCAATTGACGATGATGATGGCCGATCCGGCGAGTCGGGAGTTCGACCTGAGCTCGCTGCGGGTGGTGTTCACCGGCGGCGAGGCGTTGCCCTACCGGCCGGCCGCGGAGTTCGAGGAACTCACCGGGGCGACGATCCTGCAGTTCTACGGTTCCAACGAGACCGGCCTGCTCAGCGCGACCACCCTCGACGACCCCCTGGAGCGGCGGCTGCGCACCGGGGGACGGATCGTTCCGGAGATGGCGGTCCGACTCTTCGGGGGCGAGGACGGCGACACCGACGTGACCGACAGCGGTCGTGGCCAACCCGCCTGCCGGGGACCGGCCACCAGCCTCGGTTATCTGGGCGGTGTCGATCACGACAAACTGTTCACCGCGGACGGCTGGATGCGCATGGGTGACATCTGCGAGATCGACGCCGACGGCTACCTGAGCGTCACCGGCCGGACATCGGACTTCATCCTGCGGGGCGGCAAGAACATCAGCGCCGCACAGGTCGAGGACGCCGTCATGACCCACCCGGCGATCGCGGTGGCCGCCGCGGTGCCGATGCCCGACGAGGTGTTCGGCGAGAAGGTGTGCGTGTTCGCCGAACTCGCAGACGCGAAAGTCGCCGGCACCGGCAACCTGGAATTGCCCGAGCTCGTCGAGCATCTGCTGGCCTTGGGGGTGTCGAAAGAGCTACTGCCCGAGCGTTTCGTCATCGTCGACGAACTGCCGCGGTCCTCCGGGGGCAAGATCGCCAAAGGGCAGCTGCGGCAACAGACCCGCGGCTACTCGTAGCCCTCGTAGACCTGCGACGGGCCGTCGGGCGTGATGCGATAGCCCACCGTCGCGATGTGTACGTCGCCGACCGGGTCGAGCTCGCGGTAGCCGCCGAACAGTTCGACGTCGTCGTCCTGCAGGCCTACCCGGAAGCCACCCCACAGGTAGGGAACCGGGAACCACAGCTGCTTTCCCGGCAGCTCGTGCAGCACCCCGACCGGGGGATAACGGAACATCTGTCGCAGATCGACGCCGCGGAACAGTTGCTGGATCAAATCGTCGATGATTCCGGTGAGCTGGGTGTCGAGCGCCGCGATTCGATCGCGGTCCAGCGGCGCCGCCGGGGGCTCGAGTACCCCCAACAGCTCGGCAGGCCGGTGATGCTCCACGGCGATGTCGTAGGCGGTACGACCAGCGGCGTCGGGTTGGCTGCGCAGCGCGCCCCGCTCGATCAGCCATGACGCGACGTCCGGGGACGCCCCGTGCCAGCCGGCCTGATGCAGTACGGTCAGCCAGGTCTTGCCGCCGGGACGCCACGCCTTGACGTCGACCACGTGGTCACCGCGGTCGAGTTCGCGAACCACCTTGCGCCACTTACCTCGCTTGGCGGCGTCGGCCAGATACAACGCGGCCTGCGCCTGCCGGTTGCCCAGCAGTGAGCGGTCCATCACGCCCGGCCACAGCGGCGCGTTGTTTCGGATCTCGGCGTAGGTCGTCACCGGGTCATCATCTCGCGAGCGCGACCGCGCCGCATTACGGGTACTCGTCGGTGTCGAGGAGTTCCTCGGGATGGTGCAGGTGGTTGATTCGGGGCGGGCCGGTGCCGTCGGTCCAGCCCAGTCGGCCTTGGTTGGTGACGGTGGTGCGGAGGTCGCCGCGGGTGGCGGCGCCGTGGTCGAAGCCGCAGCAGAAGAACAGTTCGTCAGGGTTGGTTTGGCCGCCGTGTGCCCAGGGGTTGGCGTGGTGGACTTCGCAGTGGTAGCCGGGTTCGGGGCAGTTCGGCCGAGTGCAGCCGCGGTCGCGGGCATGGCAGATGATGCGGTGATCCATGGTGGCGATGCGTTTGCTGCGGCCGAGGTAGAGGGGCCGGTTGGAGTGGTCCTCGAAGACGGCGAGGTAGTGGATGGAGTTCGCGGCCATGCGGATCAGGTCGCGCATGGGTAAGCGGCTGCCGCCGCCGGTGCGGCCGGGGGCGGGCATGGGGATGTCGGGGTTGGTCGTGGCATGGATGGCTTGGTCGAGTTCGGCGAGTGTGGTGGTGACGATCACGGTGACCGGAACGCCGCGGTGGGTGCCCATGGCGCCGGATTCGGTGGCGTGGCGCAGCGCAAGTTTGAGGGCGTCGTGAGCGCGCTGCCCGGACGTCCGAACGTCGCGTTGTTCGGGGGCCTCGGGTTGGCGATGGCCGGGGCGGACCGCGGCGATGATGGGCTCGAGGTAGGCCCGTATTTCGGGGTCGATGCAGCCGGTGAGCCGACTCATGCCGTCGGGGCCTTGGCGGCCCAGCACGAGGTTGCGGCGCCGTGCCCGATCCTCGTCGGAGAAGTTCCCATCGGGATTGACGTTGGCGGCGATGCGGTGGCCGACGGCGGTGACGAACTTGGCGTCTTGCTCGCCGGCGTGGCGGACCAGGGTGCGCTCGGCCCTCTCCCGGTCGGCGGAGGCGACCTTGGCGGGCAGTTCATCGAGGGCGCGGGTGATCGCGGTGATGTGGTCGTCGCCGATCCGCCCGGCTGCCACGGCAGCGCCGACTTCGGCGAGTTCGGCCGGTACCGGGGGACCGGTCAGGTTGCGTCGCGGCCGGATTCGCGCGGCGAGGCAGAACCGGCGCCGGATCTCGGCACGGGTGATGCGCAATCGGGACCACAGCAGGTCGCTGACCTTGGTGTCGGCGGGCATCCGGGGGTCGTCGGGTCCGTCGGCAGGGTCGGCGATCTCACCGAACATGCGGTAGGAAAGACCGCGATTGAGGCGGTGCTGCGTTTCGAGGCGTTCGGCGATCTCGACGCGAAACGCATTGCCCACGATGTCGGTGTCGGTGGCCCGCAACCGTGCCTGCACCTCGTCGATCAGCGCCAGGTCCGCGCGGATCGCCGCGCGGGCCGCCGCCGCGGGCGGCAGGATCTGATCGGGATCGGACATGCCTCCAACGTATCGAACAGATGTGCGATTTCTCCGGTCGTGTGGCGAGTTGTGGATAGCCCGGCCGACTGTGGACAAAGTGTCGGAACCGCCCGGCCGCAACGCGGTCGGTGGCGTGGCACAGTGCGCCGTGTCCGCGACTCGTCAGCGGCGTTCGGTAGGGTCCGTCGGCGTGACCGCGAACCTCGCCCTCAAACCGGTAAACGCCCGCCTCGCCGAGGAATTGGCGGTGGCAGAACGACAGGTCGCCGCGGCTGTCGCGTTGCTCGACGAGGGGGCGACGGTGCCGTTCATCGCCCGCTACCGCAAGGAGGTCACCGGCAGCCTGGATGACGGGCAGCTCCGAACCCTTGAGGAGCGACTGCGTTACCTGCGTGAACTCGACGACCGCCGGGCCGCCGTGCTGGCCTCGATCGAGGAGCAGGGCAAGCTCACCGATGAGCTCAGCACCGCGCTGCTGGCCGCTGACACCAAGGCGCGGGTCGAGGACATCTACCTGCCGTACAAGCCGAAGCGCCGCACCAAGGCGCAGCTCGCCCGCGAGGCCGGTCTGGAACCGCTGGCCGACCGATTGCTGGCCGACCCGATGCTGGACCCGCAACAGCTCGCCGGGGAATTCACCGGCGAGGATGTTGCCGACGCCGCGGCGGCGCTGGAGGGCGCGCGTGCCATCCTGGTCGAGCGCGCCGCCGAGGATGCCGAACTGGTGGGGGCCGTGCGGGAGAAGTTCTGGTCCTGCGGGTCGCTGCGCACCGCGCCTCGGTCAGAACAGGCTGCGAAAAGCGCTGCCGCACAGAAATTCCGGGACTATTTCGAGTTCAGTGAGGCGTTGGAGACGATGCCGTCGCACCGGGTGCTGGCGGTACTGCGCGGCGAGAAGGAGCAGGCCCTGGCGCTGACCTTTGGCGGCGGCGACGCCCAGCCCTACCAGGCGATGGTGGCCGAGTCGCTCGGGGTGGACATGGCCGCGCCCGGCCAGGCGACGCCCTGGCTGGCCGAGACGGTGCGGTGGGCGTGGGAGACCAGGCTGGCGTTCTCGGCCGCCGTCGACGCCCGGATGCGGCTGAAGCAACGCGCCGAATCCGATGCGGTGGCAGTGTTCGCCACCAACCTCAAGGACCTGCTGCTGGCCGCCCCGGCCGGCAATCGCACCACCCTCGGGCTGGACCCGGGGTTTCGTACCGGCGTCAAGGTGGCCGTGGTGGACGGTACCGGCAAGGTGCTCGACACCTGCGCAATCTTCCCGCACCAGCCGCAACGGCGATGGGACGAGGCCAAGGCGATGCTGGCTGCGCTGATCGCCCGCCACGGCGTGGAGCTGATCGCCGTCGGCAACGGCACCGCCTCGCGGGAGACCGACGCCCTGGCCGGTGAGCTGATCGCCGACCTCAAGTCCGCCGGCGCCGCCGCGCCGGTCAAGGCGATGGTCAGCGAGGCCGGCGCGTCGGTCTACTCGGCGTCGGCCTACGCCGCACACGAACTACCCGACCTCGACGTCACGCTGCGCGGGGCGGTGTCGATCGCGCGGCGGCTGCAGGACCCGCTGGCCGAGCTGGTCAAGATCGAACCGAAGTCCATCGGCGTCGGCCAGTACCAGCACGACGTTTCGCCGGGCAACCTGGCGCGCAGCCTCGACGCGGTGGTCGAAGACGCCGTGAACGCCGTCGGCGTCGACCTCAACACCGCGTCGGCACCCCTGCTGGCAAAAGTTTCGGGCGTCTCGGAATCACTGGCCGAAGCCATCGTGGCGCACCGCGAACAGGCCGGGCCGTTCCGGAGTCGGGCCGCGCTGCGCGACGTGCCGCGGTTGGGGCCCAAGGCATTCGAGCAGTGCGCCGGGTTCCTGCGCATCCGCGATGGCGACGACCCGCTGGACTGCTCCGGGGTGCATCCGGAGGCATACCCGGTGGTCCGCCGGATCCTGGACCGCGCCGGCGTCGCACTGGCCGAGATCATCGGCGACGAACGACTGCTGCGGTCGTTGCGGCCCGCCGATTTCGCCGACGACCGCTTCGGGGTTCCCACGGTGACCGACATCCTCACCGAGTTGGAGAAGCCGGGCCGTGACCCGCGGCCGGTGTTCGCCACGGCGACGTTCGCCGCGGGGGTGGAGAAGGTCGCCGACCTCAAAGTGGGCATGGTTCTGGAAGGGGTGGTGACCAACGTCGCCGCCTTCGGCGCCTTCGTCGACGTCGGAGTCCACCAGGACGGCCTGGTGCACGTCTCGGCGATGGCGGACCGTTTCGTCTCCGACCCGCACGAGGTGGTCCGTTCCGGCCAGGTGGTGAAGGTCAAGGTCGTCAGCGTCGACGTCGACCGCCAGCGGATCGGACTCAGTCTGCGACTGCGCGACAAGCCGGAGCGCGGCTCGGCCGCCAAACCGGCTGCGGGCCGCGACACCGGCAAGCAGAATCGGGGGCGGCGACCCGGTCACGGTGCCGGGCGCCGGGACGCGGCCCCGGCCGGCGGGTCGATGGCCCAGGCGCTGCGGGACGCCGGATTCGGAAAGTGAGGGGCCGGCATGGGCATGCTAGACAGCGCGCAGGCCGACGCTGCCCATCGGTTCGCTGACATCGTCGGCGCGGCCGGCCTGCTCACCGGTGAGCAGATCGGCCCGGACTACACCCACGATGAGGCACTGGTCGGGGCGCCGGTGACACCGCGCTACGTCGCCCGCCCACAGACCGCCGAACAGGTCGCAGCGCTGCTGGCCGCCGCGACCGACGCCAGAATCCCGGTGACCGCCCGCGGGTCGGGCACCGGGTTGTCGGCCGGCGCGCGACCGTGCGCCGACGGCCTGCTGATCTCCTTCGAGAAGATGGCGACGGTCCTTGAGATCGACACCGACAACCAGGTCGCCGTGGTGCAGCCCGGGGTCACGCTGGCCGACCTCGACACCGCAACCGCCGCGACGGGGTTGATGTACACCGTCTTCCCGGGGGAGCTGTCGGCCAGTGTCGGCGGCAACGTCGGCACCAACGCCGGCGGCATGCGCGCGGTGAAATACGGGGTGACCCGCCACAACGTGCTCGGATTACAGGCGGCGCTGCCGACCGGCGAGCTCATCCGCACCGGCGGCCGGATCACCAAACTGTCCACCGGATACGACCTGACCCAGCTGATCATCGGCTCGGAGGGAACCTGCGCGCTGGCCACCGAGATCACGGTGCGGCTCTACCCGCGGCTGGCCCACTCGGCGACATTGCTGGCGCCGTTCGCCGATCTGCCCGCGGTGATGCGCGCCGTGCCGACGGTGGTGCGCAGCGGCGTGGACCCGGTGATCCTGGAATACGTCGACAAACTCACCCTGGCGGCGATCAGCTACGCACAGCACCTCAACCTGGGTATCCCCGACGAGGTCCGTGACAGCGCCGAAGCGCACCTGGTGATCGGGCTGGAGAACCGCGACCATGCCCGCCTCGACGACGACGTGGCGATGTTGGGCGAACTGCTGGGCTCATTGGGTGCAGTCGATGTCTACGTACTGGAAGGAAACTCGGCGCACGCGCTGATCGAGGCGCGCGAGAAGGCGTTCTGGACGGCCAAGGCCGCCGGTGCCCACGATGTCATCGACGTGGTGGTTCCGCGTGCGGTGATGCACGAGTTCTTCACCCGGGCTCAGCAATCCGCGCAAGCGGCCGGCGCGGGCGTGGTCGGATGCGGGCACGCCGGAGACGGCAACGTGCACCTGGCGGTGTTCTGCGCCGACGACGAGGTCCGGCACCGACTGCTGCACGACATCTTCGCGGCGGCGATGGGGTTGGGCGGTGCGATCTCCGGCGAGCACGGCCTCGGCCGGGCCAAGACGCAACACTTCCTGGAGTTAGAGGACCCGGTCAAGATCGCGCTGATGCGCCGGATCAAGGACGCCTTCGACCCCGCCGGGATCCTCAACCCCGGCGTGCTTCTATAGGACAACCGCTGCGACCGGAAACGTCGCGACGCCCGGACGGCGTGTCGCGTCGGAGGATTCCGGCTCGGCGGGACGAAGAAAGGCAACCTCATGACCAACGGAGCACAGGCCCTGATCACTACCCTGGTCGACAGTGGCGTGCAGGTCTGCTTCGCCAACCCCGGCACGTCCGAGATGCATTTCGTGGCCGCGCTGGATTCGGTGCCGCAGATGCGGGGGGTGTTGTGCCTGTTCGAAGGAGTGGTGACCGGCGCGGCCGACGGCTATGCCCGCATCGCCGGGAAGCCGGCGGCCACCCTGCTGCACTTGGGGCCCGGGCTCAGTAACGGCCTGGCCAACCTGCACAACGCCCGCCGGGCGCATGTGCCGGTGGTCAACGTCATCGGTGACCACGCCACCTACCACAAGAAGTACGACGCACCACTGGAATCCGACATCGAGCCGCTGACGGACTGGACCCACGGCTGGGTGCGCCGCACCGGCGCGGGGACCGAGATCGGCCGGGATGCGGCCGAAGCGGTGGCCGCCTCGATGGCCAGTCCGGCGCAGGTGGCCAGCCTGATCCTGCCCGCCGACATCTCCTGGGACGACGGGGCGCAGGCGGCCGGTCCGGTCGAGGCGGTCGCGGCGGCCGCCCCCGACGCGCATGCCGTCGCCGAGATCGCCGACGTGCTGCGCAGCGGCGAGCCGGTGGCGCTGCTGATCGGTGGCCCGGCGGCCGCCGATGTGGCAGCACTGCAGGCCACCGACCGGATCGCCGCGGCGACCGGAGCCCGCGCGCTGGTCGAGACCTTCCCGGCCCGCTTGGCGCGTGGCGCCGGGGTGCCGGCCATCGACCGGCTCGGTTACCTGGCCGAGCAGGCCGCGTTCCAGCTCGACGGGATCAAGCACCTGGTGGTCGCCGGCACCAGGGCCCCGGTGTCGTTCTTCGCCTACCCGGGCAAGCCCAGTGACCTGGTGCCCGAAGGCTGTGCGGTGCACCAGTTGGCGGGCCTGGAGACGGATGTGGCCGCTGCGCTGACGCAGCTGGCCGAGGCGGTGGCGCCGGGCGTGCAGCCGCGGCCCGCACCCGCCGCCGCCCCGCAACTGCCGGCGGGGGAGCTGACCCCGCAGAACTGGGTGCAGGTGATCGGGGCGCTGCTGCCCGAGAACGCGATCATCTCCGATGAGTCCAACACCTCGGGCCTGATGTTGCCGGCGGCCACCGCCGGCGCGGCGCGCCACGATGTGCTCACCCTCACCGGCGGTGCGATCGGACAGGGACTGCCGGTCGCACTGGGCGCTGCCGTCGCCGCACCGGACCGCCCGGTGATCGCGCTGCAGGCCGACGGCAGCGCGGCCTACACCATCTCGGCGTTGTGGTCGATGGCGCGGGAGAACGCCGATGTGACCACGGTGCTGGTCAACAACAGCTCCTACGCGATCCTGCGCATGGAACTGGCCCGCGTGGGTGCCGAAGGTGAAGGTGGGCGTTACGGGCCCAAAGCGGAAGCGCTGCTGGATCTTTCGCGGCCCAACATGGACTTCGCCAAGATCGCCGAAGGTTTCGGGGTGCCGGCGAGCGTGGCGACCACCTGTGAGGAACTCGCCGACCAGTTCCGGCGGGCGCTGGCCGAGCCGGGGCCGCACCTTATCGATGCGCGGATGCCGAGCGTGTTCTGAGCGAGCCCTGCTAACCGCTCGTCAGGCGATTCACGGCGAAGGCGGCGCCCTCGTCGGCCTTGCCGTCCTGCACGTACATCAGGTGCGGCACCACGCTGCCGTTGTCTTCGCAGTAGATGTCACCCGCCAGGCAGAAGGTGATGGTCTTCGGCTGGTACGACGCGGCGAGGACCGGCAGCGGGCCGCCCCACAACGAGGTGGAGTACGGGCTCGATGGGGGACCGAAGAGGACCACTGCGGCCACCCGCTGGGCGACCCCCGGCGGCAGCGAATTGCTGGACATCTCGATGACGCTGGCGCCCTGGGAGTAACCGCCCAGCACGAGTTTGGTGTTCGGGCAGTTGTCGGCGGTGGCCTGGATGCGTGCGGTGGCGTCGCTCTCACCGAGCAGCGCGCTGTTGCGGTAGTCGGTGCTCGCCGGGTAGTCGACCGGGTAGATCCGTACGTCGCGACCGGGCAGCTTTTCGGTGAGCGAAGCGACGAACGCCTCGCCGACGTCACCGAGCCCGACGGGCTGTCCGGAACCGCGCGCGAACACCACCTCGGTGTCCGGGCAGGGCTCGGCGGCGGCGGCCGGAACGCCCGTCGGCGAGCCCAGCAGGGTTCCCATCAGCATCACCGCGGCAGTGACGGTGCGAACAGCGTTACGCAAGGTCATGTTCAAATGCTGACATGTCGCGGTCGCCCGACCGGCCCGCGGGGTCGACCTTCGGTGCCGTGCCGGCCCGGTCAGGTCATCGCCCGCGCCTTGGCAACCGCGGCCGTCTGGGGGCCACCAGCAAACAGCACTGCCGGCGCCACGCTGCGACGACAGTGATTACAGCCGGTTTGCCGCGTAGGCCGCACCCTCGTCGGCGATCCCGTCGTAGGCGCCGGGGGCGTGCGCCGCGAAATTCATTCCCTCGGAGCAGACCGGGTCTTCCGGCGCGCACAGCTGAAGGGTCTTGGCCAGGTAGGCCGGACCGATGACCAGGGGCGGTTGGCCCAGGAAGTTCATCGCCCGCTCGTTCGGGGTACCGAACAACACGACGGCGGCGACGTGATCGGCCACCTCGGGGGCCATCGGCCGTGGTATATCCACTCCTTCCACGCCGTCCGGGATGGCGTTGGCGGTGGAGAAACCCATCACCGCGGCGCCCTGCGAGAAGCCACCGAGCACCATCTTGGTCTTGGGGCAATTCGCGGCGGTGGCCTGGATGTGCGCGGTGGCGTCCCGGATGCCCTGGATACCGGTCGGCCAGTCGTTGGTGGCCGGGTAGTCGACGGCGTAGACCGCCATGGAGCGCTCGCCGAGTCGGTGCTGCAGCGCATCGACGAACGCTTGCCCGGTCTCACCGACGCCGATCGCTTCATCGGTGCCTCTAGCAAACAATACTTGGACGTCCGGGCAGGGTTCGGCATAGGCGGGGGGAGGGGTGACAGCGGTGCTCTGCAGCAGCCAGGCCAGTGCCGGCACAACACCGAGGGAGCGAAGAATCCGACGTGTGTTCACCCGTTCATGGTGGCATAACTCGTGCCGCGACGTAAGCAAGCTGGCCTGGGAATTAACGTAATACCGGAGGCGGTTACCGGCGCGTCGCGGCCTGACTCGCATGCCCTGTCCAGGATTTGGTTTATGACCGGACCACGCGCACGTGAGCGGCCGGTTACCACGGCATGTCGGCCCGGTGTCGGTGCAGTGGCCACCGCACCGTGTTGCCGGAGCAAACTCGGCACCGGACGCCGCCGCGCGGTGCCGCCAGCCTGCCCCCGACACGGTGTCATCGACTGCCGGAAGCCGGGGGCCGCAGGTGTTCGGGTGTTGCGAGCGGTTCGGCGCACCAATGGGGCTGCAATGCGGAGGAAATTGGAGACGCATCGATAAAATCGCATGGATCCGGTGCGTTCCGATCGCCGGTGGACACTGCGGATGGGACAGCATGGCGCATGACACAGGCCCCGCGATGGGCATGTCTGTCGGGGCGACCACTCTGGCGGCGGTCACCGCCGATCGCGCGATCACCCGCAGGCCGGTGCTCACGCTGTTCCGGGACCGGCCGTCCCAGATCGGCATGCCGTCGGAGAATTCCGCCGTCAACGTCGACCTGGTCGAACGCGGGTTGGTGGTGACCGATTTCGTCGATCGCGTCGGCGGCCGGGAGCCGGTGGTGGCGGGCGACGGATCCACGCACCGCGCCGAGCAACTGCTCGGCGACGGGCTGCACGCGCTGGCCTATGCCGCGACCGAGGGACGCCCGATACCGCCGGCGGTTGCGGTCAGCCATCCGGCCCACTGGTCGCGGGAAGCCATCGGCGCGCTGCGCACCGCCTTGGGGCGGGTGTCGGAATGGGCGCAGCATCCGGTGACGCTGATCTCGGACACCGCTGCGGTGTTGACGGCCCTGCGGGCCAATCCGGGCCTGCCCGACCACGGCATCATCGCGGTATGTGACTTCGGCGGCAGCGGTAGCAATATCACCCTCGTCGACGCCCGACGCGATTACGAACCCATCGGCGCCACCCGCCGGATCACGACGTTCTCCGGTGATGTGATCGATCAGGCGTTGCTCGATCACGTGGTGGCCGATCTGGGCGGCAACAGTGACGGGCCCCCGACCGTCGGGTCGTTGACCAGATTGCGCAGCCAGTGCCGTGACGCCAAGGAGCACCTGTCGACGGAGACGGTCGCCGAGCTTGCCGGATTCCACGGCGGCGTATGGCTGACCCGCGCAGAGCTCGATGAGGCGATGCGTCAACCACTCGACGGCTTCTTCGCCGCATTACAAGAAACCTTGGACGACAACGAGATCGCTCCCGGCGAGCTGTCGGCGATCGTGTCGGTCGGCGGTGGGGCCAATATGCCGACGGTCACCAACGGCCTGTCGCAACGCTTCGGTGCCGCCGTCATCAGCTCGCCCCGGCCACAGTTGACAGCGGCCATCGGCGCGGCGCTCAGCGTTGCCGGCAACGTGGTGGCCACGCCGAGAAAGGCTGCGCCGCCGGCCGAGCCGCCACCGCTGCCCGAAACCGCGCCGGTCGAACCGCCGCCACCACCGCCGCCGGTGGCGGACAACCCGCCCGACGCGGCGTTCAAACCCCTGATCACGCCGCCGCCGGCGGCCCGCCCTACGCCCGTACCGCAGCCTGTCGCACCCGAGCCGGTGGAGATCGGCGACCGGGGCGGGGTGCCGTGGTACCGGCGACCGGCCCCGGTGGTGATCCTGGCCGCGCTGGTCGCGATGTTGTTGGGCACCGTGGCGGTGCTGGTGTTGCGGCAGGCCGCCGATGAGGGACCCGGTTCCGGGGTGCTGACGACGGTGTCCACGACCCCTCCCACGACCACCGTCGAACTGCCGCCGGCGTACGTGCCGCACCCCCAGCCGGCCCCGCCGGCCTTCCCGCAGCTTCCCGAGGCGCCGGCCATGCCGCCGGGCCCGGAACCCGCCGAGGCCCCGGCCGTCCCGTAGCGTTACGCCGCCCTTTTGGACAGCACCACCAGCGCCAGCGGGATCTGCACCTGTTGCGGGCTGCTTGCCAACTCGGCGGCGACACCGTCCTGCAGGCGCTGCACGAAGTCGGCCGCCCGCGGGTCGCCGGCCCCGCCGGCCAGTGCGGCGGCCAGCGCCGGAAAGATCGCGGTGCTGGTGAACGCGGCCCACCGGGCCCCCAGCGCACGCGCGTCGGCGTCGAGCAGGTAGCGCTCCCAGAACCGGTCCTCGGCGTCGAATACCTCGAGTCGATCGATTGTCAGTGCTTCGAACCGCCCGGCCGGGGCGAACGGCGCGCGAAGCTCCTTCTCACTGCGGCCGAGCACCGGGATGGTCATCCGAGTGACCTCGTCGCGGCTCAGCAAGCCGTCGCGAACCAGTTCGTGGAGCGCCGCGACGATGGCGTCCAGCACGGGCTGGTAACCGGTCCGGCCCTGCGCGTCGACGGCCGCGGTCAACACCAGCAGTTTGCCGCCCGGGGCCAGTTCCCGGCCGCGGAAGGCCAGGAAGTCGTGCCAGTCCTGAGCGGCCCGGCGGGTGTACTCCTGCCGGGCGTCGGCGTCGTCGCTGTGGTCGACATGGACGTGGTCATCGAATTCGGGCAGTTCTCCGGCGGGTCGGCGCAGCCACATCGTCGCCCACGAAGTCCAGCCCAGGTTGACGCTCTGCGATGGCAGGATCTGGGCGTAGAACGACCGGCCTATCGCCGAGGGGAAGCTGGCCGCGTCCTTGCGGGTGTAACTGTCCGGATCGTTGGCAAGCGTGCTGAACAGCGCGGTGAAGTCGTTGTCGGGCAGGTCGGTGTGTGCCACCAGCACGGCGTGGTCGGGCCGGGTGCGCCGCCGGAACACCGCGATGGCGGCGCCGATCGGCAGCAGTGAGTTGTAGCCGGTCGCCGCGCCGTAGTCGGCGACCACGATCGGCCGCGGGGCGCGCGGTAGCGGGACCGTGGCCGCCAGCCGTTCGAACACGGCGGTGGCATGGGCCAGGCCGGCTGCCTGCAATCGTCTCGAGGGGGTGCCGGCAGCCGCCGGGCGTACGACGATGCTCGACTCCCGCATCTGCACCTCCCACCGTTGCGGGCATTCGCAAACACCACCTTCGACGGTAGCGGGTGTGCCGCTGCCGGTGATCACCGTGGGACACTGCCCAGGTGAGCGGCGCGCAGGCGACCCGACGGGTTTTGGTCGTGGTCTCGGCGGTCCTGATGGCCATCGGCGCCATCGGGTTTGTGGTTGCGCTGATGCTCAACGTTTTCGTGCTGGATCGCTACAACGCCTACGGCGAGGTGCCGATCCCGGGGGCGGGAACCGTCCACCTTCCGGCAGGCGAGGTGACGGTGAGCCTGCACACCCGGGTCATCTCCAGCCCCAGCGGCGGCGGCCTGCCGGTGCCGCCGTTGAGCCTGGGCGTGGTGGCACCGGCCGGGGCGGCCGATCCGGAGTTCACCGAGAGCGTCGGGATCACGACGACGGTCAACAACGACTCCCGGCGGCGGTTGTGGCGGGCGCAGGTGGCGGCGGCCGGCGACTACCAGATCACCACGGACGGCGACGTCAGCGGCTTCATCGCCCCGCGGCTGGCCTTCGGCAGGTCCGGTGCCCACGGTTCGCTTCCGTGGGTGTTCGCGGCGGTGTTCGGGCTGGGCACGGTGGGTCTGATCGGAGCAAGATTCTGGCGGGTCCGCGACCGCAGCCGGCCGACGGTGGGCGCGGCGCTGGTCCCCGACGGCGAGGGCATCCGTATCGAACAGCTCAAAACGATTACGGCACTGCGTGATTGTGGCGCGTTGACGGCGGCCGAGTTCGAGGCCGAGAAGCGGCGTATCCTCGACGAACGCTGATGCTGCCGCTTCCTCTTCACCGCTCGTTCCTCGCGGTGCATCGTCAGTGGCTGGGTTGGTTGGGCCGCTTCCTCTTCACCGCTCGTTCCTCGCGGTGCATCGTCAGTGGCCGCGGGCCACCCATTCGTCGTAGTTGACCAGTTCGTCGCCGATGCGGGTGTTGTCGCCGTGGCCGGTGTAGACGACGGTGTCGGCCGGCAGACTGCCGAGCCGCTCGGAGATCGACGCCAGGATCGTCGGAAAGTCCGAGAACGAGCGTCCCGTTGCCCCCGGACCGCCGCAGAACAGCGTGTCGCCGCTGAACACCGCGCCCAGTTCCGGCGCGTACCAGCACACCGATCCCGGCGAGTGGCCCGGGGTGTGCAGGGCTCGGAGCTCGGTGCCGGCGACCCGCAGCGTCTGGTCGTCCGACAGCGGCCGAAAGTCCTTGTCCGGATGGGTCATCCGCCACAGCATCTCGTCGGAGGGGTGCAGCAGCACCGGGGCGTCGAATGTTTCACCGAGTTCCGGCGCCACGGTGATGTGGTCGTTGTGGCCGTGCGTGCACACCACCGCGACCACTTTGCGGCCACCGACGCCTTCGATGATCGGCGCGGCGGTGTGGGCGGCGTCGAAGACCACCACCTCCGAGTCGTCACCGACGATCCAGATGTTGTTGTCGACGTCCCAACTGCCACCGTCGAGTTCGAAGGTGCCACTGGTGACGACGCGCTGGATGGCGGGGCCGCTCACAACATCACCACCGAACGCAGCACCTTACCGTCGTGCATCTTGTCGAAGGCCTCCTCGATGTCGTCGAGTCCGATGCGTTCGGAGACGAACTTCTCCAGCGGCAGCCGGCCCTGCAGATACAGGCTGATCAGCGTGGGGAAGTCGCGTTCGGGCAGGCAGTCGCCGTACCAGGACGACTTCAGCGACCCACCGCGGGAGAAGAAGTCGACCAGCGGCATGTCCAGCCGCATGTCGGGGGTCGGAACCCCTACCAGCACAACGGTTCCGGCCAGGTCACGGGCGTAGAACGCCTGCTTCCAGGTCTCCGGCCGCCCGACGGCGTCGATCACCACGTCGGCGCCGAAGCCGTCGGTGAGCTCCTGGATGATCTCCACCGGGTCCTGGCTGCGAGCGTTGACGGTGTCGGTCGCGCCGAACTCGCGGGCCCAGGCCAGTTTGGTGTCATCGGTGTCGACGGCGATGATGCGGCGCGCACCCACCAGCGCGGCACCGGCGATCGCGGCGTCGCCCACGCCGCCGCAGCCGATCACCGCCACGGTGTCGTCGCGGGTGACGCCGCCGGTGTTGATCGCCGCGCCCACACCGGCCATCACCCCGCAGCCCAACAGCCCGGCCACCGCGGGGTCGGCGGCCGGGTCGACCAAGGTGGCCTGGCCCTCGTGGACCAGTGTCTTGTCGGCGAACGCCCCGATGCCCAGCGCCGGGGTGAGCTCGGTGCCGTCGGCCAACGTCATCGGCTTCGAGGCATTGAAGGTGTCGAAGCACAAGTGTGGGCGACCGCGCTTGCAGGCCCGGCACCGTCCGCACACCGCACGCCAGTTCAGGATCACGAAATCGCCGGGCGCCACGGCGGTCACCGCCGACCCCACCGCCTCGACGGTGCCGGCGGCCTCGTGGCCCAGCAGGAACGGGTAGCTGTCGTTGATGCCGCCGTCCCGGTAGGTCAGGTCGGTGTGGCACACCCCGCAGGCGGTGATGGCGACGACGACGTCGTTGGCGCCGGGGTCGGGGATGACGATGTCGGTCACTTCGACCGGTTTGCCCTTTTCGCGGGAGATCACGCCGCGCACTGTCTGACTCATGATGCCAACCTTATGTTGCGGTTGGCGCGCCCGCCGCCGGCACCGTGGCCTGCGCGGTGACGGCCGGGGTGCGGGTGTCGGCGCGCAGGAAGCTTCCGGTGCGCTGCGTGCCGAGCACGCCGGTGGGTTGCCCGTCGAGGACCACCGCGCGGCCCGAGATGAACACGGCGGTGACCGCCTCGTCGTTGCGGTTGACCATGCGCGACATACCGCCATAGGCGGCGAAGGTCTCCTCGACGTAGGCATCCAGCGTGTCGTCGAGGTGGGCGGGGTCGACCACCACGACGTCGGCGCGATCACCCACCCGCAGGTGGCCGGCGTCGATGCGGTACCAGTCGGCCAGTTCACCGGTCAGCCGGTGCACCGCCTGCTCGATCGACAGGAACGGCTGCCCGGCCTGCTGGGCATCGAGGACGTGGCGCAGCAACCGCAGACCCATGTTGTAGAACGCCATGTTGCGCAGGTGCGCGCCGGCGTCGGAGAAGCCCATCTGGACGCCCGGCTCGCGGGCGATCTTGCGGAGCATGTCGGGCCGGTGGTTGGAGATGGTGGTGTGCCAGCGCAGCGCGGTTCCGTGTTCCAGCACCAGGTCGAGGAAGGCGTCGACGGGATGCACCCCGCCGCGGTCCACCCCGACCTGACCGAAGGACTTCCCGATCACCGACGCGTCGGGGCACTCGACGATCTCGGCGTCGAAGAAATCGCGATGCCAGACCCGGGGGCCGTACTTGTTCTGGTAGTCCTTGCGGAAGCGCCGCCGGTAGCCCTCGTCGCGCATCAGCTCGTCGCGTTCGACCGACTCGCGCAGGTGCAGCGCTTCGGCGCCGGAGCCGAACTCCTCGAAGATCACCAGATCGATGCCGTCGGCGTAGACCTCGAACGGCACCGGCAGGTGCTGCCAGCGGAAGTCGGCGCCCAGCTTGTTGAGCATGCGCGAGGCCTTGATCATCGCCGGAACCGCAAGCGGGTTGCTCTTGACGTCGGCGGCTGCCAGCAGGCTGGTCTTGAGTGGCCGGCGGAAAATCCCCAGTGCCTGCGCCAGTTGCGACACCACGTCCAGCGGGTTCTTGACGTCCGGGCCGGCCTGCAGAATTCGTCCGCTGCGGCGCAGCTTGGACTTCAGCCGGCGCAGTTCCTTCGGCTTGGCATACGTCGACGGCAGGGTGCGCGACCGACAGACATCCCCGTCCATCTTGTCGAAAAGCAGCTGCTGGGACGACATCCCAACGAACCCGGCCTGCAGTGCCTCGTCGAGCATCTGCTCCATGCGGGCCTGCTCGGCCGCGGTGGGCCGAACGTCGGCGCGGGTGGCACGGTCCAACCCCATTGTCGCCGCGCGCATATCGGAATGGCCGATGAATGCCGTCACGTTCGGCCCGAGCGGCAGCCGCTCCAGGCCGGCGATGTAGTCCGCACAACTCGACCAGTCCTTGTGCTTGTCGATGGTGTCGACGACGTACTGGCGCGGGATCGCCTCCACCCGGCCGAACAGGTCGCCGGCGTCCTGGCCGTCGACGTGGATCGTTGACAACGAACACGATCCGACCAGCACCGTGGTGACACCGTGCCGTACCGACTCCGACAGCGACGGGGCGACCAGCACCTCGACGTCGTAGTGGGTGTGGATGTCGAGCAGTCCTGGCAGCACCCATTTGCCGGCGGCGTCGATCACCTGGCCGCAGCCCGCTTCGTCGAGCGGTTCGGCCGAGATCGCGGCGACATGACCGTCGCGGATACCGATGTTGCGGATCGCCGACGGCGCGCCGGTGCCGTCGAACCACCGGCCGCCACGAATTACGGTGTCAAAGCTCACGGGACGTTCCTTCCGATCGATGCCTGATCCAGCATGGCCTGCCCCGCGGGCGAAGTCTTGACATCTGCGGACATTTCTTTGATATTTGCGGACATGTCGGTGGTGCGCGGCACCGCGTTGTCCGGTTACCCGGAGTTGGTCGCCGAACTCGGCGGCGATCCGGCGGCGTTACTGGCAGCGGCCGGGGTGCCGTCCGGGGCGGCCGGGACACACGAGGTGTTCGTGCCGTACCGCGCGGTGATCCTCGCCGTCGAGAATGCAGCGAATGCAGTCGATTGCCCGGATTTTGGGCGACGGCTGGCCCTGCGCCAGGACATCGACATCTTCGGGCCGCTGGGCGTGGCGGCGCGCACCGCGGCCACCGTCGGCGGCGGCTTCTCGATCGTGGAGCGGTTCATGTCCGCCTACAGCCCGGCGATCTCGGCTCGCATCACCCCGGGGGCGAAGAGCAGCGAGTCGTTCTATGCCTTCGACGTCCTGCTCGAGCGCTCACCGCCGCACCCGCAGACCACCGAGCTGTCGCTCGGGGTGTCGCTGGGCATCATGCGGATGATGTTCGACAGCCCGTATGCGCCGCTGTCGGTGCACCTTCCGCATGAACCGTTGACCCCGGTGCGTGACTACCTGGCTTACTTCGGCTGCCGCCCCTACTTCGCGCAACCGGTCGCGGGGTTCACCTTCCGCACCGCCGACCTGAACCGCCCGCTGCACCGCGACGACCAGGCGCACCAGGCCATGGTGCATTACCTGCGCGCCATGACCGACGAGTCACCCGGCATCGCCGCGTCGGTGCGCGTCATGGCCCGCCAGCTGTTGCCCACCGGGACGGTGAGCCTGGAGCTGATCGCCGACGAGCTCGGCCTGCACCCCAAGGCGCTGCACCGGCGGCTGGCCGCCGAGCAGACCACGTTCGCCGCCCTGGTCGACGGTGTCCGCCGAGACGCCGCAGACCGGTATCTGCGCGAGACGGACATCAGCCTGTCGCACCTGGCCCGCGAACTCGGGTACGCCGAGCAGAGCGTGCTCAGCCGGTCCTGCCGTCGCTGGTTCGGGTGCACCGCGAGCAGTTACCGCAAGGCGGTTCGAGGCTAGGCTGGCGGCCGATGCCTGCAGCCCTCGATGCCCTCGGTGATTGGCCCGTCGACAACGTCGCGGCCGTGGTCATTGGCCCGCAGGGTGTGCTGGCCGACCACGGAGATACCACGCGGCCGTTCTATCTGGCGTCGGTGACCAAGCCCTTGGTGGCACGCGCGGTGCAGGTTGCGGTCGAGGAGGGCGCCGTGGAGTTGGACACTCCGGCCGGGCCGCCCGGCGCCACGGTGCGGCATCTGCTTGCGCACGCCTCTGGGCTCTCGTTGGACTCCGACCGGGTGCTGGCCAAGCCGGGCACCCGGCGGGTGTACTCCAATCACGGCTTTGCGGTGCTGGCCGAGGCGGTGCAGCAGGCGTCCGGGATCGAATTCGGCCGGTATTTGACCGAGGCGGTGTTCGAACCGCTGGGCATGGCGGCCAGCCGGCTGGACGGCGGCGCCGCGGCGGCCGGATTCGGGGTCACCTCGACGGTGGCCGACCTGGCTGCCTTCGCCGGCGAGTTGCTGGCACCGCTGACGGTGTCGCCGCAGTTGCACGCTGAGGCCATCACCGTGCAGTTCCCCGGACTGGACGGCGTGCTGCCCGGCTACGGGCAGCAGCGGCCGAACGACTGGGGGCTCGGCTTCGAGATCCGCGACGGCAAGTCGCCGCACTGGACCGGCTCGGCCAACTCGGCGCGCACCTACGGTCATTTCGGCCAGTCAGGCACGCTGATCTGGGCTGATCCGGTGATTGAGCGGGTGTTGGTGGTGCTCACCGACCGCAACTTTGGCGACTGGGCGATGCCGCTGTGGCCGGCGCTGGCCGACGCGGTCGTGTCGGAGTACGGCGGGGACTAGCCAACAGGCGTCTCACGAGGCACAATAGACACATACGACTCTAAATAAACAGCAGCATCAGCACCGTTCCACACGGTTCCGCCAGGTCGTTGGGGAAGACGTCCCTCGTGGATCCGAAGGAGCAACTGATGCGCGCGACGAATCAATTCGCCGACGTGACCAGCGGCGTGGTGTACATCCACGCGTCGCCCGCGGCGGTGTGCCCGCATGTCGAGTGGGCGCTGACCTCGACGTTGAACGCGCAGGCCAAGCTCAACTGGACACCACAGCCGGCCATGCCCGGGCAACTGCGTGCGGTGGTCAACTGGGTGGGTCCGGTCGGGACCGGTGCTCGCCTGGCCAGCGCGCTGCGCTCCTGGTCGGTGTTGCGATTCGAGGTCACCGAAGATCCCAGCGCCGGCGTCGATGGGCACCGGTTCAGCCACACCCCTCAATTGGGGCTGTGGAGTGGATCGATGAGCGCCAACGGTGACGTGATGGTCGGCGAGAACCGCCTGCGCACCATGATGGCGGCCGGCGCCGACGCGTTGGCCGCCGAGTTGGAGACGGTGCTGGGCACCGCCTGGGACGAGGCTCTGGAGCCCTTCCGCGACGGCGGCGACGGCGCGGAGGTGTCCTGGCTCAGCCGTGGCGTGGGCTGATTTCTTTGGCGCGAGCAGACATGAAAGCCCCCATTTTGGCTGGAATCCGCCCCGGAAATTTAGGGGCTTTCGCTGGGGGCACCTCCCGCTTGCGGGGGACTGCTCGGCGTCACTTGGGGCGCAGGATCTGCAGCGCGCCCGGCACCGCCGTCACCGTCACCGGCAGCGGGGCGACGAAGTCTCCGTCGGCGTAGGCGTTGATGCCCGGGCATTCCACCCGGATATTGGCCGCCCGCCGGGTGCTCACCTCGTCGAGATCCACGTGGGTGCCCTTGAACACGGTGGGGAACAGCCGGATCAGCTTGGTGCGCGATCCCGAGTGCACCATCGTGACGTCGAGCAGGCCGTCGGCGTGGTCGGCGTGCGGGCAGATCAGCATGCCGCCGCCGTAGCTGCGGGTGTTGCCGAACGCCGCCAACGTCAGTTCGATGGCTATCGGCTCGTCGTCGTCGAAGGTCAGCCGGAACGGCAGCAGCCGCAGCTTGGACATCTCGGCCACCATGGCCAGGTTGTAGCGCATCCGCCCGTGCGGCCAGCGCATCCGGTTGACCCGATCGCTGACCAGTGAGTCGAAGCCGGCCGCCATCACGGTGCCGAACCACGACGGGGCGCCGCCGTCGGGGGTGATGCGGCCCAAATCGACCGTTTCGGTGAATCCGTCGACGACGACATCGGCGGCCGCCTCGGGGTTCCCGGTGGGCAGACCGTATTCGCGGGCGTGATCGTTGCCGGTGCCGGCCGGGATGATTCCCAACGGCACGGCGCCGAGGGCCAGCGCCTGCAGCGCCAACGAGATGACCCCGTCGCCGCCGGCCACCACCACGGCGTCGGTGCCGGCGGCCAGCGCCTCGTCGAGCAGCTGCCGGGCGTGCCGGGGATCGGAGCCGACGATGTGGTTGACGTCCACGCCGCGCTGCTGGAAGCGGGCGAGGGCCCGCTCGGCCGCATGCCGGGCGTTGCCGTGCCCGGCCGCCGGATTGGTCAGCAGCGTGACCCGCCCGATCCGGGTCACGGGATCAGCTTGCCCGGGTTGAGGATGCCGGCCGGATCCAGTGTTGCCTTGACCGCCCGCAGCACCTGCACACCCAGCTCGCCCACCTCGTCGACCATCCAGCGCCGGTGGTCGGCGCCGACGGCGTGGTGGTGGGTGATGGTGCTACCGTTGCGCATGATCGCTTCGCTCGCAGCGGCTTTCGCCGCCAGCCACTGGTCGATCGGGTTGCCGCGCTGCCCGGCGACGACGGTGAAATACAGCGACGCGCCGGTGGGGTAGACGTGCGAGATGTGGCACAGCACCAGTGCCGGCGTGCCACTGTCGGCCAGTGCGGTGGTCAGCGCGTCGGTGACGGCGGCCTTGAGCGTGCCGAGGTTGGACCAGCTGGTGGCGGTCTCCAGCGTTTCGCACAGCGCTCCCGCCGCGAGCAGCGAATCCCGCAGGTACGGCGCGGAGAAGCGGCCGCGTTCCCAGGCCCGTGCCGGTCCCTCGCCCAGCGAGGTGCCGCCGTGGCCGGCCAGCAGCGCCCGGGTTTCGGCATGCCGGCTCTCGGTGTGCTCGGCGGTGCCCTCGAACAGGGTGATCGCCAGGCAGCCGCCGGTGATCTGCTGCTCGCCGATCTGTTCGGTGCTGGCCAGGTTGACGCCGGTCTCAGCCTCGTCGGAGAGCCGGACAACGGTGGGGCCGGTGCCGGTCTGGGTGATCGCCCGCAGCGCGGCGGCGCCGGTGGCGAAGTCCGCGAACGACCACGCCTCATAGCGGGTGGTCGCCGGCACCGGATGCACCCGCACCCGGACCCGGGTGATGACGCCGAACACGCCCTCAGAACCGATCAGCAACTGACGTAGGTCCGGTCCGGCCGCCGACGCCGGCGCCCGCCCCAAATCCAGCACCCCGGCCGGGGTGATCATCCGCAGCCCCCGGACCATGTCGTCGAACCGGCCGTAGCCGGCCGAATCCTGGCCCGAGGACCGGGTGGCCGCAAAACCGCCGAGGGTGGCGAACTGGAAGCTCTGCGGAAAGTGACCGAGTGAGAAACCGCGCTCGCCCAGCAGTCGTTCGGCCGCCGGCCCGGTGACCCCGGCGCCGAACTCCGCCTCGCCGGAGATCTCGTCGAGGCCGAGGAGTTCGTCGAAGCGCCGCAGGTCCAACGAGATGACGGCATTCAACGCGCCGGATTCACCGCGGATCGGGTCGAGCCCACCGACGACGCTGGTACCGCCGCCGAACGGGACCACCGCGATGGCATGCCGGCTGCAGTAGTCCAAGATCTCGGCGATCTGGTCTTCGCCGTCCGGGCCGCCGGGCAGCAGCACCGCGTCAGGCGCATCCTGGGTGCCGGGGCTGTTGCGCCGCAGCAGGTCCAGCGTCGACTTGCCCCCGGCACGCAACAGTCGCCCGCGCTGATCGACACGGCAGAATTCCTCGCCGACGATCGCCGCCAGTGCCCGGCGATCGGTGTCGGCCAGCGCCGATGGCCGCAGCGCCACCTGGTCGGGATCGGCGGCTACGGCGCCGGTGCCCTCGATGCCCAGCGCGGCTTTCAACAGCTGGCGAATGCCATCCGATAGTGGTTTGGCGGCGTCCGGGTCGCCCCAGGCGTTCCACTTCATCGGCGGAGTCAGGACATCCTGGGCATCGGGCGGAGTCATGCGTTACAGTATTACATATGCTGTCAACCAGTAATGATGAGCAGCTTGCCGTGGAGGACCGGATTCTCGACGCCGCCGCGAGTTGTCTGCTGGCGCTGGGTGTGGAGCGGGTGACCTTGGCGGCCATCGCGCGCCGTGCCGGAGTGAGCCGTCCCACGGTGTACCGGCGGTGGCCCGACAGCCGCTCGGTGATCGCCGCGCTGCTGACCGCCCGGGTCACCGACGCCTGGACCGAGGTGACCGTGCCGGGGGCCGGACGTGAGGCGCTGGTCGAGCGGATCGTGGCGGTGGCCGCACGGCTGCGGCGAGACGAGGTGGTGATGCAGGTGCTGCATCACGCACCGGAACTGGCGATGGTCTACATCACCGAGCGGATGGGGGCCAGCCAGCAGCGGCTGATCGACCTGGTGGCGGCCGAACTCGGCACCGCCCAGGTCGGCGGCGGCGTACGGCCGGGGGATCCGCGCGGGCTCGCCGCGATGTGTCTGCTGATCACCCAGTCGGCGATCCAGTCGGCGCAGCTGGTCGCGCCGATCCTCGATGAGGCCGCCCTGGCCGCCGAACTGAGCTACGCCCTCAACCGGTACCTGTCGTGATGCTCGAGACCGCCGCCCTCAACGCCGCTCGCCGCACCCGGGAGCTGACGGCGCTGGCCGACGGCACCGGCGTCGACGTCGTGGTGATCGGTGGCGGTATCACCGGTGCCGGCATCGCACTGGACGCCGCCACCCGCGGCTTGCGGGTGGTGCTGGCCGAGAAGCACGATCTGGCGTTCGGCACCAGCCGATGGAGCTCCAAACTGGTGCACGGCGGGCTGCGGTACCTGGCGACCGGCAACGTGGGCATCGCGCGGCGAAGCGCGATCGAACGCGGAATCCTGATGACCCGCACCGCTCCCCACCTGGTGCGGGCGATGCCGCAACTGGTGCCGCTGCTGCCTTCGATGCGTCGCCGCAACCGGGCCCTGGTGCGCGCCGGGTTCCTCGCCGGCGACGCGCTGCGCCGGCTCGCCGGCACTCCGGCGACGGTTCTGCCACGCTCGCAACGGATCTCACCCGACCAGGTGATCGACCTGTCGCCCACTGTTCGACGCGACGGCCTGGACGGCGGACTGCTGGCCTATGACGGGCAGTTGATCGATGATGCGCGCCTCGTCACGGCGGTCGCTCGCACCGCCGCCCAGCACGGCGCGAGCATCCTCACTTACGTGGCGGCGTCGGAGGCCACCGGCGACTCGGTGCGGCTGACCGATCAGCTGACCGGTGAGTCCTTCGAGGTCGCCGCGCGGGCGGTCATCAACGCGACCGGAGTGTGGGCCGCCGACATCGATCCGGCGCTGCGGCTGCGGCCGAGCCGGGGCACCCACCTGGTCTTCGACGCAGCGGCGTTCGGCAACCCGGCCGCCGCGCTGACGGTACCGATCCCGGGTGAGCTCAACCGCTTCGTGTTCGCCATGCCCGAGCAGCTGGGCCGGGTGTATCTGGGGCTCACCGACGAAGAAGCCCCCGGTCCGGTTCCCGATGTCCCGCAACCGACTTCGGCTGAGGTGTCCTTCCTGCTCGACACCGTCAACACCGCTCTGGGCACCGAGCTGAGCGACGCCGATGTGATCGGCTCCTATGCCGGACTGCGCCCGCTGATCGACACCGGCGAAGGGCGCACCGCCGACGTCTCGCGTAACCACGCCGTCGTCGAATCCGAAGCCGGGGTGCTCAGCGTGATCGGCGGCAAGCTGACCGAGTACCGCTATATGGCGCAAGACGTGCTGGACCGCGCGGTGCGGATCCGCGGGCTGGCTGCCACACCCTGCCGCACCCGGGATCTGCCGCTGGTCGGCGCACCGGGCAATCCGGGCTCGCAGCTGCCGGCGACCGCTGAGCTGCCGGTATCACTGGTGCTGCGCTACGGGGCGGAGGCACCCGGGGTGCTGGCCGCGGCCACCTGCGAGCGGCCAACCGACCCGGTGGCCGAGGGGATCGACGTGATCCGCGCCGAGTTCGAGTACGCGATCACCCACGAAGGGGCGCTGACCGTCGCCGACATCGTGGACCGGCGGACCCGGATCGGGTTGGTCGCCGCGGATCGGGAGCGAGTGGTTCCGGTGGCGCAGGAGTTTCTCGCGGCCGCGGATTGAGGCCGCCGCTCACAGATACCGGCGCACCCGGCTGGTGTATTCGGCGTACTCGCGCCCGTAATGCTCGCGCATGAAGGCTTCTTCTCGCAGCACCTGACGGTGGAACAGCCCGACGCCCGCGACCAGGTAGATCAGCGGAATCCAGCTGGGGAAGACCAGGAACTGGCCGAGCAGCACCAGTGCGAATCCGACGTAGATGGGGTTGCGGCTGATCGCGAACACCCCCGACGTGACCAGCTTGTCCGGTCGATCGGTGTCGATGCCGACGCGGAAGCTGGTGCCGAAGGAGATCAGCGTCAGCAGTACCAGCTCCAGCCCGACGAAGCACAGGGCGACTCCGGCCCAGGCGAGGGCGGCGGAGGTGAAGAACCGGCCGGAGGCTCCCAGCGGCCAGCCGAAGGCGCCGGCGAAGATCACGTAGAAGTAGACCAGCGCGAACGGCGGTATCAGGAAGTCTTTGCGGTCGGTGCTGGCGAAGTGCAGGGCCCGCGTTCCGCTGCGCCGTAGCGCGATGAGACGTCCGGCGACCAGGGCGGGACACAACGCCAGGGCCAGCGCGGCCAGATATTCAGGCATCGGGATCCCTCCGGTTCGGCCCAGCTGCACTCAATTCATCGCACGATGAATTCTCTTGCCGGTCCTGCCGAATGTCAAGGGCGTCGGCCCGAGGTCCGATCCCGCCCCGTCGGAGAGTGGCTGACGCTCTCGGCGATTTCATTAAATCGAGTCTGTATTCAGGCGTGGTGACGGCGCGAGGTCCCGATCGGTAGGCGCAAGCATCGATTCGGCCAATGATGATCAAATATGTTGATATACAACAAATAAGGACCATCCAGAGGGAACAGTCGAGAGGATTGCCGTAGGCGCTTTCGCGGAACCCTTGCGGGCCGCGGGGGAATACTGTTTAATCTCAATTCAACACATGAACCACGTCACATTGTGGCAGCGGCACTACTGACCGACGGCTGGGGGGACTGGCTTGTACTCTCCGAATCCTGCGACGCGTACCCCGTTGGGGTGGGCGAGGCCAGGCTGCGCCGAGGTGCGGTGTCGTGATGCGTAGCGCCGTGGACGTGGGCAAGCCGGTGCGTGCACTCGGCGATTTCTTCGCGATGACGCTCGACACGGTGACCCAGATATTCCGGCCGCCGTTCGCGTGGCGTGAGTTCTTGCTGCAGTCGTGGTTCGTCGCGCGTGTCTCACTGGTGCCCACCATGGTGTTGTCCATCCCGTTCACCGTGCTGGCGGTTTTCATGTTCAACATCTTGTTGAGTGAGATCGGGGCGGCGGACTTCTCCGGTACCGGTGCCGCGCTGAGTGCGGTACTCCAGATCGGACCGGTGGTCACGGTTTTGGTGGTCGCCGGCGCGGGCGCCACCGCGATGTGCGCGGACCTGGGGGCGCGCACCATCCGGGAGGAACTCGACGCACTACGTGTCATGGGTATCGACCCGATTCAGGCGCTGGTGGTCCCTCGGGTCCTGGCCGCCACCCTGGTCGCCCTGCTGTTGTCCCCGCTCGTGGTTTTGGTGGGGCTGTCCGGCGGCTTCGTCTTCTCGGTGTACTTTCAGCACGTCACGCCCGGTGCGTTCGTCGCAGGCCTGACATTGATCACCGGTCTCAGCGATGTCGTCGTCTGCCTGGTCAAGGCCACGTTGTTCGGCCTCACCGCCGGCCTGATCGCCTGTTACAAGGGCACTTCGGTCGGCGGCGGCCCTGCCGGCGTGGGCAATGCGGTGAATGAGACGGTGGTGTTCTCGTTCATGGCGCTGTTCGTCATCAATACCGTGGTGACCGCCATCGGGTTCCGGGTGACGCCGTGAACCGCGCGGCAGGCACCGGGGCCCTCGACTTCGGCCGAACCGTTGGTCGGTGGGTGTCCGCCTGGGACCGTCTCGGCGCTCAGATCCAATTCCACGTCAAGACACTGACTTCGGTCCGCGAGGTCTTCCTGTATTACCGGGTCGAGTTGGTGCGGCAGGTGGCACAGATGAGCCTGGGTGTGGGCGCCCTTGCGATGATCGGTGGCACCGTCGCGGTGGTCGGCATCCTCACGCTGTCCACCGGAGCCCTCATCGCGGCGCAGGGCTTCAGCCAGCTGGGACAGATCGGGGTGGAAGCCCTGACCGGATTCGCCTCGGCCTACTTCAACGTGCGGATCCTCGCACCACTGACCGCCGAATTCGCTTTGGCGGCAACGATCGGCGCCGGCGCCACGGCACAACTCGGGGCGATGCGAATCAATGAAGAGATCGACGCCCTCGAGGTCATCGGGGTCCGCGCCATCGCATACCTGGCTTCCACCCGGGTGCTGGCCGGACTCATCGTGGTCATCCCCTTCTACTGCGTGGCCGTGCTGATGACCTTCTTCTCCGCGCGTTTCGGCACAACGGTGATCTACGGTCAGTCCTCCGGCGTCTACGACCACTACTTTCATACGTTCTTGAATCGAACGGACTTGATCTGGTCGTTCATTCAGGTCGCGATCGCCAGCATCACGATCATGATCATTCACACCTACTACGGATTCACCGCCTCGGGCGGCCCGGCCGGAGTCGGTGAGGCCGTGGGCCGGGCCACCCGCGCCTCGGTGCTGGCGGCGGTTCTGGTCACGGTCGCGATCACATTGGCCGTCTACGGTCAATCCGGCAACTTCCACCTGGCGGGATAGCGATGCCGGCCAGGAGAACCGAATCGTGGATCCACCCCCGGTGGTGGGCGCTGATCTTCATCGTCTTCGTCGTTTTGGCGGCGTGGCTGGTGGGGCAGTGCTTCAACAGATCGTTCCAAAGCCATGTCCCGGTGACGATGATCTCCGACCGCGCGGGTTTGGTCATGGAGACCGGCGCTCAGGTGAAGATGCGCGGAGTGCAGGTCGGCCGTGTCGGCCAGATCGTCGGTGGCACACAGCCGGTCAGCCTGAAACTCGAATTCGACCCGCGGCTCATCCATCGCATCCCGAGCAACGTCGGGGTTCGGATCTCGGCCACCACCGCCTTCGGTGCGAAGTTCGTCGAGCTGGTCGATCCGGAACGTCCCAGCCCGGTGCCGCTGACGGCCAGCTCGGTACTCAAGTCGGCAAACGTCACGACCGAGGTCAACACCGTCTTCCAGAATCTGGTCGGCGTGATCAAACAGGTCGACCCGGTCGAACTGAACGCGGTGCTGTCCGCCGTTGCCGACGGCGTGGGCGGACAGGGGCAGCGGATCGGCCATGCCACCACCGGGGCGCATGAGACATTGGTCGCGCTCAACGCCCGCAGCCAGACCGTCCACGGGGACTGGCGAGCGTTGAAGGGCTTCTCTGACACCTACAACGCTGCGGCAGAAGACATCTTGAGAACGCTGTCCGCCGCCAGCACCACCAGCGCGACGATCGCAGACAACGCGGCAGACCTGGATGACCTGCTGCTCAACCTGGTCGGATTCGCGCACAGCGGCATCGATCTGATCGGGCCGAACCGGGACAACCTGGTCCGGTCGGTCAATGCCCTTGAACCCACCACCAGCCTGTTGCTCAAGTACGACCCGCAACTGACCTGCACACTGCTCGGGGCCAAGGCGGCGCTGGACGACTACGGGCTGGCCGACTACATGGGCGGCGCGAACGGCTCATCTCTGATCGTCGATGTCGCTCTGCTGCTCGGTGACGAGATCTACCGATACCCCGACAACCTACCGATCACCGCAGCCAAGGGCGGCCCGGGAGGCAAGCCGGGATGCGGCTCGCTCCCCGATGTCGCCAAGAACTTCCCGGTCCGCCATCTTGTCACCAACACCGGCTGGGGAACCGGCCTCGACCTGCGCCCCAACCCCGGCATCGGGCAGCACTGCTACGCCGACTGGTTCCGCGTCACCCGCGCGGTGCCCCTGCCTCCGGCAGTCCGGCAGTGCCTGCCTGGGCCGGCGGTGGGTCCGCAGCCCGAACTGGGGTTCGGCACGCCCCCGTACGGGGCGCCGCAGTACGGGCCCGGCGGGGTGCCGCTGTTCCCCGGCGTGCCCCCGGCTCCGCCCCCGGAACCCTGATCCGAGAACCCGTCGTCATGGACCAACGAGACAGCTGGAAAGGGCACGATCGCCGTGAAAGCTAACTTGAGGCACACCGTGTGGCGCCTCGGCGCCTTCCTGATCGTCACCATGCTGGGAATGTTCGCGCTGCTGACCATATTCGGCCAGTTCCGGTTCGACTCCGCGCGCAACTACACGGCGGAATTCACCGACGTGACCGGACTGGCCAACGGAAACTTCGTGCGGATCGCCGGGGTTGAGGTCGGCAAGGTCAAACGTATTGCGCTGAAAGACAACGGGAACGTCGAGGTGGCATTCAGCGCGGACGACTCCGTGGTCTTGACCGAGGGCAGCAGGGCGGCGATCCGTTGGGGCGACGTGATCGGCGGGCGCTACCTGTCCATCGAGGAAGGGACGGGCGGAACGAGGACGCTGGCGCCGGGTGGCAACATCCCCGTCGACCGCACCGAGCCGGCACTGGACCTCGACGTGCTGATCGGAGGTTTCCGTCCGCTGTTTCGCGCGCTGGACCCCGACCAGGTCAACGCGTTGGCAGGTCAGTTGATCGCGGCCTTCCAGGGCCAGGGCGTCACCATCGGATCCTTTCTGAACCAGACCGCGGCGCTGACGAACACGCTGGCCGACCGCGACCTGCTGATCGGCCAGGTCATCGGCAACCTGAACACCGTGCTCGGATCGTTGGGTGATCGCAGCGATCAATTCGCGACGGCGGTCGAGTCTCTGTCCGGACTGATGAAGGGACTGGCGGACCGCAAACAAGACATCAGCAACGGTGTCGCCTACGTCAATGCGGCGACGGCCTCGATCGCCGATCTGCTTGCGCAGGCCCGACCGCCCCTGCAGAAAGCGGTGCTGGAGACCGATCGCACCGCATCGACCGTGCTCGCCGACCAGCGCTACGTCGACCACGTGCTCGAGAATCTGCCCACCGCACTACGCATCCTGAATCGTCAAGCGCTCTACGGCGATTACTTCACCTTCTACTTCTGCGAGGTGGCGCTCAAGCTCAACGGCAAGGGCGGGCAGCCGATGTATGTCAAGGTCGCCGAGCAGACCTCGGGGAGGTGCACGCCGAAGTGAGAGCCTTCCGGGAACGCAACCTCACCACGATCGGGATCATCGGATCGGTGCTCACCGCCGCGGTCACCCTCGGTGCGTGGTACTACGACGAGCTTCCGGTGATCTCGGCGGGGAAGTCCTACTCGGCGTATTTCGCCGAGGCCGGCGGCCTGACCCCCGGCGCCGAAGTCCAGGTTGCGGGTATGCGGGTCGGCAGCGTCAACAGCGTCACCCTGGACGGCGACCGGGTATTGGTGAAGTTCAAAGTCGCCGACGACGTGCGGCTCGGCGATCGGACCGAGGCGGCGGTCAAGACCAAGAGCCTGCTGGGCACCAAGATGCTGGGCATCACTCCGCGTGGCGACGGACGGTTGTCCCAGACCATCCCACTGGACCGCACCACTCCGGCCTACCAGCTGCCGGATGCGCTGGGAGATCTGACGGCGGCCATCAGCGGGCTCGACACCGAGCAGCTGTCCGATTCACTGCGAGTGCTGGCCCAGACGTTCCACGACACCCCGCCGGACCTCAAGGTCGCCACCGCAGGGGTGGCGCGGCTGTCTAGCGTCCTGAACAAACGGGACACCCAGCTGCGGAATCTGCTGTCCAATGCGCGCAATGTGACCGGCGTATTGGCCGAACGCAGTGACCAGATCGTTCGCCTGGTCCATGACACCAACGACCTGCTGGGCCAGCTCAACAGCGAGAGCGCCGCGTTGGATCAGATCTCCGGCAACATCTCCCGAGTCAGCAAACAGCTCACCGGGTTTGTGGAGGACAACACCCAGTCCCTCAGGCCGGCGCTGGAGAAGCTGAATGGGGTGCTGGCCACCGTCGAGAATCGGAAAGCGGAGGTGCAGGAGTACCTGAAGCGGCTCAGCTGGTACGTCATCGGGCTGGGGGAGTCCCTGTCGTCGGGACCGTTCTTCAAGGCCTACGTCGCCAATCTGGTTCCGGGACAGTTCATCCAGCCCTACATCGACTCCGCGTTCTCCGACCTGGGCCTCGACCCGAACGTACTGCTGCCATCCGAGCTGACCGACCCGCAGACCGGCCAGCCGGGCACGCCGCCGTTGCCGGTGCCCTATCCGCGCACCGGCCAGGGCGGGCCGCCCCGGGTGTACCTCCCGGATGCCATCACCGGAAACCCCGGTGATCAGCCGTGCGTTCTGCCCGGCACCGGCTGTTACCCCTATCGGGAGCCGCCGCCGGCGCCGGCACCGGGAGGGCCACCGCCCGGCCCGCCGGCGCAGTCGCCGCCCGGTCAGCAGTCCACGGCCGAACCCACCCCGAGACCGGTGTTCGTTCCGGCGCCGGATGAAGTACCCGCATCCGCACCGGGAGAGGGCCGATGATGACGTCCCGAAAACTCCGCATCGGATTGGCCGCCGTCCTGGTGGCTGTGCTGGCAGCCGGGGTGTACACGCTGGGCGCGTCGAGCAGCCGGTTCGGGCGGACACACGTGACCGCATACTTCGAGAACAGCAACGGAATCTTCGTCGGCGACGACGTCCGCATCCTCGGCGTCCGGGTCGGCCGCATCGACAGCATCGAAGCCCAACCCGACCGGGTGAAGGTCCGCTTCTGGTTCGACGACAAGTACCGGGTTCCGGCCGACGCCAAGGCGGCGGTCCTGTCACCGTCGCTGGTCACCGCGCGTGCGATTCAGCTGACCCCGGTCTATGCCGGTGGCCCGGTTCTGCCGGACGACGCGGTGATCCCTCGTGAGCGCACCGCTGTCCCAGTGGAGTGGGACGACTTTCGGGACCAGCTGCGCAACCTCACCGAGATGCTGCAGCCGACCGAGGCCGGGGGAGTGAGCACCTTGGGGCAGGCCGTCCAGACCGCGGCCGACAACCTCCGCGGTGAGGGCGCCAACATTCGCACCGCCATCATCGAGGTGTCCCAGGCGATCTCCGCGCTGGGCGATCACAGTGGCGACATCTTCAGCACCGTGAAGAATCTGTCGATCCTGGTCTCGGCGCTTCGCGACAGCGACACCGTACTGCGGAAGCTGAACCAGAATCTGGCATCGGCCACCGCGGCACTGGCCAACAACCCCAACGAGGTGGCCAACGCGATCAGCGACCTCAACAGCGCGGTGAAGCAGGTCAAGACGTTTGTCGCAGACAACCGCGAGACACTGGGCACCACCTCGGACAAGTTGGCGTCGGTGTCGCAGACGCTGGTGGGCAGCCTCGACGATCTCAAACAGACTCTGCACGTGTTACCCACCGCAGCACAGAATTTCGTCAACATCTACCAACCCGCCCAAGGCACGCTGACCGGTGCGCTGTCGACCAACAACCTCAGCGATCCGCTGTCATTCGTGTGCGGCGCGATACAGGCCGCATCGCGCCAGAACGCGGAGCAGTCGGCGAAACTGTGTGTGCAGTACCTGGCGCCGATCGTCAAGAACCGCCAGTACAACTTCTTCCCGCTGGGCGAGAACCTGTTCGTCGGGGCCAGCGCGCGCCCCAACGAGGTCACCTACAGCGAGGACTGGCTGCGGCCGGACCACGTCCCCGAACTACCGGATCCCGCGCCGCAGGATGCCGCCGCGCTGCCGCCCGGAGTGACCGAAGCGCCGATTGCGCAGCCGACGGATCCGCAAGCCGGTCTGTCCGGCCTGATGATGCCGAATGGAGCGGGATCATGAGCCGGTGGCACCGACGGGTGGCTTCGACGGTGGTCGGGTGCATCGCCGTTGTCGCACTGTCGGGTTGCGGGTGGCGAGGGCTCAACTCGCTGCCGATGCCCGGCACCGAGGGAAGAGCCCCCGGCGCCTTCACGATTCGGGCGCAACTGCCTGAGGTCAACAGGCTCGAGCCCAACTCGCGGGTGCGTGTCGGTGACGTCACCGTGGGCAGCGTGACCAAGATCGAGCGGCAGGGCTGGCATGCGTTGTTGACGATGCGGCTCAACCCCGACGTCGACCTGCCGGCCAACGCCACCGTCGCACTGGGCCAGACCAGCCTGCTGGGTTCACTGCATATCGAGTTAGCGGCTCCCACCGATGTCACACCGGAGGGAAAGCTGCGCGAGGGTGCGCTGATACCTCTTTCCGCCGCGGTCAGTTACCCGACAACGGACCAGACACTGGCCGCTGTCTCGATGCTGCTCAACGGGGGTGGCATCGGCCGGATCCAGGAGATCACCCGGGCGTTCAGCACCGCCTTCGCCGGGCGCGAAAAGGACCTGCGCGGCCTGATCGCCCAGCTCGACGAGTTCATCGCCCATGCCAACGAGCAGAGCGACGACATCATCGCGGCGACCGACAGCCTGAACAATCTGGCCGGCAAGTTCGCCGAACAGAAGCCGGTGGTCGACGAGGCGCTCGAGACCCTTCCCAGAGCGCTGGCGGTGCTCAGAGACGAACGCCGACAACTGGCCGATGCCGCCGACCGGCTCGGCAAGTTCGGCGCGCTGGCCGCCGAGACGACGAACCAGACCAAGCGGGCGTTGGTCCAAGAACTCAAAGACATCGGCCCGGTACTGGAATCACTGGCCAACTCCGGTCCGGCGCTGACCCGGTCGCTGGGCTTGTACCCGACATATCCGTTCGCCACCGAGACCATCCCCAACTGGTTCCGCGGCGACGCCGCCAACCTCACCGCCGTGATCGATTTGACCCTGAGCCGGCTGGACGCGTCGTTCTTCACCGGCACGAAATGGGAGTGCGACCTCACCGAGCTGGAAATGCAGTGGGGCCGAACCATCGGCCAGTTCCCGAGCCCCTGCACCGCCGGCGGCCCCTTCAATCCGGGCAACCCGCTGGTGATTCCCTACCACTTCGATCAGGGGCCCTGACATGTTGAACAGACGCATCATGGCCCAGTTGGCCGTGTTCATCGCGATCAGTCTGATCGGCGGCTCGATCATGGCTTTCCGATACATGGAGCTGCCCAACCTGCTGCTGGGGGTCGGACGCTACGAAGTGACCGTGCAACTGCCCACCACAGGTGGGCTGTACAAGAACAGCAACGTCACCTACCGCGGCGTCGAAGTCGGCCGCGTCGAGAACGTCGCCATGACCGACATCGGAGTCTCCGCGTTGTTGTCCCTGAAATCCGGTGTCCGGATTCCGGCCGACCTCGACGCACAGGTGCACAGCCAAAGCGCGATCGGCGAACAGTATGTGACGCTGGTGCCCCGCAGCGGCACCGGCCCGCTGCTCAAGGACGGCGACGTCATCCCGGTCGAGCGAACGTCGCTGCCCCCGGATATCAACGAGTTGTTGGACGCCACGAACCGGGGATTGCAGGCGATCCCCGGCAACGATCTGCGCACCGCCGTCGGTGAGGCGAAGATCGCGGTCGGCGGCCTGGGCCCGGAGCTCTCCCGGTTCGTCAAGGCGTCGACCAGACTGGCCATCGACGCCCGCGAGAATCTCGAGTCGCTGACCACCCTGATCGACCAGACCACACCGCTGCTCAACACACAGATCGACACCGCCGACTCCATCCAGCGGTGGGCCGCCAACCTGGCCGGCGTCACCGAGCAACTGCGCGCCCAGGACGACGCGGCCGCCGACCTGATCAAGAACGGTTCATCCGGGGTCGACCAGGCACGCCAACTGTTCGACCGGCTCCAACCGACCCTGCCGATCGTGCTGGCCAACCTGGTCAGCGTCGGTGACGTCGCAGTGGCGTACCAGCCCAATCTCGAACAGGTCCTGGTGTTGATCCCGCCGTTGACGGAGATCCTGCAGGGTGCCGGCCTGGCCAACCGCAACACCAAACAGGGCTACCGCGGCGCGTATCTGAGCTTCAACTTGAACGTCAACTTGCCACCCCCGTGTCTGACCGGATATCTCCCGGCCCGGCAGGCGCGCGCGGCCAGTCTGGAGGATTTCCCGGATCGGCCGGAGGGCGAACTGTACTGCCGGATTCCGCAGGATGCCATGTTCAACGTCCGCGGAGCGCGGAACCTGCCCTGCGCGACGCGGCCCGGCAAGCGGGCGCCGACGGTGAAAATGTGTGAGAGCGACGAAGAATACGTGCCGCTCAACGACGGCTGGAACTGGAAGGGCGATCCCAACGCCACCATCACCGGCCAAGACATTCCGCAACTGCCGCCCGGGACGCTCAGCAGCCCGACCCCGCCACCCGCCCCAACGCCGGCTATTGCGGCCGCCGAATACAACCCAGCCACCGGAAGCTACATCGGCCCGGACGGGCAGGTGTACACCCAGACCGATCTGTCCCGAACCGCGAACAAGGAGCAGACATGGCAGTCGATGATGATGCCCCCGAACGCCCGATGAACGAGCCGGCGCCCGCGTCGGCACGTCTGCGGGATGCGGCGGTGTTCGTAGCGGTGGCGGTCCTGGCGTTCGGGGGGCTGGCCGGCTGGCTGGGTTTCCGGACGTACCAGTCGCACCGGGCCGAGGTGCAGCGCGAGCAGTTCCTGCGCGCGGCACAGCAGGGTGCGCTGAACCTCACCACCATCGACCACGAGCATGCCGAGGCCGATGTGCAGCGCGTGCTGGATTCCGCGACCGGAACGTTCTACGAGGATTTCAACAACCGGTCGCGGCCCTTCATCGAGATAGTCAAGACGGCACAGGCGAAATCGGTCGGAACCGTCACCGAGGCAGGCATCGAGGCGCAGACCGCCGACGAAGCGCAAGTGCTCGTCGCGGTCAGCGTCAACACCACCAACGCCGGCGCCGCAGAGCAACTCCCGCGGGCATGGCGGATGCGGATCTCGGTGACCCGGGTCGACGGCCAGGAAAAGGTCTCCAATGTCGCATTCGTCCCATGACCGATCCCGGGCGAACGAAATCGACCACAGCGCAAGGAAGTGATCACAGGTGACAGTTCTGGCCAATCTCAGGCCCGCAGCAGACGAGGCCGAACCCGAGGATGCGGCTGTTCCCGGTGACAGCGCCGACGAGGGTGCCGGCACCCGACGTCGTCGGCTGCCGCGGCCGACGTTCGTCTACGGACTGTCGGCTCTGCTCGTGCTGGCCCCGGCCATGGGCGCGTCGGTGTTGAAGTACTGGGACTCGACCGCTCGCAGCTCCCAGATCGCGCGCACCGAATCTGTCGAAGCCGCAAAAGAGTCCGTCGTCGCGATGCTGTCCTATCAACCCGAGAACGTAGAGAGCCAGTTGGCGGCGGCACAAGAACGGCTGACCGGCGAATTCCGGGACTCTTACGCAGGCTTGACGCGTGATGTCGTCATTCCGGGAGCGCAACAGAAACGCATTTCGACGGTGGCCAACGTCCCCGCGGCAGCATCGGTGTCGGCCACGCCCGACCACGCCGTGGTGCTGGTCTTCGTCAATCAGTCCGCGATCGTCGGCAGCGACGCCCCCACCGACACCGCCTCCAGCATCCGCGTGACGCTGGACAAGATCGACGGCCGCTGGCTCATCTCCGGCTTCGACCCCATCTGATCCGGTGGCGACCATGGGCTGCTTCGCGAAACTCGAACGACCGGGCAGGGCGCTCACCGCGATCGCGTCGGCTTGCGGACTGCTGTCCGGAATCGCACTGACGAGCCTCGCCCCGTGCTCGCGTGCCGATGTCGAACCCGACAAGAAACTGGCCTATCTGATCGGAGTGACGATGCGGCCGGGATATGACTTCGCCGACGCCGAGGCGGCCCTGGACTACGGGTATGGCATCTGCGGAAAGGTCTCCCGCGACATCGGCTACGCACAGCTGATCACCGAAGTGCAGGGCGACTTCCACACCTCCGACGACTACCACGCGTCCTATCTGATCTCGCAGGCCGTCAACGAACTCTGCCCCGAGCTGATCTGGCAGCTGCGGAACTCGGCGGCGCACCACCGGCCGCCTGGCCCGAGATCCCCCTAACCGGAGAGCAGTCCTGAGGAGAAGAAGGGAGCGGTATGAAGTTTCAGCTGCTGACGCTGTCGGCTCTGGGAGCCGTGCTCACCGGGGTGCTGGCGGCACCGGCCGGGTACGCCGATAACGACAACAACACCCTGATCCCGAACAACAAGCGGCTCAATGACGGAGTGGTCGCCAACGTCTACACCATGCAGCATCAGGCCGGCTGCACCAATGACATCAGAATCGACCCACAATTGCAGCGCGCCGCCCAATGGCACACCGACGACCTGCTGGGCCATCGGGAGCTGACCGGGGACATCGGATCAGACGGATCCACCCCACAGGGGCGCGCCGGTGCGGCCGGGTTCCGCGGCGCGGTGGCCCAGACCGTGGCCATCCACCCCGCGCTGGCGATCAGTGGTATCGAACTGATCAACAAGTGGTACTACGATCCCGTCTCCTTCGACATCATGTCGAACTGCGCCAACACCCAGATCGGTGTCTGGTCGGCGAACAGCGCGGATCGCACCGTGGTGGTGGCCGTCTACGGGCAGCCGCAGGACCCGATCGATATGAGTCAGCGGGGAACTCACCCGGTGCCGATCGGGCCGAGCCCGGACTACGACGCCAGTGACGAGATCGAGTTCGGCAACAACTGGTGGGCCAGGATCCTGCGGGGAATCTTCCCACCGCCGGCGTACCCGGCGAACTAGGGGAGCGCCAGATCTGGTCGACCGCATCGAATCGGACTGTCCAACAACGAAATTGATGCCGGTAAGGAACCGTCTCGAGCCAGCTATTGAATTCAGATTAAAAAATGAGTACCGTCGAACCGGGCGGCACGCAGCTGCCCCGAACAGGGAAAAACATGATGCACCAAACCTTCTCCGACCCCAGCTTGAGGTCGAGGCGATTCTCGACAGGAAGCCCCATGAACCTGCTGCGCGGCATTCTCGTGGTGATACTCGGGCTCTGCCTGTGGAACGCGGCCCCGGCACGTGCGGATTCGGTCGAGTATCTGATGGTTCCCTCCGCGGCGATGGGCCGTGACATCCCGGTCGCCTTCGCGCCCGGCGGGCCGCATGCGGCAGTGCTCCTCGACGCCTTCAATGCAGCGCCCGAGACCAGCAACTGGGTGACGCTCGGTGATGCCATGAACGCCTTTGCGGGCAAGGGCATAGCGGTGGTGGCGCCGGCCGGCGGGGCCTGGAGCCTGTATACGGACTGGGAGCAGGACGGCAGCCGTCAGTGGGAGCGTTTTCTTTCCCAAGAGCTCCCGGACTGGCTGGCCGCGAACAAGGGGCTGGCGCCGGGCGGGCACGGGATCGTCGGTGCCGCGCAGGGCGGAACCGGCGCCCTGACCATGGCCACCTTTCATCCCGACCGCTACCGCTACGCGGGTTCGCTGTCGGGGTTCTTGACGCCGTCGAAGACCAGCCTCGTCGGCGCTCTCGGTGCGGGGCTGGCGCGCTACGGCGATGTGGACACCCAGAACATGTGGGGGCCGGCGCAATTCGGACGGTGGAAGTGGCATGACCCCGACGTCCATGTGGCGACCCTGGTGGCCAACAAGACCCGCGTGTGGGTGTACAGCCCGTCGAGCCCGGGGTGCGCCGATCCCGCCGCGATGATCGGCTACTGCGATCAGGCGCATGGCAGCAACCTCGCCTTCTATCGCCACTTCCGGGCCGTCGGCGGCGACAACGGGCATTTCGACTTCCAGGAGGGCGGCAATCACGATTGGCCGACCTGGGGCCGGCAGTTGAAGGCCATGTCAGGTGATCTGGCCGCCGCCATCAGATAGTCCCGTGCGATGCCCGAGCACAAGCCACCCGAACAGATGAGGAGCCGCAGATGAGACCTTCCGCATTGGTCGCAGGGGTCGGGATGATCCCGTTCACCACCCCGCGCAACACCGACACCTACGACGTGATGGGGGAGCAGGCGACCCGGGCGGCGCTGGCCGACGCCGGGCTGTCCTACGAGTCGGTGCAGCAGGCCTATGTCGGCTACGTGTACGGGGACTCGACCTCCGGCCAAGCCGCGCTCTACCGAATCGGGGCCAGCGGGATTCCGGTGGTCAACGTCAACAACAATTGCGCCACGGGCTCCTCGGCGCTGTTCTTGGCGCGCCAGGCGATCGAACACGGTATCGCCGACGTGGTGCTGGCCCTGGGCTTCGAACAGATGCAACGGGGCGCGCTGGGGATGTCCTATACCGACCGGCCGACGCCGTTCGACAGCTTCGGTGCGGTGGTCCACGCGATCCAGGGCGACAGCGACGCTCCGTTCGCCGCCCAGTATTTCGGCGGCGCCGGCCGCGAATACTGCGAGCGATACGGGATGGATCCAGCGGTATTCGCCCAGATCGCCGTCAAGGCCCGGGTGCATGCGGCGAACAATCCCTACGCGGTATTCCGGGATCCGGTCACGGCAGAAGAAGTCCTCGCCTCACCGGTGATCTACGGGCCCCTGACGCGGCTGCAGTGCTGCCCACCCACCTGCGGCGCGGCCGCAGCCGTTCTGGTCAGCGAAAGCTACGCGCGCAAACACGGGCTGAATCCCGGCGTCGCCGTGCGGGCGCAGGCCATGACCACCGATTCGGCGTCCACATTCGAGGATCGCTCGATGATGAAGATCGTCGGCTCCGACATGTCCAGGGCTGCCGCACAGCAGGTGTACGAGGCAGCCGGCGTCGGCCCCGAGGACATCGCGGTCGTGGAACTGCATGACTGCTTCACCACCAACGAGTTGCTCACCTACGAGGCACTGGGACTGACCCCCGAGGGCACCGCCGAGAAGTTCATCGCCGACGGTGACAACACCTACGGAGGCCGTGTCGTCACCAACCCGTCCGGAGGACTGCTGTCCAAAGGACACCCGCTGGGCGCCACCGGACTCGCGCAATGCGCCGAACTGGTCTGGCAACTTCGCGAAACCGCCGGCGCACGGCAGGTCGACGGCGTGCGGCTGGCACTGCAGCACAACATCGGACTCGGCGGCGCAGCCGTCGTCACGCTCTACGAGAAGGTGGGCTGACCATGGCCATCGATCCCTCCGTGATCGGCACCGAACTGCCGCTCACCAGGCTTGTCGTCGACGCCGGCCGGCTGAAATTCTTCGCCAAGGCCATCGGTGAGACCGATCCCGTCTACACCGATGAGCAGAGGGCGAAAGACGCCGGCTACCCCGCGCTTCCGGCACCGCCCACGTTCCTGTTCTCCATCGAGCTGGAGCGCCCCGATCCCTTCGACTGGGTCAGCGGACTCGGCATCGACCTGCGCCACGTACTGCACGGCGAGCAGCGCTTCACCTACCACGGCCAGTTGTACGCCGGCGACGAAGTGGTCGCTGCGCCGAAGATCGTCGACGCCTACAGCAAGAAGGGTGGTGCGCTGGGCTTCGTCGTCAAGGAGACCACCGTGACACGCGGCGACGAACTCGTCGCCGAGCTCAGATCAGTTCTGGTCGTCCGGAATCCGGAGGCAGCGAAATGACGAACACCCTTGCCGCACAGGTGGGAACCGAACTCCCGCCGCTTCGTCCCGGAGTTGTCACCCGCACCACACTGGCGCTGTTCGCCGGCGCCTCCGGGGACCACAATCCGATACATATCGACATCGACGTGGCCAAATCCGCCGGACTGCACGACGTCTTCGCCCACGGCATGCTGTCGATGGCCTACCTGGGTCGGCTGCTGACCGATTGGGTCCGCCCCGAGGCGATCCGTTCCTACGGCGTGCGATTCGCCGCCATAACACCGGTCAACGCCGAGCCGACGGCCCGGGGCCGGATCGTGTCGATCGACACCGTGGACGGCGAGCAGCAGGCCACTCTCGAGCTCTCGGTCACCCTGGCCGACGGCACCGTCACGCTGGCCGGCGACGCCGTCGTGGCGCTCTGACTCACACCCACGCGAAAGGACATCATGGGAAATCTGGAAGGCAAAGTGGCCATCGTGACCGGAGCCGGTCGAGGAATCGGGAGCCACATCGCGCTGAAACTGGCGGCCGAGGGTGCCGCGGTCGTCGTCAACGACCTCGATGAGGGGCCGGCCGGAGAAACAGCGCAGGCCATCGTCAGTGCCGGAGGCAGGGCCGTGCCGGTGGCCGGCAACGTCACCGAGGACGACTTCGCCCAACGATTCGTCGATGCCGCGGTGGACAATTACGGCGGGCTGGACATCATCGTCAACAACGCCGGCTACACCTGGGATTCGGTCATCCAGAAGATGAGCGACGAACAGTGGGACGCCATCGTGGATGTGCACCTGAAGGCACCCTTCCGCATCCTGCGGGCGGCGCAACCGGTCATCTCGGGGCTGGCCAAAGCCGCGAAAGCCGCCGGCGAGGCGGTCCCGTGCCGCAAGGTCGTCAACATCTCCTCGGTCGCGGGACTGGGCGGAAACCCCGGGCAGGCCAACTACGCGGCCGCCAAGGCCGGTGTGACGGGTCTGACCAAGACGCTGGCCAAGGAGTGGGGCCGCTACAACGTCACGGTCAACACGGTTGCCTTCGGCCTCATCCAGACCCGGCTCACCAGCACCGCCGGCGATGCGGACGGCAGCATCGACATCGAGGGCCGCGAGATCAAGGTCGGCGTCAACCCGGACCTGCTCGCGCAGATGGAGATGTCGATCCCCTTGGGGCGCAGTGGCAGTCCCGACGATGCAGCCGGCGCGGTGTACCTGATGTGTACGCCGGAGTCCGACTACATCAGCGGGCAGACCGTGGTCTGTGCCGGTGGCTTCAACATCTGAGCAGGTCGCCACCTCGATTCAGCAGGGGATCGGCACCGTCACACTGCACCGCCCGGAGCGGCTGAACGCGCTCACCTGGACCTTCATGGACCAGATCCGCGCCGCGATCGAGGAACTGTGCACCCGCGGCGACGTCCGGGCACTGGTGATCACCGGAGCCGGCCGCGGGTTCTGCGCCGGCTACGACCTGGTCGAGCTCGACGCCGGCGGCGGCAACCTAGCGGTCTCGGTACCGGCCGGCATCGCCGAAAGCCTCAACCCGTTGTGCGAAGCGATCGCCGACGCGCCCCTCCCGGTGGTGGCCGCGGTCAACGGCCCCTGTGCCGGTGGCGGGCTGGGGCTGGCGCTGCTCGCCGATATCACGATCGCGGCCGAGTCGGCGTACTTCATGGTGCCGCAGGTGAGTTCGCTCGGAGTGGTGCCCGACGCCGGCGCCACGTGGACGCTGCCGCGCGCCCTGGGCCGGGCCAGAGCTCTCGGCATGTCGCTGACGGGCGCCCGGATCAGCGCGGCTCGAGCCGAAGACTGGGGTCTGATCTGGCAATCGGTCCCCGATGAGGAGTTGATGCCCCGCGCCTGCGCGCTCGCCGAGGAACTGGCCCGGCGGACACCCCTGGTGGTGGCGACCCGAAAGCTGATCGATGGGTCCGCCCGGTGCGGTCTCGGTGAACAACTGGCCGCTGAGAACCGCGAACAGGAGATCGCGTTGCGCACCGAGACCGTCGCCGACAACATCCGGGGGTTCGCTACCAGGCGTAACCGCGATCCCCATTCGGCGGCACCGACCGTGCGGGGCTGATCGGCAACTTTGTGCCATGGGCCAAAGTATCGTCCGGCTGTCCACAGCTTGCACAGATACCGAAAAATACTCGGCCAGAACGCTATTCCATGATCTAGCGTTCCAGGTAAAGGCCTTCGTCACAATCGTGACCAGGGGCAGCGCCGGCCGGGAGGACGGAAAGTGTATGTGACGCAGGGACTGCACCGTGGGCTGCAGCAGACGCCCGATGCGACCATGATCATCGGCGACGGCAGAGAACTGACATTTCATGATGTGGCCCGGCGGGTGGGGCGGCTGGCCGGCGGCCTGCGTGAGCTGGGGGTGCGTGCGGGTGACCGGGTCGCGATGCTGTCGCTGAACTCGCACCGCTATCACGAGTATCTACTGGCCGTACCGTGGGCAGACGGGGTGCTCAACCCGCTGAACATCCGCTGGAGTCCGGGCGAGATCAGCTACGCCCTCACGGATTCCGCCACCAACGTGCTGTTCATCGATCGGGCCCACCGGGAGATGCTCGCTGAGATCCGGGCGGCCTGCCCGCACCTGGCGACGGTGATCTACTGCGGCGATGATGCCGCCCCCGAGGGAACGATGCCCTATGAGCAGCTGATCAACGACGCTGCGGGCGTCCCGGATGTCCGGCGCGGTGGTGATCAGCTGGCCGGCGTCTTCTACACCGGTGGTACCACCGGTGAACCCAAGGGCGTGATGCTCTCACACGCGGCGATCATGACATCGTGGCTCGGCGCCGCGGCGTCCGGTTACATGTTCCGATCACGACAGCTCAGCCGCAGCCTGCATGCGGCCCCGATGTTCCACCTAGCGGGATTGACCGCATGGGGAGTCACCACCCTGCTGGGCGCCACCCACGTGATCGTGCCCCGGTTCGAGGTGACGGCCGTACTGTCGGCCGTAGCATCCCACCGCGTGACCGACGCCGGGCTGGTGCCGACCATGGTCCAGGCGATCGTCGACCACCCGGACCTGCGCTCCTACGATCTGTCCAGCCTGCGAGGGATCTTCTACGGGGGATCATCGATTCCCAAGGCATTGCTGGAGCGCGCGGCATCCGCCCTGCCGCAGGTGGCGTTCACCCAGGCCTACGGAATGACCGAACTCGCACCCATCGCGACGTTGCTCGGGCCGGAGGACCACGCCTCGGAGAAGCTCCTTCCGTCCGCCGGCCGGGCAGCGCTCAACTGTGAGATTCGGATCGTCGACGAAGCGGGCGAGCAAGTGCCGCAGGGCAGTGTCGGCGAGATCGTCGTTCGCGGCGGCAATGTCATGCTCGGCTATTGGAACAAGCCCGAGGCGACCGCGGCCACCATCCGGGACGGCTGGCTGCACACCGGTGACGGCGGCCGGATGGATGAAGACGGCTACCTATTCGTCGTCGACCGGATAAAGGACATGATCGTCACCGGCGGCGAGAACGTGTACTCGGTAGAGGTGGAGAACGCGGTCGCCCGCAATCCTGCGGTCGCCCAGTGCGCCGTGATCGGTGTCCCGGATACGCAATGGGGCGAACGCGTACACGCCGTCGTCGTCCTGCAACCCGGTGCCTCTGCCACCGGTGCGGATATCCGGGCAGACTCCAAGCGCTACATCGCCGGCTACAAGGCCCCGCGAAGTGTGGATTTCGTTGAAGCGCTGCCGACCTCCGCGGCAGGCAAGGTGCTCAAACGAGAACTGCGCAGGCAATACCGTGCGGAACCCGCCTGCCGGGTCCGGTGAGGACTAGGGCGATCCAGCCGGCGATTCACCTTGGGCCGAAGAAGGTTTCGTCGGCAGCTGATGCTCCAGGGGTAGCATCTCGTCGCCGAACGTGTCGATGAACAGCAGTGCCACCTCCACGTCCAGCCGCCGCTTGTCCAACGGGTGACCGATCAGCTCCTCGATGCGCCGCAGCCGGTAGAGCACGGTGTTTCGGTGCATGAACAGCCGTTCGCTGGCCCGACGGGTGTTGCCGCCCTCCTGTAGGAAGACCCGCAGGGTCTCCCGCAGCTGTGCCGCGGCGGTGGTCCGGGCGGCGAGCTCGCCCAGAGTTCGGATGACGAACCGCCGCGCCTCCTGGTAATCACCGGCGAGCAACGCGACGGTGGCGACATCCGCATGCAGGGTGACCCGCGGCGGGGACGGCATGTGGGAGGCGACGTCGCGGGCCCGCAGCGCCTGGTCGTGACTGATCCGGAAGGCGTCCTCGCCCTGCACGGTCTGGCCCGCCGCGACCAGGACGTCGTTGTCGCGTGGCCCGCCGGAGCAGTCTGCGAGGCGGTCGACATCCAGGTCACCGGCGATCCACGCCCAGACCGTGCAGGTACCGGCCGGAAGCATCAGCATGCGTGTCACGCCCGCCGCCGAGGCGATAGCGGTCAGGAATGTCTCAAGGGTCGCGAGCTGTTGGTCCACTTCGCCCTGCGTCGGCATCCATGCCACCAGCGCGGTCTGGGGTGCACGCAGATCATGACCCAATTGACGGCTGGCATGGTCGATCGGAATGCGATCGCCTCGCAGCAACCGGCCGACGAGTGCGCTCCGGCGCGCCGCCTCACCACGCAGCCACCGCTCCCGCTCCCGCTCATAGTCGGCGACCAGCTGAGCTACCACGCGATCGAGATAGACGTTGAGTTCGTCGAAGCTGCGGTGCAGCGCACCGACGAAAACCTCTTGGTCGCTGATTTGTTCTGCCAGCGCATCCATCCAGAGGCGAGAGAACAGGGTCTGCCCCACCCGGTAGGCCTGAATCAGGGATTCCAGCGGCAGTTGCCGGCGGACGACGGCGGCGGCGAACGCGGTGACCTCGGGCCGGATCGGCACGTCCTCGGCGGCGGTCTCGGCACGGAACACCGACAGCATCGCGGCGACGTTGCCCTGGGCGCTGGCCTCGACCTCCCGCACCAGGTCGTCGTCCTCGAAGAACTCGGGGACCGATCCGGCGAGCTGTTTGGACAGGTTCACCGTCACGTCGTCGATGCGGGCGAGCAGGCCGGACGCGCACGCGATGATCGCCTCGTTCGCGGTGAGCCGGTTGACCATCGGAGTCACCTTACCGGCCAATGGTGGCCTGACGGTCAGGTTGAACGGGCGATCGCCGGTGCAGCCTGCGGGGTCGGTCGGTTGCTGCGAGCCGACCCCAGTTGGCGGGCCCGCCGGCGCCCCGCCCGGATCTCGCGCCGCAACGCCTTGAGGTAGTGATTGTGGTCGACCTGGACGGTGTGGCGGGTCGAGGCGATGAAGCGTTTACGCAGGGCGCGTTGGTCGGCCTCGATCACCCGGCGCATCTGATCGGCGTCGGGCAGCGCGCAGGTCCCGGACAACAGTTCGCCTATCCACTTGCCCTGCAACTCGGCCAAGGGCTGGATGGCGCCGAGCGGTTGGCACAGGCCGACGAAGAACAGTCCGGGCCGATCGGGGTGCACCACCCGGTGGTAGAGCGCGATCTGGTTGTCCGGCGCCGAAACGTACGATTCGTCGAAGAACGGGAAGGTGATGTTGTAGCCGGTGGCGCAGACGATCAGATCGACAGGCTCGACCGATCCGTCGACGAAGCGAATCCGGTCACCGAGCAGTTCGGCGATCTGTGGTTTGGGTGAAATCCTGCCCAGCCGTAGCTCATCCATGATGCCCGCCGACATGGTGGGATGCGCGTCGCCGAATGCATGGTCCGGCACCGGCAGGCCGTAGTCCTGGGCGCGGCCGTTCACCAGCCGCATGAGCGCTCCCAGAGCCACTCGTCCGAGCTTGTGCGACGCGGAATTGAGCAACCAGTTCGGCGGTGCTATCCCGAAGGCGTACTTGGGCATGATGTGCGCACCCCGGCGGACCGAGAGGTAGGTCGTCTCGGCCACGTGGGCTGCCTCGCAGGCGATGTCGACCGCGCTGTTGCCGATACCGACCACCACGACCTTCTTGCCCGCCATGAACGCCGGTTCGCGGTAGTCGCGGGAATGCATGATGGTTCCGTCGAAGGTCCCGGGGAACATCGGGTCCGGCATTCGCCGGTCCCAGTGGTGACCGTTGGCGACCACCACGAAGTCATACGTTTCGGTGGTGCCGCCGGCCAGGCTCACCTCGAAGCCCCCGCCGGCCACCGGCGACACCCGGGCGACCTCGGTCTTGAACCGGATGTGCTCGTGCAGCCCGAAATGCCGGGCGTAGTCGTCGAAGTAACGGGCGAAGTCCCAGTGACTGGGATAAGCCGGCAGGTCATCGGGCATGGGGAAGTCGTGGTAACCCATGTAGGCCTTCGGCGCGTTGGAACTCAGGGTGCGGTACGCGGCGGCGGTACCGCTGGGGTTGTCGAAGACCCAGAGGCCGCCGACGCGGTCGCTCTTCTCATAGCAGTCGAAGGCGACACCGGCCCCTTTCAGGCCCGCGCACGCGGCCAGGCCTGCCGAGCCGGCGCCGATCACGCAGGCGCGGGGGCGATCATTGGCGGAGATGAGCATCATCTGGTCCTTTCCGAGAGAGACGCTAGGAACGAGATCTGGTCGGCGACCACCGCATCGAAGGCAGGGCCCTGGTCGTAGACGTCGAAGTGTCCGGCGCCCGGGTATTCGCGCACGACGGCGTCGGCGAGCTGAGCCGCCTTCCAGGACAAGTCCGGCGGCGCGTTGCGATCGGCCCCGGCGATTTGGACCAGCATCGGGCAACCGACACGGTCGGCGAACAGGCCTGGCCGATAGGTCGGCACGGCGAGCAACATCCGGGCCGCGAAGGCGTTGCGCCACAGTGGTGCCCGGCTCGCGATTGCCAGGTAACCCGGCAGGGCATCGGGCGTGGTGAGCATCGCCGCACTGCCGGGTGATCCGACAGCGGGCAACAGCACCGGACGTTGACCGATACGAGCGCCGATGGCGTCACGAATCGCGGCCGCGCCCAGCCGGATCGCGGCCCGCGGCGGAATCGATCGCCGCATCCTCAACACGGTTTTCTGCCCGTCGACGATCGGGGTCAGGGCGATCGCGCCGATGAGATCCTGTCGTTCGGTGGCCACTGCGAAGACATGCCCGCCGGACAGCGATGTTCCCCAGATCGCAACGCCGTCGACATGGGGCAGGCCACGCGCGGCATCGATTGCCGCGTGATAGTCCAGTTGTTGCTCCACGAAGTCGACGATCTGGCGCCCACGGCCTCCGGAGGCCCCGAACCCGCGATAGTCGAAACACAGCGCGTCGATCCCGGCGTCGGTGAAGCGCTCGCCGAAACCCGCCAATCCGGCGTCGCGGGTTCCGCAGAATCCGTGGGCCATCACCACACAGGGCCGCGGCTGCGTGCCATCGGCGGCGTAGTGCCAGGCCGCAATCGTGGTGTCGCCGGCCGGGATCGCGACCTCGCAACGTCTCATCGGCGCGCCGTAGGGGTGTTGGATCCCGGTGCAGCGAGAAACCGCCGGTAGGCCTCGATGAATTCCGGTGTCTGGATGCACTGAAACTGCGCGTCGAGCTCCGCGTCCAGGGTGTCATTCCAGGTGGGTCGGGCGGCACGGTCGATGATGCGCTTGGCCAAACCGTTGGCGGTGACCGAACAAGCCAGCAGTTCGTCGGCCAACGATGCGGTGGCGGCTGACAGTTTGGCGCCGGGCACGACGCGATTGGCGATGCCGAGCCGGCCGGCGTGGGTTCCGTCGATCATCGCCGAGGTGAGGATCAGCTCCTTGGCTCGGCCCGACCCGACCAGCGACGTCAGCCGGCCCGTCCCCCCGACGTCGGGCACCACGCCCATCCGGGTCTCCGGCAGACCCAGCGTCGCGTCGGCGGCGACCACCCGCAGGTCACATGCCAAGGCCAGCTCGAAACCCGCCCCGATGGCCCATCCGTGCACACTGGCGATCGTCGGAATCGGCAGGCTTTCAAGACGGTCATAGGCGGCCACGAAGGCGCCGCGAATGCGCCGCAGTTCATCGGGCACGGCGAGCTTGGCCAGTGTGGACGCATCGATCCCGGCGCTGAACCCCGGGCCCTCGCCCCGCACCACCACGCAACCGATCCCCGAGGCGCCCTCGAGTTCGGCGATCGCCGCGACGAGGTCTTCGACGAGTTCCTCGTCGAGGGCGTTGCGCCGGTCCGGGCGGTCCAGCACCAGATGCACGACACGATCGATCCGATCGATCCGGACATGAGCCATGAGGGAAGCTAACCGTGGAATTCCGCCGTGAACCATGTCATGCGGCACAGAGAACCCGGGTCGCCTTGTGCAGTCACACCGAAGGCGCCGGTACCCCTTCCCATACCGGTGCTCGACGCCACAATAGGGCAGGTGCGCAACACGTTTGACACGACCGCAGTGTGCGCTTCGTCCGACGAGGGGTAACACCATGACATTGCGATTCGACGGCAAGGTGGCACTGGTGACCGGTGCCGCCCGGGGCCAGGGCCGAGCCCACGCGGTGCGATTCGCCGAGGAAGGCGCCGACATCATCGCCCTCGACTTGTGCCGGCAGTTGGACAGCGTCGCCTACGCGATGAGCACACCGGAAGACCTGGACGAGACCGTCAACCTGGTGGAGAAGACCGGACGGCGAATCATCGCGGACCAGGCCGACGTGCGTGACCTCGAACAGCTGACAGCGGTGGTGGACAACGCAGTCGGGGAACTGGGCCGGATCGACTACGTGCTGGCCAACGCCGGCATCGGGCCGGTTTTCGGGGATCAGTCGGGGCAGCTGGCCGCCTACGTGGACGCGATCGACGTGATGCTCAACGGGGTGTACTTCACCATTGAGGCGGCCCTGCCGCCGCTGCTGAAGCACGGCGACGGAGGCGCGGTAGTCATCACTAGTTCGGCGGCCGGGCTCAAATCGGTCGGGCGGGGATTCGCGACCAAGAGCCACGGCGGAGCCGGATACACCGCCGCCAAGCACGGCGTCGTCGGTCTCATGCGCTACTACGCCACGACGCTCGCCGAGCACGGCATCCGGGTCAACTCGGTGCACCCGACCGGTGTCGCGACGCCGATGATCCAAAATCCCCAGGTGGAGAAGTACATCGGTGAGCACCCCGAATTCGGTGCGGCACTGGAGAATCTGCTGCCCGTTCCAATGGTCGAGTGTCGTGACGTGACCGAGGCGATGGTGTACCTGTGTTCGGATTCGGGTCGCTACCTGACCGGCGTCACGTTGCCGGTGGATGCGGGTCTGACCCTCAAATAGCAGATGGAGAAGAGATGACGGTTTTCGCACGTCCGGGTTCGGCGGACGCAGTGATGAGTTTTGAGTCCCGTTATGGGAACTTCATCGGTGGGCAGTGGGTGGCGCCGGTGGGTGGGGAGTATTTCGAGAACATCACGCCGGTGACGGGTCAGCCGTTTTGTGAGGTGCCGCGTTCGACTGCCGCCGATATCGACAAGGCGCTGGATGCTGCGCATGCGGCGGCGCTGGGGTGGGGTAAGACGTCGCCGGCCGAGCGGGCGGAGGTGTAGAGCAAGATCGCCGATCGTATCGAGATCCACCGTGAGGAGTTGGCGGTGGCCGAGGTGTGGGACAACGGCAAGCCGATCCGGGAGGCCTTGGCTGCCGATATTCCGTTGGCCGCGGATCATTTCCGGTATTTCGCCGCCGCGATCCGCACCCAGGAGGGGGCGCTCTCGCAGCTGGATGAGGATACGGTCGCCTATCACTTCCACGAGCCGCTGGGGGTGGTGGGCCAGATCATCCCGTGGAACTTCCCGCTGCTGATGGCCGCCTGGAAGCTAGCGCCGGCGCTGGCCGCCGGCAATGCGGTGGTGCTCAAGCCGGCCGAGCAGACCCCGGCCTCGATCCTGTTCCTGATGAGTCTGATCGGGGATCTGCTGCCACCGGGTGTGATCAACGTGGTCAACGGGTTCGGAGTGGAGGCCGGCAAGCCGCTGGCCTCCAGTGACCGGATCGCCAAGATCGGGTTCACCGGCGAGACCACCACCGGCCGGCTGATCATGCAGTACGCCAGCCAGAACATCATCCCGGTCACCCTCGAGCTGGGCGGCAAGAGTCCCAACATCTTCTTCGCCGATGTGCTGGCCGCAGGCGACGATTTTCAGGACAAGGCGTTGGAGGGTTTTGCCGGGTTCGCCCTCAACCAGGGTGAGGTGTGCACCTGCCCGTCGCGGTCGCTGGTCCAGGCCGACATTTACGACGAGTTCCTGGAGTTGGCGGCGATCCGCACCAAGGCGATCCGCCAGGGCGACCCGCTGGATATCTCCACGATGATCGGGGCGCAGGCCTCCAACGATCAGCTGGAGAAAATCCTGTCCTACATCGAGATCGGCAAGGGTGAGGGCGCCACGGTGATCACCGGCGGGGAGCGTGCCGAACTCGGCGGTGAACTCTCCGGCGGCTACTACGTGCAGCCGACCGTCTTCGGCGGCCACAACAAGATGCGGATCTTCCAGGAGGAGATCTTCGGCCCGGTGGTGTCGGTGGCCTCGTTCACCGATTACGACGATGCGATCGCCCAGGCCAACGACACCCTCTACGGGCTGGCCGCCGGGGTGTGGAGCCGTAACGGCAACACCGCCTACCGGGCCGGCCGCGACATTGCCGCCGGCCGGGTCTGGGTCAACTGCTACCACGCCTACCCCGCACACGCGGCGTTCGGCGGCTACAAGCAATCCGGTATCGGCCGGGAGAACCACAAAATGGTCCTCGACCACTACCAGCAGACCAAAAACCTACTGGTCTCCTACTCCCAAACCCCCACCGGCCTGTTCTGAACACAACCGGAATCCCGTAGACCACAACCCTTTCCACGAACGGAGTGAGATGATGACAGACACCCTGGACACCACCGGTATTGCCGCGGACAACGTCGGTGACACCATGCGCGCCGCGGTAGTCACCGAATTCGGCGCCGCACTGCAGATCGCCGAACTCGGAATACCGCTTCCAGGGCATGGGCAGGCCCTGGTGAAACTGGAGACCACCGGCGTGTGCCATACCGACCTGCATGCCGCGCAAGGCGATTGGCCCGTCAAACCGCAACCACCCTTCATCCCGGGGCACGAGGGGTACGGCACCGTCGTCGCGCTCGGCGAGGGCGTCGAGGGTCTGCGGGTCGGCGACAAGGTCGGCAATGCCTGGCTCTGGTCGGCCTGCGGGGACTGCGAGTACTGCCGCACCGGCTGGGAGACGTTGTGCGAGAGCCAGCGAAACGGCGGATACAGCGTCAACGGGAGTTTCGGCAGCTACATGCTGGTCGACGCCGCCTATGCCGCGCGCATTCCCGACGGGGCCGATCCACTCGAGGTGGCGCCGATCCTGTGCGCCGGCGTCACGGTGTACAAGGGTCTGAAAGAGACCGAGGCCCGTCCCGGCCAATGGGTGGCGATCTCGGGTATCGGCGGGCTGGGCCACATCGCGGTGCAGTACGCCCGCGCGATGGGCCTGCGGGTGGTGGCCGTCGACATCGACGACTCCAAGCTGGCGTTGGCCACCGAGCTGGGCGCTGAGGTCGCGCTCAACGCACGCACCGCCGACTCGGCGGCCGAGGCTCACCGGGCCACCGGAGGGGTGCACGGCGTGCTGGTCACCGCGGTGCATCCGCAGGCATTCGGCCAGGCCATCGGGCTGGTGCGCCGCGGCGGGACGATTGTGTTCAACGGCCTGCCGCCCGGCGACTTCCCGGCGCCGATCTTCGACATCGTGCTGAAGCGACTGACCATCCGGGGGTCGATTGTGGGCACCCGCCAGGACCTGGACGAAGCCTTGGACTTCTACGCTCGCGGACTGATAAAGCCCAGGGTGACCGCCGCCCGGCTGGAGGACGTCAACGACATCTTCGACCGGATGGGACGCGGTCAGATCGACGGACGCATGGTCATCGACTATCGAGACGAGTCGTAGCTCGACCGCGGGGGGAGGCGCCGCTTTTCCGGGGGGCCCGCTTCTTCGGCTTGGCGGCTGCGCCCAGGCTGTGGCCCACGAAGGCCTGTGCGTTGGCAACCAGAATGTCTACCGAGTGCCGGCGCGGGTCCCACCACTCCGCACTCCAGTTGAGGGCGCCGATGATGAGCCGCTGCGCGATTCGGGGATCGAGATCCTCGCGCATTTGGCCCTCGGCGACCGCGGCGGCCAGCAGTCGCTGCCAGACCCGGTGGTAGGCGGTCAATTCCTTCTTCTGCCGAGCGCGGAGCCGCTCGGGGATCTGACCGGAATTGCGGATGGAGGCCCGCGCGTAGTCGGAGAGTTCGAGTCCGTGGCGCAGATGGACTTCCACTGCCGTCAGGATGCGGTCCATCGGCGTCGTGTCCGGCGGCAAGGCATCCAACGCCTGTTGCAGGTGGACCCCCAGGTCGCTCATCCCACGGAAGATCACCGCTTCGATGAGATCTTCGCGTGAGGGGTAGTAGTAGTAGATCGCCGGCGCCTGAAGTTCGGCGACTTCTGCGACATCGGTCAGCCGGGTTCCGGCGAAGCCCTTGGTCGAGAGCACATGGGCTGCCGCATCCAGGATGCGCGAACGGGTGCGTTCCGATTTCGACTGATCGTCGGCAGGCACCGTCCGCTTTCTGGCCACTGTCCGATCATATTCGAGATCGACCTCGCGTCGAGGGCCATGTTTTTTATGTTAGATTAAATAACATGCGATACGCCGCTGATAGAGGCCTTCACGCCGGTGATCCCGGCTGCCTCACCGAAAGCGGCACCGGTGGCCCGGGCGGGGGTATTGGGATGACCGGACCGCATTTATCATCGCTTCGTGGTCAAGAAGCAGCGGCGCCCGGTGGCCGGCAGCACCCCCGCGGCCGAGGGCGACCCGTCTTCTGAATCGATGTCGACACGTACCCGAATACTCGATGCGGCGGCCCAGGTGCTGTCTGAGAACGGCTATGCGGGACTTCGCCTGAGCGATGTCGCCGCCGCGGCCGACTTGCAGGCCCCGGCCATCTACCACTACTACGCCTCACGTGACGAGCTGGTCGAGGAAGTGATGTTCGCGGGCATCTCGGGGATGCGCGAATACGTTGCGACGGTTCTCGACGAGCTGCCCGACGACACGCCGCCACTGATGCGGCTGCTGGCCAGCGTCGAGGCGCATCTGTGTCATGTACTGCAGACCTCCGACTACGCCACCGCGTGGATCCGCAACGCCGGCCAGGTGCCGATGGCGATTCGCAAGCGGCAGATCGTCGAGGAGGAACGCTACGGCGAGATCTGGCGCCGGCTGATCAACGATGTCGCCCGCGAGGGTCAACTGCGCCCGGAATTGGACCTCTATATCGCGCAGATGCTGGTGTTGGGCTCGCTGAACTGGGCGGTGGAGTGGTGGACCCCCAGTCTGGGGTCCATCGACGCGGTGGTGGACAACGCCAAGTCGCTGATCCGCCAGGGCCTTACCGACGGCGCCTGATCGCCGTTGTCACCCGGGTCAGCGCAGGATCAGGTCCCGCACCGCCGAATTGGTGTGCGGTTGCCACACCCCCTGCAGCGGCACCAGCAGGGGTTCGTCGAGATCGATCACCGTGACGGCGCCGCCCACGGCGGGGCCCGGCGGCGCGGTGACGAACGCCGCGGCGTTCTCGGTCAGGGGAGCCACCTCCGGCGGGCAGCCTTGCACCCGGCTCACCCGATACTGCGGTTCGAATCCGGCGCGCCGGCAGGCGTTTACCAGAAAATCGCTGTAATACGACGCCCCGGGCGGTGCCCACAGCGCGATCAGCTCGTGCTCCAGGTCCGACATGGTGATGCTGGAACGGCCGGCCAGCGCGTGGCCGCTGCGGACCGCGACCCGCAGCGCGTCGTAGCCGATCACCGCACCGGCAAGTCTTTCCTGCGGCACCACCGCCCGGCGCAGGCCCAACTGCACTGCGCCGTCGCGCACTCCGGCGGTCAGCCGGTCGGGAAACAGCTGCACCACCGTGAACGAGGTGTCCGGCGTTGCCGCGATCGCCGGCGCGATCAACGTGTAGACATCGTGGTTGCTGATCGCGGGGGAGTGCCCGATGACGAACTCCTGCGGCTGCGAGGTGGCCGCCGCCCGGGTGTGTGCGGTGATGGTCCGGGCCGCCGCCAGCAGCGGGCGGCCCTCATCGACCAACGTCTGGCCCGCTGGGGTCGGCGTGATGCGCCGCCCGGAGCGAACCAGCAGGGTGGCGCCGAGCTCCTTCTCGAGCTGTTGCACCGAGTGCGACAGCGCTTGCTGCGACAGGTGCAGCTGCCCCGCGGCACTGGTGAAGCTGCCGGCTTCGACGACCGCGATGAACTGCGTCAGGCGGCGCAGGTCCGGAACCGGGAGCATCGGCACATGCTATCCACAAACAACCCTTGTCGATACCTCGCAAAACACTGTTTCTGATTTGTGCCGATCCCGGTTAGGTTCGGGATCCCAGGACAGGAGGGACAACCATGAGCACCATGTCGGGCAAGTCTGCGGTGGTGGCGGCGGGGGCCAAGAACCTCGGCGGGCTGATCAGCACCACGCTGGCCACCCACGGCGTCAACATCGCGGTGCACTACAACAGCGACGGCTCCGAAGCCGACGCCGACAAGACCGTCGCCGCGGTGCGAGACGCCGGCGCCAAGGCGATCAAGGTGCAAGGCGATCTGACCATTCCGGCCAATGTCACCGCACTGTTCGACGCCGCGGTGGATGCGTTCGGTGAGGTGGACTTCGCGGTCAACACCGTCGGCAAGGTGTTGCGCAAGCCCATACTGGAAACCACTGAGACCGAATATGATTCGATGTTCGACATTAACGCCAAGGCCGCCTACTTCTTCCTGCAGCAGGCCGGTGAGCGTCTCAACGACAACGGCTCGGTGGTGACGATCGTGACCGCGCTACTGGGTGCGTTCACCGACGGCTACTCCACCTACGCGGGATCCAAGAGTCCGGTGGAGCACTTCACCCGTGCGGCCGCCAAGGAGTTTGGGAACCGGGGCATCAACGTCAACAGCGTGGCGCCCGGTCCGATGGACACCCCGTTCTTCTACCCGCAGGAAACCCCGGAGCGGGTGGAGTTCCACAAGTCGCAGGGGATGGGCAACCGGCTGACACAGATCGAGGACATCGCGCCGCTGGTGGTGTTCCTGCTGGACGGCGGGCACTGGATCACCGGGCAGACGATCTTCGCCAACGGCGGCTACACCACGCGCTGAGCCCGCTGCGCAGGCCGCCGGCTACAGCGGGATGTTCTTGTGGCGACCGCGTCGGGCGGGGGCCTCGGCCAGCGCCTGAGTGATCTTGCTGCGGGTGTGCGACGGGTCGATCTTCTCGTCGACGACGCCGATGTCGATGGCGCTGTCCACCCCGCCGGCGATCCGCTCATGCTCCAAGGCGAGTTCCTCGTGCAGGGCCTCGCGCTCGTCATCGGGAGCGGCCGCCAGTTTCTTCTTGTGCAGGATGCCGACCGCGGCCTTGGCGCCCATCACCGCGACCTCGGCGTCCGGCCAGGCGAACACCTTGGTGGCGCCCAACGAGCGGGAGTTCATCGCGATGTAGGCCCCGCCGTAGGTCTTGCGGGTGACCAGCGTGACCCGCGGAACGGTGGCCTCACCGAACGCGTGCAGCAGCTTGGCGCCGCGACGCACCACGCCGCCCCACTCCTGGCCGACACCCGGCAGGTAGCCGGGCACATCGACGATCACGATCAGCGGAATCCCGAATGCGTCGCACAGCCGCACGAAACGTGCCGACTTCTCGGCGCTTTCGGAGTTCAGGCAGCCACCCAGCCGCAGCGGGTTGTTGGCCAGCACCCCGACGGTGCGACCGGACAGCCGGCCCAGCCCGACCACCATCGACGGCGCCCACTTGGCCTGGAACTCTTCGAAGGACGGCGTGCCATCGGCTTCCGAGTCGAGCAGCCCGTTCACCAGCGGGTGTACGTCGTAGGCGCGACGCGCCGACTCCGGCAGTAGCGCGTGCAGGTCAGTGTCCTCGGCCTCGGCCTTGCTGCGGTCGAAATGGCCCTGCTGGCAGAACAATCCGACCAGCCGACGGCCGCGCGCGTAGGCGTCGAGCTCGTCGTCGGCGACGATGTGGCACACGCCCGACTTCTTGTGGTGGGTGTCGGGACCGCCGAGCGCGGCCATGTCGACGTCTTCACCGGTGACGCTGCGCACCACGTCGGGGCCGGTGACAAACACCCGTCCCTCCGGCGCCATCACGATGACGTCGGTAAGCGCCGGGCCGTAGGCGGCACCGCCGGCGGCGAAGCCGACTACCACCGAGATCTGCGGGACGTAGCCCGAAGCTCGGATCATCGCCTCGAAGACTCGCCCGACCGCGTGCAGCGCGCGCACGCCCTCGGCCAGCCGGGCGCCGCCGGAGTGCCACAGGCCCACGATCGGGCTCTGCTCGGCGATCGCGGTGTCGTAGGCGTTGACGATGTGGTCGCACCCCTCGATGCCCATCGCACCGCCCATCACGGTGCCATCGGTGCAGAACGCGATGGTGCGCACCCCGTTGACCTCACCGCCGGCGGCCAGCACCCCGGAGCGGTCCCGCTCATGCAGCAGTTCCACGGTGCCGTCGTCGAAGAACGTCGACAGCCGCAACAGCGGGTCGCGCGGATCGAGTGATTCGCCCACCGTCTCGGGAGCCATGGTCGTCATCGCGCGTCTCCTTGTCGTTGTACTGCTTGTGCCGCTGCGATCAGTACCGGCCGAAGACGAGCGCCACGTTGTGCCCGCCGAATCCGAACGAGTTGTTGATCGCGTACTGGTAGTTACCGGGCCGGGGTTCGCCGAAGACCACGTCCAGGTCGATCTCCGGGTCGAGATTCTTCAGGTTGAGCGTCGGCGGAATGATCTGGTCGCGCAGGGCCAGCACGGTCAGGATGGACTCGGCTGCGCCGGCCGCCCCGACGGAGTGCCCGAGCGCGGACTTGGGCGCGTACACCGCCGCGTTGCCGCCACCCTTGCCCAGGGCATTGTCGATCGCGTGGCTCTCGGCGACGTCACCGACGGTGGTCGCGGTGGCGTGCGCGTTGACGTGGTCGATGTCGCCCGCGGTGAGCCCGGCCAACTGGATCGCCCGGGTCATCGCGTAGCCGGCCTGTTCCCCGTTGGGATCCGGGGCCACGATGTGGTAGCCGTCGGAAGTGACCGCTCCGCCCATGATGCGGGCGATGATGTTCGCTCCGCGCGCCTTGGCGTGCTCCTCGGTCTCAATCACCATCAAGGCGGCGGCCTCACCGAAGACGAACCCGTCGCGGTCCCGGTCGAACGGACGGCACGCACCGGCCGGGTCGTCGTTGTTGGTCGACATCACGATGCGCATCTGGGCGAAGCCGGCGATCGGCACCGCCTCGATGCGCTGCTCCACGCCGCCGCAGATCGCGATGTCGGCCTCACCGAGCACGATCTGCTGCCAGGCGCGGGCGATGCCCTCGGCACCGGATGCACACGCCGAGATCGAGGTCAGCACGCCGGCCTTGGCTTTGAGGTCCAAGCCGATGGCCGCGCCCGCGGCGTTGGGCATGTACTTCTGCACGGTCAGTGGGGAGACCGCCTTGAGCCCGCGCTCGCGCATGTCGTCGTAGGCGAAGACCAACTCCTCGGTGGAGCCAAGCCCGGTGCCCACCGACACCATCAGACGCCGGGTGTCGACCTCAGGGGAGCCGGCGTCCTCCCACGCCCGCCGGCCCAGCACCAGTGCCACCTTCTGCAGGTAGGACAACCGACGAGACTCGACCTTGGTCAAGGTGGTCTCGAATGACTCCGGTGTCTCGACCATGTGCCCGCCGATGCGGACCGGCAGGTCGTACTTGGTGACGAAGTCGTCTTCGAGGGTGCGGATACCGCTCTGGCCGTCGAGCAGCTTCTTCCATGTGGTGTCGGCGTCGGCGGCCAGAGCGGTCGTCAGCGCAAACCCGGTGACGACAACGTTGGGAAAACCGTTCCCTGTGGTCAGCGTTGACATGCTGTTGCGAACTTCCCTCTCGTGATACTGGTGTCAGTACCGCCCGAAGGCGAGCGCGACGTTGTGCCCACCGAAACCGAATGAGTTGTTGATGGCGTACTTGTAGTCGCCGTAGCGGGGCTCGCCGGCGACGATGTCGAGGTCGATCTCGGGGTCCGGGGTCTCGTAGTTCAACGTCGGCGGGATGACCCCGTCGCGCAACGAGAGCACCGTCAGCACCGATTCCAGCGCGCCGACCGCTCCGATGGAATGGCCGAGCGCCGACTTGGGTGCGTACACCGCGGCGTGCTCGCAGCCGGCTTCCCGAATCGCGTTCGCCTCGGCGGTGTCCCCGATCGGGGTGGCCGTTCCGTGCGCGTTGATGTGGTCGACGTCCTTGGCGGACAGGCCCGCCAACTCCAGCGACCGCGTCATCGCCCGGCCGGCCCGCTTGCCGTCGGGGCCGGGCGCCACCATGTGGTAGGCGTCGGAGGTGATGCCGGCGCCCATCAGCCGGGCCAGCGGCTTGGCGCCGCGAGCCTTGGCGTGCTCCTCGGTCTCGATGATCATCATCGCGCCGGCCTCACCGAACACGAAGCCGTCCCGGTCCTTGTCGAACGGCCGTGAGGCGCCCTCGGGGTCATCGTTGCGGGTCGACATCGCGCGCATCATCGAGAACGTCGCGATCGGCAACGCCTCGATGCCGCCTTCGACCCCGCCGCACACGGCGAAGTCCGCGTCGCCCATGACGATCTGACGCCACGCGTGCGCGATCGCCTCCGAACCCGACGAACAGGCCGACACCGGGGTGATGACCCCGGCGCGGGCGCCGAGCTGCAGCCCGACCACCGCGGCGGCGCCGTTGGGCATGATCATCTGAACGGCCAGCGGCGACACCTTGCGGGGGCCGCCCTCATTCATCAGGTCATAGGTCTCGACGATCTTCTCGCCGCCGCCCAGGCCGGTGCCGATCACCACGGTGAACCGGTCCGGGTCCACCTCCGGGGTGCCGGCGTTCTCCCAGAGTCGGCCGCTGAGCAGCTTGGCCATCCGCTGGACGTACGACATGCGCCGCAGGTCCAACCGGCCCATGTGGTCGTCGACCGGGTCTTTGAGATGCCCGCCGATCCTGACCGGCAGGTCCCACTTGGTGACGAACTCGTCTTCGAGGACGTGGATTCCGCTTTCGCCGGCCAACAGGCCTTTCCACGTGCTCTCGATGTCCGCACCGATCGATGTGGTGGCCTCAACGGCGGTTACCACCACACTGGGGTAACCGCCGTTGGCCGTAGAAGGCTTGGAAGACACGGTCAGTTGCTCTCTGAACCGAACTTCTCGCGCAGTGCGGCGGCGGCCTCGGGGTTCTCGGCCTCCAGCTTCTGGATGTAGCCGACCACGTCGCCGACGGTGCGCAGACCGGCGAGGTCTTCGTCGGGGATCTTCACGCCGTACTTGTCCTCGGTCTGGACGGCGATCTCCACCATCGACAGCGAGTCGATGTCCAGGTCGTCGACGAACGACTTCTCGACGGTCACCTCAGACGGCTCGATACCGGTCACCTCTTCGATGATCTCGGCGAGACCGGCGATGATTTCTTCCTGACTGGCAGGCACAGTGTGTTCCCTTCGGTTGGTTCCGCACGGGGTGTGCGGCTTGATAACTGGGTGTATCTGGTTGTGCAGTTTGGAATCGGGCGTTAGAACTCGGGGAGCCCGTCCAGATCCGCGGGGGACTTGACGGCGTGCGTCGGGGTCCCCCGAAGTTCACGTTTGGCGATCCCGGCGAGCGTTCCCGCGGGCGGGAACTCCACGATCGCCGTGACCGCCCGGGCGCGGAGCGTCTCGGTGCACAGGTCCCAGCGCACCGGCCGGGTCAGCTGCGCGACCAGCTGGTCCATCGCCGCGGCCGCCGTGGTCACCGGTTGCCCGTCGCGGTTGGACAACAGGGTGGCGGTGGGCTCGTTCGTGCTGACCCCAGCCGCCGCCGCGGCGTAGGCTTCCAGCGCCGGGGCCATGTACTGCGTGTGGAAGGCCCCCGCGGTGGCCAGCTTACGCACCCGGGCCTTGGCGGGCGGGTCCTCGGCGAGCTTGTCCAGTGCGGTCAACGGGCCGGCGGCCACGATCTGCCCGGCGGCGTTGCGGTTGGCCGGGGTCAGGTCCAGCTGCTCGAGACGGGTCAGCACCTCGGCTTCGTCGCCGCCGAGCACGGCCGCCATGCCGGTCGGCTCGAGCGCGCAGGCCTTGGCCATCTCGCGGCCGCGGGTGGCGGCCAGCATGACGGCGTCATCGGGGGAGATGACGCCGGCGATGGCGTACGCGGCGATCTCGCCGACGGAGTGACCGGCGACCACGACGTCACCGCTGGTCAGCGTGCCGTTGTTGCGCTTGGCCAGTTCGCCGTGGGCCAGCAGGGTCGCCGCCACCACCAGCGGTTGGGTGACCGCCGTGTCGGTGATCTCCTCGGCGGTCGCGGTGGTGCCCAGCGCGACCAGGTCCAGACCGCTGATCTCCGACCAGCTGGCCAACTGTGCCCGGACGTCACCGGAATCGGCCAGCTCCAGCCACGGCGACAGCATGCCGGGGGTCTGCGATCCCTGTCCGGGAGCGAGCAACGCAATCACGTCTTTAAGAGAACATTGTGAAGCGGGTTTTGCAGGATGTCCTAGATTATGAACATTGTCTTATGTTTTTGTGGAGGTCCTACAAAACGGTCATCTGATGCGACTTGTTCGATACCGTCCTGCGACAACTGCCGCGTCGACAGCGCCGGACCCCGCCGGCTCTCACCCGACGTAATTCTCGTCGAGTCCGGAGCCGGGCGTCGGGGGCATGTTCGTGGTGGCATAGGTCACCTGTGCGCTGCTGAAGCTGGCGTGCTGCGCCTGATTGGCCAGCCGACCCACCGTGGCGGCGACCCGCAGCACGTAGGCGTCGCGCGGCTGGGTGGGATCGCGCCCGGTGAAGTCGGCGATCCGCTTGAGTCGGTAGCGGACGGTATTTGGATGAACGAACAACTTCCGGGAGCAGGCCTCGATCGCCCCACCGCAGTCCAGATAGGCGTCCAGCGTCTCGGTCAGTGACGGCCCCGCCTCGGCCAGCGGGCGCATCACGTCGGTGTGCAGGGCTGCGATCGCCGACGCGTCCCCGATCAGGGCGCGCTCGGGCAGCAGTTCGCGGGCCAGCACCGGCCGCGGTGCCCCGGTCCAGCCGATCACGGCGTTCATGCCCGAGATCGCCTCGCTGGCGCTGTGGTAGGCCGCGGTCAGGCTGGGGGCGGTCGGGCCGATCACCACCGGCCCGTCGGAGAACGCGGCGAGCAGATCTGGGAGGAATTTCTGGGTCGGCGACAGTGGGCCGGACACGATCGCCACCAGCCACGTGCCGTGCACGTCGGTCAGGGCGGCGCGGCCGTGCCGCTTAGCGACATCTCGGACGTCCTGGCTGGCCTTTTGACCGGACATGGGGGCACCTCCCGCTTGCGGGGGAGCGTCGGGGCCGGGTGGCGCGGTGCCCACCACGACCGTGGCCGGGGCGTTGGTGTCCCAGTTCAGCGCCGCTGCGCGGCTCAGTAACTCCGGCCCGGTGTCACCGCGCACCACGGCGTCGACCACGCTGGCCTCCATCCGGGAATCCCAGGTGCCCCGGGCCTCGGCGGCGTCGGCGTAGGCGGACGCGGCGGTGAAGGCCAGGTCCCGGCTGTACTTGAGGATGCCCACTGTCAGCGCGGTCACCTGCTCCTCGGAGCGGGCCAGCATCGGCACGACCTCTTCGAAGAACTCCATGGTCACCCGCACCATGTCCACGGTGTGGCGCAGCGCGATGTGCCGGGCCAGGTCTTGGGGCACCAACTCGAACGCCTGCGCCGTGTGGCCGACATTGCCGTGCGGGTCATGCATCCACTCGGCGAAGTTGACCACCGCGGCCTGCACCACCAGGGCGACGCTGGCGCGCTGGGACGCCTCCAGATCGGCGAAGAACGGCAACCGGTCGCCCATCGCCGAGACCGCTTCGGTGGCCAGTCGGCCCGAGTAGTGCTTCAGCCTGCGCAGCAGGGTGTCCGGGACAGCGCTCAGCAGATCAAGCGTGGACCTCGGCAGAACCGGCCCCGCATTGTTGTCGGCCATCCCTAAAAGCTACGCCAATTTTCTGGCGGGACCCGACAACTAGGCCACTCCCGAGTCCGACGTCTGCTCCGGGGCGGCCATCACATCGTCGATCTGATAGCGGTCGGCGGCGGTCACCGGGATCGACGCGTCGATGGCCCCGTCGCGGGCCAGGGCGGCCAGAACCGCCACGGCCACCGACTCCGCGTCGGTGTTGAAGTAGCGCCGCGCGGCGGTCCGGGTGTCGGAGAAGCCGAAGCCGTCGGTGCCCAGCGTGACGAAGGTGCCCGGCACCCAGGGCCGGATCTGCTCGGGTACCGCGCGCATCCAGTCCGACACCGCGACGACCGGGCCGGCGGCGTCGGCGAGCGCTCGCGTCACGTACGGCTCGCCGGCCGGGCGCTCGGGGTGACGCAGTCGCTCGCGCTCGAGCGCCACGCCGTCGCGGTTGAGCTCACCCCAGCTGGTCACCGACCACACCTCGGCGGCCACATCCCAATCGGCGGCCAGCAGCTCGGCGGCGCGCAGCGCCTCGGGCACCGACACCCCCGAGGCGAGGATCTGGGCGGCATGGGACTTCGGCTCCGCGGCCTTCTGGTAGCGGTAGATCCCGCGCAGCAGGCCGGCGACGTCTTCAGCGTCGAAGCCGTCGGGCTCGGCCGGCTGAACATAGGGCTCGTTATAGAGCGTGACGTAGAAGTACACGTTCTCCGGGTTCTCCCCGAACATGCGCTGCAGACCGCTTTCGATGATGTGGGCGACCTCGAAGGCGAACGCGGGATCGTAGGAGACCACCGCCGGGTTGGTGGCCGCCAGCAGCAGCGAGTGCCCGTCGGCGTGCTGCAGGCCCTCACCGGTCAGCGTGGTGCGTCCGGCGGTGGCGCCGAGGATGAAACCGCGCGCCATCTGATCGGCGGCGGCCCACAGGCTGTCGCCGGTGCGCTGGAAGCCGAACATCGAGTAGAAGATGTAGATCGGGATCATCGGCTCATCATGGGTGGCATACGACGTCCCGACCGCGGTGAACGACGCCGTCGAGCCGGCCTCGTTGATGCCCTCATGCAGGATCTGGCCGATTTCGCTTTCCTTGTAGGCCAGCATCAACTCGGCGTCGACCGAGGTGTAGAGCTGCCCGTAGCGGTTGTAGATCTTCAACGACGGGAACCAGGAGTCCATCCCGAAGGTGCGGGCCTCGTCGGGGATGATCGGGACTAGCCGATCCCCAATTTCTTTGTCGCGCAACAACTCTTTGAACACCCGCACGGTCGCCATGGTGGTGGCGACCTCTTGGGTGCCCGACCCTTTCTTGACCTCCGCGTACGCCTCGGGGCCGGGCAGGGTCAGCGCGCGGGCCCGGGTGCGGCGCTGCGGGATGAAACCGCCCAGGGCGCGGCGGCGGTCGAGCAGGTAGCGGATCTCCGGTGCGTCCTCGCCGGGGTGGTAGTACGGCGGCAGGTACGGGTTTTCCTCGATCTCGGCGTCGGAAATGGGAATTCGCATCTCGTCGCGGAAGTCTTTGAGGTCTTGCGGGCGGAACTTCTTCATCTGGTGGGTGGCGTTGCGGCCGGCGAAGTAGCTGCCGAGGCTGTAACCCTTGATGGTCTTGGCCAGGATCACCGTCGGCTGACCCTTGTGCTCGACGGCCGCGCGGTAGGCGGCGTAGATCTTGCGGTAGTCATGCCCGCCGCGCTTGAGGTGCCAGATGTCCTGATCGGACAGGTTCTCGACCAGCGCCTTGGTGCGTGGGTCACGGCCGAAGAAGTGCTGCCGCACGTAGCCGCCGTCGTTGGCCTTGTAGGTCTGGTAGTCGCCGTCGGGGGTGACGTTCATCAGGTTGACCAGGGCGCCATCCCGGTCGGCGTGCAGCAGCGCGTCCCACTCGCGGCCCCACACCACCTTGATCACGTTCCAGCCCGCGCCGCGGAAGAATGACTCCAACTCCTGAATGATCTTGCCGTTGCCGCGCACCGGGCCGTCGAGGCGCTGCAGGTTGCAGTTGATCACGAAGGTCAGGTTGTCCAGGCCCTCCAGCGCGCCGACGTGCAGCAGCCCGCGGCTTTCCGGCTCGTCCATCTCGCCGTCGCCCAGAAAGCACCACACGTGCTGGTCGGAGGTGTCCTTGATGCCCCGGTCGCGCAGGTAGTGGTTGAACCGCGCCTGGTAGATGGCGTTCATCGGGCCCAGCCCCATCGACACCGTGGGGAACTCCCAGAAGTCCGGCATCAGCCGCGGGTGCGGGTAGGACGGCAGGCCGCCGCCGGGATGACTGTGCTCCTGCCGGAAGCCGTCGAGCTGATGGGTGCTCAGCCGACCCTCCAGGAATGCTCGGGCGTAGATGCCGGGGGAGGCGTGGCCCTGGATGAAGATCTGGTCCCCGCCGCCGGGGTGGTCCTTGCCGCGGAAGAAGTGGTTGAACCCGACCTCGTAGAGCGAGGCCGACGATGCGTAGGTCGAGATGTGACCACCGACGCCGACCCCGGGCCGCTGCGCACGATGCACCATCACCGCGGCGTTCCAGCGGATCCACCGGCGAAAGCGGCGCTCGGTGTCCTCGTCGCCGGGAAACCACGGCTCCAGTTCGGTCGGAATGGTGTTGACGTAGTCGGTCGAGGTGAGTGCCGGGATCGCCACCCGCTGCTCGCCGGCGCGTTCGAGCAGGCGCAGCATCAGGTAGCGCGCGCGTGCCGGACCGGAGTGGGCCACCAGGGCGTCGAAGGATTCCAGCCACTCGGAGGTCTCTTCGGGGTCGATGTCGGGCAGGTAGGACGCCACCCCCTCGCGGATCACTCGGACCCGATCGGCTTCGGTTGTGCCGCTTGCTGTTTTGCTCAGATCCTGATGCACGGCCTCGGTAGTCAACGCATTACTCCCTGGTTTGGAGGTGAAGACGTGTCTGTCGGCTTGTGGCCGGCACGACACGGGGACCGATCGCTTCGTCAGTCCTTACCTTTTCTATCCTGCCCCACCGCAGTCGGCTCCGGCGGTGGGTGAGTTGGCTGCGGGTGGGCTGATCTCGGCCTGCTCGCGACTACGCGGTAACGTCTGAGATTGTGCTGACCGGATGGCGGACGGTCCCGCGTGGGCGGGCGCGGCGACACGCCCGGGTGGGTTCCCTGGTGGCCGGTGGAACCGCGGCTGTGGCGATGGGCGTCGTCGGCTGCACCAGCATCATCGGCGGGAACCCGCAGGCGGACACCTCGGCGGCACCGGCGTACCGCTCCTCGGTGTCGGCGTCGGTGTCGGCTTCGGAGGCAACGTCGAGCATCCGCGAGACGCAGCGTCAGCAATCCATGACGACCCAGGCGGTGCGCGGCGCGTGCGGCAGATTCGCCTCGAGCAGCAGTGACGCGGTCGACACCGTGAACAAGTACGTCGAGGCGTTCAACAACGGTGGGGACATCCCCGGCACCGCCGGGCCGGCGGTCGAGGCGCTCAACCACAGCGCCGAGGAAGTGGCCGGCGCCATCAACGAGAAGCTCTCGGCCGAACTCACCGACGCGTTCAACACCTACGTCGAAGCTGCGCGTGGCGTGGCGAATGCGATTTCCAGTAAGGCGCCGGTTTCGGTGTACAACGCCCGCAAGGATGAGCTCAACCGGGCCCGGGACAAGGGGATGCAGTTGTGTCGCGCCTTCTGATCCCATCGACCCCGTGCCATGCGGCCTGCTGTGCAACGATGATGCTCTATAAACGGCGCGGTGACGGTCAAGGGAGGTTACACGGTGGTCGCGGCGGATAACGCCCCGAACTTCGCCCGCAAATTGGGCATCCAGAGCAACCAGGTGGTCCAGGAGTTCGGCTGGGACGACGACGCCGACGACGATATCCGTGCCGACGTCGAAGAGGCCTGCGGTAGTGAGTTGCTCGACGAGGACACCGATGAGGTGATCGACGTCGTGCTGCTGTGGTGGCGCGACGGCGACGGTGATCTGGTGGACACCTTGATGGACGCCATCACCGCGCTGGCCGATGACGGCGTGATCTGGGTGCTGACGCCCAAGACCGGGAAGTCCGGCCATGTGCGGCCCGCTGAGATCGCCGAGTCGGCGCCGACCGCCGGCCTCATGCCGACCTCGTCGGTCAACCTCGGCGACTGGAGTGCCAGCCGGTTGGTTCAGCCCAAATCGAGGATGGGAAAGCGCTGATGTTGGAAGTCGGAACCGAAGCCCCCGATTTCACCCTCAAAGACCAGGATCAGCAGCAGGTCACCCTCAGTGACTTCCGCGGTGACAAGAATGTGCTGCTGGTGTTCTTCCCGCTGGCCTTCACCGGTATCTGCCAGGGCGAGCTGGACCAGCTGCGTGATCACCTGCCCACCTACGTCAACGACGACAGTGTGGCGCTGGCAATCTCGGTGGGCCCACCGCCCACGCACAAGATCTGGGCGGCCCAGAGCGGGTTCCTGTTCCCGGTGTTGTCGGACTTCTGGCCGCACGGCGCGGTCAGCCAGTCGTTCGGGGTGTTCAACTCCGACACCGGGTTCTCCAACCGCGGCACGTTCGTCGTCGACAAATCCGGCGTCATCCGGTTCGCCGAGATGAAGGCCCCCGGCGAGGCGCGCGACCAGCAGTTGTGGATCGACGCGCTAGCGGCGCTGAAGGGGTAGTACTTCTGCCGCGAGCGTGCGCGTCCCCGGTCGACACGCCGAGTGAAATCCCGGGAATGCGCACGCTCGTCGCAGGTGCCACGGTTTTGGGTGCCAGCAACATGGCGGGTAACCTGCCCGAGGCAGGGGCGCGTAGCTCAGTGGTAGAGCTCTGGTTTTACACACCAGCGGTCGGCGGTTCGATACCGTCCGCGCCCACCAGTATCAATAGCGGTCAGCGGTGCTGACCTGGCATCGGGGGTTTGATGCCGCCCTTGTCGGTCAATGCAACCGGCCATGACGAGCTATCCGACACCGGACGAAGACCCCACCCCGCCACCGGCCCCGGAGACACCCGGCGCGGCGCCGACCGGCAAATGGGGCGTACCGCCGTCGACCAGTCCGCAGCTGACGCCGGCGGGACGCTCCCCGGCCGGCGGTCGAGCCATCCTGTGGGCCGGATTGGCGGTGCTGGCCGCGTTCATCGCGCTGTTGATCGTGCTGGCGGCCTAGCCCGAAACGGCGCAACCCCGGTCGCCGTGCGGATCAGGCCACGGCTTCGGCCAGCCGACGCCACTGGGCCCGCGGGAAGGCGCGCGGGTCGGCGTCGAGCAGCTGCACGCAGACATGATCGGCGCCGGCGGCCCGATGTTCGGCGATCCGGCCGGTCACGGCTTCGACGGGTCCCCAGGCGATGATCGCGTCGAACAGCCGGTCGCTGACCGAGGCGATGTCGTCCTCGGTAAAGCCCGAACGCAGCAGGTTGTTGGCGTAGTTGGGCAGGGCCAGGTAGGAGCCGAGCCACTTGGTGCCGATCTCGCGTGCCTGTTCGCGGCTCGAGCACAAGATCGCGGTCTGCTCGGGCAGCAGCAGTGGGCCGTCACCCAGCTGCTCGCGGGCGAACCGGGTGTGCTCGGGGGTGACCAGATAGGGATGGGCACCGCGACTGCGGGTGGCGGCCAGCCCGAGCATCTTCGGGCCCAGCGCGGCGAGCACCCGAGAACCCACCGGAACGGGGGGGTCGGCGGCGTCCAGGCCGTCCAGGAAGGCGGCCATCGCCTGCAGCGGCTGGCGGTAGCGGCCGGGATCCCCGGCGTCGATCAGCGGTGCATGGCTGACACCGATCCCGAGGAGGAAGCGGTCACCGTGGGTGGCCGTCAGCGACGCATAGGACGCCGCGACGTCGGCCGGGGTGTGCATCCACAGGTTCAGGATGCCGGTGGCGATGACGGCCCGCCGGGTGGCCGACAGCAGGTTGCCCACCGAGTCGAACACCGGACCGCCGACGTCGGGTATCCACAGTGCGCTGAAGCCCAGTTCCTCGAGTTCGGCGGCCGCCTCGGCGGCCTCGCCCTGATCGCCGTAACGCAGCGGCGCACTCCAGATCCCCACACCCGAGATGTCGACCATCAACCCAGGATGGCACAGCGCCGGCGACGCTAGACCACACGCATGCCGGTACGGGCTCGAAAACGCATGTCCCACAGGTACGCGTGGTAACCCAGCACCCAGGCCCGCTGCGGGATCAGCCGGTCGGCGAGCCGCAGCGCGGACAGCAGCCACTCGAACCGGCGCTGCTGCGAGGCCGACCAGTCCAGCTTCATCAGCTGGCGGAACTCGGCGGTCAGGAATCCGGTCGTGGCGAACAGGTTGAGCGGGCCGGCCAGCCGCAGCGGCCAGGGCAAAAACACCATCGACGCCACTCCGTAGAGATGCTCGCGCACCGGCGGGTCGATGCGCAGCTCATCCAGCGAGCGTTTCCAATACTCGTCGAACGCCGCCCGGTCGGCCGGCCACATCTCGTTGCTCACCTGCAGGGTGGTGCCGAGTTTTTTGGCGTCGGCGTAGATCGCATCGGCTGCCGCGTCGTCGAGCGGGCCGTGCAGGAACTCATGCTGATCGACGAAGTACCGGTAGAGGCAGGCCGCTACCCACAGTTGCAGCTTGGGGTCGAACGCGTTGTAGCGCACCGGGCTTTCGGGAGTGGAACGTACCTGCCGGTGCGCGCTGTCCACCCACTCGCGATACAGCTCACGGTCGTCGTCGGTGCCGATGGTGGCCACCGCCAGGTAGGTGCCGGTGGTCCGGGCCCGCTTGAACGGGTGCTTGTACACGTTGCCGCTGTCCACCCGGCTTTCCTGCACCCCGTAGCCGACCCCGGGCAGCGACAACTGCATGATCACGTTGGCGGCCGGAAGCAACATCGCCGCGGGATTCAGCAGGTCGACCACTCGGGTGGGCCGCCTCATCGGGGCTGCTCCATGGCTGGAGTATGCCCGAATGCGGGCTCCGGTATGCCGCACTCGGGCCGATGGCGCGCCGGCAGTGGTCAGCGGCGCCGGCCGTACCGGTCGGCGAGCTTCTGTTCGACGGTCATCGGTGCTGCGGGCTCGTCCGGGTCGGCGTCGGCGGTGGCCGAGCTCTCCGCTCGCCGCGCGCGGATCTCGGCAAACGCGAAATAGCCCAGGCCGATCGGGGCGAGGATCCCGAACGCGATCCACTGGATGCCGTAGGACAAGAACGGGCCGGCGTCGCGGCGGGGCAGCGCGATCAACCCGAGCCCGCCCGGTTGGTCGTCGACCAGCTGCAAATAGGACCCGGTCAGCGGAACCTCGGTCAGCGCCGCGACCTGTTCGGTGTTGATCGAGTACACCTGGCGGAAGCCGTTCTCGCGGAACGGATTCTTGCCGGGAATCACCGCCTGTGAATCCCGCAGCCGTGCCGTGATGGTGACTTGCCCGTCCGGCGGCGGCGGAATCTCGGGCATCCGCGAGCCGCCGTCATCGGTACGCACATAGCCGCGGTTGACCAGCACCGTCGGCCCGCCGGTGACCGCGAACGGTGTCAGCACCTCGAAGGCCGGCACGCCGTCGATCAGCCGCAGCCGCACCAGCACCTGCGCGTCGGGGAGATAGCGGCCGGTGGCGGTCACCGGGCGCCACTGCTCATCGGGCGCCGACGAATCCTGGTGCGGCAGCACCGTCGTCAGCGGCACCGGTTCCGCCGTCAGCGCCCGTTCCAGTTGGCTGTTGAGGCGTGTGGTGGTGGTGTTCTTGCCCAGCTGCCACGGCGCCAGCACGGTGAAGCACAGGTAGGCGAAGGCCAGCACCACCACCGCCAGGGCCAGCCAGCTCGGGCGCAGCAGGAAGGCCAGCCGCCGCATCAGCTGCCCTCGCGGGACGCCAGCCGTCCGTCGACCCAGTCGTGCAGGCCCGGCAACGCGGCCGCGATCACGGTGTAGGCCGTCACGAAATCGTCATGTCCGCCGTAATACGGGTCGTCGACGTCGGGCACGGCCGCACCCGAACGCGGATCGAACGACCGCAACATCCGGATCCGGTCGGCCGGGATGCCCAGCCCCTGTAGCAGCCCCACGTGGTTGCGTCCCAGCGCCACCACCAGATCGGCGCCCATATGCAGCGGACCGACCTGGGCCGCGGAATGCTCCACCGGATAACCGTTGTCGCGCAGCACCCGGTTGGTGCGTTCGTCGGCGCCCTTGCCGACATGCCAGTCGGCGGTTCCGGCGCTGCTCACCTGCACCAGCTCGCCCAGGCCGCGTTGCGCGAGCTGGTGGGCGAACATCTTCTCGGCCATCGGAGACCGGCAGATGTTGCCGGTGCAGACGAACGTGACATGCAGCGCCGGGTCAGACACCGAGCACCTCCCGCAGTTCGGCGACGGTCTGCACGCGAGCAGCGGGACCGCCGGGGAAATCTGGGCCGGAGTCGGCGGCGTCCTGGTAATCGGCTTGGCCATAGCCCCAGCCGACCAGTACGGTGTCGATGCCGTGGGCGGCCGCGCCGTCGACGTCGTGGCGCCGGTCGCCCACCATCAGCAGCCGGGCCGGCAGCGGCGCCAGCTGCCGCAGCGCATGGGCCAGCACGTCGGACTTCGCCGCCCGGCTGCCGTCGACGCTGGCGCCGGCAACGACCTCGAAGTGGCCGTCGAGCCCGAAGTGGGCCAAAATCCTGCGCGCGGTCGGCTCGACCTTGGAGGTGGCCACGGCCAACCGCACCCCGGCGGCTCGCAGGTCGCCCAGCAGTGCGGGCACACCGTCGAACATGGTGTTCATCAGCCAGCCACGGCTGGTGTAGTCCGCGCGGTAGGCGGCGATCGCCGCGTCGGTCTGCTCGCCGAGGCCCATCGCGGCCAGCGTGTGGTGCATCGGCGGCCCGACGAGCCGCTGGGCGAGATCCCCGCCGGGAACCGGCGCGCCGATGTGGTCCAGCGCGTGGCGGAAGCTGGCCACGATCCCGGCTGCGGAGTCGGTCAAAGTGCCGTCCAGGTCGAAGATCACCAGTTCGGCGCTGACAGTGGTAGTGCGCGTCACGGCCCCATTGTCCCCGATGTGGGCGGCGGCCTCACCGAGTGGCGCACTACTGTCTTGGAGTGTGACTGCGCGGCTGGCTGATGTCATCGACGTGCTCGACGCCGCCTACCCCCCGGAACTGGCCCAGTCCTGGGATTCCGTCGGGCTGGTCTGCGGTGACCCGGACGACGTGGTGGGCTCGGTGACGATCGCGGTCGACGCGACGGCCGCGGTGGTCGACGAGGTGCCCGACGGCGGCCTGCTGCTGGCCCATCACCCGCTGCTGCTGCGCGGGGTGGACACCGTGGCGGCGAGTACGCCCAAGGGCTCGCTGGTGCACCGGCTGATCCGTTCCGGTCGCGCGCTGTTCACCGCGCACACCAATGCCGACTCGGCTTCACCGGGGGTGTCGGATGCGCTGGCCGACGCACTGGGCCTGACCGTGGAGGGCGTGCTGGAACCCGCCACGCGGGCCCCCGACACCGACAAGTGGGTGATCTACACCCCGATCGAGCACGCCGAGGCGGTGCGGGCCGCGGTATTCGCGGCCGGGGCCGGGCACATCGGCGACTACACCCGGTGCAGTTGGGGGGTGACCGGTACCGGACAGTTCCTGCCCGGCGACGGCGCGGACCCGACGATCGGGCGGGTGGGCGCGGTGGAGCGCGTCGCCGAGGACCGCATCGAGGTGGTGGCTCCGGCCCGCGCCCGCGGCCGGGTCCGGGCGGCGCTGCTGGCCGCGCATCCCTACGAGGAACCGGCGTTCGACGTGTTCGCGCTGCAGCCGCTGCCCGCCGGGGTCGGGATCGGCCGGATCGGCAGCTTGCCGGCGCCGGAGCCGCTGAGCACGTTCGTCGGCCGGGTCGCCGCCGGGCTGCCGGCCACCTCGTGGGGGGTGCGCGCGGCCGGGGACCCGGATCTGCCGGTATCGCGGGTGGCGGTGTGCGGCGGCGCCGGCGACTCGCTGCTGGACGCGGCGGCCGCGGCCGACGCCCAGGCCTATGTCACCGCGGATCTACGCCACCACCCGGCCGACGAGCATCGCCGCCGGTCGGCGGTGGCGCTGGTCGACGTGGCGCACTGGGCCAGTGAATACCCGTGGTGCGCGCAGGCGGCCGACGTGCTCCGGTCGCACTTCGGTGCTGCCCTGCCGGTGCGCGTCAGCGCGTTGCGCACCGACCCCTGGAATCTCGCGCTCGAAGGAGACCGGCGATGAAGGCTGAAGTGGCACACCAACGTTCGCTTCTGGAGCTCTCCGAGCTCGACGCCGAGCTGGCCCGGATCGCACACCGGGCCGGTCATCTTCCCGAGCAGCAGGAGCATGAGCGCATCCAGGCCGATCACACCGCCGCCGCCGACCGGCTGGCCGCACTGGAACTGGCGCTGGAGGACCTGGACGCCCAAGCCGCCCGATTCGAGTCCGAGATCGACGCGGTGCGCCAGCGCGCAGACCGCGACCGCGCGTTGCTGGACTCCGGGCAGACCAGCGCCAAGCAGGTCGCCGACCTGCAGCACGAGCTGGAGACACTGCAGCGGCGTCAGGCCAGCCTGGAGGATTCGCTGCTGGAACTGCTGGAACAGCGGGAGCAACTGCAGGCGCAGGCGACCGCCGAAACCGGTGTGGTCGACGAGCTGGCCACCGAGCTGGCCCGGGCGGAGCAGAGCCTGCAGACCGCGTCGGCTGAGCTCGAGACCACTCGTGCCCAGCGCGCGGCGACCCGTGCGGAGCTGGCTGACACGATCGACGGTGAGCTGCTCGCGCTCTACGAGCGGCAGCGGGCCTCCGGCGGCGTCGGGGCGGGACCGCTGCGGGGCGGCCAGTGCGGGGCCTGCCGGATCGAGATCGACCGCGGCGAGCTGGCCCGGATCTCGGCGGCCCAGCCCGAGGAGGTGCTGCGGTGCCCGGAGTGCAGCGCAATCCTGCTGCGGGTCAAGGACTTTGGATAGCGCGCCGCGGATGAGGGTCGTGGGATGAAGGTGGTAGTCGAAGCCGACGGCGGATCGCGCGGCAACCCGGGGCCCGCCGGCTATGGCTCGGTGGTGTGGTCGGCGGACCGCGCCGAGGTGCTCGCCGAGATCAAGGAGTCGATCGGCGTGGCCACCAACAACGTGGCCGAATACCGCGGCCTGGTCGCGGGACTGACCGAGGCGGCACGGTTGGGCGCCGCCGAGGTCGCGGTATTCATGGACTCCAAGTTGGTGGTCGAACAGATGGCCGGCCGATGGAAGGTCAAGCACCCGGATCTGATCCCGCTACACACCCGCGCCCGCGAGCTGGCGGCCAAGTTCGACCATGTTCGCTACACCTGGATTCCGCGGGAGAAGAACTCTCACGCCGACCGGCTGGCGAATGAGGCGATGGACGCCGCCGCCAAGGCCACCGCCCCGGCCGTTGCGGAGCCGACGGCCGGGAATCCCGGGAAACCGGTGTCGGATAAGCCCACGGCGCCCGGCTGGACGGGCGCGACGGGGACCCCCACCAGGCTGTTGCTGCTGCGGCACGGGCAGACCGAATTGTCGGTGCAACGGCGCTACTCCGGGTGCGGCAATCCGGAACTGACCGACACGGGCCGGCGCCAGGCCGACGCGGCGGCGCGCTTCCTGGCGCAGCGCGGCGGCATTTCGGCGGTGATCAGTTCGCCACTGCAGCGCTGCCATGACACCGCCACCGCCGCGGCGAAGCTGCTGCGACTGGACGTGGCCGTCGATGAGGACCTGATCGAGACCGACTTCGGCGCCTGGGAGGGCCTGACGTTCGCCGAGGCGGCCGCGCGCGATCCGGAACTGCACCGGCGGTGGCTGACCGACACCGCTACCGAGCCGCCGGGCGGGGAGAGTTTCGACGCGGTGCAGCGGCGGGTACGGCGCGCACGCGACCGGATCATCGCCGAGCACCCCGGCACGACCGTGTTGGTGGTGTCGCATGTGACGCCGATCAAAACGGTGCTGCGGCTGGCGCTGGACGCCGGTCCGGCCATCCTCTATCGGCTGCACCTGGACCTGGCGTCGTTGAGCATCGCCGAGTTCTTCGCTGACGGGCCCGCGTCGGTGCGGCTGGTGAATCAGACCGCCTACCTCTAGTCGCCGGCGCGCGCTCAGTCGTGCAGGTGCACCCGCTCGCCGTGGGCGCCGAAGATCATGATCGCCTCGGCCGGCCGGTCGACCGCGACGAACCAGTGCGGGGTCCAGGTGGAGAATTCCACGGCCTCGCCCGGCCCGATCAGGAAGTCGTCGTCGCCGAGCACCAATCGCAGCCGGCCCGACAGCACGTACATCCACTCGTGTCCCTCGTGAACCGGCAACTCGGCCGGACGCCGACGCCGGACGTTGACCCGGATCTTGAAGGCGTGCAGGCCGCCGGCCGGACCGTGTCGGGTCAGCGGCCAGTAGGTGATGCCGTGGCGGGCCTGCGCGGCGCCCCGCACCCGCGGGTCGCGGTGTTCGGGGGCGCGCAGCAACTCGTCGGTGCTGACCGACAGCGCCTCGGCCAGCCGGGGCAGGTGATCCAGTGCCAGGCGCCGTTTGCCGGATTCGAGCCGGCTCAGCGTCGAGACGTCGATGCGGGCGCGCGTTGCCACGTCCTCGAGCGTCAGGCCCTGCTGCGTGCGGAGTTCCCGCAGCCGGCGACGCACTCGCAGGTCGACGCTGCCCTCGTCAGTTGCCGCCACGGCAAACCAGTTTGCCGTCGGATACCGGCCGACGCAATCGGGCGCGGATCAGATGTACATCGCGGGATCGATGTAGGCCGTCGGGTCGACACCGGGCTCACGCTGGGTCTCGGCACGGGGCCGCACCACCGCCGGGATTCCGGTCGCGATCGAGTTCGCCGGTACATCCCGGGTGATGACGGCATTGGCGCCCACCGCTGAGTCGTCCCCGATGCGTATCGGCCCGAGCACTTTCGCCCCGGCGCCGATGGTGACCCGGTCGCCAAGGGTGGGGTGGCGCTTGCCCCGCTTCATCGAGCGGCCGCCCAGTGTCACGCCGTGGTAGAGCATCACGTCGTCGCCGATCTCGGTGGTCTCGCCGATCACCACGCCCATCCCGTGGTCGATGAAGAACCGCCGGCCGATGGTCGCACCCGGATGGATCTCGACCCCGGTCAGGAACCGGGTGAACTGGGCCAGCAGTCGTGCGACGCCACGCAATGCGGGCCGGGACCAAAGCCGGTGTGCCACACGGTGTGACCAGATGGCGTGCAGACCTGAATAGACCAAGGCGTTCTCCACGTTCCCACGCGCAGCCGGATCGTGGGCCCGGGCGTTCTGCAGGTCTTCGCGTACCGCCGATAGCAGGCTCATGAGGCGATTATTCCCTGATGTGCTCGAACAGCGGCGTCGAGATGTAGCGTTCGCCGAAGTCGGGGATGACCGTGACGATGAGCTTGCCGTCGTTCTCCGGGCGCTTGGCCAGTTCGATTGCGGCCCAGACGTTCGCACCCGCGGAGATCCCGCCGAGGATGCCTTCGTCGGTGCCGAGCAGGCGGGCGACCTCGACGGCGTCTTCGAAGGTGGCATCGATGATCTCGTCGTAGACTCCCGGATCGAGCACCTCGGGCACGAAATTCGCTCCCAGACCCTGGATCTTGTGCGGTCCGGGATCTCCACCGGTGAGGATCGGAGACTCCTTCGGTTCGACGCCGACTATCCTCAGCCCGGGTTTGCGTTGCTTGAGCCCGTGACCCACCCCGGTCAGCGTTCCGCCGGTGCCGATCCCGGCGACGAAGATGTCGACTGCGCCGTTGGTGTCCGACCAGATCTCCTCGGCGGTCGTCCTCGCGTGGATCTCCGGGTTGGCGGGGTTGGCGAACTGATCGGCTGCCACCGCGTTGTCGGTGTCGGCGATGATCTGCTTCGCCTTGGCCACCGCACCCGACATCCCCTCGGCGCCGGGGGTCAACACGATCTCGGCGCCGAACGCGCGAAGCATCGCCCGGCGCTCGGTGGACATGGTGTCCGGCATGGTGAGGATCACCTTGTACCCGCGCGCCGCACCGACCATCGCCAGCGCGATGCCGGTGTTGCCGCTGGTGGCCTCGACGATGGTTCCGCCGGGCCGCAGCTCACCGGACCGCTCGGCAGCGTCGACGATCGCCACCCCGATGCGATCTTTGACACTGTGCGCCGGGTTGTAGAACTCCAGCTTGGCCAGCACCTCCCCGCCGAGGCCAGCGGTGAGCCGGTTGAGCCGGACGAGCGGTGTATGCCCGACCAGTTCGGTGACGTTGTCGTAGATCCTGCCCATAGGAGACCTTATCTCTCGCTGCTCGTCCGGTGCTGCGTCGTGGTCACACAAAACAGACCCCGTCAACGATGCTAGGAGCACGCTGCTTCGATGCGACGAATGGCCCGCCAGAACACCTCGATCTTCACCTCGACGGCGATGTGAACCGGCTCGCATACTTGCCTGGATAGCAAAACAACTTGCCGCCCCCGGGGGCGCCCCGGCACGCTCGGGTGCATGGCAGAGATCTGGGATTGCATTGTGGTGGGCGGCGGGGCGGCCGGTCTCAGCGCCGGTCTGGTGCTGGGCCGGGCCCGGCGCACGACCTTGCTGATCGACGCGGGGGAGCAGAGCAACCTACCCGCCACCGGCATCGGCGGCCTGTTGGGTCACGACGGCCGCCCGCCGGCCGAATTGTATGGGATCGGACGCCGCGAACTCGGGCGCTACGGGGTGCAGACCCGCTCCGGTTCGGTGGCCCGCGTCGAGGCCGGGGACGGCGAGTTCGTGCTGCACTTGGCCGATGCGGCCAGCGAACGGTGCCGCCGGGTGCTGCTGGCCACCGGGATGGCCTACCAGCCACCGGAGCTGCCCGGCCTGGCGCCGCTGTGGGGCCGGTCGGTCTTCCACTGTCCGTTCTGCCACGGCTGGGAGGTGGCCGATCAACCGCTGGCGGTGTTGGCCCGCGGTGAGAAAGCCGGGCACCTGGCGTTGCTGTTGCGGTGCTGGAGCGACGACATCGTGCTGCTGGCCGACGGTTCGGCCGACCTCGACGACGCGGGTCGCGGCCGGCTGGCGCGCGCCGGCATCCGGGTCGACGAGCGGCCGGTGGCGGCGCTGGATGCAGCTGACGGCGACTTGTCGGCGGTGGTGTTTGCTGATGGCAGCCGACTGCCGCGGCGCGGGCTGCTGGTGGCCACGGGCATGCAGCAGCGCGATCGGCTGGCGGCCCAACTGGGCGTGGACATCACCGCGCCGGGCCCGGCCGCCCAAGACCCGATCGGCGTGGATCCGCTGTACCGCACCTCGGTTCCCGGGGTGTTCGCCGCCGGGGACCTGACCGGCGAGATGCCGCAGGTCGCCGTGGCGATCGCGGCGGGAGCGCGGGCCGCAGCCGCAGTGGTGCAGAGTCTGGCGCTCGGCGATGTCTGAACCGCAGCGCGACGCGCAGGAGTTCTGGGACGAGTTCTACGACGGCGAGGAGCGGATATGGAGCGGCCGGGTCAACGTCCAGCTCGCACAGATCGCCGCCGGCCTGGCGCCGGGGCGGGCGCTGGACCTGGGCTGCGGCGAGGGCGCTGATGCGATCTGGTTGGCCGAAAAGGGTTGGCAGGTGCTCGCCGTCGACGTCTCCGCCAACGCGTTGGAACGGGCCTGGGCCGCAGCGCGGCGACGAGAAATGCTGCCGCACATTCGTTTCGAGTGTCACGACCTGTCCGACAGCTTTCCGGCCGGCCGGTTCGACCTGGTGTCGGCCCAGTTCCTGCACTCCCCGGCGCGGCTGGAACGTGAGACGGTGCTGCGCCGGGCCGCCGCGGCGGTGGCGGTGGGTGGCCGGTTGCTGATCGTCGACCACGGTGCCGCGCCGCCGTGGGCCGACGAACAGGCCCACGCACACCATTTCGACACGGTGGCGAAGGTGCTGGCGGGGCTTGGCCTCGACGATGCGCGGTGGGAGCGGCTGCGGGTGGGCACCGCCGAGCGTGACGCCGTCGGGCCCGACGGTCAGACCGCCACGCTGACCGACAACGTGATCGTGCTGCGGCGCCGCTGAAGCGCTGCCGCTCACGCGGTGTTCTTCAAGCGGCGTCGTGAAAGATCAGCCCGAGGGTGTAGCGCTCGCCGGAGCGGACCGTCGAAACGCCGTGGCGCACCGGTGACGCCGACCAGCCCCTGGTGGAGCGCACCGGCCGGTCGCGGGTGGTGAACAGATAACCGTGTCCGTGCGGCAACTGGGTGGCGGTGCCCCGGGACTGGGCGCGCGGCCGCTGTTCGACCAGCAGGAACTCCCCGCCGGTGTAGTCGGTGTCCGGGTCGCTGAGATTGATCACCACCTGCAGCGGAAACACCAACTCGCCGTACAGGTCCCGGTGCAGGGCATTCCAGTCGCCGGGACCGTAGCGCAACATCAGCGCGGTGGATTTGGTCTGCCCACTGCGGTGACAGTGATCCAGCCATTCGTCGAAGTCGTCGGGCCAGGGGGCGTCTCGCCGCAGCCGCGCCGCCCAGTTCCGCGCGATCGGCAGCAGGTGTGGATACAGCGCCCGTTTGAGGGGATCGATGGGGTCCGGTGCCGGCGCGGCGAAGTACCGGTATTGCCCGGATCCGTAACGCTGCCGCTGCATGTCGACGGTGGCGCGGAAGCGTTCGTCATCGCGGTAAACCCGGCGTAGCCGGGCGGCCTCCGACGCCGTCAGCAGCCGGGGCAGCAGCGCGCCGCCGACCTCGTCGAGTTCGGCGGCGATGGCCTCCCAGTCGCCGGCGTCCACCCGCCGCTGCCACGGTGTCGTCGTCATCACCGCAAAGCCTAAGCCCGCCCGGCTCGGCGGCGCGGCGCTGCGGGTGGCCCACCGGCCGGGTTGCCGGTACGGTGAGCAGCGCGGACGAGTTGGCCGGGCGGCCGCGGCTCGCGTGAGCGGGTCGAGGAAAGTCCGGACTTCACAGAGCAGGGTGATTGCTAACAGCAATCCGAGGTGACTCGCGGGATAGTGCCACAGAAAACAGACCGCCACCTTTGGTGGTAAGGGTGAAACGGTGCGGTAAGAGCGCACCAGCGTGCCGGGTGACCGGTACGGCTTGGTAAACCCCACCCGAAGCAAGGCCAAGAAGACCGCACTTCGTGCGGTCGCGCAGGTGTTCGAGGGCTGCTCGCCCGAATCTGCGGGTAGGCCGCTCGAGGTACCCGGCGACGGTGTGCCCAGATGGATGGTCGCCGCCGCACCGCCCGCGGTGCGGAACAGAATCCGGCTTACAGGCCGACTCGTCCGCCCCTAGGTTTGACCAGTGCGTTCACCCATTGCCGCTCTCGCCGTGCCGGATCAACAGCTGCCGAAGTAGTGGCGGAGCAAGTGCCCAGGCACGGTCAGGAGTTGCCGGTCCACGGTCATCCCGGGCTGATCGGTGGACTGCGCGCGGGCGCCTTGCGGGTTAACTTGTCGTCCATGACGAACGAAGAGCGACTCCGGCAGATAGCCAGGGACGTATTCCCGGACTGGTCGCGGCCGCCCCGGATCGTGGTGGAGGAGATCGGCGAGCTGGTTAGGCGATGGCCGGTTGATGGCTTCGCACGCGAAATGCTGCCGGATCAGCAGCGCCGTCTGGTGTGGATCGACGGCCGCGCGATCGGACAGCTGGACTTCATCGCGGACGCTGCCGAGGAGCAGGATCTGGTTGCGCTGATCCGGCCGCTGAGCCAGGTCACCGGGGTCGAAGTCAAAGCTTATGGTCCGGCGGACAGTTTCGGGGAGCGAACGTACCGGCGCGCAGTGATGGTGCACTTTGCATCCGGGAATCCGATTGAGGTCGACACCACCCAACACACGAACGACAGCCTTCGCGGCAGCGCCGACCGGTTCATCGATCGGGTACTGGACGCACTGGCGGGCACATCCGCCGGGGACTAGGCGCCCGCTCAGTAGCGAACCGCCCCTAAATCCGTCGGCCGAGGATGGCCTTCACACGCCTGCGGCCGGCTTGGCTTTGAACACCCCGGCGTCGGTGGAGGCGATCTCGAGGGTTCTCGTCAAATGCCGCTTGGCTCAGTGCATTTCGTTGGCCAATTGGCGTCAGTGTCCGGGTGTGGTGTTCACCGCGGCGGGCTTACCGGTCGGCTTGTCCGCCCCGTAGCACCGCCATCGACTCGGCGAGCTCGTCGAGCGCCCGATCGAGCTGGGCACGGCAGTTGCGGGCGATGTCGCGTTCCCGCTGATAGAGCAACCCGTAGGTGAAGGTGTCCTCACCGGCTGCCTCGGCGGCCCGGGACTCGGCAAGTAGATGTTCCCGGCTGACGACACTGTCCTGATGCTCGCCGAGCAGGTTCTGGATGTTCTTGGCCTGCTCCTCGATCGAGGGCGCACCCACCGCCGCCGCGGTGTAGCGCAGCCGCTTGGCCGCCTTGCGGATCCGGTGCAGCGCTTCGTCGTCGTGGCCGGTGCCGCCGACCCGGGTGGCCTTGGCGGCCTTGCGCACCCGCCGATAGGCGGCGGCGACGGTCGCGGTGTCGCCGCCGGCCGACTCGGCGGCTGGGCCGGCGGTTTCCCCGGCGGCCACCGTCTCGAGGCCGGCGAGCAGCCGGCGATACCGGGGCGAGTCCAGCGCGGCCACCGATTGCGCCCAGCCCGTGCGGTAGCGCTGGGCGGCGGCGTCCACCAGCCGTTCGACGACCCGCCCCCGCACCAGTGACGGCCCGATCCGGTCGAGTGCCCGGCGGTAGCGCTGCGCCAGCACTTCGGCGTCCCGCGCGGTGCCGAGCACCCCGGCCAACCAGCGCAGCTCGTCGTCGATGCCGGAGAAGGACCCCGGAACGGCCCGCAGCAGGCTGCGGATCCGGCGGATGCTCACCCGCAGCTGATGCACCGCGTCGTCGGCGTCGGCCCGCACGGCGCGCTCGATCACCGGCAGGGAAGCGACCTGTTCGGCAATGGCGCAGCGGATCGGATCGCCCGCGTTGTCACCGGTCATCGGCCCAGCGTGTCACACCGCGAGCGGTGCCGTCTCAGAAGCAGTGCTCCTCGGCGGGGAAGCTGCCGGCTGACACCTCGTCGGCGTACCGGGTTGCCGCACGGTGCAATTCAGCACCGACGTCGCCGAAGCGCTTGACGAACCGGGCGGTCTTGCCGGTAGTCATCCCGGCCATGTCCTGCCACACCAGCACCTGGGCGTCGCAGTTGGGTCCGGCGCCGATCCCGACGGTGGGAATGGTCAGCTTGCCGGTGATCTGGGTGGCCAACTCCGCGGGCACCATCTCCATCACCACCGCGAACGCACCCGCCTCGGCGACGGCGATCGCATCGTGGATGGTCTGCTCGGCGGCGTCACCGCGACCCTGGACCCGGAAACCGCCGAGGGTGTTGACGCTCTGCGGCGTGAAGCCGATGTGCGCCATCACCGGGATGCCGGCTGCTGACAGCGTCGCGATCTGCTCAGCAACCCGCTCGCCGCCTTCCAGCTTGACGGCGTGGGCGCCGCCCTCCTTCATGAAGCGGGTGGCGGTGGCCAGCGCCGCTGCCGGGCCGCCCTCATACGAGCCGAACGGCAGGTCGGCGACCACCAGCGCATGCGGGGCACCGCGCACCACCGCGCGGACCAGCGGGATCAGCTCGTCGACGGAGATCGGCACGGTGCTGTCGTAGCCGTAGACCACGTTGGCCGCCGAGTCGCCCACCAGCAGCACCGGGATGCCGGCATCGTCGAAGATCCGGGCCGTGGAGTAGTCGTAGGCCGTGAGCATCGCCCACTTGCGGCCCTCGCCTTTCAGCTGTTGCAGGTGATGAACGCGGGTCTGCGGAGCAATGCGGGCCGGTTCGGATCTGTCATCGCGCGAAGCGCCGTAAAGGTGCCCAGACATCGTTGTCCCTCGAATTGGTCGGGTCGATCCTCGAAGCCCGCAGCGGGGTCCCCGGGTCGTCTGACATCAGCCAGTGTGCCACCTGCGGCGGTGCGGCTGAACCACCAGGTGGAGTGGATTTCCTCACACCCGAACCGGTCGGCCCGATCAGCGGCCGGCCTGCTCGACGCCACGCGCTGAGCGACCGGGTGCCCGGAGCCGGCCGACCGTGCATGGCAGCATGTGGTGTCATGACCCCGCCGACCCGCCGCGACAGGATCGCGCGTACGACTTTGACCTGCCTCGCGATCGCGATGGCGGCGCTCATGGTCGGCAGCTGCACCAGGATGACGCCGGGGCACGCGGTATTGGCCGGACCGCGGGTGGGCCAGCCGGTGCAGTGGGACAAGTGCCGTTTCACCGCCGACACCAACATCAAGGTGCCCGACGACGCCCAGTGCGGATTCATCGCGGTGCCGGTCGACTACTCCAACACGCAGGGCGCCGTGGCCCGGCTGGCCATGATCCGGTTCCCGGCCACCAAGGACAAGATCGGCTCGCTGGTGATCAACCCGGGCGGGCCGGGCGAGTCCGGCATCGAAACCGCGGTGGGGCTGGTCACCACGCTGCCGCGCAAGGTCCGCGAGCACTTCGACCTGGTCGGTTTCGACCCGCGCGGCGTGGCGTCGAGCCGGCCGGCGGTCTGGTGCAACTCAGACAAGGAGAACGACCGGCTGCGGGCCCTCAACCAGGTCGACTACAGCCCCGAAGGCGTGGAACGCATCGAGAACGAGACCAAGGAATACGTCGAGCGCTGCCTGGAGAAGACCGGCAAGGAGTTCTTGGCTAACGTCGGCACCGTCAACGTCGCCCGCGACCTCGATGCGATCCGGGCCGGGCTGGGCGACGAGAAGCTGACCTACCTGGGCTATTCCTACGGCACCCGGATCGGCTCGGCGTATGCCGAGGCCTTCCCGCAGAACGTGCGCGCGATGATCCTCGACGGTGCGGTCGACCCCAACGCCGACCCGATCGAGGAGGACCTGCGCCAGGCGCAGGCTTTCCAGGGCGCCTTCGACGACTTCGCGGCGGACTGCGCCAAGGAGCCGGAGTGCCCGCTGGGCACCGATCCGGACAAGGCCGTCGACGTCTACCACAGCCTGGTCGACCCGCTGGTGGACAAGCCGGCCAAGACCAAGGACCCGCGCGGGCTGTCCTACAGCGACGCCATCGTCGGGACCATCATGGCGCTGTACTCGCCGACGTTCTGGACCCACCTCAACGACGGGCTGTCGGATCTGGCCGGCGGGCGCGGCGACATCATGCTCAGCCTGGCCGACCTGTACATGCGCCGCGACGCCAAGGGCCAGTACACCAACGCCACCGACGCCCGGGTGGCCGTCAACTGCGTCGACCAGCCGCCGATCACCGACCGCGCCAAGGTGGTCGACGAGGACCGGCGGTCGCGTGAATTGGCGCCGTTCATGAGTTACGGGCAGTTCACCGGTCACGCGCCGCTGAGCACCTGCGCGTTCTGGCCGGTGCCCCCGACCAGCGAGCCGCACACCATCTCGGTGCCGGATCTGCCGCCGACGATGGTGGTGTCGACCACCCGTGACCCGGCCACCCCGTATCAGGCGGGTGTGGACCTGGCCAAGCAGTTGCGCGGCGGCCTGCTGACGTTCAACGGAACCCAGCACACGGTGGTGTTTCAGGGCAACGAATGCGTCGACGGGTTCGCCACGCGTTACCTGATCGACGGCACGTTGCCGCCGACCGATGCGAAGTGCTGAGCGCTGCTACGCTTCGCGGTATGGACCGTCAGAAGGAGTTTGTGCTCCGCACGCTGGAGGAACGCGACATCCGCTTCGTCCGGCTCTGGTTCACCGACGTGCTGGGGTATCTGAAGTCGGTCGCGATCGCACCGGCTGAACTTGAGGGTGCCTTCGAGGAGGGCGTGGGCTTCGACGGTTCGGCGATCGAGGGCTTCGCCCGGGTCTTCGAATCGGACATGGTCGCCCACCCTGACCCGTCCACGTTCCAGTTGTTGCCGTGGACATCGGACTCCGGCCGGCAGTACTCGGCCCGGATGTTCTGCGACATCACCATGCCCGACGGATCGCCGGCGTGGGCGTCGTCGCGGCACGTGCTGCGCCGGCAACTGGCCAAGGCCGGGGAGCTGGGCTTCGCCTGCTACGTGCACCCCGAGATCGAGTTCTTCCTGCTTGAACCCGGCCCCTACGACGGGTCGACACCGGTGCCGGCCGACGACGCCGGCTACTTCGATCAGGCGATCCACGGCTCGGCCGCGAACTTCCGCCGGCACGCGATCGAGGCGCTGGAAACCATGGGCATCTCGGTGGAGTACAGCCACCACGAGAACGCCCCGGGTCAGCAGGAGATCGACCTGCGCTACGCCGACGCGCTGTCGATGGCCGACAACGTGATGACGTTCCGCTACCTGATCAAAGAGATCGCGCTCAAAGAAGGAGTGCGGGCCTCGTTCATGCCCAAGCCGTTCCGCGAATACGCCGGTTCGGCCATGCACACCCACATGAGCCTGTTCGAGGGTGAGGTCAACGCCTTCCACAGCCCCGATGACCCGCTGCAGCTTTCCGATACCGCCAAGTCGTTCATCGCCGGGATCCTCGAGCACGCCAACGAGATCAGTGCCGTCACCAACCAGTGGGTGAACTCCTATAAGCGGCTGATCCACGGCGGGGAGGCGCCCACCGCGGCGTCCTGGGGTGCCTCCAACCGGTCGGCGCTGGTGCGGGTACCGATGTACAGCCCGCACAAGACGTCGTCGCGGCGCGTCGAGGTGCGCAGCCCGGACTCGGCGTGCAACCCGTACCTGACCTTCGCCGTGCTGCTGGCCGCCGGGCTACGCGGGGTGGAGAAGGGCTACGAGCTCGGCCCGGAAGCCGAGGACAACGTGTGGGCGTTGACGCCCGAGGAACGCCGGGCGATGGGCTATCGGGAACTGCCCGGCACCCTGGAGCGCGCCCTTTCCGAGATGGAGAATTCCGAGTTGGTCGCAGAAGCGCTGGGGGAGCAGGTTTTCGACTTCTTCCTGCGCAACAAGCGCCAGGAGTGGGCCAACTACCGCAGCCACGTGACCCCCTACGAGCTGCAGAACTATCTGGCGCTCTAGTCCGGACGCCTGGTGGCCTACCCCGGAGCGCAGCGCCGCAAGCTGCCCAGCGTGGGGCGGCTCGGTTTGGTCGGCCGGTACGCCGCGGCGGACCTGACGGCACTGGGGTGGTACAGCGCCTACACCCAACCGCACGTCGACGTGCTCTGGGCACTGTCGCGGGCACCCGACGCCGACGTCGCGCTGCGCACCCTGGTCCGGCTGTCGGAGACGCCGGGAATCGACTGGGCCGAACTGAGTGCCGCGTTGCTGGCCGACCGCGGTCTGCGCGGGCGGCTGTTCGGGGTGATCGGATCCTCACTGGCCCTGGGTGATCATCTCATCGCCCACCCGCAGTCGTGGAAGCTGTTGGCGACCCCCGAGGGCGCCGACGGCGCTGACGGGGTGATCACCTTGCCGTCGGCGGATGCGTTGCGCGCCATGTTCGCCGACTGCATCGCCGAGACGACGGACGGCGGCTGCATCGAGCAGTTGCGGGTGCTCTACCGCGACCGGCTGCTGGTGTTGGCGGCGCTGGATCTGGCGCCCACTGTGGAGCCACTGCCGACGCTGCCGTTCGTGGCCGTCGGGGCGCACCTGGCCGACCTGGCCGATGCCGCGCTGGCTGCCGCCCTGCAGGTGGCCGAGCGGAACGTGTGCGGCGCGGACGACACCGCCGTCGTGCCGCGGCTGGCCGTGATAGCGATGGGCAAATCCGGTGCGCGGGAACTGAATTACGTCAGCGACGTCGACGTCATCTTCGTCGCCGAGGAAGCCGACGCGGTGAGCAGCCGGGTTGCCGGCGAGCTGATGGCGGTGGCGGGTGAGGCTTTCTTCGAGGTGGATGCCGGGCTGCGGCCGGAGGGCCGGCAGGGTGCGCTGGTGCGGACGCTGGAGTCGCACATCGCCTACTACCAGCGGTGGGCCAAGACCTGGGAGTTTCAGGCGTTGCTCAAGGCCCGCCCCGCCGCCGGTGATGCCGAGCTGGGGCGAGCCTACGTCGACGCGCTGCTGCCGATGGTGTGGACCGCTTGCGAGCGTGAGGATTTCGTCGCCGACGTGCAGGCAATGCGCCGGCGGGTGGAACAGCTGGTGCCCGCCGAGATCCGGGACCGGGAGATCAAGCTCGGCACCGGGGGACTGCGTGATGTGGAGTTCGCGGTGCAGCTGTTGCAGCTGGTCCACGGCCGCGGCGACGAGTCGCTCCACGTGGCCTCCACCGTCGACGCCCTGGCGGCGCTGGGCGCCGGCGGCTACATCGGCCGCGAGGACGCGGCCACCTTGACCGCGTCGTATGAGTTCCTCCGGCTTCTCGAACACCGGCTGCAGTTGCAGCGGCTCAAGCGCACCCACATGCTGCCGCCGCCCGACGACGACGAGGCGTTGCGCTGGCTGGCCCGCTCCGCCCATGTCCGCCCGGACGCCCGCCACGATGCGCTGGGAGTGTTGCGCGAGGAGCTCAAAGCGCACAACCTGCGGGTATCGCGGCTGCACGCCAAGCTGTTCTACCAACCGCTGCTGGAAGCGGTCGGACCCGCGGGTCTCGAGCTGGCCGGCGGTCTGACGCCCGACGCCGCCGAACGGCAACTGGCCGCGCTCGGCTATGACGCGCCGCAGAACGCCTTGACGCATCTGGCGGCGCTGACCAACCAGAGCGGCCGCCGCGGGCGGGTCCAGACGGTGTTGCTGCCCAAGCTGCTCTACTGGCTGTCGGGCACCCCCAATCCCGATGCCGGGCTGCTGGCCTACCGGCGGCTCAGCGAGGCGTTGGCCGCCCAGCGCTGGTACCTGAGCACGCTGCGCGACAGCAGCGCCGTCGCCAAGCGGCTGATGCGGGTGCTGGGCACGTCGGCCTACGTTCCGGAACTGTTGTTGCGCGCGCCGGATGTCCTGCTGGCTTACGGCGACGGGCCGGCCGGGCCGAAACTGCTGGACTCCGAGCCCGACGCGGTGGCCCGGGCACTGATCGCCTCGGCGGCGCGCCACGCCGATCCGGTGCGCGCCATCGCCGCCGCTCGCAGCCTGCGCCGTCACGAGCTGGCCCGGGTCGCCTCGGCGGACCTGCTGGGCATGCTCGATGTCCGCGACGTCTGTGCGGCGTTGACGTCGGTGTGGGTGGCGGTGTTGCAGGCCAGCCTGGACGCGATCATCCGGGTCAACCTGCCTGACGGCCAGGCGGAGTCGGCACCGGCACGGATCGCCGTCATCGCCATGGGGCGGCTCGGCGGGCGCGAGCTCGGCTACGGCTCGGACGCCGACGTGATGTTCGTCTGCGAGGCCAATGAGGGGGTCAGCGACACCGATGCGGTGCGCTGGGCGACGTCGATCGCCGAGCAGGTCCGGGCACTGCTGGGCACCGCCAGCGCCGACCCGCCGCTGCAGGTGGACATCAACCTGCGACCGGAGGGCCGCAGCGGCCCGCCGGTGCGCACCCTGGCCTCCTATGCGGCCTACTACGACCAGTGGGCGCAGCCGTGGGAGATCCAGGCGTTGCTGCGGGCGCACCGGGTCGCCGGCGATGCGGACCTGGGCCGCCGGTTCCTGCTGATGGTCGACCGCACCCGGTACCCCGCCGGCGGGGTGTCGGCCGATGCGGTGCGGGAGATCCGCCGGGTGAAGGCCCGAGTCGATGCCGAGCGGCTGCCGCGAGGCGCCGATCCCAACACCCACACCAAACTGGGCCGCGGCGGGCTGGCCGACGTCGAATGGACCGTGCAGTTGGTGCAGCTGCGCCACGCACACGAGGTCCCGGCGCTGCACAACACGTCGACGCTGGAGACGCTGGACGCCATCGCTGATGCCGGGCTGGTCGACGAAGACGACGTGGACCGGCTCCGGCAGGCCTGGCTGACCGCGACCCGGGCCCGCAACGCGCTGGTGCTGGTGCGGGGCAAACCGACCGACCAGCTGCCCGGGGCGGGACGGGCGCTCAACGCGGTGGCGGTGGCCGCCGGCTGGCCCGGCGGTGACGGCGGTGAGTTCCTGGACAACTATCTGCGGGTGACGCGGCGCGCAAAGGTTGTGGTGCGCAAGGTATTCGGAGACTAGAAGGAGTACGTTGGTGGTGCAATTCAGGCCGGGCTCGAACGTGCCGACGATCAGTACCGATGAGAGTGCGCGGTTGTTGGAGCGTTACGGACCGCTGGCGCAGGCGGTGCGTGAGCTGATCGACGCCACCATCCGCACCCAAACCGACGACACCACGGCTCGCGAGGTGACCGCTCAATTGCGCGAGCTGACCGAGCGGCTGCAGGCCGGTACGCTGAGTGACTCGCCCGGAATGCGTTACGTAGTCGACGGGCGGCCGCTGGCATGGGGCAACGCCGTGATCGGGCTGCGCAACCCGATCGCCCCTCCGCTGGTGATCGAGCACGGCGAGAACGGTCACTGCTGGACCGATTTCCATCTCGGGGCGGCCTACGAGGGGCCGCCGAGCCTGGTCCACGGCGGGGTCAGCGCCCTGGTCCTCGACCACCTGCTGGGGGAGGCCGCCAGCGACGGCCTGACCAAGGCGCTCTACACCGGCACCATCACCGTGAAGTACTTGCGCGGCACCCCATTGGGGCCGTTGCACGCCGAAGCCTCGATCTACCGCAAGGAGGGCTTCAAGACCTATGCCCGCGGGCATATCTCCGACGCGTCCGGGGTGACCGTGGAGGCCGACGGGGTCTTCATCATGCCGTCCTGGGCCCGCGACGCGGTCGAGTGAGGGCCGGCGCAGCAGTCGGGGAGACTGCGGTTGCACAAGTAATTCTTCGGCGACCTGATCATTTGCTAGGGTTTTCGTCGGAAACACTCATGTCCGCGGGTTGTCTGGGTCGGCGGTGGGAATTCGAGGACGAGGATCGTGCTGATGTTGGCTGATGGGCGTCGTTTCGGTGTTGGAGTCGGCCTGGTCAGCGGGGCCGTAGCGGTTGCGGTGACGATCGGACTGGGCGGCGCCCACGCCGGCACCACCGATCAGCTGGCCGGTGTCGCAGTCGCCGATGACAACGCCGACTCGACCGAGCTGTTGATCATCGCCGGCACGAATTTTAGGGACGCCGGGGACATCGTCACCGGGATCGACACCTCGGAGCTGTCCGGATCGTTGCTGTCGGCGGTCGAGGCGATTCATCGTTTTCCGAGCATCATGGACCGGACGGTGGACATCGTGGCCGACAAACTTGCACCCGCCGAAGCGACAATCCTCGAGCATTCCGGGTCGATGTCCTCACTGATCGACCAACTGTTCTTCGCACCGCTCAACCAGCAGTGGGCGGACGCCGGCGCATCGATGCTGGATGCCACGCAGGCGTTCGAGACCGCGGTCGCCGAGGGCTCGCTGGCAGACGCCATGTCAACGCAGTTCCAGATGCTGGGGCTCACCTTCACCGAGGTGATCCCGCTCGCGTTGGTGTCGGCCCCCGTGGTGTGGATCGGCAGCATCTTCGATGATGCCGTGGCCATGACGGACTTCTTCGACTTCGGGTTCTGACGCTACGATCGTCCGCCATGAAGGTGGACGTGAGCGCCCTTGCCGAGGCCGACCGAGCGGACTTCGCGGTACTACTGAAATCACTTGCACCCCATCAGTGGCAGGCACCGTCGCTGTGCGCGGGCTGGACGGTCCGTGACGTTGTCGCCCACATGCTCAGCTACGAAGAACTGGGCCCGGCCAAAGTGGTGCGCCGGTTCGCTCGCGGCCGGCTGCGGCTCAGCGGCGCCAATGCGATCGGCCTGGCCGAATGCGCGAACCAGGATCCGCAGCAACTGCTTGATCTGCTTGATCGCAGTATCCGGCCCCGCGGGCTCACCACGGCATTCGGTAGCCGGATTGCGTTGCTGGACGGGATGGTCCACCAGCAGGACGTCCGCCGGCCGCTGGGCCTTTTCCGCGACATTCCTGCTGAGCGGTTGATTCCCGCCCTGGACTTTGCGCGATTCGCGCCGCCGATCCATGCCCGCTCGCGGATTCGCGGGCTCCGGTTGATCGCCACCGACTTCGACTGGACCGCCGGGCGGGGGCTCGAGATCTACGGCCGGGGCGAAGCCCTGCTGATGGCGATGGCCGGTCGCCGCGGTGTCACGCCGGAACTCGACGGTCCCGGTGTGCCGTTGCTGCACAGCCGAATCGGTGGTTGACCCCGGATCTCACCAGCCGAACACCGCGACAATCCCGCCGGCGGTGGGATGCGGTCCGACCCGGTGGACGACATGCCGAACCACAGTGCCGGGCTGCGTACTGGCCGAGATCGGGCGGTGAGTCAGCTGCCGACGAGGGCGCGGGCGTGCCGGTTAACTGGCCTAGACGTCGTAGTACAGCGCGAACTCGTAGGGGTGCGGGCGCAGGTTGATCGGGGTGATCTCGTGGTCCCGTTTGTAGCGGATCCAGTTCTCGATCAGATCCGGCGTGAAAACCCCGCCCTCGGTGAGGTATTCGTGGTCGGCTTCCAGGTTGTCCATCACCTGGGCCAGGGTGGTGGGGGCCTGCGGGATGCCGGCTGCCTCGTCGGGCGGCAGCTCGTAGAGGTCCTTGTCGACCGGCGCGGCCGGCTCGATCTTGTTCTTGACGCCGTCGATGCAGGCCATCAGCATCGCGGCGAACGCCAGGTACGGGTTGCCCGAGGAGTCCGGGCAGCGGAACTCCAGCCGCTTGGCCTTGGGGTTGGTGCCGGTGATCGGGATGCGCACACAGGCCGAGCGGTTGCGCTGGCTGTAGACCAGGTTGATCGGCGCCTCGTAGTGCGGCACCAGGCGCTTGTAGGAGTTGATGGTCGGGTTGGTGAACGCCAGCAGTGACGGGGCGTGATGCAGGATGCCGCCGATGCAGTGCCGCGCGATATCGGACAACCCGGCATAGCCCGCCTCGTCGTAGAACAGCGGGTCACCGTTCTTCCACAGCGACATGTGCACGTGCATGCCCGAGCCGTTGTCACCGAACAGTGGCTTGGGCATGAAGGTGACGGTCTTGCCGTGCGCCCAGGCGGTGTTCTTGATGATGTATTTGAACAGCATCAGGTCGTCGGCGGCGTGCAGCAGTGTGTTGAACCGGTAGTTGATCTCGGCTTGCCCGCCGGAGCCGCACTCGTGGTGCCCGCGCTCGAGGGTCAGGCCCGCGTTGGCGAGGTTGGTGGTCATCGCGTCGCGCAGGTCGACGTAATGGTCGTTGGGCGCCACCGGGAAGTAGCCGCCCTTGGGGCGGGTCTTGTAGCCGCGGTTGACGCCTCCGCCGATCTCGGTCGGCGAGCCGGTGTTCCACCAGCCCGAGTCCGAGTCGACCTCGTAGAAGGTGCGGTTCATCTGGGAGTCGAAGCTCACCGAGTCGAAGATGTAGAACTCGGCTTCGGCGCCGAAGTAGGCGGTGTCGGCGATGCCGGTGCTGGTCAGGTAGTTCTCCGCTTTGCGCGCGACGTTGCGCGGGTCGCGCGAGTAGGGCTCGCGGGTGAAGGGATCGTGGACGAAGAAGTTCAGGTTCAGCGTCTTGGCCGCCCGGAACGGATCGATCTGGGCGGTGGAGAAGTCGGGCAGCAGCATCATGTCCGACTCGTGGATGGACTGGAAGCCGCGGATCGACGAACCGTCGAAGGCCAACCCGTCCTCGAACACGCTGGCGTCGAGCGTGGCCGCGGGGATCGTCAGATGCTGCATCATGCCCGGCAAATCGCAGAACTGGATGTCGATGTACTCCACGTTCTCGTCGGCCACGAGCTTGAGAATGTCGTCGGCCGTCTTGTCGGTCACAGAAGTGTTCTCCTCCGCTGGTAGCCCCGGTCGGACGGCGGGGTTGCCGCTGCTGACGTTACGCAACCGCGGCGGGACCCGCCCAAGCCGGGTCCGGCTTCCAGCCCGCTTATCGTAGGAGGCATGAGCCGCACTTTCTCCTCGTGGCTGTCCGGGCCGGAGTCGGCCCGATCGCAGCCCCCCGAAGGCGCCCCGGGGCAGGCCCTGGGCCTGCCCCTCGCCGGTCCCGGGTCGCTGGCCTCGACGGGTCGCCGGGCGCTGGGGCTGGCCGTCGACTGGCTGGTGGCCTACGGACTGGCCGGGCTGGGGGTCACGCTGGGGCTGGTGACCCCGCCGTTGCTCGCCACCGCAGTGCTGGTCATCTGGCTGGTGCTGGGCGTGGCCGCAGTGCGGCTGTTCGGCTTCACGCCGGGTCAGTACGTGTGCGGGCTGCGGGTGGTCGCGGTGGACGGCACCGGGGTGGGGCTGGTCCGCGCGCTGATACGCGGCCTGTCGATCGCGCTGGTGGTCCCGGCGCTGTTCATCGACGCCGACGGGCGCGGTCTGCAGGATCGCGCCACCGCAACCGCCGTGGTGCGCAGCCGCTGAAGCTATCGGCGGCCTACCGGCGGCGCACCGCGCGCTGCACGCCGCGCATCTTCGCGCCGCCGGGCAGCGGGCCCTTGGGCATGGCCGCGGTGCCGGTCCGCGAGCCCAGCGCCGCCAGCCGCGACTCCAGCGATTCCATCTCCTTGGCCGAGATATTGGCCGGCAGCTTGGTCAGGAACCGTTCCAGCTTGGCCAGCGGCACCTCGCCGTCGCCGTTGCCCACCATGACGTCGTAGATCGGTACCTCGCCGACCAGTCGCGCGGTGCGCTTTTTCTCCTGGGCGAGTAGCGGTTTGAGTCGGGTGGCGGAGCCTTCCGCGACGAAGATGACGCCGGGGCGCCCGATCACGCGGTGGACAGCGTCCAATTGACCGGTGGCGGCGACCGCCTGGGTGACCCGCCACTTGCCGCGCATGTTGTCCAGCGCCCATGCCGCCGCCCCGGCCTGCCCCTCGGCCTTGCGGTAGACCGTCCGCTGTGCGCGTCGGCCGAAGATCACGAACGCCACCAGCGCGCCCAACAGCAGGCCGAGCGGAATCGTGGTCACCTTGGCGAACGTCCCGCCGTTGAGCGCCAACGCAGTGGTCACCCCGGCGACCAGCACGAATGCGCCGATCATGTAGGGCAGCAGCCGCTTGTCCTCTTTGCGCTGCAGCTGGAAGGCCTGCCACAGCTGGGTGCGGCGCTCTTTGCTGGCGGCCTTGCGGGTGGCTTTCGCGGCCTCCCGGGCAGCCTTGTTCTCGGCGGTGTTGCGCGGTCTGGGCATAGTTACCAAGGATACGCAGCCGGGCTCGTCGTCAGCCGGGGGCCGGAGTGCGGTCCCGCTCGGCGCGACGAGCCATGGCCTGCTGGTAGAGCCGGCCGGCCCGATACGACGAGCGCACCAACGGTCCGGACATCACCCCGGCGAACCCGAGCTCCTCGGCGTAGCGGGAGTGCTCGACGAACTCCTCCGGCTTGACCCACCGGTCGATCGGGTGGTGCCGCTCGGTGGGGCGCAGATACTGGGTGATGGTGACCAGTTCGGCGCCGGCGTCGTACAGATCGACCAGCGCCGCCCGGATCTCCTCGGGTGTCTCTCCCATGCCCAGGATGAGGTTGCTCTTGGCCACCAGCCCGGCGTCGCGCGCCTGGGTCAACACGTTCAGGCTGCGCTCGTAGCTGAATCCGGGCCGGATCAGCCGGAAGATGCGGGGCACCGTCTCGACGTTGTGCGCCAGTACCTCCGGGCGGGACTCGAACACCTCGCCCAGCAGGTCGGGCCGACCGCCGAAGTCGGGGATCAGCAGTTCGACGCCCGTGGACGGGTTGAGCGCCTTGATGGCACGCACCGTCTCGGCGTAGAGCCAGGAGCCCTGGTCGGCCAGGTCGTCGCGGGCGACCCCGGTCACCGTCGAATACCGCAGCCCCATCGCCTGCACGCTCTCGGCGACGCGACGTGGCTCGTCGCGGTCGAGCTCGCTGGGCTTACCCGATTTGATCAGGCAGAACGAGCAGTTGCGGGTGCAGACCTCGCCGCCGATCAGGAACGTGGCCTCCCGGTCCTCCCAACACTCGTAGATGTTGGGGCAGCCCGCCTCCTCGCACACCGTGTGCAGCTTCTCCCGCTTTACCAGCAGCTTGAGGTCGGTGTAGTTGGGACCCATTCGGGCGCGGGTTTTGATCCACGACGGTTTGCGCTCGATCGGTGTCTCGGCGTTGCGTGCTTCGGCGCGGCGTAATCTCCGGCCTTCTCCGGCGGCGCTCACCGTGTCGATGTTACGCGCGACTCGAAGTGGTCGCGCACCGGCAGCACGCCGTCGAGTGCATCGACGACCGCGTCGGCGACCGCACGCCGAACGTCTTCGACCCCGGTCGCGAACCCCAATTCCGCCGACAGTGACGTCACGCCCGCATCGGTGAGCCCGCACGGCACGATCGACCCGAACGCGCTGAGATCGCAATCACAATTGAGTGCGAAGCCGTGCAGGGTGATCGCGCGTGCCACCCGCACACCGACCGCGGCGACCTTGCGGGCGGGACGGCTGCCGTCGGACGGCAGCCATACACCGGATCTGCCGTCGATGCGAAGTGCGTTGAGCCCCAACGTGTTACATACCTCGATGAGTGATTCCTCAAGGCGGCGAACATAGTTGACGACGTCCATCGGTTCGGTCAGGCCGATGATCGGATAGCCAACCAGCTGCCCCGGACCGTGCCACGTGATCTTGCCGCCGCGGTCGACGTCGACCACCGGGGTGCCTGCAACGGATGGCAACGGGCGTTCGTGCGGCTCGGTACGCCGGCCGGCGGTGTAGACCGACGGATGCTCCAACAGCAGCAGCGTGTCGGGACCGCCGGCGGCCCTGGCGTCGGCCAGGTCACGCTGCAGCTGCCAGGCGGTGCTGTAGTCGACGGTACCGAGCTGGCGCACGTCAAGTGGCGCGGTGCTGGACCGGATGGACCTCATGCTCGCAGGCTACCCGGCTCGGCAACGGCCGCCGGAGCGGGACCACGGGGAGGTCCTGCGGAACACGTCAGAGCGGGGTCGGGCGCTCGGTGGCATAGCTGAGGGCCTCACCGATGGTGTTGTGCCGGAACTGGAAGCCGGCCTGCTCCAGGGCGGCGGGGATGGCGCGCTGACCGGCCAGCAGGCCCTCCTCGGCGAACTCGCCGAAGACGGCCCGCGCTGCGAATCCGGGCACCAGCAGCGGGGCCGGCCGGTTCAGCGTCCGGCCCAGCGCCGCGGTGAACTCGGCATTGGTCACCGGCGCCGGCCCGGTCAGGTTGACCGGACCGCTGAGCGCCGGCTCGGTCATCGCGAACCGCAACGCCCGGACCTCGTCGTCCAGGCTGATCCAGGACATGTATTGGCGGCCGCTGCCCAGTCGGCTGCCCAGCCCCAGCGAGAACAACGGGCGCAACCTCGCCAGCAGCCCACCTGCGCGGGCCAGCACCAGGCCGGTGCGGGCCAGCACCACCCGGGTGCCGGCGGCGCGGGCGGGCGCGGTCGCGGCCTCCCAGTCCTGTGCCAGCCGGGCCAGAAACCCTCGGCCGGCCGGCGCGGATTCGTCGACCGTGCGCGCACCGGTGTCGCCGTAGAAGCCGACCCCGCTGGCGTTGATCAACAACGGCACCCGGGCTTCGGCCACCGCGGTCGACAGCACCTCGGTGGTGGTGATCCGGCTGTCGCGGAGCGTCTGTTTGAACGCCCCGGACCAGCGGCGCTCGCTGACCCCGATGCCGCACAGATTCACCACGGCGTCGACGCCGGCCAGCGCGTCGGCGTCGATGTCGCCGGCCTCGGGGTCCCAGCGCAACTCGCCGCCGTTGGCCGGGGCACGGCGCACGATCCGCAGCACTTGGTGGCCGTCGGTCCGCAGGGCCGAGACCAGCGCCGAGCCGATCAGGCCGGAGGACCCGGCGATAGCGACGATGAGGTTGCCCACAGCTGAATCCTCTTGCAGCCCTTTCCGATACTCCTCAGGTCCGCTAAAGCCCGAGTTCGGCCTCGAAATCGCCCTCTTCGAGCCGGGTGCGGATCGTGGTCACGAACCGTCCGGCGTCGGCGCCGTCGATCAGCCGGTGGTCATACGTCAGCGGCAGGTAGCAGACCGACCGCACACCGACCGATTCGTTGCCGGCGTCGTCGACGATGACCCGTGGCCGCTTGACGATGGCCCCGGTGCCGAGCATGGCGGCCTGCGGCGGCACCAGGATCGGAGTGTCGAACAGCGCGCCCTGGCTGCCGATGTTGGTGATCGTGAAGGTGCCGCCGGCCAGCTCGTCGGGCTTCAGGCCGCCGGAGCGTGCCCGGGCGGCGACGTCGGCGATGGCCCGGGCCAGCCCCGCCAGCGACAGATCCCCGGCGTTGTGGATCACCGGCGACAGCAGCCCCTGCTCGGTGTCCACCGCGATGCCGAGGTGCTCGGCGTCGTAGTAGGTGATCTCGCCGGCTTCCTCGTTGTAGCTGGCGTTGACGTTCGGGTGGGCCTTCAGCGCGTCGATCACCGCGCGGGCGATGAACGGCAGATAGGTCAGGTTGACGCCCTCGCGCTCGGCGAAACCCGCTTTGGCCCTGGCCCGCAGCGACACGATCTTGGTCATGTCGACCTCGTGGGTCTGGGTCAGCTGAGCGGTGGCCTGCAGGGATTCGCGGGTCTTCTTGGCGGTGATCTGGCGGATCCGGTTGGCCTTGGCGGTGGTGCCCCGCAGGTGCGCCAGCGCCGGGGCGGCGGCGGGCGCCGGGGTCGCCGACCGGGCGGCCGGTGCCGCCGGTGCGGCCGGCTGGGCGGCCGGTGCCTGCCGTTGTCCGGCCTGTCGCTCAGCGAAGGCCAGCACATCCTGCTTGCGGATCCGTCCGCCGACCCCGGTGCCGGTGACCTGGCTGAGGTCGACGTCATTCTCGGCGGCGAGCTTGCGCACCAGCGGGGTGACGTACGGCGTGGCGTCGGAGCCGCCGGTGGCCGGCGCCTGGGAGGCGGGTTTCGGGGCCGCCGGTGCGGGAGCCGGCGTGGGCTCGGGGCGGGCCTGTCGGGCGGGCTCCGGTTCCGGCGCGGGCTCCGGCTCGGGCTGCGGTTTCGGGGCGGGGGCGGCTGCCGGCTCCGCCGGCGCGGCGGAAGCCGAACCGATCTTGGCCAGCTCGCCGCCGACCTCGACGGTGGTGTCCTCACCGGCGGTGATCGACAGCAGCGTGCCGGCCACCGGGGACGGGATCTCGGTGTCGACCTTGTCGGTGGAGACCTCCACCAGCGGTTCGTCGACCTCCACCGAGTCACCGACCTGCTTCAGCCAGCGCGTCACGGTGCCCTCGGTGACGGATTCGCCCAATTCGGGCATCAGCACCGGGGTGCCGTCGCCGGCCGGCGCGGCCGCAGCGGGCTTAGCCTCGGCCCCGGACTCGGCCTCGGGCTCCGGTGCCGGCTCGGGCTCGGGTTCGGCGGCCGGCTCGGATGCCTGCTCGGCGGGCTCAGCGGCGGGAGCCTGCTGGGCGGGCTCGCCGTCGCCCCCAGCGCTTTCGCCGGCCTCGCCGATCAGCGCCAGCTCGCCGCCGACCTCGACCGTGGTGTCCTCCTCGGCGATGATCTTGGTCAGCACGCCGGACACCGGCGCCGGGATCTCGGTGTCGACCTTGTCGGTGGAGACCTCCAGCAGCGGTTCATCGGCCTCGACGGTGTCGCCCTCTTTTTTGAGCCAGCGGGTCACGGTTCCCTCGGTGACGCTCTCACCGAGGGCAGGCATCTGAACTGAGAACGCCATCGCAGTTGACTCCTCGATCGGTCGGTGGGCCGCCTTGGCTCGCCCTCCGGCTTACCACAGCGGGTGCATCGAGCGGCGTATCCGGGCGGACTTTCGCTGCTAGGCGGCGGACTGTCGCGGACTGCCGAAACCATCCTGTCATTGCCCCGGCCCGCTTTCACATCCAGGGGCCGATGGCCGTATCGGTGAACTAGCATCCCGGTGATGGGCTCGGAAAATGGCGGCGATAACTGCGAGCTGTGGTCGGGTTTTGACATCTCGGGTGTGGCCAGTAACTACCAGGCAATAGCCGGTATTCTCGCGGGCTTCACATTTGCTGCCCTCACCGTCGTGCTCGACCGCTCGCATCGGAAACACACCGGCGGGCATCCGGTCGACCTGCGCGGTGCCGAATATGAGAAATTGACCGGGATCGCATTGATCGCAGCGTTTCTCGGCCTGCTATTCGCCAGTTTCCAGTACGGCATCCTGGCCGGTGAGCGCGGCTGCGCGCTGACCAGTGGCCGGGCGGCGTCCGAAGAGCTGCTGGGCGACGTCATGTTCGCGGCGTCGATCTCCATCCTGGTTTACGGCCTGGTGCAGTTCGCGGCGAGCTCATCGGCGGCGCTCGCCAAGCATGCGCGATTCATCGTGGTGGTGCTCGTCCCGCCGGTTGTCTTCGCGTTCGCCGAGATCAAGCTCATGGATCTGGCCATCTCGCTCGGTTCGCCCGAGGACCGGCAGCCGCTGCAGCCGCTGTGGGATCACGCGAACAGGCTCGCGGCCCCGCTCGGACTGACGGTGATGGCCGTCAGCGGTGCCCTCTGGTTGGCCGGAGCCAAACGGCGCCGTTCGCCCTCACCACGTGGCCGCATCGTGCGCACCAGCCAAATGGCGCTGCCGTATATCACCATTGCCTTCGTGGTGTACGCGCGGATTCGGTCCGTCGTCGCGTTACCGACCATTGATCCGCATTCGCACATCACCCCCGGCGAGGGCTGGATGTGGGTGACTCTGCTGACCGTTGTGGTGCTGCTGCAGAGCACCGCGCTGTCCTTTCAGAGCGGCGTCGAAATTTCCGAGCCGGTCGCCGAAAAGCAACCGGCATGATCGGGCGGTAACCGGCTACCCGTTCTCGGCGATGTCCTCCAAGACCGCGAACATGGTGCGGGTCGGCACCCCGGTGCCGCCCTTGCCGGTGTAGCCCCACGGGCCGGCGCTGTTGTAGGCCGGCCCCGCCACGTCGATGTGCGCCCAGGCCACGCCCTCGGCCACGAACTCGCGCAGGAACACCCCGGCGACCAGCATGCCGGCGAAGCGCTGCCCGCTGACGTTGGCCAGATCGGCCACCGTCGACTTCAGGTCCTCTTTGAGCTCGTCGGGCAGCGGCATCGGCCAGCCGTTCTCACCGACGGCCTGCGAGATCGCCGCCACCCGGTCCCGGAACTCGTCCGAACCCATCACCCCGGGGGTACGCGCGCCCAGCGCCACCGTCTGCGCACCGGTCAGTGTCGAGGTCTCGATGAGATAGTCCGGGTTGTCCTCGCAGGCCCGCACGATCGCGTCGGCCAGCACCAGTCGGCCCTCGGCGTCGGTGTTGAGCACCTCGACGGTGGTGCCGCCGTACTGGGTGAGCACGTCCCCGGGCCGCTGCGCGGTGGACGACGGCATGTTCTCGGCCATCGGGACGGTGGCGGTCACCTCTACCGAGAGTTCGCGGCGCGCAGCCAGCACCACGGTCGCGATCACGGCCGCAGCCCCGCCCATGTCGGAGGTCATGTGGTGCATCGAGGCGGCCGGTTTGATCGAGATGCCGCCGGTGTCGAAGGTGATGCCCTTGCCCACCAGCGCCACCTTCTTGACCTCATGCTCGACGGCCGGCCGGTACGTCAGCCGCACCAGCCGCGGCGGCCGCGACGAGCCCTTGCCGACACCGATCACCCCGCCGAAGCCGGCGTCGGCGAGCGCCTGCTCGTCGAGCACCTCGACATGCAGACCGGCGGCTTCGCCCAGCGCCTTGGCCCGGTCCGCGAACTCGGCCGGGAACAGGTGGCTCGGCGGGGTGTTGACGAAGTCCCGCGCGGTGGCCACCGCGGCGGCGACATCGGCCCCGCGGGCCGCGCGTGCCGCCGCGTCGGGCGCGGCGCTGACCACGGTGACCGATTGCAGGCCCGGATCCTTCGGGGCGGTCTTGTCGGTGCGGAACGCGGTGAAGCGGTAGCCGCCCAACAGCAGGCCCTCGACACCGGCTGCCACCACGTCCTCATCGGGGGCGCCGGGCAGCCCTGCCAGGGTGTCGACGATGGCGGCGGTGCCGTTGAGCGAGCGTGCCGCGGTGCCCGCCGCATGCCGGATCACATCAGCGGGCCAGCTGTCGCGGGCCTTGCCCAGTCCGACGGTCAGCACGCTGGCCACCGGCAGTGATGCCACCACCAGCCGGTGTACCTGTTCGCTTCCGCCCTTGGCGTTCAGCGCCCGCAGGCCGGCCTCGATCTCGGCGACCGCTTCGGCCGGCAGTGCCGGCTCGGTCGCGGCGACCACGGCGCCGGACTCATCCGGCTCATCGCCGGCCGATACGACCGGCACGATCAGCACCGCCTCCTCGGCGGTGGGCAGCGAGTCGGTGACGGTGACGGTAGGGGCGCGGTATCCGGGTTGGGTGCTCACAAGCACTCACCCTAACGATCGGCGGGCAGCACCAGCTCGAATGCCGGGACGGGCTCGTCGAATCCCTTGAGTTTCAAGGGCCCTCTTTCCACCACGGGCCAGTCCGCCAATTCTTTGACCACGCCGGCGCAGGCCAGTACCTGCCTGGGTTCGGCGGCGTCCACCAGCCGCGCGGCCAGGTTCACCGGGGTGCCGAAGTAGTCACCGTTGATGGCCAGCACCTCCCCGTAGCTCAGTCCGGCCCGCACCTGCAGACCCACCTTGCGGGCCTTGGGATGGTCGACCAGGTCGGTCGCCGCCTTCGCCAACAGCTCCCCGCTCGCGCTCACCCACATCACCGCGTCGCCGATGAACTTGACCACCCGCCCGCCGTCGGCGTGCACCACGTCGGCGACGCTGCCGCCGAAGTCGGTGAGCAGCGTCGCCAGCTCCTCGGAGGTGAGCACCTGGGTCAGGGCGGTGAAGCCGGTCAGGTCGGCGAAGCCCACCCCGCACACCATGCTCGACGTGGGCCCGCCGGCCAGGCCCTCGAGGAATGTCCGGGCGCTGACCTGGTGCTGGCGGTGGACGGCGTCGATCATCGCGCCGATCCGGGGAATGTATTCGGCGACCGTCCGCCAGGCGCGGGCGGTGCGCAGCTCGCTGTGGGTGTGGCCCAGCCACATGTCGGGCTCGCTGATCCGGATCATCGACGACTCGGCCTCGGCCAGCCGGGCCATCGTCGCCCCCAGCACCCGCAGGAAACCGTCGACCGGCTCGCCGAGATAGGACCGCATCTCGACCCAGGTGGCCAGCCCGTCGACGTCGGCCTGGCTCAGCGCCGGCGTGTCGGGGCCATCGACGCTGAGCCCGAGCATCGTCCAGGCGCGTTCGACATCGCCGACCGGTACCCGCAAGGCCTCGGCGGCGGTCCGCAGTGTGTAGTCGGGCGGACCCGAGCGCCCCACCACGTCACCGGCCAGGCCGAACAGCCGGCCCTGGCGTTCGGCCTCGGCCATCTCCTCGGTGCTGAAACCGAGCCCGTCGAGGTACTCAAGCAGGTCGGCGCGCCCACGCGCGTCGGAGATGCCCGCGGCTGCCAGCGCGTCCCAATCGACCACCTAGACAAGTTTGCCGATTAAGGTGGCTCGTCGTGAGCGAACTGCAACACGGACCCCTGGAAGATCGCCACCGCGAGCTGGGCGCCAGCTTCGCGGAGTTCGGGGGCTGGCTCATGCCGGTGTCCTACGCCGGCACCGTCGCCGAGCACAACGCCACCCGCAGCACCGTGGGTCTGTTCGATGTGAGCCATCTGGGCAAGGCGACGGTTCGCGGCCCGGGCGCGGCGGCGTTCGTCAATGCCACACTCACCAACGACCTGACCAGGATCGGGCCCGGCAAGGCGCAATACACGTTGTGCTGCAACGAATCCGGGGGCGTCGTCGATGACTTGATCGCCTACTACATCGCCGACGACGAGATCTTCCTGGTGCCCAACGCCGCCAACACCGCGGCGGTGGTGGCCGCCTTGACCGAGGCTGCGCCGGCCGGGGTGACCATCACCGACGAGCACCGCTCGCGCGCGGTGCTGGCGGTGCAGGGGCCGCGGTCGACCGAGGTGCTGGCCGGCTTTGGCCTGCCGACCGAGATGGACTACATGGGCTTCGCCGATGCGTCGTATGCGGGCGTGCCGGTACGGGTATGCCGCAGCGGCTACACCGGGGAGCACGGCTACGAACTGCTGCCGGAGTGGGAGACGGCGGCGGTGGTGTTCGACGCGCTGGTGGCGGCAGTTTCGCAGGCCGGGGGTGAGCTGGCCGGTCTGGGCGCCCGCGACACGCTGCGCACCGAGATGGGCTACCCGCTGCACGGCCACGAACTGTCGCCGGAGATCTCGCCGCTGCAGGCGCGCTGCGGCTGGGCGATCGGCTGGCAGAAGCCGGCGTTCTTCGGCCGCGAGGCGCTGCTGGCCGAGAAGGCGGCAGGCCCGGCGCGGCTGCTGCGCGGGCTGCGGGCCACCGGACGCGGCGTGTTGCGAGCCGAGTTGGCGGTGCTCGACGGCGACCGGCAGGTCGGGGTCACCACGTCGGGCACCTTCTCGCCGACGCTGAAGGCCGGCATCGCGCTGGCACTGATCGACGCGGATGCCGGCATCGATGACGGCGCGCTGGTCACCGTCGACGTGCGCGGCCGGGCCGTCGAATGCGAGCTGGTGCGGCCGCCGTTCGTGACGGCAAAAACCCGCTAGCGCACCGGTTATACAATCGCTGCATGAAAAGCGGCCTCCTCGAGTTCCAGGTGTCGGTCACGGCGAACCCGACTCCCGACGAGGTACGTGAATCCATTTTGGCTGAGCCGGGTTTCGGCAAGTTCCACACCGATCACATGGTGTCGATCGACTACACCCGCGATGCCGGTTGGCACAACGCGCGGGTCATGCCCTACGGGCCGATCGAACTGGACCCGTCGGCGGTGGTCCTGCACTACGCGCAGGAGGTCTTCGAGGGGCTGAAGGCCTACCGCTGGACGGACGGATCGATCGTGTCGTTCCGGCCGGAGGCCAACGCCGCGCGGATGCGCGCGTCGGCTCGGCGGCTGGCGATCCCGGAACTTCCCGACGAACTGTTCATCGAGTCGCTACGGCAGTTGATCGCCGTGGACTCCGCCTGGGTGCCGGCAGCCGGGGGAGAGGAGTCGCTGTACCTGCGGCCGTTCATCTTTGCCACCGAGCCGGGACTGGGAGTGCGGCCGGCCAACGAGTATCGCTGCCTGGTGATGGCCTCACCGGCCGGCGCGTACTTCAAGGGCGGCATCAAGCCGGTGAGCGTCTGGCTGTCGACCGAGTATGTGCGAGCCTGCCCGGGCGGCACCGGCGCGGCCAAGTTCGGCGGTAATTACGCCGCTTCGCTGGTCGCCCAGGCGCAGGCCGCCGACAACGGCTGCGATCAAGTGGTGTGGCTGGACGCGGCCGAGCGGCGCTACGTCGAGGAGATGGGCGGGATGAACCTGTTCTTCGTGTTCGGCACCGGCGGCTCGGCGCGGCTGGTCACGCCGGAGCTGTCCGGGTCACTGTTGCCCGGAATCACTCGGGATTCGTTGCTGCAGTTGGCGACTGACGCCGGGTTCGCAGTCCAGGAACGCAAGATCGACGTTGACGAATGGGAGAAGAAGGCCGCTGCCGGCGAGATCACCGAGGTCTTCGCCTGTGGCACCGCCGCCGTCATCACCCCGGTGTCGAGGGTCAAGTCCGCGGCCGGGGAGTTCACCATTGCCGACGGTGAGCCGGGCGAGGTCACCATGGCGCTGCGGGACACGCTGACCGGCATCCAGCGCGGTACCTTCGCCGACACTCACGGCTGGATGGCTCGGCTGGACTGATCCCGCCGGGCTCAACCCGCCGAATCGGGTGGGGCGTCCGATTCCTCCGGCCCGGGCGGCCAGTGCTCGGCCAGGGCGTCCTCGGCGTCGGGGTAGTCCGGCGCGTCGTCGGACCCGTTGGCCATCGCCTTGCGCGATTCTCGGCTTCTTTTGCTGTAGCGATGATGGCGAGCCATCGGCGTTCCTCCGGAGTCGCGAGAAGGCAAAAATGTTAATAACAGTTCCTGCTTTTTCAAACATACCCCGGAGTTGTGACTTTGGGGGAGAAAGGTCTCTAAGTCCGGAGAGTTTTCGATGCTTCCGGTCTGGTCAGAACGCGGCCAGCAGCACGGCGGCCAGCGCCGTCGTCCATTCGACGGCCGCGCCCAGCACGTCGCCGGTGACACCGCCCAGCCGGCGGACACAGTGCCTGACCAGCACCGCGGCGCCGCCCAGCGCCACCACCACGGCGACCGGCCCGTGCCACGGCGCCGCACCGGCGAGCGTCGACCCGGCAGCGAGCACCGCTACCCAGGCGATCGCCACCGGCACCGGCTGGCTGCCCGCCACGGCGGCGCCCAGCGTGCTGCCCGGCGCGGCGGGCACCGAACGCAGGCAGGCCAGTACGGCCGACACCCGGCCGGCGCAGACCGCGACGACGATGCCCGCCGTGTCCAGCATCGGAAACGCCGATGCCTGCAGGCCGACCACCAGCACCACCGCGACCACTCCGAACGGCCCGGTCGCGCCGTCGCGCATCACCTGGAGTGCCTGTTCGGCGGGCCGATAGCTGCCCAGCCCGTCGGCGGTGTCGGCCACCCCGTCGATGTGCAGCCCGCGGGTGGCGGCCAGTAGCACGGCCACCGCGAGCAGCCCGGTCAACGCGCTATCGGGACCGAACGCGAAGCCGCCGGCCCAGACCGCGCCCGCCGCCAGCGCCCCCAGGCCGGCCCCGACCACCGGTAGCGCCGTCAAGGTGCCGCGTCCCGGCGCGCCACCGGCGGCGGCGGGCAGCCGTGCCGCCGTCCCGAACGTGATCGCCGAGGCCAGTGACCGGATCACCGGTCGGCCTCGGCCGTCGCTGCGGCGGGGCCGGAGACGCCGGCTTCGGCGAAGGTGGACATCGACGCCAGCGCGGCCACCGCCGCCCGCAGTACCGGCAGCGCCACCGCGGCGCCGGTGCCTTCACCCAACCGCATCCGCAAGTCGAGGATCGGCTCCAGCTGCAGCGCCGCGCACGCCAACGCGTGGGCCGGCTCGGGGGAGCGATGGCCGGCCTGCCACCACGCCCGGGCGCCGGGGGCCAGCCGCTCGGCTACCAGGGCGGCGGCGGTCGACGCCAGACCGTCGAGCAGGACCGGTGTGCGCCGGACGGCCGCCTGGGCGCAGAAACCCGCCAGCGCGGCCAAGTCGGCCCCGCCGCAGCAGCGCAACAGCTGCCACGGGTCCGACACCCCGCGCGCCCGGAACAGGGCGTCGCGCACCACAGCGGTCTTGCGCGCCCAGCCGGCGTCATCGATACCGGTCCCGGGGCCGACCGCCGCCACCGGCTCGGCACCGGTCACTGCGGCGACCAAAGTTGCTGCGACAGTGGTGTTCCCGATCCCCATGTCGCCGGGAATGAGCAGGTCGGCACCGGCGTCGATTTCGGCGTCGGCGATCCGGCGGCCCGCATCCACCGCGGCCACGGTCTGCTCGGCGGTCAGGGCGTCCTCGGTGGAGATGTCACCGCTGCCGCGGCGCACCTTGTGGGCACTGAGCGACTCGGAGACCTCACTGTTGACGGCCATGTCCACCACCCGCACGCCGGCGCCGGACACGTCGGCCAGCGCGTTGATCGCGGCGCCACCGCGGTCAATGTTGGCTGCCATCTGCGCCGTCACCTCCGCCGGGTAAGCGGACACCCGTTCTCGGGTCACACCATGATCACCGGCGAACACCACCACCCGAACTCGGTCGAATTGCCTAGGCGGGCAACGGCCTTGACAGGCGGCCGCCCACACTGAAAGCTCCTCGAGGCGGCCCAGTGAGCCGGGTGGTTTGGTCAGCGAGTCCTGCCGCGCCCGGGCGGCGGCAGCCGCCGACGCATCGGGCGGGCATACCGGCGGGAATTCCTGCAGATCCAAAGCTGACGGCCCCGAGCCGAACTCAGTCCAGGCGTTCGCCGCGCCGCACCTGCGGGCGCGGTGCCCGCATCCGGCGCAGCGTGGATGCCCTGCTGGCGGCATAGATGCCCAGCTTCCAGCGGGCTTCGGTGTTGTCGGGGTACTTGGTGTCGACCAGTCTGCCGACCTTGCGCGCCAACAGGACGCCGTCGACGGCCATCAGGATCATCAGCAGCATCATCGCCGGCGAGATGTAGTACTGGACCTGCGGGACCGCGATCATCACGAACATCAATCCCAACGCCACCGGCATGAACAGCCCGAGCAGGTTGTAGCGGGCGTCGACGATGTCCCGGACGTAGCGGCGCACCGGGCCGCGATCACGCTCGAGCAGGGCCGACTCGTCACCGGCGAGCATCCGCTCCCGGCGCTGCGCCATCCGCTCGCGCCGTTGGGCCTTCGCGACGCGGCGCTCTTCCTTGCTGAGCTTCGGTCCGGCCAGGCTCTTGCGCCGGGCCCGGGCCTCCGCGGCGGTCATCGGAGCCGGGGCCACCGGTCCGCGACGCCGAGCGCGCGCATCGCGCTTGGGCGTGGGCCGGCCCTTGGGCGCGGTGAGGCCGGACCGAGCAGCAGCCTTGGATTCGGTGCTGTCGAGGTCGACGGCACCGCCGGCGGAGTCAGCGGAGCCGGCGGACCCCGCGTCGTCTTTCCTGCGTCCCGGCAGCTTCACGCCCGCCAGATTACTTGGCCGCTGTTCCCGGTCGCCGATGTGGCTCTATACCCTGCCGGTATGGCTGACCACCCCGGTGCCGGTGCCTCCTCGGCGGGGGCGGCGGGGCTGCGGGTGCTGATCGCACCGGACTGTTACGGCGAGAGCCTGACCGCGGTGCAGGCCGCCGCCGCGATCTCGACCGGGTGGCACCGCAGCCGCCCCCACGACCGGTTGGCGATCGCCCCGCAGTCCGACGGCGGGCCGGGTTTCGTCGCGGTGCTGGCAGCCCGGCTGGGCGAGGCCGGTTCGGGCACGGTGCAGCGGTGTCGGGTCAGTGGGCCGTTGGACACACCGGTCGAGGCGGAATGGTTCTGGGACGCGGCAGCCGAGACGGCCTACCTGGAATGTGCCCAGGCCTGCGGGTTGGCGCTGCTGGACGGGTCACCGTCGCCGCGGACCGCACTGGCGGCACACAGCGCCGGGGTGGGGCACCTCATCGACGCGGCACTGAACGCCGGGGCCCGGCGCATCGTCGTGGGGCTCGGGGGAAGCGCCAGTACCGACGGCGGAAAGGGCATGGTCGAGGAACTGGGCGGCTTGACCGCCGCCAGGCGGCGGCTCGCCGATGTCGAGCTGATTGCGGCCTGCGACGTCGAATACCCGCTGCTGGGCCCGTGGGGCGCGGCACGGGTGTTCGGTCCGCAGAAGGGCGCTGACGCTGCTACGGTCGCTGTACTCGAAACCCGGCTGACCGCCTGGGCGGCCGAACTCGACGGCGCCGCGGGCCGGCAGGTCAGTGCCGCTTCCGGGGCCGGGGCCGCCGGCGGGATCGGCGCCGCCCTGCTGGCACTGGGCGGCGTCGCCGAATCGGGCGCCGCTATCGTGGCGCGCCACACCGATTTGGCGGCCGCCCTCGCCGACGCCGACGTCTTGGTCACCGGCGAGGGCCGGTTCGACCAGCAGTCCCTGCACGGCAAGGTCATCGGATCGCTGTGCGCCGCGGCCCGGACCCGGCAGCTGCCGGTGCTGGTACTGGCCGGGCAGATCGACCTGGACGAGCCGGCGCTGCGGTCGGCCGGCGTGGTGGCCGCCCGCGCGATCGCCGACCACGCCGGCTCGGTGGGCCTGGCGCTGGTCGACGCCGCCAACCAGCTGATCGGGCTGACCACGGTGCTTGCGGCGCAGATCGGTAGCCGACCGGCGGGTTCCCCCGATCCGGCAGCTCAGTAGGGAACACCTCGGCGCACGGTATCGTTGTGACGGTGGGCTTGGATGCTTCGAGTCGAGGCGAGCCCGCCCCGAATCAACCGCAGTTAGGGAGACGCAATGACTGTTCAGGACCAGTCGACCACCGAGTCTCAGGGCGTGGTCTTGACCGATGAAGCCGCGGCCAAGGTGAAGTCGCTGCTGGCCCAGGAAGGCCGTGACGACCTGACCCTGCGCATCTCGGTTCAGCCGGGCGGCTGCGCCGGCCTGCGCTACAACCTGTTCTTCGACGACCGCACCCTCGACGGTGACGTGATCACCGACTTCAACGGGGTCAAGCTGGCCGTCGACCGGATGAGCGCCCCGTACCTGCAGGGTGCGGAGATCGGCTACGCCGACCAGATCGACAAGCAGGGTTTCACCATCGAGAACCCCAACGCGGGCGGCTCGTGCTCGTGCGGCGACTCATTCAACTGACCATCGGCAACCGCCCCTCGGCCTGACGGCTAGGCGCTGCCCGGCGACGAACCGGGTTGCACCGGCCGCTACCGTGGGAACCCACATTCAGGTCCACGTTGGCAACACGAGGGGGATAGTCAGTGACGATTGCGGTGACCGGTTCGATCGCAACCGATCATTTGATGCGCTTTCCGGGTCGGTTCTCCGAACAGTTGCTGGCCGATCACCTGCAGAAAGTCTCGCTGAGCTTCCTGGTCGACGGCCTGGTGGTGCACCGCGGCGGTGTGGCGGGCAACATCGCGTACGCGATCGGCGTGCTCGGCGGTGATGCCGCGCTGGTCGGCGCGGCCGGCGACGACTTCGCCGACTACCGCGACTGGCTGGCCTCCCACGGCGTCAACTGCGACAACGTGCTGGTCTCCGCGACGGCGCACACCGCGCGCTTCACCTGCACCACCGATATCGACATGGCCCAGATCGCCTCGTTCTATCCGGGCGCCATGTCGGAGGCACGCAACATCTCGCTGGCCCAGGTAGTGGAGCGCCTCGGCACCCCCGAACTCGTCATCATCGGAGCCAACGACCCTGAGGCGATGTTCAGCCACACCGAGGAGTGCCGCAAGCTCGGCCTGGCGTTCGCCGCGGACCCGTCCCAGCAGCTGGCCCGCCTGACCGGTGAGGAGATCCGCCGGCTCATCGACGGTGCCACCTACCTGTTCACCAACGACTATGAGTGGGATCTGCTGCTGTCGAAGACCGGTTGGACCGAGGCCGACGTCATGAAGCAGGTGGGCCTGCGGGTCACCACGCTGGGCGGCAACGGCGTGGACATCGTCAACCCCGACGGTTCGCGGATCCATGTCGGCGTGGTACCCGAGAAGGCCCAGACCGACCCGACCGGAGTCGGTGACGCCTTCCGGGCCGGTTTCCTGACCGGCCGCAGCGCCGGGCTGAGCCTGGAGCGCTCCGCGCAACTCGGTTCCCTCGTCGCGGTGCTGGTGCTCGAATCCACCGGAACCCAGGAGTGGTCGTGGGACCGCGACGTCGCGCTCGCCAGGCTGGCCGACGCCTACGGCGACGCCCCCGCCGCGGAGATCGGCGCCGCACTCAAATAACCCGCCGAGCAGTCACGAAAGCGCCCGAATCCGCTGTTCGCGCCTTACAGCTGTACCGGGTACGTCGGCTCGCTGATCTGCGGGACCACCGAATGCTCGACGAAGATGGCGTGCCAGAGCAGGAAGATCAGCATGGTCCACAGCCGCCGGCTGTGATCGGCGGTGCCGGCCCGGTGCTCGTCGAGCATGGTGCGCACCGCGGCGACGTCGATCAGCTGGGCAGCGGGAGTGGCGGCGGCGCCATCGACGGTGGCGTAGGCCCACTCCAGCAGTTCACCGGCGCGCAGCCAGTGCCGCAGCGGCACCGGGAAACCGAGCTTGGGCCGATGCAGCACGTGCGCGGGGATGATCGGCTCCAGCGCACGGCGCAGCGCGTACTTGGTGGTGGTGCGGGTGATCTTGGCCGACGCCGGCAGCCGGGAGGCGACCGCGAACACCTCCGGGTCCAGGAACGGCACCCGCAACTCCAGTGAGTTGGCCATGGTCATCTTGTCCGCCTTGACCAGGATGTCGCCGCGCAGCCAGGTGAACAGGTCGATGTGCTGCATCCGGGCCACCGGATCCCAGCCCGCTGATTCGGCATACAGCGGCGCGGTCACATCGGTGTGCGTCCACTCGGGGGAGAAGCCGGGCAATACCGCGCGCAGCTGCTCGTCGGAGAAGCTACGGGCGTTGCCGTAGTAGCGCTCCTCGAGCGTCAGCGACCCGCGGTGCAGCAGGCTCTTGCCGCGCATCCCGTCCGGAAGCGGCTTGGACACCTTGCCCATCGACCGGCGTACCGGTGCCGGCAGGTAGTTGAACGGCCGCAGCGACAGCGGCTCGCGGTAGATGGTGTAGCCGCCGAACAATTCGTCGGCACCCTCGCCGGAGAGCACCACCTTGACGTGCTTGCGGGCCTCGGCGGCGATGAAGTACAGCGGGACCAGGGCCGGGTCGGCGACCGGGTCGTCGAGGTACCAGACGATCTCGGGCAGGGCGGCGACGAATTCGGCCGGGCTGACCACTTTGACCACATGCCGGGCGCCGATCGCCTCGGCGGACGCCGCGGCGACGTCGATCTCGGAGAAGCCCTCCCGCTCGAACCCGGTGGTGAACGTGATCAGCTTCGGGTTGTGGCGCATCGCCAACGCGGCGATCGCAGTGGAATCGATCCCGCCGGAGAGGAACGCGCCCACCGTGACGTCGGCCCGCATGTGCTTGGCGACCGAGTCCTCCAGCACCGCGGTGATCTCGTCGTAGCGGGCCTGTTCGGTGTCGCGGCTGATCGGGGTGGCGTCGAATCGGGGCTTGAAGTAGCGGGTGATCTCCGGGACCGGCCGGTCCGGGCTGATCCGCGTCCAGCAGCCCGACTCCAGCCGCCGCACCCCGCGGTGCAGTGTTTCGGGTTCGGGCACGTACTGCAGCACGGTGTAGTGCTGCAGTGCCCGCCTGTCGATGCCGGCATCGCCGACGTCGAAGCCCACCAGGGCGGCCATGTCGAGCAGGGACTTCTTCTCGCTGCCCACCGCGGTGCCGCCCGGCCCGCTGGCCATGAACAGCGGCTTGATCCCGAACGGGTCGCGAGCGCAGAACAGTTCGCCGCGCACGGTGTCCCACAGTGCGAAGGCGAACATGCCGCGCAGCCGCGGCAGCACGTCGGTGCCCCAGTAGTGGTAGCCGGCGACGATCGCCTCCCCGTCACCGTCGGTGTGGAAGACGGCGCCGTGGGTTGCGGCCAACTCCTCACGCAGCTCGAGGTAGTTGTAGATCTCCCCGTTGAACACCAGTACGTAGCGGTCGGCCTGTTCAGCGGGCCCCCAGCGCAACGGCTGATGCGAATGCTCGATGTCGATGATCGACAACCGGTTGAAGCCCAGGGCGACGCCGTCGCCGGTCCAGGTGCCCAGTTCGTCGGGCCCCCGATGGCGCATCAGGTGCGCCGCCCGCTCGACCGTGGTGACAATGTCGGTGCGGTCGCCCGAATCCGCCGCGGCGGGGTCGGCGGTGCCGGCCGGGGCACGCACGAAGGCCAGCAGTCCACACATCGGGTCTCAGTATGCCGCACCGGGATCGGTCTCAGACCGCGTAGGCCTGCCCAGGCCCGGTGGTGGGCCCGACCGGACCGGCCAACCGGCAGGTCAGCCGAACCGGGGTGACTCGGGTGGTCTACGCTGCGTAGTATTCGACTGCTCCGCCGGTTTTGGCCGGCCCGGTCTGTGACTCGAGGAGGCACCAACGTGACACGTCGCGGGCAGGGCGTTGTGCTCAGCCGTCTGCTTCGGCCGCTGGCGGGAGCCGGCGTACTCGGGCTACTGGCGGTGACACTCAGCGGCTGCAGCTTCGACTGGACCGACGTGGTCGGTTTCGGCTGGCCCAAGGGCATCACGCCCGAGGCCGAGGCCAACTACAAGCTGTGGCTGGGCATGGTCATCGCCTCGGTGGTGATCGGCGGGATGGTCTGGGTAATGATCTTCTGGTCGGCGTTCTTCCACCGCAAGAAGGCGACCGACACCGAACTGCCGCGCCAGTTCGGCTACAACATGCCGCTGGAACTCGGGCTGACCGTGCTGCCGTTCCTGGCGATCGCGGTGATCTTCTACTTCACCGTCGTCGTGCAGGAGAAGATGCTGCACCACGAACCCGACCCCGAGGTGGTCGTCAACGTCACCGCGTTCCAGTGGAACTGGAAATTCGGCTACCAGAAGGTCGACTTCCGCGACGGCACGCTGAGCTACGACGGCGCGGACCAGCAGCGTAAGGATGCGCTGATCTCCAAGCCGGAAGGCGTCGACGAGCACGGCGAGGAGCTGGTCGGGCCGATCCGTGGCCGCAACACCGAGGACCGCAGTTACCTCAACTTCGACAAGGTCGAGACACTCGGCACCACGAACGAGGTGCCGGTGCTGGTGGTGCCCAGCGGCAAGCGCATCGAGTTCGTGCTGAACTCCGCCGATGTCATCCACTCGTTCTGGGTGCCGGAGTTCCTGTTCAAGCGTGACGTGATCGCCTGGCCCGAGCGCAACAACCAGGTGAACACCTTCCAGGTCTCCGAGATCCAGAAGGAAGGGGCGTTCGTCGGTCACTGCGCCGAGATGTGCGGCACGTACCACGCGATGATGAACTTCGAGGTCCGGGTGGTCTCGCCCAACGACTTCAAGGCCTACCTCGGCCAGCGCATCGCCGGGAAGAGCAACGCCGAGGCGCTCGAGGCGATCAACCAGGAGCCGTTGGCCGTCACCACGCAACCGTTCGATAGCCGGCGCGGCCTGCTGGCCCCGCAAGCCAGCGACAAGTAGGGACGATCCATGCGCATCGAATCCAGGCTGTTCGAGTTCGTGGCCACCTTCTTCGTGGTCGTCGGTGTGGTCTACGCCGTACTGACGTCGTTGTTCGCCACCGGTGGCGTGGAGTGGGCCGGTAGCACGGCGCTGATCCTGACCGGGGTGATGGCGCTGATCGTGGCTACCTTCTTTCGGTTCGTTGCTCGCCGGCTCGACACCCGTCCCGAGGACTACGAGGCGGCCGAGATCAGTGACGGCGCCGGGGAGTTGGGTTTCTTCAGCCCCCACAGCTGGTGGCCGATTTTGATCGCGCTGTCCGGATCGGTGGCCGCCGTCGGGATCGCGTTGTGGCTGCCGTGGCTGATCACCGCCGGCGTGGTGCTGGTGATATCGAGCGTGGCCGGGCTGGTCTTCGAGTACTACATCGGCCCCGAGAAACACTGAGCCGGTCCGCACGCACCGCCGTGTCGACCCGTTTGGGTAGGGTTGCCGGTGCACAATGACCAACGGTGGTCGAATTCGACCGCGGTGGGTGGCGCGTGCGCGGGCGCACAGGTTGGAACAGGATAGGCGGGAATGAGCGGGCCGAATCCCCCGGAGTCGGGTTCTGGAGACGACGTCCCCGGCAACGGTCAGCCGGCCGCCGAACCGGCTCCGGAAGCGGTACCGGGCGCGGTCGGCGACAGGGACATCCCGGCGATCGACGATGTAGCGGCCACCCCCGGCGGGACCCCCGACAACACGGCGTACTCGCGGGCCTATTCGGCGCCGGAGTCCGAGCAGTTCTTGACCGGCCCCTACGTGCCGCCCGACCCGCGGTTGTACGACTACGACAACTACAACGTGCCCGAGGAGCCGGACCCGCACGCCAAGACGCCGCGCTGGCCCTGGGTGGTCGGGGTCACCGTGATCATCGCCGCGATCTCCCTGGTGGTGTCGGTGGCACTGTTGTTCGCCCGCACCGAGACGCACGACCTGGCCACTCCGGCCCCGACCAGCACCACCGTGTCGCACCCGCCGGTGCAGGACGAGATCACCAAGACCAGCATCCCGACCACCACCGTGCCGCCGCCCCCGCCCCCGTCGAGTGAGGAGCCGCCGCCCCCGCCGCCGCCGAGCGAGGAGCCGCCGCCACCGCCGCCCCCGCCGGTTGAGACCCCCGCCCCCGAACCGTCCACCACGACACCGGAGCCCACCACGACCACGCAGGCCAAGCCGATGCAGGTGACCTATTCGGTCACCGGCACCAAGGCGCCGTTCGACCAGATCACGATCACCTACGTCGACGCCTCCGGGCAACGGCGGACGCAACGCAACGCCTACATCCCGTGGTCGTTGACGTTGACCCCGATCTCCCAGTCGGAGATCGGTTCGGTGGAGGCGTCCAGCATGCTGCGGCTGAGCAAGCTCAACTGTTCGATCACCAGCAGTGACGGTAGGGTGCTGTCCTCCAACAGCAACGACGCACCGGCGACGAGCTGCTGATGGTCGGCAGAAACATCGCGGACCGATTCGTCCACCCCGGGCAGTCCCCGGAGGTCACCGACCGAGTGCTGCTCGGTGTCTGCGCGGCGATCTGGCTGACACTACTGGGCATGAGTGTGGCGGCCACGGTCGCGCTGGTCGACCTCGGGCGGGGTTTCGACCAGCCGACGGAGAGTTCCGGCACCGGCCTGCTGTACATCGTCATCGGCGTCTCCGCTCTGGTCATCCTGGCTGCGGTCCCGGTGCTGCTGCGAGCCCGGCAGGCCGGGCCGGCGCGGCGATCCGCCGACTTCGCGCCGCCACCGCCGGCGGCGGCCGGGCCGCGGCCACGGCCCGGGGCACCGCTGCCACAGCGCGGGTTCGACGCTCCGGGCCGCCGGTCGGCCGCCACGCGACCGGCGTTGCTGCCCAACCAGGCGCAGGTCGACCGGGTGCTGTTGCGCGGCGTCACGGTACTCGGCAGCGCCTTCGGCGGTGCGTTGACCATGGTCGCCGCCGCGACCTATCTGATGGCGGTCGGCAAGGACACCGGCTCATGGGTCTGCTACGGGCTGGCCGGCGCGATCACGCTCGCCATGCCGGTGATCCCGTGGCTGTACCTGCGCCGGCTGGGCGAGGTGCTCGAACTGCCGTCCCGGTTCGGCTGACGCCCCTTACGGCCACAGCAGCGTCGTGGCCCAACCCTCGCCGTCGCGCTCGTAACGCAGCCTGCGGTGCCGCCGATCCGGGTCGGATTGCCAGAATTCGACGGTGTCGGCGCGTACCGCATAGGAGACCCAGTCTGCGGGGACCAGGGTGGGGGACCGGTCCAACTCCAGGCGAGCCTTCGCTAGCGCCTCACTGATCTCGATGGGATCGCAGTAGGGCTGACTCTGGCGCCCGGTCAACGCCATCGCGCGGGCGCCGTCGGAGCGGGCCCGGAAGTCCTCGGCCGTCAGCTGCGGTGGGTCGGCATGCGCAACTCCCTCGACCCTGACCTGCCGGCCCAGCGCGGGCCAGTAAAACGTCAGCGCCACAGCGGGATTGCGTGCCAGCTCGGCGCCCTTGCGGCTCACCGAGCTGACCGCGAAATGCCATCCCGCGCCGTCGACGTCCTTGAGGATCAGGACCCGCGCCGACGGGCGCGGTTCGGCGAATCCGGACACCGTCGACACCGTCATGGCGTGCGGCTCGGCGACACCGCTGTCGACGGCGTGCAGCAGCCACCGGGTAAACAGCTCCACCGGATCCCCGGGTGCTAGCGCCGGATCGAACTCCGGCGCGGAACCGGCCAGAACCGGAAGCCTGCGCAGCAGGCTGCGCAGCTCCCCCGATCGCCCGGGGTCAGTGCTGCTGGCCGTTACCGTCGCCGTCCTGGCGCTCGGCCAGCGCGGTCAGCGCGCGCCGTTCGCTGGCGTGGGCGGCCTCGTTGAGCGCGGCGTCCTCGGAGGCCGGGTCCGCGGTCAGGAAGCTGCCCCTGCCGGGGGCGCCGCCCGAGCCGAGCTTGTTCATCCGCTTGGGCAGCGGCGCACCGGCGTACTCCAGCGGAATCGGGTGACCGTGCTCGTCGACCGGGCCCAGCGGCTGGTGCAACTCGATGTAGGCGCCGTGCGGCAACCGCTTGATGATGCCGGTCTCGACACCGTGCTCGAGCACGTCGCGGTCACTGCGCTGCAACCCGAGGCACCACCGATAGGTGGCGAAGAACATGATCGGCGGCAGTATCACCATCCCGATGCGTCCGATCCAGGTCGTCGCATTCAGCGAGATGTGGAACTTCCACGCGATGATGTCGTTCATCGCCGCCAGGGTCAGCACCATGTAGAAGCTGATCGCCATCGCGCCGATCCCGGTCCGGACCGGAGCGTCCCGCGGACGCTGCAGCAGGTTGTGGTGGGCGTAGTCCCCGGTGAACCGCTTCTCCAGGAACGGGTAGATGATCAGCAGGATGAAGACCGCGCCCATGATCAGCGCGACGCCGACCGAGCCGGGCACGGTGTGCCCGAAGGGGTAGAACTCCCATGCCGGCCAGAGCCGCGCCATCCCTTCGGTCCACATCATGTAGAAGTCCGGCTGGCTGCCTGCCGACACCTGAGATGGCCGGTAGGGCCCCAGGTTCCAGATCGCGTTGATCTGCAGCAGCCCGCCCATCAGGCCGAGGATGCCGGTGATGATCGCGAAAAACGCACCGGACTTGATCGCGAAGACCGGCAGCACCCGCACGCCGACGACGTTGCTCTCGGTGCGGCCGGGCCCGGGGAACTGGGTGTGCTTCTGGAACCACACCAGCGCCATGTGCACACCGATCAAGGCCAGGATGATGCCCGGCAGCAGCAGGATGTGCAGGGCGTAGAGCCGGGGGATCAGGATGGTGCCCGGGAAGTCGCCGCCGAACAGCGCCCAGTGCAACCAGGTTCCGATGACCGGCATACCCAGCGTGATCGACGACAGTGCGGCCCGGATGCCGATCCCGGACAGCAGGTCGTCGGGCAGTGAGTAGCCGAAATAGCCCTCGAACATCGCCAGGATCAACAACAGTGACCCGACCACCCAGTTCGCCTCGCGCGGCCGGCGGAACGCGCCGGTGAAGAAGATGCGCGCCAGGTGCACCATGATCGACGCGGCGAACATCAGCGCCGCCCAGTGGTGCACCTGCCGGACGAACAGCCCGCCGCGGACCTCGAAGGAGATGTTCAGTGCGGTCTCGTAGGCCCGCGACATCTGCACCCCGTTGAGCGGCTGATAGACGCCGTGGTAGATGACCTCGGCCATCGACGGGTCGAAGAACAGTGTCAGGTAGACACCGGACAGCAACAGGATGATGAAGCTGTACAACGCGATCTCGCCGAGCAGGAACGACCAGTGCGTCGGGAAGACCTTGTTGAACTGGCGTCGCAGTGCCGCCGCCGGGTGGTAGCGGGTGTCGATGTCGTCTGCTTGACGGGCGAGCAGATCGCCGATTGCAGGGCTCATGAGGTGCGCTCCCAGAAGGCCGGTCCGACAGGTTCGACGAAGTCGCCGTTGGCGACCAGATACCCATTGGTGTCAATGGTGATCGGCAGCTGAGCCAGTGCGCGTGCCGCCGGGCCGAAGACCGGCTTGGCGAAGTGCAGCGCATCGAACTGCGACTGGTGGCACGGGCACAGGATCCGGTAGGTCTGCTGCTCGAACAGCGATGACGGGCAGCCGAGGTGCGAGCAGATCTTCGTGTAGGCGAAGAAGTCGCCGAAGTTGAAGCTCTCCTGGCCCTTGCGCTTGACCACGTTGGGCATGTCGTCGGGCCGGATGCGGATCAGCATCACCGGGTTACGGACGCCCATCATGATCTCGGTGAGCTTCTCGCGCGATTCCTCGGTGGTGCCGTCGCCGTCGGACTCCCGCCACGGGAAGACGGTCTCCATGCCGCCGGCGTCGAGGTCTTCGGGGCGCATCTTGATGAACGGCGAATTGGTGCTGTGCCCCGTGGCGCGGGCCAGGTAGATGGTCTCGCCGTGGTAGCGCGGGGTCCATCCCGAGGTCCACAGCATGGCCTTCTTGCCTTCGGCGGTGTCGACGACCGGCTTCCACGGGTTCTTGATCAGGCCGCCGGCCCCGGCCACCAGGGTGCCCAGCCCGAACGCGCCGAATCCGATGCCCAGCGACGCCCCGAGCAGCTTGCGCCGCCCGATCGTCGAGCCCTCGAATGCGTCGGTCAGCTGTGCCGCGACCGTCTTACGGTCCAGCTCGGCGGAGCTGCCGTCGTGGCGCTCCTGGATGGTGATCTCTTCGGGGATGAACTTCTTGACGAACATCACCGCGCCGATGCCGAGCAGCATCACCGAGAGCCCGAAGGTCAGCCCGTACAGCGGAGTGGCCAACGAGTAGGCGAATCCGCCCGCGGAGTCCACCGAGGCGTACTCCCAGGGCCAGAACACGAAGATCAGCAGCAGGGCGAGGCCGAAGCCGCCGGCGGCCAGAAACCAGCCGGCGACACTGCGCTCGGCCCGTTTCTCGGCCCGGGTGCCCTCGACCGGCCAGCGCGGCTCCTTGAAGATCGTCTCCACGCCGTCGATGCGGCCACCGAGCGCCAGCAGCTCCTCGGTGTTCATCGCGGCCAGCTCGGCCGCGTCGGGAATAGCGGTGTCCTTGCCGACCTCGGTCATGAGCGTGCCCCGATCCACAAAGCCGCGCCGATGGCAGCGACCATCCCGACAATCCACATCACCATGCCCTCCGGCGCCGGGCCGAAGCCGCCGAGCCCGTAACCGCCCGGATCATGTTCCTCGGTGACGGCTCTGACGTAGGCGATGATGTCCTTCTTCTCCTCCATAGAGATCTGCCGGTCGGAGAAGCGCGGCATGTTCTGCGGGCCGGTCACCATCGCGGTCAGGATCTGCTGCTCGTTGGCCGGTGCCAGGTCCGGTGCGTACTTGCCCGAGGACAGTGCGCCGCCCCGCCCGGTGAAGTTGTGGCAGGACGCGCAGTTGAGCCGGAACAGGTCGCCGCCGCGGCCCAGGTCGTCGCCGCGTAGCGAGGCCTGTGCGATGCTGCCGTCGGCGTCGCGGACCACGGTGGGGCCGCCGCCATTGGCCTGCACGTAGGCGCCCAGGGCGTCGATCTGGTTGTCGTCGAAGAGCGGGTACTTGCGGGGTGCCTGGGCCTCACCGCGGGCTGCGGGCATCCGCCCGGTCGAGACCTGGAAGTAGACGGCGGCTTCACCGACACCGATCAGGCTCGGTCCCCGTCCGGGCTCACCCTGCAGGTTGGCGCCGTGACAGCTCACACACGAGGTGTCGAACAGTTGCTTGCCGGTGCGCAGCAGCGCCGAGGCGGACTCGTCGGCGACGGCCAGCTGCGGGGTCGGGGTCACCACCGCGGCCAGTCCACCGGCCATGGCCAGTGCGACCAGCAGCAGCAGGCCGCCGGACAGCCGACGCCGGAGCCGGCGCCGGGCGACGGTTTGGTTGTGGTGAGGTCGGGCCCACTTCCTCAGTGTCTTCAACCGGACACTCCTGTTCATCGGGCGGTTGGTCATCGGATGAAGTAGATCGTGGCGAACAGTGCGATCCACACGATGTCGACGAAGTGCCAGTAGTACGACACGACGATCGACGCGGTGGCCTGTGCCGGGGTGAACTTGCTCATGGTGGTGCGCAGCATCAGGAAGACGAAGGCGATCAACCCGCCGATGACGTGCAGGCCGTGGAACCCGGTGGTCAGGTAGAACACGGTGCCGTAGGCGCTCGACGGGATCGTGGTGCCGTGCGAGATCAGGTGGTAATACTCGTAGGCCTGACCGCAGACGAAGAACGTGCCCATCAGGAACGTCACCAGATACCACCGGCGCAGCCCGAACACGTCGCCGCGCTCGGCGGCGAACACGCCCATCTGGCAGGTGAACGACGAGGCGATCAGCACCAGTGTCACCGGCACCGACTGCCACAGGTTCAACTCGGTCGGTGGTGGCGGCCAGGCGCCACCGGACTGTGCCCGGGCCGTGAAATACATGGCGAAAAGCCCGGCAAAGAACATCAACTCACTGGACAGCCACACGATGGTGCCCACGCTGACCATGTTGGGACGGTTCAGCGAATGCACACGCGACGTGATGGCAGTACCCGAGGACCCCACAGCGCTCGTCACATCCGCAAGTATGACGCTATGTAGTTGAAGATCTCCACCCGGGGCTGGCAATTCATCAGAAATGGTGTGGTGTAGGCCGTCACCTGCGGTGTTTGCGGGCGGCTTTGGTGGCCGGTGGGCCGCGTGCGACGATCTGCGCGTGGTCGAGCCCGGCGGTGAGGCGCAGCCGATAGCGCAGATAGCACAGTGGCGGCAGGTGCTGGGGTGCCTGACGTCCGGGGGGGACCTCGCCCGGGGCCAGGCGGCCTGGGCGATGGAGCAGATCATGGCCGGTGCCGCCACGTCGGCCCAGATCGCGGCCTTCGGTGTGGCGATGCAGATGAAGGGCCCCAACGCTGCCGAGGTCGGGGAGTTGGCCGACGTCATGTTGGCGCACGGTCGCAAGGTTCCCACCGAGGAGATCGGCACCGAGACCGTCGACGTGGTGGGCACCGGCGGGGACGGCGCCAACACCGTGAACCTGTCCACGATGGCCGCGATCGTGGTGGCCGCCGCCGGTGTGCCGGTGGTCAAACACGGCAACCGGTCGGCCAGCTCGCTGTCCGGCGGCGCCGACACGCTCGAAGCGCTGGGGGTGCGCATCGATCTGGGCCCCGACGCCGTCGCGCGCAGCGTCGCCGAGGTCGGCATCGGGTTCTGCTTCGCCCCGCAGTTCCAGCCGTCCTACCGCAACGCGTCACTGGCGCGGCGCGAGATCGGCGTGCCGACGGTGTTCAATCTGCTGGGCCCGCTGACCAACCCGGCCAGGCCGCGGGCCGGCCTGATCGGCTGCGCGTTCGGTGATTTGGCCGAGGTGATGGCCGGGGTGTTCGCCGCCCGGCGGGCCAGCGTGCTGGTGGTGCACGGCGACGACGGCCTCGACGAACTGACCACGACCACCACCAGCACCATCTGGCGGGTGCAGGCCGGCACGATCGACCGGCTGACCTTCGACCCGGCCGGGTTCGGGTTCGCCCGCGCCGAGGTGCACGAGCTGCTCGGCGGCGACGCGCAGGCCAACGCCGAGGAGGCCCGGTCGGTGCTGGCCGGAGCGCCGGGCCCGGTACGCGACGCCGTGGTGCTCAATGCCGCCGGTGCGATCGTGGCGTATGCCGGGCTATCCAGCAGCGCTGAATGGCTGCCGGCCTGGGAGGACGGGCTGCAGCGCGCTGTCGCGGCGATAGACAGCGGTGCGGCCGAACAACTGCTCGCTCGTTGGGTCCGCTTCGGCACTCAGCTCTGAGGCCAGTCGGGCCGAGCGGGCCTGGGCCGCCCACGCCATCCACGGCCCGGCCGAGGCCAGCGGCTCTGCCCAGCCGCCGCCTTCGGCGGCGCCCTCGACCCGCACGATGCGCACGCCGGGAGCCGCCAGCCAGCGGGCGATGAGCGCGGTCTCCTCGACCAGGGCCCCGCCAGCCGGGGCCGGCTCGGGCGTCACCGCCTGGGCACCCAGCGTGATCGCGTCGACGACGGGCATCGGCGGCACGCCGCGCGGCGCGTTGCCGGCGGCGGCCAGCCGGCCATGACGGATCACCGCGAGCCGCCACCCGCCGGTGCCGTCCGGGGCGGCGGCCACCAACTCCGGCAGTGCGGCCAGCGCGCGGGCGCGCTGGCTTCGCCACAGGATCTCGATGGTGGTCGCCGCACGGTCGCGCAGCCGTGCGGCGCTCTCGTAGTGGCCCCGAGCGGCCAGCGCGGTCACCTGGTGCACCGCGGCGCCTAACGCGCTGTTGTCGGTGCCTGCTATCAACGCGGCGGCCCGCTGGACGGTTGCGGCGTACTGCGCGGCGGTGATGTCGGGTGCGGCGGGGCACGGGCTGACTTCGGCCGGCGGGCAGGTGTGCCGGCCGGTACGGCTCAACCGCGTTGTGCAGGTTCGGATTCCGGTGAAACGCGCTAGCAGCGCCGCCGTCGCGGCGGCGTCGGCGCGGGAACGGAAGGGGCCGATCACCCGGTCGTGCCGGGGCGCGCGCACCACCGACAGTCGTGGGAAGGCCTCCTGCGAAAGCGTGATCCACCACCACCGCCGCGGAAACTTCGAGCGCCGGTTGTAGGGCGGGGCGTGCGCGGCCAGCAGGCGCAGCTCGTGTACCCCGGCCTCGAGCGGGTGCGCGCATTCGACGTGGTCGATCCGCGTCGCCAGGGCCACCATCTCGGTGATGCGACTGCGCCGATCGGATCCGTTGAAGTACCCACCGGCCCGGCGGCGCAGGTCGGTGGCGGTGCCGATGTAGAGCACTTCGTCGGACGGCCCGCGGAACAGGTAGACACCCGGCCGGTGCGGAAGCGCCTCGGCCAGGGTGCGTTTGCGGCGCTGGGCCGGGGTGGCGTGCGACAGGTAGGCGCGGAGGTCGGCGAAGGTGTGCACCCGCTGGTTGCCGACCCGCTCGATGAGGGCGTGCAGGACGTCGACGGTGGCGCGGGCGTCATCGAGAGCCCGATGGGTGGGTGTGGTGCTGACCGCGAACAGCCGGGCCAACTCGGCCAGTCGCACGCTGGGCGCCTCCTCCCGACTGAGCACCCGGCGTGCCAGCCGGACCGTGCACAGCACCGGCGGCCGCGGCCAGCCCAGCCCGCAGTGTTGCGCGGCGGCGGTCAGGAACCCGACGTCGAAACCGGCGTTGTGGGCGACCAGCACGGTGTCATTGCCGCCGTTGCGGGCTGAGCCGAACCCGGCGAACTCCAGAAACATCGGCAGGACGGCATCGATCGTGGGCGCGTCGTGCACCATCGCGGTGGTGATCCCGGTCAGCCGGACGATCTGCGGCGGGATGCCGCGCTGCGGGTTGATCAAGGTGGCGAACTCCCCCTGGACCACGCCGCCGCGCACCTTGACCGCGCCGATCTCGGTGATGGCGTCGACGGCGCCGTCGACGGCGGGGGAGGCGCGGGCGCCGGTGGTCTCCAGGTCCACCACCACGAAGGTGGTCTCCCGCAGTGCCTGGGCGGCCGGTGTGGCTTCGAGCTGGGCCTGGAGTTGCACAAAACTCAGCTGCCCGGCGTCAGCGCGCGAAGTCATGGCCCGAACCTAGGCCGACGCACCGACAGCTGTCGGTGGGCACGGTTAGCGTGCCGGCAACCGATCGAGAGGAATCACCAATGGGACAGATCTCGGGCCACTCGGGACACTCGGAGCGCACTGACGCACCGCGCGTCGACCCGGAGCCGGTGGTGATCGACTGTGACCACTGCGCGGTACGGGGACCCGCCTGCCGGGATTGCGTGGTCAGCGTGCTGCTGGGAGTGCCCACCGAGCTGCTGGAGGACGAGCGGGCGGCCCTGGACGTGCTCGCCGAGGCCGGGATGGCGCCGCGGTTGCGGCTGGTCCCGATCCGCCGGGACGGCGGCCCGGCGCGCCGCTCCGGCGTGGCCTGATCGGCGGCGCGCCGCTTCGGGCCCCGCCCGAAGCCGGGTGTTAAAGTGGCGGCTCGCGATGGACAACGCCGTTGCCATTTCGTAACCTGTTCGAGACCTTACGTACTTTCGGCGGCGGCACAGCCACGTACCTCCCTGGGCAGTGTTAAGGATGCAATCTTGAAGCTCGAACGTATGCGGTGGAATCTGCGTGCTTTTAGGCGTCCTGCTCTCGGTGTCGCGACTGCTCTGGTGGTCGGCGTCACGACCCTGACCGGCACCTGGGCCGGCAGCGTGTCTGCCGATCCGGCCGACGACGCGCTGGCGAAACTCAGCGAGTTGTCCCGCCAGGCCGAGCAGACCACCGAGGCGATGCACACCGCGCAGCTCAACCTCGACCGGAAGCTGGCCGAACAGCAGGCCGCGGACCGGGCGCACGCCGACGACCAGGCCGCGCTCGCTGCCGCCAAGGAACAACTGTCCAGCTACCGTTCGGCGGTCAACCGGTTCGCCGCCACCACCTACATGGGTGGCCGGGTCGGGGGCATGGACGCCATCCTGACCGCCGAGTCACCGCAGCAGCTGATCGACAAGCTCGCCGTGCAGCGGGTGGTTGCCAGCGACCTGTCGGTGCAGCTGGAGCGGTTCCGGGTGGCCAGCGAGCAGGCCGACCAGGCCGAGCAGGCGTCCGCCAAGTCGGCCGAGGAGGCCCGGACCGCGGCCGAGCAGGCCGCCGCCGTGCGCGCCGAACTACAGGCCAAGCAGAGCCGGCTGCAGCTGCAGATCTCGGTGGTCAAATCGCAGTACTACGCGCTCACGCCGCAGCAGCGCACCGCGATGGCCGAGCCCGGGCCGGTCCCGGAAGCCGCACCGGGCGAGCCCGGCCCCGACGGAGCGCCCCCGGCTCCCGGATTCGGAATCCCCGGGTTCCCGATCCCCGGTTCCGATGCGCCACCCCCGATGGAGATGGGCGCGCCCGGTGGTGGAAGCGGCGGTGCCGCGACCGCCGTTCAAGCCGCGTTGACCCAGGTCGGCACCCCTTACGTCTGGGGTGGGGCCGCACCGGGCGGGTTCGACTGCTCCGGGCTGGTGATGTGGGCGTTCAACCAGGCCGGGATCAACCTGCCGCACTCCAGTCAGGCGCAGGCCAGCGGCGGACAGCCGGTGGCGCTGTCGGACCTGCAGCCGGGCGACGTGCTGACCTTCTACTCGGATGCCTCCCACTCCGGCATCTACGTCGGCGACGGCATGATGGTCCACTCGTCGACCTACGGTCAGCCGGTCCGGGTGGTGCCGATGACCTCGTCCGGCCCGATCCACAACGCGCGCCGTTACTGAGCGCCGCGGACTCCGCCGCCTGCTGGCCGCGCTGCTGGCAGCCGAGCTGATCGGCGGCGTCACGATGCTGGCCGTCCCGGCACCGCCGCCGGTGGATGCGCCGCTGATCGTCGGGGATCAGCGCAGCGTCGTCCTGGAGAATCTCGGCGGCCCGCCCGGTGAGGCGTTGCTGTCCCGGGTGGCCGCCGACATCGGATCCGCCGTCGAGGCGGTCGAAGCGTTCTGGGGGACCGACTGGTCGCACCACATCCAGTTGACGGCCACCGGCTCGGATCGGCAATTCGCCACGCTGGCCGGCGGCGCCGCCGGTGATGTCACACAGTGGTCCGACGTCGCCGCGGTCGCGGTGGCCGACCGGGTGGACCCCGAACGCCGGGTGGCCGCCGGACAGCGGATCGTCTTCGCCCCCGGCGCGGCCGCGATGAGCACTCCGGCGCTGCGAATCGTGTTGAGGCACGAGCTTTTCCACTATGCGGCCCGCGCCGACACCGCTCTCGACGCGCCGCGCTGGCTGGTCGAGGGCGTCGCCGATTTCGTGGCCCGTCCCGCCCCGGATCCGGCCGGCGCGCCCGCGGTGCCGGTGGCCACGGCCGACCTGCCGTCGGACGCCGACCTGGACGTACCGGGACCGCGGCGGACACAGGCCTACGACCGGGCGTGGCACTTCGCCAGGTTCGTCGCCGCCCGGTTCGGACCGGCCAAGCTGCGCGAGCTCTACCTGTCGGCCTGTGGTCCCGGGCACGTCGAGCCCGCCGTCGCCGTGCCGCTGGTGCTGGGCGTGGATCTACCGGACCTGCTCGCGGGTTGGCAGCAGTGGCGCGGCTAGCATCCCTGCAGTGAGCCGGGTGCTGCTGGTTACCAACGATTTTCCGCCGCGCCCCGGCGGCATTCAGAGCTATCTGGAAGAGCTGGTGCGCCGTATCGCCGGTTCAGGCCGCCACGACGTGACGGTGTACGCGCCGCAGTGGAAGGGCGCCGACGCCTTCGACGAGGCGGCGGAATCCACCGGCTACCAGGTGGTCCGCCACCCGGGCACGCTGATGTTGCCGGGTCGCGCCGTCGATACCCGGATGCGCCGCCTGATCGCTGAACAGGCCGTCGACACGGTGTGGTTCGGCGCGGCCGCGCCGCTGGCGCTGCTGGCGCAGCGGGCGCGCGCCGCCGGTGCCGGCCGGGTGGTGGCCAGCACCCACGGCCACGAGGTCGGCTGGTCGATGCTGCCGGTGGCGCGCTCGGTGCTGCGCCGCATCGGCGAGTCGTGCGACACCGTCACCTTCGTCAGCCACTACACCCGCGGCCGGTTCGCATCGGCGTTCGGTCCCCACGCCGCGCTGGAGCACCTGCCGCCCGGGGTGGACACCGACCGCTTCCGCCCCGACCCCGGCGCCCGTGCCGAACTGCGGGCCCGCCACGGGCTGGGCGGTCGGCCCACCGTGGTGTGCGTGTCGCGGCTGGTGCCGCGCAAGGGCCAGGACATGCTGATCCGCGCGCTACCGGCGATCCGGCGCCGGGTCGACGGTGCCGCGCTGGTGATCGTCGGCGGCGGCCCGTATGCCGACACACTGCGGCGGCTGGCCGTCGAGTGCGGGGTCGCCGATGCGGTGACGTTCACCGGTGGCGTGCCGGCCGCCGACCTGCCCGCCTACTACCTGCTCGGCGATGTCTTCGCGATGCCATGCCGCACGCGTGGTGCCGGGCTCGACGTCGAGGGGCTGGGCATCGTGTTCCTGGAGGCGTCGGCGGCGGCTGTGCCGGTGGTCGCCGGTGACTCGGGCGGCGCACCGGAGACCGTGCTGGACAACCGGACCGGGCGGGTGGTCGACGGCCGGTCCGTGGAGCAGATCGGTGATGCCGTCAGCGGATTGCTGGCCGACCCCGACCGCGCCGCCGCGATGGGCGCCGCGGGGCGGGAGTGGGTGATGAGTGACTGGCGCTGGGAAACCCTGGCCGCACGCATGGCCGACCTGCTGGCGTGAGGACGCCGACGGTGCGGTTTGATCGCGCTTTCCACCAAAAGCCGACCAAACCGCTCACCGGGGCGCCGGAACCGCCGGTCAGTCCTTGGTGTAGATCGCCTCGATCGCGTCGGCGAACTTCTCGGCGACCACCTTGCGCTTGACCTTCATCGTCGGGGTCAGCTCACCGGTGGCCTCGGTGAAGTCGACCGGCAGGATCCGGAACTTGCGGATCGACTCGGCGTGCGAGACCGTCAGGTTGGCCTGTTTGACCGCCGCGTCCACCTCGGCCAGCAGGTCCGGGTCGGTGGCCAGGTCAGCGGCGGTGGCGGTGTCGGCTTTGCTGTTGCGCTGTTTCCAGCCTTCCAGAGCTTCCGGGTCGATGGTGATCAGCGCCCCGATGAACGGCTGGGCGTCGCCGACGACCATCGCCTGGCTGATCAGCGGGTGCGCGCGCAGCTGGTCCTCGAGCACCGCGGGTGCGACGTTTTTGCCGCCGGCGGTGACGATGATCTCCTTCTTGCGGCCGGTAATCTTCAGGTAGCCGTCGGCGTCGATCTCGGCCAGGTCGCCGGTCTTGAACCAGCCGTCGGTGAACGCCTCGGCGGTGGCCTGCTCATTGCGCCAGTAGCCGCTGAACACCACCCCGCCGCGGACCAGCAACTCACCGTCCTCGGCGACGCGCATGCTGTTGCCCGGCACCAGTTTTCCGACGGTCCCGACCTTCATGGCGCCGACCGGGTTGACGGTCACCGCGGCGGTCGTCTCGGTCAGCCCGTAGCCCTCGTAGATGGACAGGCCGACGCCGCGGTAGAAGTGGCCGAGCCGTTCGCCCAGCGGCGCGCCACCGGACACCGACGCCCGGCAGTCGCCACCCAGCGCCGCGCGCAGCTTGTGGTAGACCAGCTTGTCGAACACCGCATGCTTGAGGCGCAGCAGCAGACCGGGGCCGCCACGGTCGAGGGCTTCGCTCCAGTCCACCGCGGTCTGGGCAGCCATCTCGAAAATTCGGCCCTTGCCGTCGTTGGCGGCGTTCTGCGCGGCGGTGTTGTACACCTTCTCGAACACCCGCGGCACCGACACCACCACGGTCGGCTTGAAGACCGCGAACATCGGCACCAGATTCTTGATGTCGCTGGTGAATCCGACCGTGACCCGGTTGGTGAATGCCGCCAGGGTCAGGGCGCGGGCCAGCACGTGAGCCAACGGCAGGAAGATCAGCAGGCGCTGGTCGGGACCCAGCAGGGTCGGCAGGGCCGCTTTGGTGCCGCGCACCTCGTGGAGCAGGTTGGAGTGGGTGAGCTGGCAGCCCTTGGGGCGGCCCGTGGTGCCCGAGGTGTAGATCAGCGTCGCCGGGTCGGTGGCCTTGAGGGCGGCCCCGCGCGCGGTGAGCTGCGCCGGGTCCTGGCCCGCGCCGGCCTCGGCGAGTTCATCGAAGGCCTTGGCGCCCGACCCGTCGATGGTCAGCACCCGCCGCAGCGCGGGCAGTCCACCGGCGAGTTCGTTGATCAGTCGGGCGTGGGCGTCGGTCTCGGCGAACGCCAGCACCGCGCTGGAGTCCTCCATCACCCAACGCACCTGCTCCGCCGAGGACGTCTCATAGATCGGCACGGTCACCGCGCCGATGGACAGGATCGCGAAGTCCAGGATCGCCCACTCGTAGCGGGTCGCCGAGAAGATCGCCACCCGGTCGCCGGCGGCCACTCCCTGCGCGATCAGACCCAGTGCGGCCGTGCGGATCTGCGCGGCGGCAGCGGCGCAGCTGACGTCGGTCCACGCGCCGTCCACGAGGCGCTGGTAGATGACGTGGTCGGGATTGTCGCGCTCGTGTTCGAAGACGATCGCGGCGACGTTGTCGTGCTCCTCGACGGTGAACGGCGCCGGAACACTGAACTCACGCATTCGAATGACCTCTCTTGGCAGCCCGGGTGTCTGTCCGACCAGCCTAATAGGCGCGCCCCGGCAGATGTGACGGTGTTCACTGTCGGGCGAGGAGAAGCCCGCTGGTGTGCACCGGCGGCGTTCCGCCCCGGGGACGTCATATGTGAAGCTGGGGCGATGAACAGTATCCAGGTTGCCGATGAGACCTTCATCGCCGCATCCGGCGCACAGGTGGGGGCCCTCGTCGCCGACCGGTCGAGCTGGCGGCGGTGGTGGCCGGACCTGCAGCTGCAGCTGGTCGAAGACCGCGCGGAAAAGGGCGTCCGATGGACGGTGGGCGGCCCGCTGACCGGAACCATGGAGATCTGGCTGGATCCGATGCTCGACGGGGTGCTGCTCCACTATTTCCTGCACGCCGAACCCAGCGGGGTGACCGGCCGCCAGCTGGCCAAGTTGAACCTGGCGAAGCTCAACCATCGCCGCCGGGTGGCGGGCAAACGGATGGCCTTCGAGGTGAAGGCCCGCCTGGAGCAGGCCCGACCCGTGGGTGTCGCCCCGGCCGCTGTGAGCTGAGCCGGGCTGAACGGGCGGGCGCGGCGAGGTAGCGTCTCTGCCGAGGGCTGGTGGCAGGCGAATGAGTTAGGGAAGTAACCACGTGGCGGACAAGACAGCTCAGACCATCTTCATCGAGGCGGATCCGGGCACGGTGATGAAGGTGATCGCCGACATCGGCGCCTACCCCGAATGGGTGTCGGAGTACACCGAGGCCGAGGTGCTCGAAACCGACTCCGACGGATACCCGAAGCAGGCCCGGCTGGTGCTCGACGCCGCGGTGCTCAAGGACACCATGGTGCTGGCCTACGACTGGCCGCAAGACCGTCGCAGCGTGCGCTGGTCATTGGTGTCCAGTTCGCTGTTGAAAGCGCTTGACGGCGAATACCGCTTGGCGCCCAAGGGATCCGGCACGGAAGTCGTCTACGAGCTGTCGGTCGACCTGATGATCCCGATGATCGGTCTGCTCAAGCGCAAGGCGGAGCGGCGACTGACCGACACCGCGCTGAAGGACCTGAAGAAGCGAGCCGAGGCTGAGTGACGCCGTCTGAGGCAGCAACGCCCCCGGTCGCGCCGATCAGTCTGTTCGTAGGCAAGGGCGGCGTGGGTAAGTCCACGCTGGCGGCGGCAACCGCGGTCGCCGAAGCGCGCGCCGGGAACCGGGTGCTGCTGATCTCCACCGACCAGGCGCACTCGGTCGGTGACGTGCTGGGCGTCGCGGTGGTGCCCGGCGCCGGCCGTGACCCGGTGTCGGTGGTGCTCGACGACGCCGGCCCCGGCGGGCTTGACGTGCTGGCGCTGGACACGCTGGCGCTGCTCGAGGCGCACTGGGTCGCGGTGGTCGAGGTGCTGGCCGGGCGATTCCCGGAGTCTGATCTGGGTAGCGTTGCCCCCGAAGAGCTTTCGGCGCTCCCCGGCGTCCAGGAGGTGCTCGGCCTGCATGAGGTCGGCGAGCTGGCCGGCAGCGGTCGGTGGGACCGGGTCGTCGTCGACTGCGCGTCCACCGCCGATGCAATGCGGATGCTGACGCTGCCCGCCACGGTCGCGCTGTATGCCGAGCGGTCCTGGCCGCGGCACCGCAGGCTCAGCGGGCCCGACGGCGCGTCGGACGCACTGGTCGAGTTGATCGAGCGGATCAGCGGCGCCGCCGAACGGCTGGCCACGCTGCTGACCGACGAGGCGCTGGTCGGGGCCCACCTGGTGCTGACCGCCGAGCGCGTGGTGGCCGCCGAAGCGGTCCGAACCCTGGGGACGCTGGCGCTGACCGGGGTGCGCGTCGACGAGCTGATCGTGAATCAGATCCTGTTGCAGGATGATTCGTACGTCTACACGAATCTGCCCGCTCATCCGGCGTTCGACTGGTACGCCGAGCGGATCCGTGAGCAGCACGGCGTTCTGGAGGACTTGGACCGCGCCATCGGTGACGTGGCGATGGTGCTGGTCCCGCACCTGGCCGGCGAACCGATCGGCCCCAAGGCGCTTGGCGAGCTGCTCGAGGGCAGCCGGCGACGCGGCGGCTCGGCACCGCCGGGGCCGGTGCGGCCGGTGGTCGACCGGGAGTCGGGTTCCGGACTGGGGGCGGTGTACCGGTTGCGGTTAGAGTTGCCCCAGGTCGATTCCGGTGCGCTCAGCCTGGGCCGCTCCGGTGACGACCTGGTCATCGGTGCCGGTGGCACCAGACGCCGGGTCCGATTGGCGTCGGTGCTGCGACGATGCACGGTTGTGGACGCGACGCTGCGCGGCAGCGAACTGACGGTGCGCTTCCGGCCGAACCCGGAGGTGTGGCCGGTGAGCAGTGACGAGGAGGTGCGACGTTGAGCGCTGGCGCGCACCGTGATCTGGGTGAGCTGGGGCCGGAGTTGCGCAAACTCGCCCAGGCGATCCTGGATCGCCTCGACCCGGCGGTGCGGGCGGCGGCGATGCTGGCGGCGGCCGATGCGCCGGGTAAGTGCCAACAGGTGTGGTGCCCGGTGTGTGCGCTGGCGGCGTTGGTGACGGGGGAGGAGCACCCGTTGCTCAGCGTCGTCGCCGAGCACAGCGTGGCGTTGTTCGAGGTGATCCGAGCGGTGGTCGGTGAGACCGGTGACAGGCCGGGCCCGCCCGACGGCCCGCCGCCGGACGGGGCCGGCGGCGCGCCGGCCAAGACCGGTTATGAACACATCCCCGTCACGATCGAGCACTGAACGCGGAAAGCTAAGGAATTCCCCGGAATCTCCGTTGTGACGAATCACCGTGTGGCCCTGGCCACCGCTGGTCGGTAAAGTTGGCGCGAACACGGCCGGTGTTCGCGGACAGCAGGGAGGGAGGGGCCATGTGGTATTGGCTGTTCAAGTACGTACTGCTGGGTCCGCTGCTGGCCCTGATCGGACGGCCGAAAGTCGAGGGGCTGGAGAACATCCCCGAGCGCGGTGCGGCGATCCTGGCCAGTAATCACCTCGCCGTCATGGACAGCTTCTACCTGCCGCTGGTGGTGCGCCGCCGGATCACCTTCCTGGCCAAGTCGGAATACTTCACCGGCACCGGCATTAAGGGCTGGTTCACCCGCTGGTTCTACACCGCGGTCGGCCAGGTGCCCATCGACCGCACCGACTCCGACGCCGCACAAGCCGCGCTGAACACCGCCCAGCGGATCCTCAAGGACGGCAAGCTGCTCGGCATCTACCCCGAAGGCACCCGGTCACCCGACGGCCGGTTGTACAAGGGCAAGACCGGGCTGGCCCGGCTCGCGCTGCACACCGGCGTCCCGGTGATTCCGGTCGCCATGGTCGGAACCAACGTCGTCAACCCGCCCGGGACGAAGATGTTGCGCCCGGGCCGGGTAACGGTCAGGTTCGGCAAGCCGATGGACTTCTCCCGCTTCGACGGGATGGCCGACAACCGCTTCATCGAGCGGGCGGTCACCGACGAGGTGATCTACGAGCTGATGGGGCTCTCCGGGCAGGAGTACGTCGACATCTACGCGGCGAGCCTCAAAAACGGTGCCGCACAACAGGACGGGGCAACGGCTCAGCCGGTCGCCCGGTTTCCGGAGACCGCCGCAGGCTGATCCGGAGTGCTCCGGCGGTCCGGACGCAGCATCGCGCCGGCCGTGATGATCACCGCCAGCGCCCACCACACATAGGATGTGCCGGCCAACTGGCGCCACCACGCCGCGCCCGCCTCGTGATGCTCGGGCAGCAGGTCGATCGGACTGCGCATCATCAACGCCACACCCAGTGCGCTGAGCACGCCCAGCGCGATCGCGCGGTGCCGGTAGGCCACCACGGCGGTCACCACCACCGTCGGCAGCATCCACACCCAGTGGTGCGACCACGACACCGGTGAGACCACCAGCCCGAACAGCGCCACGCAGATCAGCGCCAGAATCGGCTCCCCGACATCCCGGTTGAGCAGTCGGCGGGCCGCCCACACCGTCACCGCCAGGACCAACAGGCTGCCCAGCAGCCACAGTGCGGAGCGCTGAGGTTCGCTCAGCGGCAGCCGGGCCAGCGCGCCGGCCAGATTCTGGTTGGTGTTCAGCGTCGCCCCGCCGATGCGGTCGGTGTTGCGGACCGTGTGCGTCCAGTACTGCCAGGAGTCGCTCCAGGCCAGCACGAAGCCCGCCAGGGTCGCCACCAGAAACGATGCGACGGTGGTCACCGCGGCGCGCCCGTCGCGGCGCAGCAGGAAGTACAGCAGAAACACCGCCGGGGTCAGCTTCAGCGCCACCGCCAAGCCCAGCAGCGCGCCCCGCGGCCAGTAGGTGCGGCGCGGTACGCAGTCGGCGATCACCAGCGTCATCAGCACGGCGTTGACCTGGCCGAAATCGAAGTTGGACCAGATCGGCTCGGCGTCGAGCCAGATGGCCGCCGCGACGATCGCTGCTGCCAGCACACCCCGCCGCCACCACTGCGGACCGCTGCCGCGGCCCACTGCGACGCCCAACCCGGCGAGCACGACGGTGATCGACACCACCAGCAGCAGCGTCGAGACGATCGTCAGCGCGGCGGTGCCCGAACCGAGCGACACCCAGGTCAGCGGGGCGAATAGGACGGCCGCGATCGGGGGATAGGTGAACGGCAACACCGTGCCATCGATCTGGGTGGGAAACCAGTCGTCGCCGTAGAGCGGTTGCCCGTCCCGCCACGCCTGCGCGGCCATCCGGTAGACGTCGACGTCGATGTGGTACGGCGTGCTGCCGAGCGCCCGCCACGTCGTGTAGCCCAGGGCTCCGATCGCCAGCACGGCGAAGATCCACCAGACGGAACCGCCCCCGTGCCGACGGCCCGGCTCGGGCGGCCGCGATGTAGTCATGTCGCAGGACAGCCTATCGGGTGGTGAGGATTTCCCGGGCCATGCCGGTGGTGATCCCAGCGTGGAGTGTGGTGAGGGCGTACGTTGCATTAGGTGCTCGAATGGTTCCGCGACGACATCATCGGACGCGGCAGATTGCCGCTGCTGTGCTGCCTGCTCGCGTTCCTGGCGACGTTTCTGGTGACCCGCGCCGTCGTCCGCTATATCCGCAGCACCGCCGGTCGTGTCGGCGCCCCCCGGTGGTGGCAGCCGCGCAACATCCACATCGGGTCGAAGCACATCCACCACGTGGTCTTCGGGGTGCTGCTGGTGATGGTCGCCGGGGTGACGCTGGTGGCCGCCGGCCCCCATGGGCACGAACCGGCATTCAGCTTCGCCGCGATCGCGTTCGGGATCGGCGCGGCGTTGGTGCTCGACGAGTACGCGCTGATCCTGCACTTGTCGGATGTGTACTGGGAAGAGGACGGGCGCGCCTCGGTGGATGCCGTCTTCGCCGCGACGGCGGTGGCCGGTCTGCTGGTGCTGGGCTTTCACCCGCTGGCCTTTCTGTTGTCGCTGTGGCACGACACCTCCTCGCCGCTGATCCGCGCCGGGGTGTTCGCCGGGCTGGTGACGTCGCTGCCGCTGGGTGTGGTGGTGTTGTTGAAGGGCAAGGTGTGGACCGGGCTGATCGGGATGTTCTTCTTTCCGCTGTTGGTGGTCGGCGCGATCCGGCTGTCCCGGCCGCACGCGCCGTGGGCCCGCTGGCGCTACCTGCCCCGGCGCGAGCGGATGCGCCGCGCGTTGCTGCGCGAACGCCGGCTGCGACGCCCGGTGATCCAGGCCAAGCTCTGGCTGCAGGACGCCGTCGCGGGCCGGCCGCAGCTGCCCGATGAGCGGGTCGTTGACGCCGAGCTCGACCGCGAGGTGCGGGCGGCGTCGGCGCCGACACAACCGATCATGATCGGGCGGCCGCGGGTTCCCACCGGGCGGGCCGCCGCCTCCGACCGGCCGGTCTACCCCGGACCGATGCCCGGCCGGTCGGCGCCGGCCGGGCGGTCTGCGCCCAATCGCGCGGTCGCCGACGCGTCTGCGCCCACAATGCCCTTTTCCACGCCGCTTCCGGCCCATCGGCTACAGCGCCCCGGCGGTCCCGGGAGATGAGCGGGAGGTGAGATATTTCTACGACACAGAGTTCATCGAGGACGGCCGCACCATCGAGCTGATCTCGATCGGCGTGGTCGCCGAGGACGGGCGGGAATATTACGCGGTCTCCACCGAATTCGATCCGGGCCGGGCCGGTCCGTGGGTCCGCACCCACGTGCTGCCCAAGCTGCCCTCCCCGGCATCCCCGGCGTGGCGATCACGGCGCCGGATCCGCGACGATCTCGAGGAGTTCTTCGCAGTCGACGACGGCGAGCCGATCGAGCTATGGGCCTGGGTGGCGGCTTACGACCACGTGGTGTTGTGCCAGCTGTGGGGCACGATGCCCGACCTGCCGCCGTCGATCCCGCGCTTCACCCACGAGTTGCGTCAACTCTGGGAGGACCGGGGCCGGCCGCGGCTGCCACCGCGGTCGGCAGGCAGCCATGACGCGCTGGTGGACGCCCGCGACCAGTTGCGACGCTTCCAGGTGATCACGGCCAACGACGATGCGGGACGCGGAGCGGACCGTTGAGGAGTCGGCCCATCAGCACGGCCAACGACGATGCGGGGCGCGGAGCGGGCCGTTGAGGAGTTGGCCCATCGGCACGGCCAACGACGATGCGGGGCGCGGAGCGGGCCGTTGAGGAGTTGGCCCATCGGCAGCGCCACCGAACAGGCCTGATCAGCGCGGGTCGTTCCCCGGCTACCATGGTCGGGTGAACTGGACCGTTGATGTACCGATCGACCAGCTGCCGGCGCTGCCGCCGCTGCCCGCGGACCTGCGTGAGCGCCTTGATGCCGCGCTGGCCCGCCCGGCTGTTCAGCAGCCGAGTTGGCCCGCCGACCAGGCCAAGGCAATGCGCACGGTGCTCGAGAGTGTCCCGCCGATCACGGTGGCGTCCGAGATCGTCCGGCTCAAGGGCCTGCTGGCCGAGGTCGCCCGCGGGGAGGCCTTCCTGCTGCAGGGCGGCGACTGCGCCGAGACCTTCGCCGACAACACCGAGCCGCACATCAAGGGCAACATCCGCACCCTGCTGCAGATGGCGGTGGTGCTCACCTATGGGGCATCCACGCCGGTGGTCAAGTTGGCCCGCATCGCGGGCCAGTACGCCAAGCCCCGCTCGGCCGACATCGACGCACTTGGGCTGAAGTCCTACCGCGGTGACATGGTCAACGGATTCGCCCCGGACGCCGCCGTGCGTGAACACGACCCCTCCCGATTGGTGCGGGCCTACGCCAACGCCAGCGCGGCGATGAACCTGGTGCGGGCGCTGACCTCCTCGGGGCTGGCGTCGCTGGAACTGGTGCACGACTGGAACCGGGAGTTCGTCCGTACCTCGCCGGCCGGTGCGCGCTATGAGGCGCTGGCCAGGGAGATCGACCGCGGCCTGCGGTTCATGAACGCCTGCGGGGTCGCCGACCGGGAACTGCAGACCGCCGAGATCTACGCCAGCCACGAGGCACTGGTGCTCGACTACGAGCGCGCCATGCTGCGAATGGCCGACATCGAGGGCGAACCGAAGCTCTATGACCTGTCGGCGCACTACGTGTGGATCGGTGAGCGGACCCGCCAGCTCGACGGCGCACATGTCGGCCTGGCCGAGGTGATCGCCAACCCGATCGGTATCAAGCTGGGGCCCACCACCTCGCCGGAGCTGGCCGTCGAGTACGTCGAACGGCTCGACCCCAACAATGAGCCGGGCCGGCTCACCCTGGTCAGCCGGATGGGCAACTCCAAGGTGCGCGATCTGCTGCCGGGGATCATCGAGAAGGTGCAGGCCACCGGTCACCAGGTGATCTGGCAGTGCGACCCGATGCACGGCAACACCCATGAGGCTTCCACCGGTCACAAGACCCGGCACTTCGACCGGATCGTCGACGAGGTACAGGGGTTCTTCGAGGTGCATAACGCGCTGGGCACCCACCCCGGCGGCATCCACCTGGAGTTCACCGGCCAGGACGTCACCGAGTGTCTCGGTGGCGCGCAAGCCATTTCGGATGCGGACTTGGGCGGGCGCTACGAGACCGCGTGCGACCCGCGGCTCAACACCCAGCAGAGCCTGGAGTTGGCCTTCCTGGTCGCCGAGATGCTGCGCGGCTGATTTCATTCACCGCGAGCAGACGTGAAAGCCCCTTGACGCCCCGGTTTTAGGGCGCTTTGGTGTCTGCTCGGCGAAGGGATCGGCCTACAGCAGTGCGCCGACGTTGTTGCCCAGCGTCCACCCCACCGCAGCCACCAGCCCGGTGAGGGCGAACACCACGGTCAGCCAGATCACCACCATCCGGCGCGCGTGCTGACGTTGCAGCACGAACTGACTCAGTTCGATTCCGGCGAATTGCCCCGTCACCACCTGGCATTGGGTGTCGGTGTCGGCTGTCCAATCCTGCGGGCCACGCGTCATGTGCAGCGTCGGCCGCTGCCTCGGCGCCGAGCTGTGCTGGGCGGACTGGCGCGGGGCCGGAACCCGAAACGCCGGCAGCCCCAACCGTTCGGCGATCGCCGCGACGTCCTGGGCCATCTCAAGGCCGTCGGCGTAGCGGTCAGCCGGCTCGCGTGCGGTGGCGCGCGCCACCAACTCGTCGAATTCCCTCGGCACCCCCTCGATGGCGGCGCTGGGCGGCGGAACGTCGTGATCGAGCCGCTGGTAGGCCACGGTCAGCGGGGAGTCACCGGCGAACGGTGTGCGACCGGTCAGCAGCTCATAGGTCAGGATGCCGGCTCCGTAGACGTCGCTGGCCGGCCCGGCATTGCCGTCGCGGACCTGCTCGGGTGACAGGTAGGCCGCGGTGCCCAGAATCACGTTGGTCGAGGTGATCCCGGCCGCTGCGAGGGCGCGAACCAGCCCGAAGTCGACCACCTTCACCTCGCCGTCGTCGGAGATCAGGATGTTCTCCGGCTTGACGTCGCGGTGCACCAGGCCGGCGCGGTGCGCGATACCCAGCGCCCCCAGCACCGGGCGCAACACCGCGACGACGGCATGCGGCGGCATCGGGCCGCGTTCGTTGAGCAGTTCGCGCAGCGTCCCGCCCTCGACGAGTTCCATGATCAGAAACGGCTGGCCGGGGTCGTGCGGCGTGCCGAACCCCTGGTCGTAGACGGCGACCAGAGCCGGGTCCTTGAGGCGGGCGACCGCCCGCGCCTCGAGCTGAAATCGGGTGAGGAATTGCTGGTCGCCGGCGTAGCGCAGATCCATCACCTTGCACGCGACCGGGCGGTCCAGTCGTTCGTCGAGACCGCGATACACCGTGGAGGTGCCGCCGGTGGCGATCCGGGTGCCGACGCGATACCGGCCGTCCAGCAGGGCGCCCTCGAGTGCGTCTGGGCCCCACGCTGCGGTCACCTGGTCATGGTATGCGGGTGGGCCGCCGATCCGGCGGTTCTAGACTCGTGTGGTGAGCAGCATCCCGGCCGCCGAAGACATCCTGGAACCCGACGAACCGATGTTCGACCTGCCGACGGTTGCCGAAATGCTCGGCGTGCCGGTCACCAAAGTGCATCAGTACCTGCGCGACAACCATCTGCTCGCGGTGCGGCGCGGCGGTGCGCTGGTGGTGCCGCAGGTGTTCTTCACCGCGGCCGGGGACGTCGTGAAGAGCCTGCCGGGTTTGCTGGCGGTGCTTCACGACGGCGGCTACCAGCAGACTGACATCGTGCGCTGGCTGTTCACCCACGACCCGTCGCTGTCGCTGACCCGCGACGGTGCGCGCGAGTCGGTCGCCAACGTCCGCCCGATCGACGCGCTGCACGCCCATCAGGCCCGTGAGGTGATGCGCCGGGCGCAGGCCATGGCGTACTGAGCTCAGCCGGCCGGTGACGGGACTTCCGGCGCGGTTTTCGACAGTCGGTACCAGGCGAACACAGCGCAACCGGTCGCGCCGATCACGTGCAGCCAGGAGTACATGCCATGCGAGCCGTCGGGTTTGAAGATCACCATGATCCAGGTCGAGGCCGCGGCGATCGCCGCGATCGCCGTCGGTGAGCGGACCACGGTGGCCGCCGCCGCCAGCGGCCAGGTGTAGTACCAGGGCAGCGCCGCCGGCACGAACAGCACCACGACCAGCATGCCCCAGGCGATCCCCGTCACCGCCGCCCGGTCGTCGCGGCGCGACCGCCACCACAGCACCGGGAGCACCAGCGCGATCACCACGATCCCGCTGATCCGCGTGATGTGCAGTGCGGCATAGAAATTGATCGGCGCGACCAGTCCGCCGACGGCGTGGACGAGGTTGGCCGCGGCGGTCGGCACGGTGAGCCAGTTGATGATCTTGACGTTGCCGGCCAGCAGCGCGGTCAGCCAACCCAGGCCCACACCGGCAAGCGCCGACAGCGCCGCGAAGGCGGCGACGACGATCGCCGCGGAGATGGTCGCCGCCGCCGCGAACGCCTTCGCCGCCGGGTAGCCTCGTCGTTCCCGTAGCCGGCGCATCCACACCCACACCAGAAACGGCAACGCGATCACCGCGGTGGCCTTGACCGCGGCGGCCAGGGCCACCAGGCCGATGCCCGCCAGCGGCCGGCCCTGCAGCGTCAGCGCGATCCCGGCGACCATCAGGCCGACCATCAGCATCTCGTTGTGGACGCCGCCCATCAGGTGGATGATCACCAGCGGGTTGAGCACCGCCAGGTACAGAGCCGCCGGGGCGCTGCCGCCGACCCGGCGGGCGACTTGCGGTGCGGCCCAGATCAACAGCGCCAAACCGGGCAGCATGCACAACCGCAACAGCATGGTGCCGACCACCACGTTGTTGCCCACCAGGATGGTGACGAGTTTGGCGACCAGGATGAACGCCGGGCCGTAAGGTGCCGTCGTCGCCGCCCAGATCGGGCTGACGTCGTCGAGCAGCGGGTTGGGGTTTTCGACCGGACCCACCTGGTAGGGATCCAAACCGTCTCGTAGCAGTGCGCCCTGGGCCAGATAGGAGTAGGTGTCGCGGCTGAACACCGGAACCGACAGCAGCAGCGGCGCCAGCCAGAACCCGGTGGTGGCAATCAGCGTGTATTCGGTTGCGGCGCCGTCGATCACCCGCCGGCCCAGGCCGAACCAGGCCAACAGCATCACCGCGACACCGGTCCACAGCAGCACCGACGACAACACCAGCCCGTGACCGAACCGCAGCCAGGACAGATGCACCGACTCCAGCACCGGGTCCTGGATCCGGGTGCTGCCGGCGCCCAGGCCGCCCACCGTGATCAGCATCGCGCCCGCGCACCCCAGCCATGCCGCTGCGGCCTGCTCGCTGGTGGCGAACTCGCGCAGCCGGGTCAGCGGCCGGGTCGGGCCCGCCGGAACCGTCGATGTGCTGGGGATGGGCATGGCGCTGGAGGCTCCTCAGGCGGACCGGTCGGCGACCAGTCGGGCCAGGTCGGTCAGTCCGGTCTTGGCGGCCTCGTCGATCGGGGCGGCCGCCAGCGCCGTCATGGCCCGGCGGGTCAGGCTGTCGATACGGTCCTCGACGGCGGCGAGTGCGCCCACCGCCTCGATCAGGCCGCACAATTCGCGGACCTGCACGTCGGTCAACGCGGTGCCGAGCGATGCGCGCAACCGTTCAGCGGCCGCCGTATCCGACCTGTCGGCCAACTCGACTGCCTCGGCCACCAGCACGGTCCGTTTGCCCGAGCGCAGGTCGTCCCCGGACGGCTTGCCGGTCACGGCGGGGTCGCCGAACACGCCCAGCACATCGTCGCGCAGCTGGAACGCCACCCCGAGATCGGTACCGACCTCGTGAAACAGCGTCTGGATGTCGGGCCGGTCGGCGGCGGCGGCAACCCCCAGTTGCAGCGGCCGCACCACCGTGTAGGAGGCGGTCTTATAGGTGTTGACCGTCATCGCCGCCGCGATCGACTCGTCACCGCTGGCCTCGGCGACGATGTCGAGGTACTGCCCGCCCAGCACCTCGGTGCGGATGTCCGACCAGACCCGCCGCACCCGGCGTTGCGCATCCGCCGGCAGGCCGGCTCCGGCGACGATGTCATCGGCCCACACCAGTGCCAGGTCGCCGAGCAGAATGGCGGCCGAGATCCCGAATTGATCGGCCGGTCCCCGCCACCCGCGGGCGCGGTGCAGATCGGCGAACTTGTGGTGGGTGGTGGGGCTGCCGCGCCGGGTCGCCGAGGCATCGATCACGTCGTCGTGCACCAGCGCGCAGGCGTGCAGCAGTTCCAGCGCCGAGAACAGTAGCAGCTCGTCGTCGACGGCGTCCCGGCCGGTGATGGCCCGCCAGCCCCAGTAGGCGAACGCCGGACGGAGCCGCTTGCCGCCGCTGAGGACGAACTCTTCCAGGCCGGCGATCAGCCCCTGGTAGTCCTCGCCCATGTAACGGGTGTCGGTGCGGCGGGTGCGCAGGTAGGAGCGCAGCTGCTCGGTTACCGCACCGGCCAGTTCGACGGCCGACGGTGCGGTTGCTGCTGTTGCTTTGAAGCTCAGCTCGGCGCCCCTTCCTCACTCGGCCGGCCCGGGACCCCCGGCGTGCGTTCAGCGTAGAGTGTGCCACCACGCCCGGGGGGAGCCTCAGACCGGCGGCGACGTCGCGGTGGGTCACACCGATTGCCCGCCGGCACCGGTCGCTTCGATAGGCTCGGGGCATTGCGTCCGTGTCGGCCGCAATGCCGCTGCTGCTTCTGGCGAAGCGAGCCGGCGAAGCCGGCCCGCGGACCCGCCCCATGGCAACCGCCTTCGATCAGGAGCAACCCGTGACCTTGAACACCGTCGCACTCGAGCTTGTCCCGCCGAACTTGGATCGTGGGCCGGAGCAGGCCCACGAGAAGGCCTGCGAGGATGCCGACAAGGTCCGGCGGTTTGCGGCCGAGTCCGGTATCGAGGGCCGCATCCGGCACATCCTGATGCCCGCGATGATCGCCGAGGACGACGACCGGCCCGTGGAGATGAAGCCCAAGCTCGACGTGCTGGACTTCTGGAAGACCATCGGCCCGCAGTTGCCGGGCATGGCCGGGCTGTGCACCCAGGTGACCGCGTTCTCCGACGAAGCCGCGCTGCGTGGGCGGCTCGACGATCTGACCGGGGCCGGTATCGAGGGCGTCGTGTTCGTCGGAGTGCCGCGCACCATGGCCGACGGTGAGGGCTCCGGGGTGCCGCCCACCGACGCGCTGGCGACTTTTCGCGCCGATGTTGCCAACCGCGGCGTCATCCTGATCCCGACCCGCGCCGACGAGATCGGCCGGTTCGATTTCAAGTGCGATCGGGGTGCCACGTTCGGGCTGACCCAGCTGCTGTACTCCGATGCGATCGTGTCGTTCTTGACCGAGTTCGCCCAGCACAGCGACGCGCGCCCGGAGATCTTGCTGTCCTTCGGCTTCGTGCCGACGTTTGAGAACCGGGTCGGCCTGATCAACTGGCTGATCCAGGATCCCGGCAACGCGGCGGTCGCGGCCGAGCAGGCCTTCGTCAGGACCCTCGCCGACAGCGAGCCCGAGCAGCGCCGCAAGCTGATGCTCGACCTGTACAAGCGGGTCATCGACGGTGTCGCCGACCTGGGCTTTCCCTTGAGCATCCACCTCGAGGCGACTTACGGGGTGTCCGCCGCCGCGTTCACCACCTTCGCCCAGATGCTCGACTACTGGTCGCCGGCGGCTCGCTGAGCCGGCTCGGCGCTCAGGCCGCGTCGTCGTGCGGGGCGCTGAAGCGCGGTGAGCGGTCGCGGCCGGCCCAGGCGATCAGCGCCACCGCTGCGGCCACGGCGAACGTCGACAACACCAGCCACATGGCGGCACGGGCGAACGATCGGGTGCTGGGGTCGGTGTAATGAGCCTGTGCGCTCATGGTGCTGACCACGCCCGGCTTGAGTCGCCACTGCACCGTGTCGTCGCCGAGTCGCTCGCCGTTGGTCGAGGTCACCTCACCGGGGAACGCCACGCTCAACTCGACGTCGGCCGTCGGGTCGCTCAGCGAGGTGAGGTCCACCCGGCCCTCCAGGATCACCAGGTTCCCGGCGCGGCGCAGCGCCAGGTTCACCCCGGCCGCATCGCGGTTCATCTCGGCCAGCTGCGGCAGTTCGGCGAAGGTCAGGTCGGAGAACACCGCCTGCGAGCCGACGTAGCCGTCGCGGTTGTAGCTGGTGATCGCGATCTTCTGCGCGAACGGCACGTCGGCGCTGAGCTTGGGTCCGGTGTCGTTGTCGCTGCGGGGTTTGGCCGCCGCGATGATCTGTCCGGAGACCTGGTCGTTGGGGGAGACGGTGATGGTGGCTTTGACGCGCACACACCCCACCATCATGGGCGCCGTCATCAGCACCAGCCCTACCAGTGCCAGCAGTCGACGGTATGCGGTGAACCGCCCGAAAGTCGGTAGCGAGCGCCGAACATGCACGGACGTCATCGTGCCAGACCGGCGGGCCGGTGGGCCGACGACGCGGCGGGTGGCTGCTCCAGCGGCAGCGCTCGGCCCAGGATGGCGAACGGCCGCGGATCGCCGGCGAAGTGGTGCCCGCGGATGACGTCGGTGAAGCCCAGCCTGCGGTAGAGCCGCCAGGCGCGGTTGCCTTCGCCGCTGATCTCCGGGGTGGAGAGCAGCACGTTGGCCTCGGCCCGTCCGGTCAGCAGCCGCCGCGCCAGCGCCTCGCCCAAGCCGCTGCCCTGTGAACGCGGCAGCACGTGCAACTCGGTCAGCTCGAAGTAGCTGGTCGTCAGCCGCTGGATGTCGGTGCGGGGGATGCCGCGGCGGTGCAGACCCGCCACCACCTGCTGCTGCCACCACTGGTCGGGGGCTCCGCAGTAGCCATAAGCGATTCCCAGCAGTTCGGCGCCGCCCCCGGTAGCCCCGTCGTGCAGGGCGGCCACCGCCCGCCAGCCACGGCGGCGGGTGTGATCCAGCCACATCGAGGCTCGTTGGTTCTCGGTGCCGGGCGGGTAGCCCATCGCGGTGACGTATACCCGCAGTGCCTCGCTGAGCCGTTCCGCCATGTCGCGCGGCGACAGGTCGATGAGCAAGGTCGCCAACGGTTCCTCTCCCGGTCGATGGTTTGGGCACGCGCACCCATTATCGGAGCTCCGGTTCCCGGACGTCGGGCGGTTACGGATCGGCATCGCCGGACCGCGGCTACAATCGGCTGACGAAGCCTGTGGTACACCACAGGCCGACCTCGTATTATCAGTGTTAGTTGCCCGCACAGTCCGTAGCCAGTCGCGGGTAGTGATGTGACCGGCCGTCGGCAAGGAGGGACGATGCCACTCTCCGATCATGAACAGCGCATGCTCGACGAGATCGAGAGCGCCCTCTACGCGGAGGACCCCAAGTTCGCGTCCAGCGTCCGGGGTGGTGCCCTGCGCACTCCGACCACGCGGCGGCGGGTGCAGGGCATGGCAATGTTCCTGACCGGGTTGGTGATGCTGGTCTCCGGTATTCCGTTCTATTCGACCGTCAACCCCGGCTTCCTGATCTTGAGCGTGGTCGGTTTCGTGGTGATGTTCGGCGGCGTGGTGTTCGCCATCACCGGAAACCACACGACCGTGGTCGGCGACGGCGTCACCAAGACGGGCGGGAGCCAGCAGCGCCGGGTCAAGGGCGGCAGCGGTACGTTCGCCAGTCGCATGGAGGACCGGTTCCGCCGTCGTTTCGAGCCGTAGCGCGGCACGTTTGATGTGACAGGGGCAGCCGATCGGCTGCCCCTTTTTCGGGTGCGTACGCCGGCGCTCGGGCGCGGCCGGCACCGCCCGGTTCCCCACTTTGCCCCACCTGGATTCTGCCGGCGTGACCTGGTGGTTTCCTGCCCCGGCTTGCTGATTTTGTCGCGGTAGAGCCGATCAACTCTCGGTTCAGTGGGGAAAGGGGGCGAAGTCGGCCCAATAAATGGTGCGGAGTGGGGGATTGTGGGGTATTGTGGGCTAACGTTGTCGACGTGGCGGGAGGTGGCCGGTGTTCCTCGGCACCTATACGCCCAAGCTCGACGACAAGGGGCGGCTGACACTGCCCGCGAAGTTTCGCGACGCGCTGGCAGGAGGTTTGATGGTCACCAAGAGCCAGGACTACAGCCTGGCCGTGTACCCGCGGGCCGAGTTCGAGCAACTCGCCCGCCGCGCGGCCAAGGCGTCGCGCAGCAATCCCGAAGCGCGGGCATTCCTGCGCAACCTGGCCGCCGCCACCGACGAACAGCATCCCGACGGGCAGGGCCGGATCACCTTGTCCCCCGACCACCGCCGCTACGCCAACCTCTCCAAGGACTGCGTGGTCATCGGATCGGTCGACTACCTCGAGATCTGGGACGCGCAGGCGTGGAGCGACTACCAGCAGACCCATGAAGAGAACTTCTCCGCGGCCAGCGATGAAGCCCTCAGCGACATCATCTGAGGCGCGCGCCCGTGCCTCGTGGCCTCTGTCCGAACCGACCCTGACGTACTTCCCCAACGTCAGGTTCGCGCCGTCGGGCAGGGACCTCGAGGCAGGGGCGATCCCCGGACGAGCGCCGGCATGGCGAGGCCAACATCGGAGGGGAGGTGTGGCGGTGGCCGAGCAGGGCGAATTCGGGCATGTGCCGGTACTGCTGGAGCGTTGCGTGGAACTGCTGGCCCCGGCGCTGACCCGGGAATCACCCGACGGCCGTGGCGCCATTCTCGTCGACGCCACCCTCGGGGCCGGCGGCCATACCGAACGGTTCCTGAGCCAGTTCCCCGGCCTGCGGGTCATCGGCCTCGACCGGGACACCACCGCGCTTGAGATCGCCGGCACCCGATTGGACCGGTTCGCCGATCGGCTGCGCACGGTCCGGACCCGCTACGACGCGATCGGCGCAGCGCTGACCGAAGTGGGTTTGGCCCCAACAAGTTCGGTCGACGGGGTGCTGTTCGATCTCGGCGTCTCGTCGATGCAGCTCGACCGGGCGGAGCGGGGCTTCTCCTACGCCCAGGACGCCCCGCTGGACATGCGGATGGACCCCGAGGCCGAGCTGACGGCCGCGGAGATCGTCAACACCTACGACGCGGCCGCGCTGACCGACATCCTGCGCCGTTTCGGCGAGGAGCGCTTCGCGTCGCGCATCGCCGCCCATATCGTCCGCCGACGGTCGCAGACACCGTTCACCTCGACAGGGGAGCTGACAGCGCTGCTCTACGAGGCGATTCCGGCGCCCGCCCGACGCACCGGGGGGCATCCGGCCAAGCGGACGTTCCAGGCACTGCGCATCGCGGTCAACGGCGAACTGGAGTCGCTGCGCAGCGCCCTCCCGGCCGCCCTGGACGCGTTGGCGGTGGGCGGGCGCATCGCGGTGATGTCCTATCAGTCACTGGAGGATCGGATCGTCAAGCAGCTGTTCGCCGCGGTGACCACGTCGCGCACGCCGGTCGATCTGCCGGTCGAATTGCCCGGTGACAGACCGAGATTCACGGCGTTGACGCGGGGCGCCGAGCGTGCCCAACCGGATGAGGTCGCGCGCAACCCGAGAGCGGGATCGGTCCGGTTGCGGGCCGTGCAGCGCGTTGCGGCCGGGCCGGCTTCGACAGCGAGGGGGGATTGATGGCGACCAACCGCAAACCTGCGGCCAGGCAGGGCGATCGCCGCCGCGGCCCCGAGGGTGCCACCCGCACCGGGCCGCGGCGTTCGAGTGAGGCGCCGCAGTCACGGCGCGCTCGTCGGCAACACGGGACCTCGCCCGCCCCGGGGCGTGAATCGCGGCCGCGGTCAGGGCCGCAGAACGCGGTGCTCTCACGCACCGATGCCCGGCCGGTGCCGCCGAAGAACACCAAGCAGGCCAAGGCGCGTGCAAAGGCGCGAAAGGCCAAGGCTCCCAAAGTAGTGCGCGTACCGCTGCGGGAACGCCTGATCACGCGGCTGGCATCGATCGACCTGCGGCCGCGCACCTTGGCGGCCAAAGTCCCGTTCGTGGTGTTGATCATCGGTTCGCTCGGTGTCGGGCTGGGCATCACGCTGTGGCTGTCGACCGATGCCGCCGAGCGCTCCTATCAGCTGGGCAACATCCGGGAGCGCAACCGGGTGCTGCTGCAGCAGAAGGAGGCGCTCGAGCGTGACGTGCTCACCGCCGAGTCGGCGCCGGCGCTGGCCGAGGCGGCTCGCGAACTGGGCATGATCCCGACCCGCGACACCGCCCATCTGGTCCAGGACCCGGCCGGCAACTGGGTGGTCGTCGGCCAACCGAAACCGGCCGAGGGTGTGCCGCCGCCACCCCTGAACACCAAGCTGCCCGACGAGAAACCGGCGACCCCGCCGGCCGAGGTTCCGGTGCGGGTGCCGCCCGCCGGGCCGAAGCTGGACAGCCGGCATCTGCCCACCCCGGTCGCGCCGGCGCCCGCCGTTCCCGGTGCGCCGCTGATCATCCCGGGGCTGCCGGGAATGCCCGGCCTGCCCGGTGCGCCGCTGTCCGGGCCGCCGCCGGGTCCCGCGCTCGAGATCCCGCCCGTCGCACTGCCGCCGGATGTCGCGCTGCCCCCCGCGGCCGTGCTTCCGCCGCAGGCCGCCTTGCCGCCGCAGGCCGCCTTGCCGCCGCAGGCCGCCTTGCCGCCGCAGGCCGCGGTTGCGCCGCCGGTCGCCTTGCCGCCGCAACCGGAGTTGCCGCAGCAGCCCGTCCTGCCACCGGTGCTTCCGGGAGCCCCGCGATGAGAAGGCCGGCTCGAGGCACCGGACCGACGCGGCGCGCCGACGGCTCGATCAAGGCGGGCAGGCGCAGGGCCGGCCGACCCGCCAAGCCCACCAAGCAGCCCAAGTCGGCCAAAACGGCCAAAGTTACCCAGCAGACCGGGCATTCGGCGCGTGACCGTCGTACTCGGCCGGCCACCGACCTGGGGCTGCGCAGCGCATCGTTCGTCTTCCGGCACCGCACCGGCAACGCCGTCATCTTCCTGGTGCTGGCGCTGTCCGCGGCCCAGTTGTTTTATCTGCAGGTGCCGCGGGCGTCGGGATTGCGGGCCGAGGCCGCCGGGCAACTCAAGGTCACCGACGTCCAGCAGGCCATGCGCGGCGACATCATCGACCGCACCGGCGACAAGTTGGCGTTCACCATCGAAGCCCGGGCACTGACCTTCCAGCCGATCAAGGTCGGCAAGCAACTCGCGGAGGCCCGGAAAAAGGATCCGGCCGCCCCCGAACCGCACCGGCGCTTGCAGGAGATCGCCACGGACATCGCCGGCCGGCTCGGGAACAAGCCGGATGCGGCGACGCTGCTGAAGAAACTGCGCAGCAACGAGACCTTTGTCTATCTGGCCCGTGCCGTCGATCCGGCGCTGGCCGAGGTGATCACCGACAAATACCCGGAGGTCGGCAGCGAGCGCCAGGATCTGCGGCAATACCCGGGCGGATCGTTGGCCGCCAACATCATCGGCGGCATCGACTGGGACGGCCACGGCCTGCTCGGGCTGGAAGACTCGATGGACGCCGTGCTGGCCGGCACCGACGGCTCGATCACCTACGACCGCGGCTCCGACGGGGTGGTCATCCCGGGCAGCTACCGCAACCGACACAAGGCCGTCAACGGGTCGACGATCCAGCTGACCCTCGACGACGACATCCAGTTCTATGTCCAGCAGCAGGTTCAGCAGGCCAAGAACGTCTCCGGCGCCCGCAACGTCACCGCGGTGGTGCTCGACGCCACGAGCGGCGAGGTACTGGCGATGGCCGGCGACAACACCTTCGACCCGTCCCAGGACATCGGGCGACAGGAGGACCGGCAGCTGGGCAACCCGGCGGTGTCGTCACCGTTCGAGCCCGGCTCGGTGAACAAGATCATCACCGCCGCCTCGGTCATCGAGCACGGGCTGAGCAACCCCGATGAGGTGCTACAGGTTCCGGGCTCGATCAACATCGCCGATGTCACCGTCGGCGACGCCTGGGAGCACGGGGTGGCGCCCTACACCACGACCGGGATCTTCGGGAAGTCCTCCAACGTCGGCACCCTGATGCTGGCGCAGCGGGTGGGACCGGAGCGTTGGTTCGAGATGCTGGAGAAATTCGGTCTGGGGCAGCGCACCGGTGTCGCGCTTCCCGGCGAGAGCGCCGGGCTGGTTCCGCCGGTCGACCAGTGGTCGGGCAGTTCGTTCGCCAACCTTCCGATCGGCCAGGGCCTTTCGATGACACTGCTGCAGATGGCCGGGATGTATCAGGCCATCGCCAACGACGGATTGCGGATCCCGCCGCGAATCATCAAGGCCACCATCGCCCCCGACGGCGCCCGCACCGAGGAACCCCGCCCGGACGGGGTGCGGGTCGTCTCGGAGCAGACCGCGCAGACCGTCCGCAACATGTTGCGCTCGGTGACCCAGCGCGACCCGACCGGTGTTCAGCAGGGGACCGGATGGCAGGCCGCCGTCGACGGCTACCAGATCGCCGGAAAGACCGGCACCGCCCAGCAGATCAATCCCGGCTGCGGCTGCTATTACGACGACGTCTACTGGATCACCTTCGCCGGGATCGCGCCGGCGGACAATCCGCGCTACGTCATCGCGATGATGATGGACAACCCCCATCGGGCCGCCGACGGATCGCCGGGCACGTCGGCCGCGCCGCTGTTCCACGACATCGCCGGCTGGCTGTTGCAGCGGCACAATGTCCCGCTGTCGCCGGACCCGGGACCGCCGCTCGTGCTGCAGGCGATGTAGCGGTCATCCCCGCTCCGGGCTGCGAAATGGCGATCGGCCACTCCGCTGTGGGTGCCCGCCTGGGTAGTCTCAGGTCCGGTTCTGGTGACCTGGCCGCAGCGGATGGAGGTGATCGCGGTGTCTGCCGCAATGCGCCCTGAGGTCGGGACGGGTACGCCGCTGCGCGTCCTGGCCGACCGCGTCGGGGCGGTCTCCGCGACCGGCGGTGTGGTGCCGGAGCTGCCGATCACCGGGCTGACGCTGCGCGCCCAGGATGCGCAGCCGGGGGACCTGTTCGCGGCGCTGCCCGGCGCGACGACGCGCGGGTCGCGGTTCGTCGCCGACGCGGTGGCGCGCGGTGCGGTCGCGGTGCTCTCCGACGGGGACGGGGCTGCCGAGATCACCAGCGGCGCAGCGGCGCCCGGGATACCGGTGCTGGTGCATCCGGCTCCTCGCGCGGTGCTGGGCGAACTGGCGGCCACCGTCTACCGGCATCCCTGTGAGCGGCTCACGGTCATCGGTGTCACCGGGACGTCGGGTAAGACCACCACCGCCTACCTGGTAGAGGCCGGGTTGCGGGCCGCCGGCCGGACCACCGGGCTGGTCGGCACCGTCGGGGTCCGAATCGACGGGGTCGATCTGCCCAGCGCGCTGACCACGCCCGAGGCGCCGGCGCTGCAGGCGCTGCTGGCAGTGATGGCGCAGCGCGGGGTCGACACCGTGGTGATGGAGGTGTCCAGCCACGCCCTGGCGTTGGGCCGCGCCGACGGTACCCGCTTTGCGGTGGGCGCGTTCACCAACCTGTCCCGTGATCACCTGGACTTCCACCCGAGCATGGCGGACTACTTCGAGGCCAAGGCGCGGCTTTTCGATCCGGCCTCACCGCTGCACGCCGCCCGGACGGTGGTCTGTGTCGACGACGAGGCCGGCGAGGCGATGGCGGCGCGCGCGAGCGCACCGGTCACCGTCAGCGTTACCGGCCGGCCCGCGGGCTGGGGTGTGGAAGGCGTCAGCACGGCTGCGGGCCCAGGTGGCCGGGAGTTCGTGGCGGTGGACCCCGCCGGTGTGCACCATCGGGTCGGAATCGGGCTGCCCGGGGACTACAACGTCGCCAATTGTCTGGTGGCGCTGGCGATTCTCGACGTAGTCGGGGTGTCGCCGGAGCAGGCGGCGCCGGGCCTGCGCGACGCCCGGGTGCCCGGCCGGATGGAGCCGATCGATCGCGGCCAGGACTTCCTGGCGCTGGTCGACTACGCACACAAGCCGGGGGCGCTGGCCGCGGTCGTGCAGACGCTGCGCCAGGATCTGCGCGAAACGGCCGGGCGGCTGGCTGTGGTGTTCGGCGCCGGCGGCGACCGCGACCACGGCAAGCGCGCGCCGATGGGGCGGATCGCCGCAGCGGCCGCGGACCTGGTGGTCATCACCGACGACAACCCGCGGGGCGAGGACCCCGCCGCCATCCGGCGCGCGATTTTGGCCGGTGCGGCCGACGGCAGCGCGGCGGTGGTCGAGATCGGTGATCGCCGGGCGGCGATCGAGCACGCGGTGCGCTGGGCGCGGCCCGGCGATGTGGTGCTCGTCGCCGGCAAGGGCCACGAAACCGGGCAGACCGCCGGGGGACGTACCCAGCCCTTCGACGACCGAATCGAGCTGGCCCAGGCGCTGGAAGCGCGCGAGCAGCACCGATGATCGCGCTGACCGTCGCGGAGATCGCTGAGATCGTGGGTGGCCGGCTCGCCGACATCTCACCGGAGCAGGCCGCGCGCACCGTGGTCAGTGGGACCGTGGAGTTCGACTCTCGCCGCATCACCGCGGGCTCGTTGTTCCTGGCTTTGCCCGGCGCGCGTGCCAACGGCCACGACCACGCGGCGTCGGCGGTGGCCGCCGGCGCGGTGGCGGTGCTGGCCGCTCGTCCGGTCGGGGTGCCGGCGATCGTGGTAGACCCCGGCCCGAAGGCCGCCAGCAGGTCCGGTGCGCTCGAGCACGACGACGCGGCCGGATCCGGGGCGACGGTGCTGGCCGCGCTGGCCAGACTCGCCGCCGCGGTGGCCGCCAGACTGGTCGCCGAGGGCCTGCGGATCATCGGTGTCACCGGCTCGTCGGGCAAAACCTCCACCAAGGACCTGATCGCCACGGTGCTGGCGCCGCTCGGGCAGGTGGTGGCGCCGCCCGGATCGTTCAACAACGAACTGGGCCACCCGTGGACGGTGCTGCGGGCCGACCAGCACACCGACTTTCTGGTGCTGGAGCTATCCGCGCGACATCGCGGCAACATCGCCGAACTGGCCGCCATCGCCCCGCCGCAGCTGGCGGTGGTGCTCAACGTCGGCAGCGCGCACCTGGGCGAGTTCGGTTCCCGCGAGGCGATCGCGGAGACCAAAGCCGAACTCGTGCAAGCCGTTCCGGAGTCCGGCGTGGTGATCCTCAACGTCGACGATTCCGCGGTGGCCACGATGGCCGACAAGACGGCGGCGCGGGTCGTCCGGGTCAGCAGGGCGGCCCCGGCCGACGTGTGGGCCGATGCCGTGGTCCTCGACGAGTTGGCCCGCCCGCGCTTCACGCTGCACACCGGGGACACCGCTGTCGACATCGCCCTCGCGGTCCACGGCGATCATCAGGTCTCCAACGCCCTGTGCGCCGCCGCGGTGGCGCTGGAATGTGGCGCCACCGGCCAACAGGTGGCGGCCGCGCTGGCGGCGGCCGGCCCCGTCTCCCGGCACCGGATGCAGGTAACTACCCGCAGCGACGGGGTGACGGTGATCGACGACGCCTACAACGCCAACCCGGACTCCATGCGGGCGGCACTGCAGGCGCTGGCGGTTATCGCCCGCCAATCCGCCGCCCCGGGATCGCTCCCACCCGCCACCCCGAGACGCAGCTGGGCGGTGCTCGGCGAGATGGCTGAGCTGGGCGAGGACGCGATATCTGAGCATGACCGCATCGGCCGGCTCGCGGTGCGCTTAGATGTGTCTCGTCTCATTGTCGTCGGCGTAGGGAGAGCAATGGGGGCGATGCACCACGGCGCGGTCATGGAGGGATCCTGGGGCGCCGAGGCCACTGCGGTTCCAGACGTCGATGCCGCCCTGGCCCTGCTGCGCGCCGAATTGCGGCCGGGTGACGTGGTGCTGGTCAAGGCGTCCAACGCCGCCGGACTGACGGCCCTGGCCGACGCGCTGGTCGGCGACGACCCGGGAGATCGCTGATGATCATGATCCTCGTCGCGGCCGGTGTCGCGCTGTTGGTCGCGATCCTGCTGACCCCGGTGCTGATCCGGGTGTTCACCAAGCAGGGCTTCGGTCAGGAGATCCGCGAGGACGGCCCGGCCAGCCATCAGCGCAAACGGGGCACGCCGTCGATGGGTGGCGTGGCCATCGTGGCCGGGATCTGGGCGGGCTACCTGACGGCTCAACTGGCCGGCCTGGTCTTCTACGGCACCGGACCGACGGCCTCCGGGCTACTGGTATTGGGACTGGCGACCGCGCTGGGCGGCGTCGGCTTCATCGACGACCTGATCAAGATCCGCCGGTCACGCAATCTCGGCCTGAACAAGACCGCCAAGACCGTCGGGCAGGTCACCGCGGCGACCCTGTTCGGCCTGCTGGTGCTCAACTTCCGCAACAGCTCCGGGTTGACCCCGGGCTCCCAGCAGCTGTCCTACGTGCGCGAGATCGCCACCGTCACACTGCCACCGGCGGTTTTCGTGTTGTTCGTCATCCTGATCGTCAGCGCCTGGTCCAACGCGGTCAACTTCACCGACGGCCTGGACGGTCTGGCCGCCGGATCCATGGCGATGGTCAGCGCAGCCTACGTGCTGATCACCGTGATGCAGCATCGCAACGCCTGCGCCACCGCGCCCGGACTGGGCTGTTACAACGTGCGCGACCCGCTGGACCTGGCGCTGATCGCCGCCGCCACCGCAGGCGCCTGCATCGGATTCCTGTGGTGGAACGCCGCGCCGGCGAAGATCTTCATGGGCGACACCGGGTCGCTGGCGCTGGGCGGGGTGATCGCCGGCATGTCAGTCACCACCCGCACCGAGATCCTCGCGGTGGTGCTCGGCGGGCTCTTCGTCGCCGAGATCACCTCGGTCGTCGTGCAGATCCTGGCGTTCCGCACCACCGGCCGCCGAGTGTTCCGGATGGCGCCGTTCCATCACCATTTCGAGCTGGCCGGCTGGGCCGAGACCACCGTGATCATCCGGTTCTGGCTGCTGACGGCGATCGCCTGCGGGTTGGGTGTCTCGATGTTCTACGGCGAGTGGTTCACCGCCGTCGGCGGCTGACATGCGCAGCGAGTTGTCCGCCGGGGCGCGGGTGCTGGTCGCCGGCGCCGGGGTGACCGGCCGGGCGGTGCTGAAGGCACTGGCGCCGCTGGGCCTGGACCTGACACTCTGCGACGACGACCCGGCAGCGTTGCGCGCCTACACCGGAGTCACCACATGCAGCCCGGCCCAGGCCGGGTCCCAGATCGCCGACTACACCCTGGTGGTCACCAGCCCCGGGTTTGCGCCGAACACGCCGGTGCTGGCCGCGGCGGCCGCTGCGGGGGTGCCGATCTGGGGGGACGTGGAATTGGCCTGGCGCCTCGATGCGGCCGGTCGTTACGGTCCGCCGCGGCGCTGGCTGGTGGTGACCGGCACCAACGGCAAGACCACCACGACCTCGATGCTGCACGCCATGCTGACCGCCGCGGGCCGGCGCGCCGCATTGTGCGGCAACATCGGCAGCCCGGTGCTCGATGTACTCGGCGAGCCTGCCGACGGTTCAGCGAGGCTCGACGGAGGAGAGCGGAAGCTGGGACCGCCGCATGAATCCGACCTGCTGGCCGTGGAGCTGTCCAGCTTCCAGCTGCACTGGGCACCGTCGCTGCGGCCGGAGGCCGGGGCGGTGCTCAACATCGCCGAAGACCACCTGGACTGGCACGGCAGCATGGCCGCCTACACCGCCGACAAGGCGCGGGCGCTGGCCGGCCGAGTGGCGGTGGTCGGCCTCGACGACGCCCGCGCCGCGGCGCTGCTGGGCGGGTCGCCCGCGGCAGTGAAGGCCGGTTTTCGGCTCGGGGAGCCGGCGGCCGGCGAGCTCGGCGTCATCGACGGCATGCTGGTCGACCGCGCGTTCGCCGGGGCAGAGGCCGTGGCGCTGGCGCCGGTGGCCTCGATTTCGGTGCCCGGGCCGGTCGGCATGCTGGATGCGCTGGCCGCGGCGGCGCTGGCCCGCAGCGTGGCGGTGCCGCCGGAGGCGATCGCGGCCGCGTTGGCAGCGTTTCAGGTCGGCCGGCACCGCGCCGAATTGGTGGTCGTCGCCGACGGCATCAGCTACGTTGACGACTCCAAGGCCACCAACCCGCACGCCGCCGAGGCCTCGGTGTTGGCCTACCCGCGGGTGGTCTGGGTGGCCGGTGGTCTGCTCAAGGGCGCCTCGGTCGAGGCGACCGTCGCCCGCATCGCCGATCACCTGGCCGGGGCCGTGCTGATCGGCCGCGATCGTGGCGAGGTTGCCAAGGCGTTATCACGACACGCACCGGATGTCCCCGTCGTCGTCGTTGAGACGCGTCAGGATGCTGATATGCAAGTTATGGGTGAGGCTGCTGTGTCTCCCGTTACTCATGTGACGCGAGTAGCCGATGGGTCCGAGGAGTCGCTGGGCTCGCGGGTGATGACCGCTGTCGTCGCCGCCGCCCGTGACCTGGCAAGGCCCGGCGACACGGTGCTGTTGGCCCCGGCGGGGGCGTCCTTCGACCAGTTCGCCGGTTACGGCGCCCGGGGCGATGCCTTCGCGGCCGCCGCGCGCGCCGCGACAGGGGCGGTGTGATCGGGATTCTGGCCCGGCTGCGGCGCGACGCCGGGGCCGCGGCCGCCGAGGACGAGACGACGCCGCCGAAGCCCGCCAACACCGAGCCGCGCACCCGGTTCGGCGCCTGGCTGGGCCGGCCCATGACGTCGTTTCACCTCATCGTCGCCATTGCCGCGCTGCTGACCACGCTCGGTCTGATCATGGTGCTGTCCGCGTCGGGGGTGGAGTCCTACGGTGTCGACGGCTCGGCCTGGCGGATCTTCGGCAAGCAGGTGCTCTGGACGGTGATCGGGCTGATCGGTTGCTACGTGGCGTTGCGGATGCCGGTGCGGTTCATGCGCCGCATGGCGTTTCTGGGATTCGCGTTCACCATCGTGTTGCTGGTGCTGGTGCTGATCCCCGGTATCGGAACGCTGTCCAACGGCTCCCGGGGCTGGTTCGTCGTCGCCGGGTTCTCCATGCAGCCCTCCGAGCTGGCCAAGATCGCGTTCGCCATCTGGGGCGCCCACCTGCTGGCGGCCCGGCGGATGGAGCGCGCGACGCTGCGCGAGATGCTGATTCCGCTGGTGCCGGCCGCGGTGGTCGCTTTGGCGCTGATCGTCGCCCAACCGGACCTGGGGCAGACGGTCTCGCTGGGCATCATCCTGCTGGCGCTGCTGTGGTACGCCGGCCTGCCGCTGCGGGTGTTCACCAGCTCGCTGGCGGCGGTGGTCGTGTCGGCCGGCATCCTGGCCGTCTCGGAGGGTTACCGTTCCGACCGGGTGCGGTCCTGGCTGGACCCCGATGCCGACCCGATGAACGCCGGGTACCAGGCGCGGCAGGCGAAGTTCGCATTGGCCAACGGCGGCATCTTCGGCGACGGCCTGGGCCAGGGCACCGCGAAGTGGAACTACCTGCCCAACGCGCACAACGACTTCATCTTCGCCATCATCGGCGAGGAACTCGGCTTCATCGGCGGGTTCGGGTTGCTGGCGCTGTTCGGCCTGTTCGCCTACACCGGCATGCGCATCGCCAAACGCTCCGCTGACCCGTTCCTGCGGCTGCTGACGGCCACCACCACGATGTGGGTGATCGGCCAGTCCTTCATCAACGTCGGCTACGTGATCGGGCTGCTGCCCGTCACCGGGATCCAGCTACCGCTGATATCGGCCGGTGGAACTTCCACGGCGACAACGCTGTTCATGATCGGCATCATGGCCAACGCGGCCCGTCACGAACCGGAGGCGGTGGCTGCGCTGCGCGCCGGCGCCGACGACCGGATGAACCGGATGCTGCGGTTGCCGCTGCCGGAGCCGTATGCACCGACCCGGATCGAGGCACTGCGCGACCGGCTGCGGTCCCGGCCGCCATCCGCCGGGGGGCAGCGCCGCACCGGTCGGGCACCGTCCCGGTCTGCCGGGCGGCAACGCGCAGCCGGGCAGCCGACGAAGCGGGCGGCGAGCCGCGGCACGGGCCGGGCAGGGCAAAATGGAGCCGGCCGAGGTCGCCGGGCCGGTTCCGGACAAGCGGCGTCGGCCAAGCGGCGTCCGACAGTCGGGCGCGCACGCGCACTGGAAGGTCAGCATTAGGGGAGTGAACGACTCGGTCAGCAAGCCGGACCGCGCGATATCGGTTGTCCTGGCCGGCGGCGGTACCGCAGGCCACGTCGAGCCCGCAATGGCCGTCGCCGACGCACTGCGCGCGCTGGACGCGGGCGTCCGCATCACCGCCCTGGGCACGGCACGCGGCCTGGAGACCCGGCTGGTGCCCGCTCGCGGCTACGACCTGCAGTTGATCACCCCGGTGCCGTTGCCGCGCAAACTCAACGCTGATCTGGTTCGGCTGCCGCCCCGGGTGGTGCGGGCCGTTCGCGAGACCCGGGCGGTGCTGCGCGCCGTGCAGGCCGACGTGGTGATCGGGTTCGGCGGCTACGTGGCGCTGCCGGCGTATCTGGCCGCGCGCGGTATCGGCCGCCGGCGGATTCCGGTGGTGATCCACGAGGCCAACGCGCGCGCCGGACTGGCCAACCGGGTCGGCGCCCGCGGCGCCGCGCGGGTGCTCTCCGCCGTCGGCGATTGCGGCCTGTCGCGCCCGGAGGTGGTCGGGGTGCCAGTCCGCGCCGCGATCACCACGCTGGACCGGGCGGCGCTGCGGGCAACGGCCCGCGCTCACTTCGGCTTCGCCGACGACGCACGGGTGCTGCTGGTGTTCGGCGGGTCGCAAGGCGCACAGTCGATCAACCAGGCCGTCGCTGGAGCGGCCAAACACCTTGCTGCGGCCGGGGTTTCGGTACTGCACGCGCACGGCCCGAAGAACACGCTGGAACTGCCGCAGCCCGCCGAGGGCGATCCACCGTACGTCGCGGTGCCTTATCTGGACCGGATGGACCTGGCATATGCGGCCGCCGATCTGGCGATCTGCCGGTCCGGGGCGATGACGGTCGCCGAGGTGTCGGCGGTCGGATTGCCGGCGGTGTACGTGCCGTTGCCGATCGGCAACGGTGAGCAGCGGCTCAACGCGCTGCCGGTCGTCGACGCCGGCGGCGGCGAGCTGGTCGACGACGCCGCGCTGACCCCCGACTTCGTGGCCGGCACCGTCGCCGGGCTGCTCACCGACCGGGCGCGGCTGGCCGCGATGACCAGCGCCGCCCGGCTGGCGGGGCACCCGGAAGCGGCGCAGCGGGTGGCGCAGGCGGCGTTGGACATTGCAGTGGCCGGCCGGCGGTCTCGGAGCCGTAAATGAGCACTGATCAGCTGCCGCCGGAGCTGAGCCGGGTGCACATGGTCGGCATCGGGGGAGCGGGCATGTCCGGTATCGCCCGCATCCTGCTGGACCGCGGTGGCCTGGTGTCGGGATCCGACGCCAAGGAGTCGCGCGGGATCCACGCGCTGCGGGCCCGGGGCGCGCAGGTGCGGATCGGCCACGACGCCTCGGCGCTGGATCTGTTGCCGGGCGGTGTCACCACGGTGGTGACCACCCACGCGGCGATCCCCAAGACCAACCCCGAACTCGTCGAGGCCCGCCGCCGCGGCATTCCGGTGGTGTTGCGGCCGGCGGTGCTCGCCATGCTGATGGCCGGGCGCACCACCTTGATGGTCACCGGGACGCACGGCAAGACCACCACCACGTCGATGCTGGTGGTCGCGCTGCAGCACTGCGGGCTGGATCCGTCGTTCGCGGTCGGTGGCGAATTGGGTTCGGCCGGTGCCGAGGCCGGCACCAACGCCCATCACGGCAGCGGACCGTTCTTCGTCGCCGAGGCCGACGAGAGCGACGGCTCGCTGCTGGAGTACACCCCGAACGTCGCGGTGGTGACCAACGTCGAAGCCGACCACCTGGACTTCTTCGGCAGTGCCGAGGCCTACACCCGGGTCTTCGACTCGTTCATGGAGCGCATCACGCCGGGCGGCGCGGCGGTGGTGTGCGTCGATGACCCCGGTGCCGCCGAGCTGGCCGATCGCACTGCGGCACAGGGCATCCGGGTTCTGCGCTACGGCACTGACCGGCCCGGACAGCAGGAGCTGGCCGGCTCGCTGTTGAGCTGGGAACAGCAGGGTACCGGCGCGGTCGCCGAGATCGCGCTGGCCGGATCCGCGTACCGGGAGGCGATGCGCCTGGCGGTGCCGGGTCGGCACATGGCGCTCAACGCGCTGGGTGCGTTGCTGGCTGCGGTCGAGGTCGGCGCGCCGCTGCATGCCGTGCTCGACGGGCTGGCAGGCTTCGACGGGGTACGGCGCAGGTTCGAATTGGTGGGCTCGGCGGGCTCGTCGGGGTCGGTGCGGGTCTTCGACGACTACGCACACCATCCCACCGAGATTGCCGCGACGCTGACCGCGGTCCGTGCACTGCTCGCCGAGCGTGGCAGCGGCCGCAGTTTGGTGGTGTTTCAGCCGCATTTGTACTCGCGGACAAAGGCTTTCGCCGCGGAGTTCGGCCGTTCACTGAACGGCGCCGATGAGGTGTTCGTGCTTGACGTCTACGGTGCGCGTGAGCAGCCATTGCCGGGCGTGAGCGGGGCCAGTGTCGCCGAGCATGTGAGCGTTCCGGTGCACTACCTGCCGGACTTCGCCGCGGTGCCGCAGGCGGTCGCCGCGGCAGCCGGGCCCGGTGACGTGATCGTCACCATGGGCGCCGGCGATGTGACCGTGCTGGGCCCGGAGATCGTGACCGCGCTGCGGGCGCGGACCGACCGGACCCTTCCCGGCCGCCCGGGCGTGCTGTGAGTACGCCACCCGACGAACCCGACGTGACACCGGAAGACCCGGTGGGCGACGGTGCCGCCCGGGACATCGAAGAAACCGAGGACGTCGAGAACACCGGACTCGGCCAGGACACCGGACTCGGCCAGGACACCGACGCCGGCCAGGCCACCGGTGACGCCGCAGCCGGCGCGGAGTCCGAGGAGCCTGCCGAGGCCGAGGGCCCGCGGCGGCGGGCACGGCGGGAGCGCGCCGAGCGGCGTGCGGCACAGGCGCGCGCCGAGGCGATCGAACAAGCCCGCCGGGACGCCAAGCGGCGACTACGGGCCGGCTCCGCCGAGCCGCAGAAGGGTGTTCCGCGGGGTGCCATCCGGGGCTTGAAGATGGTGCTGGCCACCTTCCTTGCGGTGGTGCTGGTGGTCGGGCTCGGGCTCATCCTGTATTTCACGCCGGTGATGTCGGTGCGCGACATTGAGGTCACCGGGATCGCGGCGGTGCCTCGCGAGGAGGTCATCGACGTGGCCAAGGTGCGGCTCGGCACCCCACTGCTGCAAATCGACACCGGCAGCGTCGCCGAGCGGGTTGCCGCGATCCGCCGGGTCGCCAGTACCCGGGTGCAGCGGCAGTACCCCTCGGTGTTGTCGATCACGGTGGTGGAGCGGGTCGCGGTGGTGTTCAAGGATTTTCCGGACGGCCCGCATCTGTTCGACCGGGACGGCGTCGACTTCGCGACGGCGCCGCCGCCGGGGCCGCTGCCGGTCTTCGACGTCGAGAACCCCGGCCCGACGGACCCGGCCAGCCGGGCCGCGCTGCAGGTGATGACCGCGCTGGCCCCCGAGGTCGCCGGCCAGGTCAGCCGGGTGGCCGCCCCGTCGGTCGCTTCCATCACCCTGACGTTGGCCGACGGCCGGGTGGTGGTCTGGGGCAGCACCGATCGCACCGCGGAGAAGGCCCAGAAGTTGGCGGCGTTGCTCACCCAGCCCGGTCACACCTACGACGTGTCGAGTCCGGATCTGCCGACCGTCCGCTAGCGCAGTCGGTACTGTCCGCCGAGCCGGAATCCTGCTACCTGACACGCGACGAACCCGACGCGCTATTCGGCCTCGGCGAGGGTGGGGCGGAACGGCTGCGACGTTGCCGGGAAAATTCGCCCGGTGTGCCTCGGCGCGTCGGAGCCGAGGACGGGCGGGGCGGCCCTACTGTGGCGGTTACGCGGAACAACTTGACATAACTCTAAGCCTGTGGTTGAGGTTGAGGGTTTGCCGGAAGGTAGTACGGGGAGTTCTGCAGACAGGCCCCAGAGAGGAATCCAATCCCACCAGGGAGGAAGACGAACGATGACCCCACCGCACAACTATCTGGCCGTCATCAAAGTCGTGGGTATCGGTGGTGGCGGAGTCAACGCCGTCAATCGGATGATCGAACAGGGCCTCAAGGGCGTCGAGTTCATCGCGATCAACACCGACGCACAGGCATTGCTGATGAGCGACGCCGACGTCAAGCTCGACGTCGGCCGTGAGTCCACCCGCGGCCTCGGTGCCGGCGCCGACCCCGAGGTGGGACGTCGGGCCGCCGAAGACGCCAAGGACGAGATCGAGGAGCTGCTGCGCGGCGCCGACATGGTGTTTGTCACCGCCGGGGAGGGCGGCGGCACCGGCACTGGTGGCGCACCGGTGGTGGCCACCATCGCCCGCAAGCTCGGCGCGCTGACCGTCGGCGTGGTCACCCGGCCGTTCTCCTTCGAGGGCAAGCGGCGCGGCAACCAGGCGGAATTGGGCATCGCCACGCTGCGGGAGAGCTGCGACACCCTGATCGTGATCCCCAACGACCGGCTGCTGCAGATGGGCGACGCGCAGGTGTCGCTGATGGACGCCTTCCGCAGCGCCGACGAGGTGCTGCTCAACGGCGTCCAGGGCATCACCGACCTGATCACCACGCCGGGGCTGATCAACGTCGACTTCGCCGACGTCAAGGGCATCATGAGCGGCGCGGGCACCGCGCTGATGGGAATCGGGTCGGCTCGCGGCGACGGCCGGGCGCTCAAGGCCGCTGAGATCGCGATCAACTCGCCACTGCTGGAGGCCTCGATGGAGGGCGCCCAGGGTGTGCTGATGTCGGTCGCCGGCGGCAGCGACCTGGGGTTGTTCGAGATCAACGAGGCGGCATCGCTGGTGCAGGACGCCGCACACCCCGAGGCCAACATCATCTTCGGCACCGTGATCGACGATTCGCTCGGCGACGAGGTCCGGGTGACAGTGATCGCGGCGGGCTTCGACTCGGCCGCTGCGGGCCGCAAACCGGTGAGCGGAGCAACGGGCCAAGCACGGCACGCCGTGGCCCCCGGGCAGGCCGGCAAGGTCACGTCGTCGCTGTTCGACCCGGTCGACGCCGTCAGTGTGCCCGCCCCGGCCAACGGTGCGACGGTCAGCGTCGGCGGGCGCAACGGCGATGACGGCACTGACGACGACGACGTCGACGTCCCGCCGTTCATGCGCCACTAGCGTTCGGCTCTGAGTCGGTGACGTTCCGCGTCCGGCGGGTGACGACGACCCGGTCCGGTGGCGTCTCGGCGGCTCCGTTCGACAGCTTCAACCTCGGCGATCATGTCGGCGATGATCCAGCGGCCGTGGCGACCAACCGCGCGCGGCTGGCCAGGGCCACCGGACTCGGTCCCGACCGCCTGGTGTGGATGAACCAGGTGCACGGCGATCAGGTGGTGGTCGTCGATGAACCGCGCGACACCGCGGTCGACGCGACCGACGCACTGATCACCGCCGTGCCCCGGCTCGCCATGGTCGTGGTGACCGCCGATTGCGTACCGGTGCTGATGGCGGATGCACGCGCCGGCGTGGTGGCGGCGGTACACGCCGGCCGGGTCGGCGCGCAGCGCGGCATCGTCGCCCGTGCGCTGGAGGGAATGCTCGCGGCGGGGGCGCAGCTCGCTGACATCTCGGTGCTGCTCGGCCCGGCGATCAGCGGGTCGCACTACGAGGTGCCGGCGGCGATGGCCGACGAGGTCGAGGCGACACTGCCCGGTAGTCGCACCCGCACCTCGGCCGGCACCCCCGGCCTGGACCTGCGGGCCGGGATCGCCCGGCAACTAAGGGAATTGGGTGTCGAGGCCATCGACGCCGATCCGCGCTGCACGGCGGCCGACCCGAAGCTGTTCAGTCACCGGCGCGACGGCCGCACCGGCCGACTCGCCTCGCTGGTGTGGTTGGAATGAGCCGGCGGTTCCGGCGCGCCGGCGCAGCGACCGGGAAACCGGATGCGCCTGTCCGCGTGTCGTTCCCGCGCCACGGCGCACTCGGCCATTACCGTCACCATAATTAGTCACTTCAGTCACACCTTCATCACAGCCATCAGAGAAGGGTCCAATGATGAGCACACTCCACAAGGTCAAGGCCTACTTCGGGATGGCTCCTATGGAGGACTACGACGACGACTACTACGACGACGGCGATGAGCGCGCCTCGTCGCGCGACTACGCACCCCGGGGGGAGCGGTTCTCCGAGGACGTCTTCGACCGCGTCGCGGGTCGCTACGACGAACGATTCGACGGCCGCGAGTACGACGAGGCGCCGGCGGGCTACCGGGGCGGCTACGACGATGACCCGCGGTACCGGGGGCGCGACTTCGACCGGCCCCGCGACTTCGAGCGTTCGCGGTTCGCCTCGCTGCGCGGTTCGACCCGCGGTGCCCTGGCGATGGATCCGCGGCGTATGGCGATGATGTTCGACGAGAGCAGCCCGCTGTCGAAGATCACCACGTTGCGCCCCAAGGACTACAGCGAGGCCCGCACCATCGGTGAGCGGTTCCGCGACGGCACCCCGGTGATCATGGATCTGGTGTCGATGGACAACGCCGACGCCAAGCGGTTGGTCGACTTCGCGGCGGGTCTGGCATTCGCGCTGCGCGGCTCGTTCGACAAGGTCGCGACCAAGGTCTTCCTGCTGTCGCCGGCCGACGTCGACGTGACACCCGAGGAGCGTCGCCGCATCGCCGAAACCGGCTTCTACGCCTATCGGTAGGCTGGTGCGACAGTCGGGCCGGTCAGCGCGAAGCTGATGCGGGCACATCCTCGTCAGTAAGGTCGCACTCCGTTGGCGCTGTTCTTCACGATCCTCGGTATCGCGCTGTTCGTTTTCTGGCTGTTGCTCATCGCTCGGATCGTCATCGAGTTCGTCCGCTCGTTCAGCCGGGACTGGCACCCACGCGGCGCCACCGTGGTGATCCTGGAGCTGATCATGAGCATCACCGATCCACCGGTGAAACTGCTGCGGCGGTTGATCCCGCAGCTGACCATCGGGGCGGTCCGCATCGACCTGTCGATCATGGTGCTGTTGCTGATCGCGTTCATCGGGATGGAGCTGGCGCTCCAGCACGCCGCCTGAGCAACGGCGGCCAAGCGCCGGGGTGACCCGGATTCGGGTGCCGGGCCACCCCGGGCGTCATCAGACCCGGGTCAGCCGCAGCCGCCACGCCTCCGGGCCACGCTCCTCGTAACCGACGGCCAGCCGGCCACCGCTGCGCTCGGCGAGCTGGTGCAGCAGCGGGATCGGGTCGTGCGGCGCCACCAGCAGCATCGAGCCGCCCGCCGGAACCGCGTCGAAGGCCCCGAACACCGTCGCGTGCCGGATCGCGTGCGGGATCTCGCGCACGTCGAGCTCGGGCAGCTCCTCGTCCGCTTCGCCGCAGCCGCACCCGCCGTGGCCGTGACTGTGGCCGTGGGCGGCCGGCCCGGCGGCCTGAGCCGGGGCGCCCAGCTCGGCGGGGATGCCCGGCAGCTGGGCGGCCAGTTCGGCCAGTGAGACGCCGCTGGCCTCCGCGAGCGCGGGCAGCAGCAGGTCGGCGACCTTGCCCAGCAGTGCCTCCAGCAGCACCCGCAGCGCCTCGACGTGCGCGGCGATCTGGACGCGGTCGGTGTCGCGGGCGATGCGCGCGGCGGCCTGCTCGATCAGGTGGGTCTCGCCGAGCAGCCCCTCGACCAGCAGCCGTGACCGCTCGACACCCGCTGCGGCCGGATAGATCAGTTCCACCGCTGCCCGCAGCTGTGGCCGCACCGCTTGCTCGATGAAGGCCTGCACCGTGCGGTGGGCGTCGTCGAATGCCGGACCGGCCGTGCCCACCGCGGCGAACACCGCCGCCCCGAGCGCGGCCTGGCGGCCGAGCAGCTCGGCATAGGCGGCCCGTACGTCATCGACGGCGGCTGAGTCCGCCGCACTGGTCGCTACGACCACGTCGTTGGTTGTCATCTTTGAGAGTCCTTCCGATTGGGCGTCACCTGCGTCGGCCTTCCGGGCCACCTGCCGTCAATATTTACGGGTAGGCCTTGTAGATAATACGGCCCGGGTGGCCGGCCCGGTAGACCGCGGGCCCGGGATACGAGCCGGATCGGGACCGCTCTACCGGCCGAGATCGACAATCGCCGTCATCAGTTGTGTTTGCCGAAACGTGATTCCTGTGGCAGCAATTTGAAATTCGCTCTTAATATCATTCTCATTGCCGAGCCCAGCGCCTGATGTGACAGGATGGACGGCAGTTACTACACGGCTAGCGTATTCCCGGTCGACCTAGACTTGCCCGATCGGTGCTAACTACCTGACTCAAGGGGGCAGACCATGCCACTAACACCGGCAGACGTGCACAACGTGGCGTTCAGCAAACCGCCGATCGGGAAGCGCGGCTACAACGAGGACGAGGTCGACGCCTTTCTCGACCTCGTGGAAGGCGAGCTGACCCGCCTCATCGAGGAGAACGCAGACCTGCGCCAGCGGGTCAGCGAACTCGAACAGGAGCTCGCCGCGGCCCGCGCCGGTGGCGGCGGCCAGCAGTCCACCACCGCGATGCCGGTCTACGAGCCGTCCCCCGAGCCGTCGGCGCCGCAGCCGGTCGCCGCCGCGCCGGAGCCCCCCACCGAAGACCAGCACCTCAAAGCGGCCCGCGTGCTGAGCCTGGCTCAGGACACCGCCGACCGGCTGACCGGTACCGCCCGGGCCGAGTCCGAGAAGCTGATGGCCGACGCCCGCGCCAACGCCGACCAGATCCTCAGTGAGGCACGGCAAACCGCCGAGACGACCGTCGCCGAGGCCCGGCAGCGCGCCGACGCCATGCTGGCCGATGCGCAGACGCGGTCCGAGACCCAGCTGCGCCAGGCCCAGGAGAAGGCCGATGCGCTGCAGGCCGACGCCGAACGCAAGCATTCCGAGATCATGGGCACGATCAATCAGCAGCGCACCGTGCTGGAAGGCCGCTTGGAGCAGTTGCGCACCTTCGAGCGTGAGTACCGCACCCGGCTCAAGACCTACCTGGAATCTCAGCTCGAGGAGTTGGGCCAGCGGGGTTCGGCGGCACCGGTCGACACCAGCGCAGCCAGCGACGGCGGCGGGTTCAACCATTTCAACCGCGGGACGAACTGAGCCCCGGGACCGCGCCGCCGCGCCCGGGAATCGAGTAGTCTGCCCCTCGGGCGGGAGGTGAATCGATGTTGATCATTGCGCTGGTATTGGCGGCAATAGGGCTTGCTGCGCTGGTGTTCGCCGTGGTCACCAGTAATGCTTTGGTGGCGTGGGTATGCATTGTCGCGAGCTTGCTGGGCGTGCTGTTGCTGATTGTCGACGCGCTGCGAGAACGGCGCGGCGTTAGTCGGCCCCCGGCTCCGGAGCCGGGTGGGGAACCCGAAGCTCCGGATGCCGTCGTCGACGAGGACGACGAAGCGGCTGCCGAGACCGCCGAGACGGCCGAGACGACCGAAGCGGCGGACGAGGCGGTTGTCGCGGACTACGACGACGAGGCGGCGGAAGAGGAGACGGCCGACGAGGCCGCCGAGGAACCGGTCGCGCACCCTGCGGACTAACTCGCCGTGGTGGTCGGTGTGGCCAGCAGGTCCCGGACTTCGTCGTCGCTGACCTGACGGAAGTCGAGATAGGCCTGGCCTACCGCGTCGAACGAGTCCGGTATCGTCGCGCACACCACGTCGTCGGCCTCTTGGGCGATCTTGCGGCACGCCGAGAGCGGTCCGACCGGCACCGCGACGACGGTGCGGGCCGGTTCGGCCGACTGCACCGCCCGCACCGCCGCCAGCACGCTTGCTCCGGTCGCGATACCGTCGTCGACCAAGATCACCACCCGGCCGTGCATATCGGCAGGTGGCCGGTCGCCGCGATAGGCGTGTTCGCGGCGGCGCAGTTCGGCTGACTCGCGGTTGATCACCGACTGCACCTCATCGTCGCCGATGCCCAGGCTGCTGAGCACCTGGTCGTTCATTACCACCTGCCCGCCGGCCAACGCGCCCATCGCCAGCTCGGGTTGCTGCGGCACACCGAGCTTGCGGACCAGGAACACGTCCAGCGGGGCATTCAGTGCCGCTGCGACCTCCCAGCCGACCGGAACCCCGCCGCGGGCCAGACCCAGCACCAGCAGGCCGTCGGCGTCGCGGTAGTCGGCCAGCCGTTCGGCCAGCGCCCGGCCGGCGTCACGGCGGTCGCGGAAGGTGCGAGCCGACGTCGGGTGCGAGCGGCCTGGACGAGTCATGTCCTCACCAAGCCTACGACTCGGGGCCGGTTGTCGCCGCCGAGTCGCGGCAGGCGGTCTGCCGCTCGGTCCCAGCTGCCCGGGTGAATCGTGGCGTTCGCTTCTCGGCGAAGGCTTTCCGGCTCCTCGCGGACTGCACCGCCGTTTCCCGCCCCGGACAGTCCCGGTCAGGTTCTCACCGCACCGCCCGCGCGTCGTCCGAGCCGTCCGGTTCAGCGACCGGCGCCGGCGCCGAAATGACTGCGTTGCGGGCGCTCCTGTCCACGGTGAGGGTGAAGACGTCTGGTCGTGAATAGTGGCCGGTGACGTCGAGGTCGTACTTGCCGCGTACCTGGTCGTCGAGATCGAGGGCGGCCACCAGCAGGGTTTCCTCACCATAAATCGGCCCCGCGAGTACGTCGCCGAGCGGTGAGACGATCACGCTGCCTCCGCGAATCAGCCCGTCCGAGTTCTGTTGCGGGTCGTGGTTTTGGTAGTTCTCGGGCAGGTCGGCGGTGCGTAGGTACTGGCAGGCGCTGAGCACGAAGCACCGGCCCTCATACGCGATGTGCCGCATCGTGGACTGCCAGATCTCACGGTCATCGACTGTGGGCGCGCACCACAGCTGCACGCCCTGCTGGTAGGTGGCGAGGCGGAACTGGGGCATGTAGTTCTCCCAGCAGATTGTCGCGGCGAACCGGCCGGCGGGCGAGTCGAACACCTCGATCGTCGACCCGTCACCTTGACCCCAGATCAGCCGTTCGCTCCCCGTCGGCATGAGCTTGCGGTGCTTGCCCAGCAACTGCCCGTCGGGGCCGAAATAGACAGCCGTGCAATACAATGTCCCGCCGTCGCGCTCGACCACACCCACGACGATCGTCATCTGTGACTGGCGCGCGAACTCGCCGATCTGCCCGGTCTCCGGTCCGGGCACCGTCACCGCTGACGAGCAGTACCGCACGTACTCGTCTCGGCCGGCCGGCGTGCGGGACCCGACGACCGCGCCGAACGACAGGCCCTTGGGATACCCGCCCACGAACGCCTCCGGGAACACCAGGAACTCCACCTCCGCCGCCTTGGCCCGGTCGACGAAGTCCCGCAGCTTGGCGAGCGTTGCCGCGGTGTCGAACACCACGGAGCCGACCTGTGCAACCCCTACTTTCGGCATGCCGTTCCTCCAAACCGTTTGGTACACCGATCGTATGAGGCGCAGCGTCGGGCAAACGAAGCTCGTGCAGATCGCTGCTTAACCCTCGTCAATCCGCTGAGGTCGCCGCCGGCGCGCGCCGCTTCGGTCACAGTTGCCCACTCGGCGTCGACGTTCCAAACCAGGGGATCAACGCGGCGCCCAACGGACGTTAGCAAATACAAAAAGTCGCTCCAGGCCAGCTCAGCCCAATTGCCCTGGGTTCAGAGCTAACAAAATTGTGTCCGAGGGGGGACTTGAACCCCCACGCCCGTTAATAGGGCACTAGCACCTCAAGCTAGCGCGTCTGCCATTCCGCCACTCGGACCTACCCGGCTCGGGCCGGGCAGCTAAGGCTAACGGATGCCGATCGCCGGACCCAAACCCAGCCCGCACCGCACCATCCGTGGCCGTGACGGCGAAGTGGTAGGAAAGGTAACTGTGACGGTCTGTCCCGATCCTGCCGACGAAGTGGTCGAACTGGTCAGTGCGCTCATCCGGTTCGACACCTCCAACACCGGTGAGCCCGAGACCACCAAGGGTGAAGCCGAGTGCGCCCGGTGGGTGGCCGCCCAGCTCGAGGAAGCCGGTTATGAGACCGAGTACCTCGAGTCCGGAGCGCCGGGCCGGGGAAACGTCTTCACCCGCCTGAAGGGCAGCGATCCGTCCCGCGGGGCGCTGCTGATCCACGGCCACCTCGACGTGGTGCCCGCCGAGGCGAGCGAGTGGAGCGTTCACCCGTTCTCCGGCGCGGTGACCGACGGCTACGTGTGGGGCCGCGGCGCGGTCGACATGAAGGACATGGTCGGCATGATGATCGCGGTGGCCCGCCACCTGGCCCGCGCCGGCATCACCCCGCCGCGCGATCTGGTGTTCGCGTTCCTGGCCGACGAGGAGGCCGGCGGCAAGTACGGCGCACACTGGCTGGTGGAGAACCGGCCGGATCTGTTCGCCGGGGTCACCGAGGCGATCGGCGAGGTCGGCGGCTTCTCGCTGACGGTGCCGCGTCGTGACGGGGGAGAACGCCGGCTCTACCTGATCGAGACCGCGGAGAAGGGCTTGTGTTGGATGCGGTTGCGCGCCCACGGCCGCGCCGGGCACGGGTCGATGATCAACGACGACAACGCCGTCACCATTCTGACCGAGGCGGTGGCCCGGCTGGGCAGACACCGGTTCCCGTTGGTGCTCACCGAGGCCGTCGAGCAGTTCCTGGCCGCGGTCGCCGAGGAGACCGGGCATGCCATCGACGTCGATTCGCCGGACCTGGAGGGGATGATCGAGAAGCTGGGGCCGATCGCCCGCATCGTCAACGCCACCCTGCGTGACACCGCGACCCCGACCATGCTGCAGGCCGGCTACAAGGCCAACGTGATCCCCGCGACGGCCGAGGCGGTGCTGGACTGCCGGGTGCTGCCCGGCCGTCAGGCGGCGTTCGAGGCCGAGGTCGACGAGCTGATCGGCCCGGAGGTCACCCGCGAATGGATCACCAACCTGCCGCCGGTGCAGACGTCCTTCGACGGCGATCTGGTCGAGGCGATGAATGCCGCACTGCTGGCCTGCGACCCCGACGCCCGGACCGTGCCCTACATGCTGTCCGGGGGAACGGACGCAAAAGCGTTCGCGCAATTGGGTATTCGCTGCTTCGGGTTCACCCCGCTGCGGCTCCCGCCCGATCTTGATTTCTCCGCGTTGTTCCACGGCGTCGACGAGCGGGTTCCGGTCGACGCACTGGAGTTCGGCACCCGCGTACTGCATCACTTCCTGACACACTGTTGACCCCGACGAGAGGATGAAGCCATGACCAACGCTCCCGACCCGTACGCCGCACTGCCGCAGCTGCCCACGTTCACGCTGACCTCGACATCGCTGACCGACGGCGGGACACTGGCCAAACCGCAGGTCAGCGGGATCATGGGGGCGGGCGGCGAGGACGCCAGCCCGCAGCTGAGCTGGTCGGGCTTCCCCGAGGAGACCCGCAGCTTCGCGGTCACCGTCTACGACCCCGATGCGCCCACCGCATCCGGCTTCTGGCACTGGGCGGTGGCCAACCTGCCGGCGACCTGCACCGAGCTGCCGGAGGGCGTCGGTGACGGCAGCCTGCTGCCCGGTGATGCGCTGACCCTGGTCAACGACGCCGGGATGCGCCGCTACGTCGGCGCCGCCCCGCCGGCCGGGCACGGCCCGCACCGGTACTACGTCGCGGTGCACGCCGTCGACACCGAGAAGCTGGACCTGGCCGAAGACGCCAGCCCGGCCTACCTCGGTTTCAACCTGTTCATGCACGCGATCGCCCGCGCGGTGATCGTCGGCACCTACGAGCAGAAGTAGTGCCGAAGTAGGGCAGCCGTAGCCCCTGCCCCGCGAGGGTGCGTGTTTGTACGTCTGCGATCGGCGAGTCGCGTACAGACCCGCACGCTCGCGGGGTTGGGCGCTACCGAGTGGCCGAGCCCACCGCTTCGGTCAGCGACGCGAACCCGCCGGCCCGCAACCGCTGGGCCAGCCCGTCGTGGATGTCGCGGGCCCACAGGCCGCCGCCGTAGATGAACCCGGTGTAGCCCTGCAGCAGCGAGGCGCCTGCGGTGATGCGCTCCCAGGCGTCGTCGGCGGTCTCGATACCGCCGACGCTGATCAGCACCAGTCGGTCACCGACACGGGCGTACAGCCGCCGCAGCACCTCCAGCGCCCGGCGCGCCACCGGCGGACCGGAGATACCGCCCGGCCCCAGCTCTGCCACCCCCGGGGTGGCCAGGCCGTCGCGCGACACCGTGGTGTTGGTGGCCACGATGCCGGCCAGGCCCAGTTCCACCCCGAGGTCGGCGACGGCGTCCAGGTCGTCATCGGCCAGGTCCGGGGCGATCTTGACCAGCACCGGCCGGGTGGTCTCGGCACGCACCGCGGCCAGGATGGGCCGCAGCGCTTCGACCGCCTGCAGATCGCGCAGCCCCGGGGTGTTCGGCGAGCTGACGTTGACCACGAGATAGTCGGCCAGCGGCGCCAGCAGCCGGGCGCTGGCCCGGTAGTCGTCGACGGCGTCCTCGGCCGGGGTGGTCTTGGTCTTGCCGATGTTGACGCCGATCGGCACGTCGGCGTGATGGCGGGCCAGCCGGGCGGCCAGCGCGCCTGCGCCCTGATTGTTGAACCCCATCCGGTTGAGCAGCGCCCGGTCGTCGGGCAGCCGGAACAGCCGCGGCGCCGGATTGCCCGGCTGCGGCGCCGCCGTCACCGTGCCGACCTCGGCATATCCGAAACCCAATGCGCCCCAGGCTTTCAGTCCGACACCGTCCTTGTCGAAACCGGCCGCCAGCCCGAGTGGACCGGGGAAGTGCACGCCGAACACCGTGCTGGCCAGTATCGGGTCGTGCGGTGCCAGCCGACGCCGCAGTGCCCGGCGCGTCGGGGACAGTGCGGTGGCCCCGCGCAGCGCCGCGAACGCGAACGTGTGGCTGCGTTCGGGCGGTGCCAGAAACAGCGCGCGGCGCAGCGCGCCGTACAACTCCATACCGGCTATAACCCCGGCTGGTCGACGCAGCGGTCTCCGCTGATCGCATTCATTTGAGATTTTTTGCGGCGCAACAGTACCCGCCTGCTCCCATCGGTATACAGCCGCACCCGGGTCAGCTCCCAGCCGCGATACTCGGCTTCGATCGCCAGCCGGGTCGAGGCGCCTATCCGGGTGACCTCCGGTGGCAGCCGCAGCGGGATCCATTCGTACTCATCGGACAATTCGGATTCCCAGCTCGCGGGCAGCCGGCGTGGGCGCAGCGCGGTCATCGTTGCCTCGTGGCGTGCTCGATCACCTGGACTCCGGCCTCGGCGCCCGACACCACGTACAGGGTGTCCGACGTGTCGTCGAAGGCCAGGGTGTTCGGTTGCTGCACGGTCGGGTATCGAACCTTTTCCACAGGGATTCCGGTGGTCAGATCGTAGCCGACCACGGTGTTCGTCGCGGTCTGCGACACCCACGCGAACCCGCGCGATCCGGCCAGCCCGTAGGGGGATTCCGGCACCGGGTAGGCCTGTCGCAGCATCAGCGGGTCGCTGCCGTAGACCAGCAACTGACCACCGCGGGTGTCCGCCGCCAGCACCGGCCCGTGCGGGTCGGCGGCCAGTGTCGTCGCGCCCTGGCCGGCGCGCAGCGCGTACTGCGGCTTCCCGTCGGCGCCGACGGTGGTCACCGACGTCTGGCCACGGTCCAGCACGATCGAGGTATTGCCTTGCGTCACAATCTGATCGACGCGGGCGAAGATCGTCGTCTGTTCGGCGGTCCGGGAGCCCTCGGCGGTCAGGGTGTAGACGGCGCCGTCCGCGCTGCCCAGCACCAACGTGCCGTCGCTGCGCCGGGCGATCGCGGTGAAGTCGACGTCGGCAGCGTCATCGATGTCGACCCGGCTGGCGCGGCGGGTGTTCAGGTCCAGCGTGAAGTAGCCGCCGCGGCCGGACAGGTAGACGAACCCGCTGCCGTCGCCGGTCAGCGCGGTCGCCGGGCCGGCCATCGGCACCGCCGGGTGGCCGGGTGCGCCGATGAGGTTGACGGTCGCGGGTGCCTGCGGGTCAGGTCCGGGCGACAGCGCCACCAGCAGGCCGGTCGCGGCGTCGAACACCGCACCGGTGACCGGAGCGCGCAGCGGCCGCACCGTGCCGGCCGGGCGGTGCGACGCCGCCGGTGAGACGGCAGGCTGCGCTGCCGGGATGGTCGGCGGCCGCACGGTGACGGGATTGGCCGAGCACGCCGTGAGCAGCAGCAGCGACAACAGCAGGCCGGAAGACGGCCAGCGGGGCCGGCGGGGGGAGTGCTTGGGCACGGGCAGCTCTTCCAGCTCTGGGGCGGTCGACGGTCGACGCCGGGACGAACCACCGATTCTAAGGAAGGCGCTGACACCGAATCGGCATGTCCGGGGTAACTATAAGTTCGCTTAGGTGTAACGTTCCCGTCATGACTGTCGCCGAAGACTGGCAGCTGGAGTGTTCGGAGTTTCTCGTCGAGGAAATCTGGACCGGCGCGTTCGCGAGCGGATTCGGCCAGGTCGGGGACGGCCGTAGCTTCTCGTTCCGGATCGAGCAGCAGCTGCTGGTGGTCGATGTGTACCGGCCCCTGCTGGAGTGCCCGGTCCCGCACGAGGAGGACGTGGTGGCGCGGGCGCGTCGCAGCCTGGTGGACATCGACCTCAGCGACGAGCGGAGCCTGACCGCGGCCGTGCGTGACGCGGTGTCGGTCGCCCGTTGACCGGGAGGCGATAGCCGGCTCCGTCGGCGAACGCCGGCTCGCCCGGCGTATGCCCGGACCGGCGGTGCCGTTGCGCTGCGGAGGCCTTCCGGGTGTGGTCCTCACTGATGCCGATCCGGTCGTGCAGCCGGGCGAGTAATCCCGGCGCCCACCAGTTCGCCCGGCCCATCAGGTGCATGAAGGCCGGCACCAGCACCGTGCGCACCAGCGTGGCGTCGGTCAGCACGGCCAGGGTCAGCCCGACACCGAACATCCGCATGAACGACACGTGCGCGGCGATCAGCGCCGCGAACGATATCGACATCACCAGCGCCGCGGCGGTGATCACCCGCCCGGTGCGGGCCAGGCCGAGCGCCACGCTGGCGTCGTTGTCCGCCGGGGTGCGGCCCGAGGCCAGCCAGTACTCCCGGATCCGGGCGATCAGGAACACCTCGTAGTCCATCGACAATCCGAATGCGACGCAGAACAACAGCACCGGCATGTTGGCCACCAGCGTCCCGGTCGGTGTCGTGCCGAACCCCCCGAGATGGCCGTCCTGGAAGATCCAGACCAGCGCCCCGAACGCAGCCGTCAACGACAGCACGTTGAGCACCAGTGCTTTCACCGGCAACACCACGCTGCCGGTCAGCAGGAACAGCAGCACGAACGTGATGGCCGCGATCAGCCCCAGTACCAGCGGCAAGCGGGAGGTGATGGCGGCCACGCTGTCGCGGTTGTTCTGCGCCAGCCCGGCGAACAGCACCGTCTTCCCGGCCGGGCCGGCGATCTGGTGCAGCTGATCGAGCTGGTCGTCGGAGTCGGCCGAGAACAGCGGCGCGGTGCTGGCGATGGTCACCAGCGCGAAGCCGTCGACCAGGCCGGTCGGTGCGGCCGGCGGCCCCACCGGCTGCCCGTTGACGAACGTGGCGGTCGGCGCGGTCACCGCCGACACATGCGTCACGGTCGACAGGGCGGCCGCATAACGCTCGAGATCGCCGCGGGCCAGCCCGGTGGCGTCGGGGACGACCGCGCTGATGGTGGCCGACGAGTCGTCGGCGAACCCGGTGCGCAGCCGGTCGCCGACCTGGTGCGCCGACGCCGACCGGGGCAGCGCCCGGTCATCGGGGAAGCCCCATTTGACACCCAGAAACGGCGTCCCCAGCAGCACCAGTAGGGCGACTCCGGCCACTGCGACGGGCACCGCGTGGCGGATCACCGCGGTCGTCGACCGGTGCCAGAACTGCTGTTCGATCGGCTTGGGTTCGGGCTCACCGCGGTTGAGCAGGCGGCGGGCCAACCGGTGCATGTCCAGCGCGTCGAGGCGCGCGCCGAGCATCACGATCAGCGCCGGTGTCAGCACAATGGCCGCGCAGGCGACGAACGCCACGGTGGCCACCCCGGCGTAGGCGAACGATTTCAGGAAGTACATCGGGAACAGCACCATGACCGCCATGGACAACGCCACGGTGGTCGCCGAGAACAGCACCGTGCGGCCCGCGGTGACCATGGTTCGGGTCAGCGCGTCGGCGGGCGCGGCGCCGGTGGCGAGCTCGTCGCGGTAGCGGCTGATGATCAGCAGGGTGTAGTCGATCGCCAAAGCCAGGCCCATCGCCGTGGTCAGATTGAGGGCGAAGATCGACACGTCGGTGTAGGCGGTGGTCACCCGCAGGATGGCCATCGACCCGACGATCGCCACGGCCGCCACCGCCAGCGGCAGCGCCGCGGCGACCAGCCCGCCGAACACCCAGATCAGCACCAGAAAGCTCAACGGCACCGCGATCGATTCCATCACCAGCAGGTCGTGCTGGTTCTGCTCGTTGATCTGCGCGTAGATCACCGCTTCGCCACCGGCTGCGACGGTCACGCCATCCCGGTCGTAGACGCCCAGGGCGGACACCGATTCCAGCAGCGACTTGGCATAGTGCTGAGCGTTGTTCTCCCCGCCCCTCAACTCGGCGATCACCAGTCCTGATGTCCCGTCGGTGCTCACCAGCCCGGGCGAGTTGGTCCACGTCGAGGAGGTCCCGTAAACCCACGGCGAGGTCCGCAGCTGTTCGACGATCGCGATCCCGACCGAGGCGGCCCGATCGCTCGTCGCGCCGTCGGCGTCGGTGACGGTGATCAGCATCTGCTGGTCGCTCTGGCCGAACTTGTCGACCAGGATCCGGGCCGCCCGGGCCGACTCCGAGCCGGGATCGTTGAACCCACCCGCCGACAGCTTCCCGGCTACCGGTGCGCCGAAGATCGCCGAAGCGACCAGGACCAGGCCGGCCACGGCGAGCATGCGCCGCGGCGCGGAGAGTGCAGCCCAAGCGATCCCGCGCAGCATCGCGGATCCTTCCGAGTAGGTGTCGCCGATCTCTGAGTCACACGATCCCTGAGTTACATACGGAGTCGGCGGCGCTTCGGTTCAACCGATTCACACGCTAGATCCGCGTTGAACCCTGGAGTCGGTGACCGCGTAATCCCGGATGTGACTACATTTCCTGCCATCGCCTCGGCCACCGTCGCGTTTCCGCCGCACCGCTACCGCCAAGAAGAGATGACCGCGGCCCTGACCGGCTTCGCCGGACCCGAATTTCGGCGCTTCAGTACCGCCAGCGGGGTCAGCACCCGGCAGCTGGCGCTGCCATTGGAGTGCTACCGCGAGCTGAGCGGGTTCACCGAGGCCAACGATGTCTATCTCGACGTGGCACTGGAACTCGGTGAGCGAGCATTGGTGTCGGCGCTGGAGTCGGCTGGTCTCGAGCCGACCGAGGTCGATGTCGTCTTCTCGACGACGGTGACCGGGCTCGCCGTCCCGACACTGGAGGCGCGGCTGGCCAAGCGGGTCGGGCTGCGCCCCGATGTCAAACGGGTCCCGCTGTTCGGGCTCGGTTGTGTCGCCGGTGCCGCCGGGGTGGCTCGCATGCACGACTATCTGCGGGCCTTTCCCGGTCATGTGGCGGCGCTGCTCGCAGTTGAGCTGTGCTCGTTGACCATTCAGCGCAACGATCACTCGGTGGCCAATCTGGTCGCGTCCAGCTTGTTCGGCGACGGCGCCGCGGCGGTCATCGCGACCGGCGCCGAACGCCCGCCTGCCGGGCCGACGGTGCTGGCCACCCGCAGCCACCTGTACCCCGACACCGAGGATGTCATGGGGTGGCATATCGGCAGCGACGGATTCCGGATCATCCTGTCCGCCGACGTGGCGACCGTGGCCGAGAAGTACCTCGGCGAAGACGTGCGCGAATTCCTCTCCGACTACGGGCTGTCCGTCGGCGACGTCGCCTGCTGGATCTGCCACCCGGGCGGGCCACGGGTGATCGAAGCCGTCGAGAACGGCTTGGACCTGGATGCCGATGCGTTGCAGCTGACCCGGAAATCGTTACGGGACAACGGGAATCTGTCGTCGGTGTCGGTGCTCGACGTGTTGCGCGAGACGCTGGACGATCCGCCGCCGCCGGGGTCGGTCGGCTTGATGATGGCCATGGGTCCGGCGTTCTGCTCCGAACTCGTCCTGTTGCGCTGGTGACGCCGATGTACACCCTGTTGGTCGTCGCGGTCGGGATCGAGCGGCTGGTGGAGTTGCTGGTGTCGCGACGCAACGCCGGCTGGGCGTTTTCCCAGGGCGGTGAAGAGTTCGGGCGCGGCCACTACCCGGTGATGGTGGTGCTGCACGGCGCCCTGCTGGCCGGCTGCCTGATCGAGGTGTGGGCCGCGCATCGGGTGTTCATCCCGCGGCTCGGCTGGCCGATGCTGGCGGTGGTGGCCGCCGCCCAGGCGCTGCGCTGGTGGTGTATCGGCACGCTCGGCCCCCGGTGGAACACCCGGGTGATCGTGATCCCGGGCTCCCCGCTGGTGCGCCGCGGCCCCTACCGATGGCTGCACCACCCCAATTACGTGGCGGTGGTGGTGGAAGGACTGGCCCTGCCGTTGGTTCATTCCGCCTGGCTGACCGCCCTCGGTTTCGGTGTGGCCAACGCGCTGCTGCTGGTGGTCCGGATCCGGGTGGAGAACACCGCGCTGGGGTATGCATGACGACCTGTGACGCTGACGTGCTGATCGTCGGCGGTGGTCCGGGCGGGCTTGCCGCCGCGTTGTGCGCGCGCCGGCAAGGACTTTCGGTGATCGTGGCCGAACCACGTCGCGACCCGATCGACAAGGCGTGCGGCGAGGGTCTGATGCCCGGCGGGGTGGCCGAGCTGGCGGCTCTCGGGGTCGACCCGGCCGGAATGGCGCTCGCGGGCATCGCCTACGTGGGGCAGCGGCACCGGGCCGAGGCGCGGTTCACCGGCCCACCTGGGCAGGGAGTGCGGCGCACCACGCTTCAGGCAGCACTCACCGAACAGGCCAAAGCGCAAGGCGCCCAATGGGTTGCTCGACGGATCTCCGGTGTCGAACAGGACCGGTGCGGGGTGGCGGCGGCCGGGATCCGGGCACGGTGGTTGATCGGTGCCGACGGGCTGCACTCGGTGGTCCGCCGCGCGGTCGGAATCCCGGCGGTAGCCGGCTCGCCCCGGCGCTACGGCGTGCGCCGGCACTACACCGTCCCGGCATGGTCGGAGTTCGTCGAGGTGCACTGGTCGCGGTGGGGCGAGGCGTATGTGACACCGGTGCAACCCGATCTGGTGGGCGTGGCCATCTTGTCCTCGCGCCGACCCGAGCTGGACTGGTTCCCGTGGCTGGCGCACCATCTGCGCGATGCTGAGACCGGGCCGGCCCGCGGCTGCGGCCCGCTGCGACAGGTCGTTGCCCGCCGCGTCGCCGGCCGGGTGCTGCTGGTGGGCGATGCCGCCGGCTACGAGGACGCCCTGACCGGCGAAGGCATCAGCCTGGCCGTCAAGCAGGCCGCCGCGGCGGTGGACGCGATCACCGCCGACACCCCGGCGTCCTACGAGCGGGCCTGGCATCGGCTCACCCGCCACTACCGTCTGGTGACCCGCGCACTGGTGCTGGCCAGCGCCCCGCGCGCCACCCGGCGGGCCATCGTGCCCGCATGTGCGGCGCTGCCGGGCGTCTTCGGCGGGATCGTGCACACCCTGGCGCACTGAGGTTGCTCACAGCGTGCGCTGCAGCAGCACCTCGTCGCTGTCGGCGGAGACCACCTGGACCGAGGCGATCTGATCGACCGGCATCGCGGTGCTGCCGGTGGGTGTCGCGGTGTGCCCGGGATGGGCCACCCAGCTCGCCAGCCGGTTGCGGCTGCCGTCGCGGCCCACCACGACCAGCGCCAGCAGATCATGCGGGGCGTTGCTGTCGGCCAGGCAGACGCAGCGCAGCTCGATCAGCGTTCCCCAGTCCATGTCGGTCACCGACACCGTAGAGGCCAGCAGCGCGGTGTGCACCTGCAGCATCGGCACCGCGGTGACCTCCGGCGGCGGCGCGGACTGACCGGCGACACCCACGAACACGGCCACCGCCACCGCCGCAGCCGCCGCCGCGGTGCCCACCCAGGACAGCCGCAGCCGCCGACGGCTCCGGGCCGGTGGTGCCGGCGCCGGCAGCTGGTCATGGTCGTCGTCCGGGTCCAGAGCCGCCACCAGGTCAAGGTCCAGGTGCGACAGCAGCCCCGCCATTCCCTCGAGTTCGCCGACGGCGCTCTGGCACCACGGACACCCGATCAGATGGCCCTCGAACTCAGCCCGTTCGGCGGTCGACAACGCCCCCAACACGTAGGCGGCGTCCCACATCGCGTAGGTGTGCGCAACCTGCCGGACCGCATCGGGCCCTTGCTGTGTCACCGGGTCACTCCCATCTCCTGCAGGGCGCGTCGCAGCGCGCGTACCGCATAGTGCAGCCGCGACTTCACGGTTCCTTCGGCGATCCCGAGGTCGGCGGCGATCAGCGCGGTGGTCCAGCCGTGGTAGTACGACCGGCAGATCACCTCACGATGCTCGGGCGACAACCGGGTGATCGCGTCGGCGATCAGCATCCGGTCCAGTGCCGCGTTGATCTCGTCGGGGCCGGCTTGTTCGGGGAGGCCGTCGAGCAAGCCGACCTCGTGGCGCGCCTGGGCGCTGCGGCTCTGATCGATGATCAGGTGGCGGGCGACGGTGAACAGCCACGCGCGGGCGGAATTGCCGGTGACCTCGAGGTGCTTCCAGGCCCGCAACAGCGTCTCCTGGACGATGTCGTCGGCGCGGCCCCGGTCACCGGTCAACCGCAGTGCGTATCGCCGGAGGGCGGCCGCGTGCTCGGCATAGAGCGCCCCGACCAGCGCATCTCTCGGGCTGCGGTCAGTGACGGTTCCGGCGGCAATGGCCATGCGATAAAACCTCCCGGAGATGACACGATCGGCCACCCCGGCTGGTTCACCGTCGCGCGGTCAGTCCCTGAGCCAGTTGCCGTGGAACCCGTGCGGTACCCGTCTCGGCAACCGGACCCGGGCCACGGGGTCACCACTGAAATCGGCGGCGTCGATGATCACCAGATCGCTGGCGTCGCGGGCCGGGTCATAGACGTAGCTCAGGTACCACCCGGCCAGCTCGTTGTCGGGCCCGCCGTCGGCGGCGACGAAGATCGCCTCGTCGGCGGTGCCGCGCAGGCCGTCGCTGACGAACCGGTGTTCCTCGGCGCTGCCGTCGTCGAGGTCGTAGCGGACCAGCGTGTTGGTGCCGACGGTGACGGCGTAGCGAGCCCGCCGACCGGAGCGCCGGTCGTCGATGCGCGGGAATTCCACGCCGCGGTCGTCGAGCTGGGTCTGCTCGACGGAGCCATCCGCCAGGTCGATCGTCCAGCGCCACAGCGTGGCGGCGTCATCGAAAGCGCTGTCGTCGCGCCACAATTCGGGGTACCGGATCACTTGCAGCACAACGGAATCGCCGTCTGCTGACGTCACGTCATAGGCGTTGGCGATGTGAAAGACGTAGCAGGGGTCGACCTCGAACCAGCGCACCGCGCCGTACGGGTCGTCGCGGCGCAGCACCCCCAGGCGCGCACCGTAGGAGTCGTCCCACCGGTAGGGCAGGTCCTGGTCGGCGTCCATGGTCAGGGCCAGGCTCAAATCGAACAGCACCGGTAGGTCCAGGAACACGATGTGGCGGGCGGTCAGAGCGAAGTCGTGCATCAGGGTCAGCGCCGGAACGTCGATCGGACGGCTCAGGATCAGCTCGCCGGCGGCGTCGGCACGGTGATAGGTGACGTGCGGCTGCACCAGGCTGCCGTAGCCGAAGAAATGCAGCTCACCGGTGTCCGGGCAGATCTTGGGATGGGCGTTCATGGCGTCGACCAATTTGCCGCCGAAATCGTAGGCCCCCAACGTCTCCAGGTCGTTGCTGATCTGATACGGCAGGGACGTCTCCATCAGCGCCAGGGTCTTTCCGGCGTGTCGTATCACGTGGGTGTTGGCCACGCTGGAGCGCAGGTTGCGGCGGCCTCCGGCCCCGTACACCGGGAACGGGCGTTCAAAACTGTCGGTGTGCACCCAGCGGTTGCGGTACCAGGCGGCCCGACCGCGCTCCAACCGAATGCCGTGGACCATGCCGTCGCCGATGCACCAATGCCCCCTGGCGGTGCGCGGGTTCGGGCCGTTGCGCAGGTACCAGCCGGTCAGCTCGGGCGGGATGGCGCCCTCGACGGGGAGGTCGAACGCGATCAGCTCGTCGGGCACCGGGGCGTAGTTGCGGGTCCGGAAGAACGGCATGACCGTCTCGATCGGTGGGGCCGTTTCGCCGGTGCCCGGCGGCCCCGACCCGTTGCCGCTCAGCACCGGGACCCGGCGGGCGGGCAGTGCCCGGTCCGCCTCGAGGGCGGCCAGGTCCTCGCGTGAGAGCAACGACAGCAGCCGGGGAATCGGGGCCAGCTCGGCCACCGCACTTTGACACGATGAACACCGGTCGAGGTGCCCCTCGAATTCCCGGCGGTCGGCACTCGACAACGAACCCAGCACGTAGGCGGCGTCCCACGTGGCGTAGGGGTGATCGTCGCCGGTGGTGCCCGCGTCGAACTCGCCCGTCATCGCGTCATCCCCATCTCGTCGAGCGTGTGGCGCAGTGCGCGCAGTGCGTAATGCAGCCGGGATTTCACCGTGCCTTCGGCGATCCCGAGGTCGTCGGCGATCTGTGCGGTGGTCCAGCCTTGATAGTAGGAACGGCGAACCACGCCCCGGTGGTCCGCGGACAGCCGGGCAATCGCCTCGGCGACCAGCATCCGGTCCAGCGACAACCCGGCCTCGTCCGGGCCCGGCGGGTCGGGTGTGGCAGGACCGGAACGAGTCTCGGAGCGGAAACGCATGCTGCGGTGCTCGTCGATGACGATGTTGCGCGCGACGGTGAACAGCCAGGCCCGCGCAGAGCGGGTGACGTCGTCGACGACCTCGGGGTGCTGCCAGGCGCGCAACAGCGTCTCCTGGACCACGTCCTCGGCCCGGGAGGGGTCGCCGGTCAGCCGCAGCGCGTAGCGGCTCAAGGCGGCCGCGTGTTGGTCGTAGAGCATCCGCATGGCACCGGCTTCCGGAATGTCCATTCACAGCCTTCCGGTGGGAAATACGTCAGATCCGCCCCCCGCGTTCACCGCCGGCGCCGATGGCAGCGGTGCATTCAAGTGTGCGGCACCCGGCCGTTCGTCGCCACCCCCGCGGTACGGTCTTCGTCGTGTCGGTAGTCGAGGCCGCGATGTCGTGGCCGCAGGTCATCGTCCTGGCGATCGTGCAGGGGCTCACCGAATTCCTGCCGGTCTCGTCCTCCGGGCATCTGGCGCTGGTATCGCGGCTGTTCTTCGCCGGCGACGCCGGCGCATCCTTCACCGCGGTCACCCAGCTCGGCACCGAGGTGGCGGTCCTGGTCTATTTCGCCAAGGACATCGCGCGGATCGCCACCGCGTGGCTGTCCGGGGTGGCGTCGGCGCTGACCAAAACGCCGCTGGCCGCCGACCGCCAGGTCGACTACCGGATGGGCTGGTACGTCATCATCGGCACCATCCCGATCTGCGTGCTGGGCCTGGTGTTCACCGACCAGATCCGGTCTGGGGTGCGCAACCTGTGGGTGGTGGCGACCGCGCTGGTGGTGTTCTCGGCGGTGATCGCCGCCGCCGAATACCTCGGCCGCCAGACTCGCCACGCCAAGCAGCTGACCTGGCGCGATGCCGTACTGGTGGGGTCGGCGCAAACCCTTGCGCTGGTGCCCGGCGTGTCCCGCTCCGGCGCCACGATCAGCGCCGGGCTGTTCGCCGGCCTGGACCGCGAGCTGGCCGCCCGGTTCGGCTTCCTGCTGGCCATCCCGGCGGTGTTCGCCTCCGGGCTCTTCTCGCTGCCCGACGCGTTTCACCCGGCCGGTACCGGGATGAGTGCCAGCGGGCCGCAACTGTTGGTGGCCACCCTGATCGCCTTCGGGGTCGGCTGGGCGGCGGTGGCCTGGTTCCTGCGGTTCCTGGTGTCCCACAGCATGTACTGGTTCGTCGGGTACCGGGTGGTCGTCGGGACGACGATCCTGGTCCTGCTGGCCACCGGTGTATTGGCGGCCCAGTCATGACGGTCATCCTGCTCCGGCACGGCCGGTCCAGCGCGAACACCGCCGGGGTGCTGGCCGGGCGTTCCGAAGGTGTCGAGCTCGATGCGTTGGGCCGCGAGCAGGCCGCACAGCTCGTCGACCGGTTCGCCGGGCTGCCCATCAAGGCGCTGGTGCGCTCACCGCTGCTGCGCTGCCGCAGCACCGTCGAGCCGCTGGCCGCCGCGCTCGGGCTGGACCCGCTCATCGACGATCGGCTCGCCGAGGTCGATTACGGAACCTGGACCGGTCGCAAGATGAGCGAGCTGACCGGCGAGCCGCTGTGGCGGGTGGTGCAGGCGCAGCCGAGCGCGGCGGTGTTCCCCGGCGGCGAAGGGCTGGCGCAGGTGCAGGCCCGGGCGGTTGCCGCGGTACGCGAACATGACCGGGAGCTGGCCGAGCAGCACGGCGCCGACGTGCTGTGGGTGGCCTGCAGCCACGGCGACGTCATCAAGGCGGTCATCGCCGACGCGCTCGGTGTCCACCTGGACGGTTTTCAGCGCATCACCGCCGACCCGGCGTCGGCCAGCGTGATCCGCTACACGCCGTTGCGCCCGTTCGTCATCCACCTCAATCACACCGGGGACTCACTGGCCGCCGCGGTCACAAATTCGCCGCCCGCCGACGGCTCGTCGAGCGACGCCGTCGTCGGTGGGTCCACCACCTAGTCGACGGGGATACCGGTGTCATCGCCGACTGCCGGTATTTTGGGAGATGCCATGTCCCGAGCCATCCACGTCTTTCGCACTCCCGACCGCTTCGTGGCCGGGACCGTCGGCCAACCCGGGAATCGCACCTTCTACCTGCAGGCGGTGCACGACGAGCGGGTGGTCTCGGTGGTGCTGGAAAAGCAGCAGGTAGCGGTGCTCGCCGAGCGGATCGGTGCACTGTTGTTGGAGGTCAACCGCCGATTCGGTACCCCGGTACCACCGGAGCCCACCGAGATCGAGGACCTCAACCCGCTGGTGACGCCGGTGGACGCCGAATTCCGGGTCGGAACCATGGGATTGGGTTGGGACTCCGAGGCGCAGACCGTGGTCGTCGAGCTGCTCGCGGTCAGCGACACCGAGTTCGATGCGTCGGTGGTCCTCGACGACACCGACGAGGGCCCGGACGCGGTGCGGGTGTTCCTGACGCCGGAGTCGGCGCGGCAGTTCGCCACCAGATCGAACCGGGTCATCTCCGCGGGCCGCCCGCCGTGCCCGCTGTGCGACGAGCCGCTGGATCCGGCCGGCCACCTCTGCGTCCGCACCAACGGCTATCGGCGGGGTGCATTCGGGCCCGACGATGAGCCCGATGACCCCGACCTCTGACGATAGGGAGGCGCTGCGCTCCGGGGAGCTGGAGATCCTGGGCCGCATCCGCTCGGCGAGCAACGCCACTTTCCTGTGCGAGGCGACGATGGGGGAGCGGCGCACCCACTGTGTGTACAAGCCGATCGCCGGTGAGCAGCCGCTGTGGGACTTCCCGGACGGCACGCTGGCCGGCCGCGAGCTCGTCGCGCACCTGATCTCCGTTGAGTTGGGCTGGAACCTGGTGCCCTACACCATCATTCGCGACGGCCCCGCCGGGCCCGGCATGGTGCAGCTGTGGGTGGACCAACCTGGCGACGGCGGCGACCCGCCGGCCGGGCCTGCGCTGGTCGACCTGGCGCCGGTCGGCAAGATCCCGGCCGGCTACCTGTCGGTGCTGCGGGCCTACGACTACGCCGGTGACCCGGTGGTACTCGTGCACGCCGATGACCCCCGGTTGCGTCGCATGGCGGTGTTCGACGTGGTGATCAACAACGCCGACCGCAAGGGCGGACACATCCTGTGCGGCACCGACGGTGTGGTCTACGGCGTCGACCACGGCGTGACCCTGCACACCCAAGACAAGTTGCGCACCGTGCTGTGGGGCTGGGCCGGCATGCCGCTGGACGACCTGGCCGAGTTGCAGGCGCTGGCCCGCTTGGCCGCCGCGCTGGACGGTCCGCTGGCCGCCGACCTGGAGCCACATCTGACGTCGGCCGAGATCGCGGCCCTGCGGCGGCGCGTCGAGGATCTGCTGGAACATCCGGTGATGCCCGGCCCGAACAGTCATCGCCCGATACCCTGGCCGGCGTTCTGAGGGCCTTCACCACCGCCGCGGGTGCATTCTGGCCGCGAAAATCCGCTTCGGGAATGCCGAACCGCCCACTCGCGGCGGGGCGTGCCAGCCGGGTCGGGGATACTTCCTGACGTGACGCTGACCGACGCGGCGCTGGCCGCCGAACTGGCCGTCGAGGCCGGGAAGCTGTTGCTCAAGGTCCGCGACGAGGTGGGGTTCGGCCACCCGTGGCGCCTCGGCGATGCCGGGGATGCGCTCGCCAACCGTTTGATCCTCAGCCGGCTGCGGGAGGTACGCCCCGACGACGCGGTGCTCAGCGAGGAATCGCCCGACGACCTGGCCCGGTTGCAGGCCGACCGGGTCTGGATCATCGACCCGCTCGACGGCACCCGGGAGTTCACCACCCCCGGACGGGATGACTGGGCGGTGCATATCGCGCTGTGGCAGCGAGACGGCGCGGGGCCGGGCGCCATCACCGACGCCGCGGTGTCGCTGCCGGCCTATGACAACAGGAGCAACGTCGTGTTCGCCACCGACACGGTCACCGCGAACGCCACGCCGGCCGGGGTCCCGAACCCGATACGGGTGGCGGTCAGCGCAACCCGGATGCCGGCGGTGGTGCGCATCATCCGGGAGGTACTGCCGGTCGAACCGGTGCTGATGGGTTCGGCGGGCGCCAAGGCGATGGCGGTGGTGCGCGGCGACGTGGACGCCTACCTGCACGCCGGCGGCCAATGGGAGTGGGATTCGGCCGCCCCGGCCGGTGTGGTGCGGGCGGCCGGGCTGCACGCCTCCCGGCTCGACGGTTCGCCGCTGCTCTACAACCGCCCCGACCCCTACCTGCCCGACCTGCTGATGTGCCGGCCCGAGGTGGCGCCGACGCTACTCGACGCCGTGCGGCAAACGTTGTTCTGACCGCGGTGTTGGTGCGGCGGTTCCAGCTTCACCTCGCCTCCGGCGAGCCTCGCTAAACCGCGGTGTTGATGCGGCGGTTCCAGCTTCACCTCGCCTCCGGCGAGCCTCGCTAAACCGCCGGGCCTTACAGTCGAGGGCATGCAATCGTGGTCCGCGCCGGCCGTTCCGGCCCTGCCCGGGCACGGCCCGGCGCTGCGTCTGTACGACACCGCCGACCGGCAGGTCCGCCCGGTGTCGCCGGGCCCGACGGCCACCATGTACGTCTGCGGCATCACCCCTTATGACGCCACCCATCTGGGTCACGCCGCCACCTATCTGGTCTTCGACCTGATTCACCGGCTCTGGCTCGACGCCGGCCACCCGGTGGACTACGTGCAGAACGTCACCGACGTCGATGACCCGCTGCTCGAACGCGCCGACCGTGACGGTGTGGACTGGCAGCTGCTGGCGGCCGATCAGGTCGAGCTGTTCGCGGCGGACATGACCGCGCTGCGGGTGCTGCCGCCCCAGCACTACGTGGCTGCCAGCGAGGCGATCGACGAGGTCGTCGAGGTGGTCGAGAAAATGCTGGCCTCCGGGTCGGCCTATGTCGTCGACGGCGAACACCCGGACGTCTATTTCCGCGCCGACGCCACCGAACAGTTCGGCTACGAATCGGGTCTCGACCGCGCCACCATGCTGGAACTGTTCGGCGAGCGCGGCGGAGATCCGGACCGGGCCGGCAAGACCGATCCGCTGGATGCCCTGCTGTGGCGCGCCGCCCGGCCGGGCGAACCCAGCTGGCCCGCGCCGTTTGGCGCCGGACGGCCCGGCTGGCACGTCGAGTGCGCCGCGATCGCGTTGAGCCGGATCGGCAGCGGGATCGACATCCAGGGCGGCGGGTCCGACCTGATCTTCCCGCACCACGAGTTCTCCGCCGCGCACGCCGAATCGCTCACCGGGGAGCGGCGTTTCGCCCGCCACTACGTGCATACCGGGATGATCGGCTGGGACGGACACAAGATGTCCAAGAGCCTCGGCAACCTGGTGCTGGTGTCCAGACTGCGCGCTCAGGGTGTGGAGCCGGCGGCGATCAGGCTGGGTCTGCTGGCCGGCCACTACCGCAGCGACCGGTTCTGGGACGACGCGATCCTGCAGCAGGCCGAGGCGCGACTGGCCCGCTGGCGCGCCGCGACCACCCTGCCGGCCGGCCCGGCCGCCGACGACGTGATCGCCCGGCTGCGCCGCTACCTCGCCGACGACCTGGACACGGTGAAGGCGCTCGCGGCGCTGGACGGTTGGGCCACCGACGCACTGGAGTACGGCGGTCACGACACCGCCACCCCGCGGCTGGTGGCCACCGCGGTCGACGCCCTGCTGGGTGTGGCGCTCTGACCCAGCTGCGCCGGGAGTAGTTTGGCCGCATGGTTGCGATTCACTCCCAAGTCATCTTCATCACCGGCGGTGCGCACGGTATCGGCGCCGACACGGCCCGCCGGCTGCACGCTCAGGGCGCCAAACTGGTGCTGACCGACCTGGACCAGGCGCAGCTCACGGCGTTCGCCGATGAACTCGGCGGTGACCGGGTGCTGACCGTGGCCGCCGATGTCCGCGACCTGGACGCCATGCAGGCCGCCGCCGATGCGGCCGTCGCGCGGTTCGGACGGATCGACACCGTGGTCGCCAATGCCGGCATCGCCAGCTACGGCTCGCTGCTGGCCGTCGACCCGGAGGCGTTCCGGCGGGTGATCGACGTCAACCTGGTGGGGGTGTTCAACACGGTGCGGGCCACGCTGCCGGCCATCGTCGAGCGCCGCGGCTATGTGCTGATCGTGTCGTCGCTGGCGGCGTTCGCCGCTGCGCCGGGCATGATCCCCTACGACGCATCCAAGGCCGGTGTCGAGCATCTGGCCAACGCGTTGCGCCTGGAGGTCGCCCACCTCGGGGTGACCGTCGGCTCGGCGCACATGTCCTGGATCGACACCGCGCTGGTGCGCGACACCAAGTCCGACCTGTCGACCTTCGGTGAGTTGCTGGCCAAGCTGCCCTGGCCGCTGAACAAGACCACGTCGGTGGCCGAATGCGTCGACGCGTTCGTCGACGGCATCGAGAACCGTCGCACCCGGGTCTACTGCCCGCGCTGGGTGGGGCTGTTCCGCTGGCTCAAGCCGCTGCTGTCCAGCGGGGTCGCGGAGGGCCAGATCGGCAAGGTGGCCGCCGAAATGCTGCCGCGGATGGACGCCGAGGTCGCCGCGCTGGGCCGTTCCACCAGCGCCTACAACGAGGCCATAGAAAAGTAGGGCCGAACTGGGTCAGCGCCGGCGGCGGCGCAGGTAGCGCTCGAACTCCGCGGCCAGCGCGTCGCCGTCGATCTTGTTGAGCGCATCGGTCATGTCGACCTCGGCGTCGCCGCGCTCCTCCAGCGAGGTGACGTAGTCGGCGATCTCCTCGTCCTCGCTGGCCATCTCGGTGACCGCCAGCTCCCACTCCTCGGCTTGCGCCGGCAGATCGCCCAGCGGCACCTCGATGTCCAGGGCGTCCTCGACGCGGCGCAGCAGTGCGACCGTCGCCTTGGGATTGGGCGGCTGCGAGACATAGTGCGGCACCGCCGCCCAGAACGTCACCGCCGGAATCCCGGCCGCCACGCACGCGTCCTGAAACACCCCGGTGATCCCGGTCGGGCCCTCGTAGCGGGTCTCGGTCAGACCGAATCGGGTGGCCGACTCCGGCGAGTAGGCCGCCCCGGAGACCGGCACCGGCCGGGTGTGCGGGGTGTCGGCCAGCAGCGCGCCCAGGATCACCACGGTGTTGACGTCGAGTTGCTCGATGACCGCCAGCAGCTGGGCGCAGAACGTCCGCCAGCGCATGTTGGGCTCGACGCCGTGCATCAGCACGATGTCGCGGTCGCTGCCCGGTGGCCGGCAGTGCGAGACCCGCATCGACGGCCACACCAGTTCACGGGTGACGCCGTCGAGCTGCCGGATCACCGGCCGGTTCACCTGGTAGTCGTAGTACGCCTCGTCGTCGATGTCGACGATCAGCCGGGCGTCCCAGATGTCGTGCAGGTGCTGCACCGCGTCGCTGGCGGCGTCGCCGGCGTCATTCCAGCCCTCGAAAGCGGCCACCACGATGGTGTCGTGCAGGTCGGGAAGCGCGGTGCCGTCATCCGGTCGGGTCACACCGCCAGGGTAAGGCCTGTGCGGAGATCACGGGCCCTACCGGAGCGGCTGAGTCGGCTCGGTCGCCGGGGGATTCGTCCCTATGGCGGGTGAGCAAGTAGACTTTTCGGCGTCGAGAGGCGTTGCAACGGTTCGCCGGTTCCCGCCGGTGGCCGCCACGCTCGACGGAGTCAAGGACGCCTTCCGTCATGGAAGGGACCTGCGTGACTAACTTTGAGCCCAACATCCAGCCTGACTGCACCGAAGAGCTGACGGCTGCGCTGCGCCGGCGGATCGTGGTGATCGACGGCGCGATGGGCACGGCGATCCAGCGCGACCGGCCGGACGAGGCCGGTTACCGCGGCGAGCGGTTCAGCGAGTGGCCCACCCCGCTGCAGGGCAACAACGACCTGCTCACCTTGACGCAACCGGAGATCATCGAGGGCATTCACCGCGAGTATCTCGAGGCGGGCGCCGACATCTTGGAGACCAACACCTTCAACGCGAACGCGATCTCGCTGTCGGACTACGACATGGCGGACCTCAGCTATGAGCTGAACTATGCGGGCGCCGCCCTGGCCCGCAAGGCCGCAGCTGAATACAGCACCGGCGACAAGCCCCGCTACGTGGCCGGCACCATCGGGCCGACGACGCGCACCGCGTCGATCTCGCCGGACGTCAACGACCCCGGCGCCCGCAACGTCTCCTACGACCAATTGGTCGCCGCCTACCTCGAAGCCGCCAACGGCCTGGTCGACGGCGGCGCCGACCTCATCCTCATCGAGACGATCTTCGACTCGCTGAACGCCAAGGCCGCGGTGTTCGCCGTCGAGACGTTGTTCGAGGAACGCGGACGCCGCTGGCCGGTCATCATCTCCGGCACCATCACCGATGCGTCCGGGCGCACATTGTCGGGTCAGGTCACCGAGGCGTTCTGGAACTCGATCCGGCACGCGAGGCCGATCGCGGTGGGCCTCAACTGCGCCCTGGGCGCGCCGGAGATGCGGCCCTACATCGCCGAGATGGCGCGAATCGCCGACACCCACGTGTCCTGCTATCCCAACGCCGGCCTGCCCAACGCCTTCGGCGAGTACGACGAGGACCCGGAGCGGCAGGCCAGCTACATCGCCGAGTTCGCCGAGGCCGGCCTGGTCAACCTGGTCGGCGGTTGCTGCGGAACGGCGCCGGAGCACATCGCCGAGATCGCCAAGGTCGTCGAGGGCAAGCCGCCGCGCGAGCTGCCGAAGATCGAGGTCGCCACCCGGCTGGCGGGCCTGGAACCGCTCAACATCACCGACGACTCGCTGTTCGTCAACATCGGTGAGCGCACCAATATCACCGGTTCAGCCCGGTTCCGCAACCTGATCAAGGCCGAGGACTACGACACCGCGCTGTCGGTGGCGCTGCAACAGGTCGAGGCCGGTGCGCAGGTCATCGACATCAACATGGACGAGGGCATGATCGACGGCGTCGCCGCGATGGACCGGTTCACCAAACTGATCGCCAGCGAACCCGACATCAGCCGCGTCCCGGTGATGATCGACTCCTCCAAGTGGGAGGTCATCGAGGCGGGCCTGAAGAACGTGCAGGGCAAGCCGATCGTCAACTCGATCTCCATGAAGGAGGGCGAGGAGAAGTTCATCCGCGAGGCACGGCTGTGCCGCAAGTACGGCGCCGCCGTCGTCGTGATGGCCTTCGACGAGCAGGGGCAGGCCGACAACCTGGAGCGCCGCAAGGAGATCTGCGGGCGCGCCTACCGGGTCCTGACCGAGCAGGTCGGCTTCCCGGCCGAGGACATCATCTTCGACCCGAACTGCTTCGCACTGGCGACCGGCATCGAGGAGCACGCCACCTACGGGATCGACTTCATCGAGGCCTGCGCCTGGATCAAGGAGAGCCTGCCCGGGGTGCACATCTCCGGCGGCATCTCGAACGTGTCGTTCTCGTTCCGGGGCAACAACCCGGTCCGTGAGGCGATTCACGCGGTGTTCCTGTACCACGCGATCAAGGCCGGCCTGGACATGGGCATCGTCAACGCCGGAGCGCTGGTGCCCTACGACTCGATCGACGCCGAGCTGCGGGAACGCATCGAGGACGTGGTGCTGAACCGTCGCGCGGATGCGGCCGAGCGGCTGCTGGAGATCGCCGAACGGTTCAACTCCTCCGAGAAGGGCGAAGACCCCGCGGCGGCCGAGTGGCGCAACCTCCCGGCCCGCGAGCGGATCACGCACGCCCTGGTCAAGGGCATCGACGCGCACGTCGACGAGGACACCGAGGAGCTGCGGGCCGAGATCGCCGCCGCCGGCGGCCGGCCGATCGAGGTGATCGAGGGCCCGCTGATGGACGGCATGAACGTCGTCGGCGACCTCTTCGGCGCCGGCAAGATGTTCCTGCCGCAGGTGGTGAAGTCGGCCCGGGTGATGAAGAAGGCGGTGGCCTACCTGCTGCCGTTCATCGAGGCCGAGAAGCAGCCGGGCGACGCCGACCACACCAACGGCACCATCGTGATGGCGACGGTCAAGGGCGACGTCCACGACATCGGCAAGAACATCGTCGGGGTGGTGTTGCAGTGCAACAACTACACCGTCGTCGACCTCGGGGTGATGGTGCCCGCCGAGAAGATCCTGACCGCGGCCAGGGAGTACGACGCCGACATGATCGGCCTCTCCGGCCTGATCACCCCGTCGCTGGAGGAGATGGCCGGTTTCGCCGCCGAGATGGAACGCGAAGGCCTCCAGATCCCGCTTTTGATCGGCGGCGCGACCACCTCGAGCGCCCACACGGCCGTGAAGATCGCGCCGCGTCGTAGCGCTCCGGTGATCTGGGTCAAGGACGCGTCGCGCTCGGTTCCGGTGGTTGCCGCGCTGCTCGACGACAAGCAGCGCCCGGCGCTGCTGGAATCGACCGCGGCCGACTACGCGTCGCTGCGGGAACGGCATGCCCAGAAGAACGAGCGGCCGATGGTGCCGCTGGAGAAGGCCCGCGCCAACCGGACTCCCATCGAGTGGGACGGCTACACGCCGCCGGCGCCCGTTATTGGTACGGGAGTTTGGGAATTTCTTGACTACGATCTGGCCGAGTTGCGCGAGTACATCGACTGGCAGCCGTTCTTCAACGCCTGGGAGATGAAGGGCCGCTTTCCCGACATCCTCAACAACCCGGCTTCCGGCGAGGCCGCGCGCAAGCTGTACAACGAGGCCCAGCAGATGCTCGACACCGCGATCGCAGAGAAGTGGCTGACGGCCAACGCGGTCATCGGGTTCTTCCCGGCCAACGCGGTCGGCGATGACGTCGAGGTCTACACCGATGACACCCGGACCGAGGTGTTGACCGTGTTCCACAACCTGCGCCAGCAGGGCGCGCACCGGCCGGGTATCCCGAACCGGTCGCTGGGCGACTACATCGCCCCCAAAGACACAGGTCTGGCCGACTACATCGGCGCCTTCGCCGTCACCGCGGGGCTGGGCAGCGGCGAGAAGATCGCGGAGTTCAAGGAAGCACTCGATGACTACAGTGCGATCCTGCTGGAGTCGGTCGCCGACCGGCTGGCGGAGGCGTTCGCCGAACGGATGCACCAGCGGGTTCGCAAGGAGTTCTGGGGATTCCAGCCCGACGAGGCCTTGGACAACGACGCCCTGATCGCCGAGAAGTACCAGGGGATCCGCCCGGCGCCGGGCTACCCGGCCTGCCCGGAGCACACCGAGAAGGCGACGATCTGGAAGTTGATGGACGTCACCGAACGGACCCGCATCGAGCTGACCGACTCGATGGCGATGTGGCCCGGTGCCGCGGTCAGCGGCCTGTATTTCTCGCACCCGCAGTCGCAGTATTTCGTGATCGGCCGGTTGGCCCAGGACCAGGTCGCCGACTACGCGAAGCGCAAGGGCTGGACGCTGGCCGAAGCCGAGCGCTGGCTCGCCGCCAACCTCGGCTACAACCCGGAGGACTGAGTCCTGAGGTGCTGCCCCGATGGGTGAGTTGCGCGCGGTGCTGTGCGACATGGACGGCACCCTGGTCGATTCCGAGAAGCTCTGGGATGTCGCGATGGATGCGCTCTACGACCGCCTCGGCGGGGTGCTGACACCCCAGGTGCGGGCGGCCACGGTCGGTGGCAGCGCGGCCGACAACATCCGCATCGTCTACGACGACCTGGGCCTGACACCCGACCCGGCGGCGATGGCCGCCTCGGCGGCCTGGATGCACGACTACACCGCCGAGTTGTTCGATGCGGCCCTGCCCTGGTGCGACGGCGCCCAGGAGTTGCTGGAGGGACTCGCGGCGGCGGCCGTGCCCATGGCGCTGGTCACCAACACCCCGCGGCTGCTGGCCGAGCGGGCGCTGAACACCATCGGCCGGCACTATTTCGATGCGGTGGTCTGCGGTGACGAGGTGGGCCGGGGTAAGCCGGCGCCGGATCCCTACCTGCGGGCGGTCGAGCTGCTGGAGCTGGATCCGCGCGAGTGTCTGGCCGTGGAGGACTCGCCGACCGGCGCCGCCTCGGCCGAACTGGCCGGTTGTGCGGTGCTGGTGGTACCCAACGCGATACCGGTGCCGCCCGGTGCGATGCGTCACCAGGTGGGGTCGTTGGCCGGGCTCGGGCCGGCGGACCTGCACGAGATCTACACCCGACTCTCTGCCCCCCGCGAGCGTGCGCGTCTGCCCGCCGACACGCCGTAAAAACTGTGCAGCTGTGCACGCTCGCTCGGGCACCGCAACCACCACGGGCGAAACTGCCGTGACTGCCCGTGACCGGGCATGAAACAATCCCTGCTCGTGAAGACCTTCGAGGAGCTGTTCGCCGAGCTCGGTGAGCGCGCCGCCACCCGACCGGCCGGCAGCGCCACCGTCGCCGCGCTGGACGCCGGGGTGCACACCATCGGCAAGAAGATTCTGGAGGAGGCCGGCGAGGTGTGGCTGGCCGCCGAGCACGAGTCCGATGACGCGCTGGCCGGCGAGATCAGTCAGCTGCTGTATTGGACCCAGGTGCTGATGATCTCGCGCGGGCTGACGTTGTCCGACGTGTACCGGAAGTTGTGACCATGTTGCGTGTCGCGGTTCCCAACAAGGGAGCGCTCAGTGAGTCCGCCGCGGCGATGCTGGCGGAGGCCGGCTACCGCAGCCGCGCCGACGCCAAGGACCTGACGGTCCTGGATCCGTCGAACAAGGTGGAGTTCTTCTTCCTGCGGCCCAAGGACATCGCCATCTACGTCGGGTCGGGGGAGCTGGATCTGGGGGTCACCGGTCGGGACCTTGCCCTGGAATCCACTGCGCCGGTGCGCGAACGGCTGGCGTTGGGATTCGGCTCGTCGCGGTTCCGCTACGCCGCCCCGGCCGGACGGGACTGGACCGTGGCGGATCTGGCCGGCAAGCGGATCGCCACCGCTTATCCCAATCTCGTTCGGAAAGACCTGGCGGCCAAGGGAATCGAGGCGACCGTCATCCGTCTGGACGGCGCGGTGGAGATCTCGATACAGCTCGGGGTGGCCGACGCGATCGCCGACGTGGTCGGGTCGGGCCGCACGTTGCGCCAGCACGACCTGGTGGCTTTCGGTGAGACACTGTGCGATTCGGAGGCGGTGCTCATCGAGGCCGCCAAACCGAACGGCCGCAGCCAACAGACGGCCGCAGCCCGCGATCAGCTGGCGGGCCGGATGCGCGGCGTGGTCTTCGGCCAGCAGTACCTGATGCTGGACTACAACTGTCCGCGGGCGGCTCTTGAGCAGGCCGCCGCGATCACCCCCGGCCTGGAGTCACCGACCATCGCTCCGCTGGCCGAGCCGGACTGGATCGCGGTTCGCGCGCTGGTGCCGCGCCGCCAGGTCAACGCGATCATGGACGAACTGGCCGCCATCGGGGCCAAGGCCATCCTCGCCTCGGACATCAGATTCTGCCGATTTTGATCAGTGCAGGTCGGGGAGTTGTCGACGTGTTAGCGTCCGGGAGAATCTAGGAGGCTCTCGTGACGCATTTCCTCGTGCTGCTCCTCGCGCTGTTGATCGGTGTCGTCGCCGGACTGCGTGCGCTGACCGCACCGGCCGTCATGGCCTGGGCGGCCGCACTGCACTGGATCAACCTGGACGGCACCTGGGCTCAGTGGTTGAGCCACCCGGCGACCGTCACCATCCTGACGGTGCTGGCGGTTGGTGAACTGGTCACCGATCAATTGCCCAAGACCCCCAACCGCACCATGCCGCTGCCGTTCACCGCTCGGATCGTGTTGGGCGGGTTCGCCGGTGCGGTGCTCGGCACGGCCTGGAACTACACCTGGACGGCACTGGGCGCGGGCATGATCGGCGCGGTGATCGGCACGTTGGTCGGTTTTGCCCTGCGGCAGCGCTTGGTCGCCGTCAGTGGCGGGCGCGACCTGCCGATCGCGCTGCTGGAAGACAGTGTCGCGGTACTGGGCGGCATCGCGATCGCCGCTTACACCGCGGTGCTGTGAGCTGAGACGTTCAGCGCCGGTGCAGCACCGATCGGCCGTTCACGCCGCGCCGTCCATCGGCCAGCCGGGATAGGCCGGCGGGGTCCCGCCGAACGCCGGACACAACGCGCGGTGCGCGCACCAATCGCACAACCGCGACGGGTTCGGCCGGAAATCACCTGTGGCACCGGCAGTTTGGATGGCACGCCAGATCGCGATCAGAATCTTCTCGAAGCGCAGCAGCTCCGCGTGGTCCGGTGAGTAGTCCAGCAACTGGCCGTCGGCCAGGTAGATCAGCCGCAGCTGGGCCGGAAGCACCCCGCGTGATCGCAGCAGTGCCACCGCATAGAACTTCATCTGGAACAGCGCCCTCGACTGGGCCGACGCGCTGCCCGGCGACGGCGCCCGGCCGGTCTTGTAGTCGACCACGCGCAGGCCGCCGGTCGGGGCGACGTCGATGCGGTCGACGAAACCTCGCAGCAGCGTCCCGTCGGCGAGTTCGACCTCGACGCGTTGTTCACAGCTCTGGGGATCGAACCGGCGGGGATCCTCCAGCCGGTAGTAGCCGCTGAGCAGCTTGCGCGCTTCGGCCAGCAACTGCTCGACATCCAGCCCGGCCGCCAGATCCGGTTCGGCGCTGATCAGCTCCTCCAAGGCCGGGGCGGCCAGCTCACGGGCCGTCTCCGGACCGCGCTGGGCGGCCGGCAGCGCGTAGAGGCGCTCCAGTGCGCCGTGCACCACCGTGCCGCGCAGCTGCGCCGTCGACGGCGGCTCGGACAGCCGGTCGATTGCGCGGAACCGATACAGCAGCGGGCACTGTTTGAAGTCGGCCGCCCGCGACGGGGACAACGCCGGCCTACTCATACGCGGAACCCTACGGGCATGCTCCGACAACCCACGCCTGCCACGCTGCGTAGGGTGAACGGCTGTGTCCGAATCCGGGATCTTCCAAGCAGGCGACCGGGCCCAGTTCACCGACGCCAAAGGCCGCCGCTACACCACGGTGCTGGTCCCCGGCGGTGACTTCCACACCCATCGGGGCGCCATCCCGCACGACGAGGTGATCGGGCTGCCGGACGGCAGCGTGGTCAAGTCCGCCAACGGTGACCCGTTCCTGGTGCTGCGGCCGCTGCTGGTCGACTATGTGATGTCGATGCCGCGCGGGGCGCAGGTGATCTATCCCAAGGATTCCGCACAGATCATTCACGAAGGCGACATCTTCCCCGGCGCCCGGGTGCTGGAGGCCGGTGCCGGATCGGGCGCGCTGACGCTGTCGTTGCTGCGAGCGGTCGGGCCGGAGGGCCAGGTGGTCTCCTACGAACTGCGCGATGACCACGCCGAGCATGCCCGCCGCAATGTCGAGACCTTCGTCGGGCAGCTGCCCGACAACTGGCGGCTGGTGATGGGCGATGTCGCCGACTGCGACCTGCCCGACGGGTCGATCGACCGGGTGGTGCTGGACATGCTGGCGCCGTGGGACGTGCTTGACGTCGTGTCGCGGGTGCTGATTCCCGGTGGGGTGCTGGTGATCTATGTGGCCACCGTCACCCAGCTCTCGCAGGTGAACGAGGCGCTGCGCGAGCAGCAGTGCTGGACCGAGCCGCGATCATGGGAGACCATGCAGCGCGGCTGGAACGTCGTCGGGCTGGCGGTGCGCCCACAACATGCGATGCGCGGCCACACCGCCTTCCTGGTCTGCGCCCGCAGGCTGGCGCCCGGCACGGTCACCCCGACCCGGCTGGGACGCAAACGTCCGATGTGAGCAGACGCGCCCGGTTGGGTTTACGGCCCCCAGAGGCGCGGATTCATCGCATGTGCCGACGGTGCCTGCAGTTCCACGGCGCCATCCGCGCCGGTCGTGTAGGGGAAGATCAGCCCTACCGCTGCGCCCTCACGGTGTTCGACACTGACCTCGATCCCGTCGCGGTGCGGATCGGTCAACGTGACGTTCAAGGCGACGACGGCGGCCCGCAGGCTGTCCTTGAGCGCGGTCACGGCCCGCCAGTGCGCCGCCAACTGTTCGACGACCGCCGCTGATGTCGGGTAGTCCGGAGCGATCACCTGGCGTTCGCCGTCGACGGAAACCGCCAGCGCGAAAGGCAGGAACTCGCCGCGGGCCGCGATGGTTTCCAGGGCGAGGTTGACCGCGGCGTCGGTGAGCCCGTCAAGGTCCGCCTGCGCCTGTTCGGACACGGTGTCGCGCCAGCTCGTCATCCGCTGATCGCCTCCTCGTCAGATCGGTCTCAACGGTAGCCGGTCACCCTCATATGAAGACCGAATCGGCCTGCGGCACAATCTCAGTCGTCGCTGCAACTCAACCGCCGCCGCACCGACAGCAGCTCGATCTCCGGGCGCGCGGCCACCAGTCGCTCGACCGCATCGAGGACCTCGACCACATGTCGGCGCTCCCCGGAAACCGCGGCCAGGCCGATGCCGCTGCGCCGGTGCAGCTCTACCGAATCCGTCTCGGCCGCTGACACATTGAACTTACGGCGCAACTCCGCGACGATCGGGCGCACCACCGAGCGCTTCTGCTTGAGCGAGTGCACGTCACCGAGCAGCAGGTCGAACTCCAGCCACCCGATCCACATGGCTACGGCGTCGGCGTGGGAGGCGTTGTGGAGCCGGCATGTGCCTTGCCGAACGCCAGCAACGTTTTGGCGGTCTCGTGCGATAGTTGCCAGCCGCCGTCGCGCGGCGTGAACTCCATCGGGAACGTGAACCCACCGGCATCTGGGCTGGCGGTGTTGACCGTGACGTCGGCGGTCACGTTGCCCGGGTGGCGGTCCGACCAGGTGATGTCGGCGGTTTCGAGGTTCAGCGGCAGGTACCCGCCGTCTTTGAGTGCGGTGGCGAACTTGTCGATGGTCGCGGCGTCGGTGGGCTTGGCGCTCTCGATCAGGCTGACCTTCTCGGCACCGGAAATCTCTGGATCGGACAACCGGTAGAGCACATCCGTGAGTGCCTCGGGCGCCGGAAGCGGCGATGACTGCGGCTCTGCCGCCAGCGTTGTTGTCGCCGTCACCGGGACCTCGGCCGGCGGCTCAGCCGGTTGTGGGTGGCTGGCGCAGCCCGACAGCGCCAGCACCGCCGCCAGGGCGGTGCTCAAGGCGATGCGCTGCCGGGACATCCGCGATCAGTTCGACGTCAGTTGGACGAGGTCATCTGCGACAGCGTCATCAGCGATGTCTTGGACAACTTCCAGCCGCCCTGGTCGACGAACATCAGGTTGACCGAACGCGGCTCCAGCTGCGGTCCGGAGGCGGTGACATCCGCGGTGGCCGCGCCGGGGCCGGCCGGCGCGATATTGGCCACGCTGATCGATAGCGGGAACTTACCGTTGGCGACGCCCTTGGCCATCTTGCGGTCCATCACGCTGCTCTCGACCGGGCCGAGGCCGCCCTCGATGAGGTGGGACTTGCCGGCGGCGGGGATGCCGGGATCGGCCAGGGTGTTGAGCACGTCGGTCAGCTGCTCGGGCGCCGGGATGGCGGCCGGCGGCTCGAGCGGCAGCGGCGCACCCCAAACCGTCAACTGCAGCTGCGGAGTGACGGTTGCAACCGAGGTCACACCTGCTGCGGCTGCCGCCACGAGCGCGGCGGCTGCGATGCCTGTGGCTAGGTATTTCACGGTCACAAAGGTCCTTTCGACGGCTTAAATCGTCACCCAGGCTAACAGCGTTTGTCGGTGTGTCGGATTGCCACAGCGCACGCGAATGCACAATGGCCGGTAGCGTTGAGGTATCCGTCGCTTCAACTTCCAGTTCGGGAAAGGAGCGCAACATGGACAACATGGGAGACTCGGCGCGTTCTGGGGCCTTCGACGCTTCCAGTGGCCCCGGCACGCCCGGCGACGACCTGGCCGAGCTGGAGGAGCTGCGCCGAGAGGCCGCTGTGCTGCGCGAACAACTCGACAACGCACCGCAGGACAGCGCCCGCGTTGGGCGTGACGTCCGACAGCTCGAAGCGCACATCGACTCGCTGACCGCGCGCAACTCCAAGCTGATGGAAACCCTTAAGGACGCACGTCAGCAGTTGCTGGCGCTGCGTGAGGAAGTCGACCGGCTTGGCCAGCCCCCCAGCGGTTATGGTGTGCTGCTGGCTACCCACGAGGACGAGACCGTCGACGTGTTCACCTCGGGGCGCCGGATGCGGCTGAACATCTCGCCGAACATCGATGTCTCGACGCTCAAGAAGGGCCAGACGGTGCGGCTCAACGAGGCGCTGACGGTAGTCGAGGCCAGCTCTTTCGAAGCGGTCGGGGAGATCTCCACGCTGCGGGAGCTGCTGTCCGACGGCCACCGGGCGCTGGTGGTGGGCCACGCCGACGAGGAGCGCATTGTGTGGCTGGCCGAGCCGCTGGTCGCCGAGGATCTGCCCGAACGCAACCCAGACGCCGACTCGGACGACCGGCGTCCCCGCAGGCTGCGCCCCGGCGACTCCCTGCTGGTGGACACCAAGGCCGGCTACGCCTTCGAGCGCATCCCCAAGGCCGAGGTGGAGGATCTGGTGCTCGAAGAGGTGCCGGATGTCAGCTACGGCGACATCGGTGGCCTGGGCCGGCAGATCGAGCAGATCCGCGACGCGGTCGAGCTGCCGTTCCTGCACAAGGACCTCTACCGCGAGTACGCACTGCGCCCGCCCAAAGGTGTGCTGCTCTACGGCCCGCCCGGCTGCGGTAAGACGTTGATCGCCAAGGCCGTGGCCAACTCGCTGGCCAAGAAGATGGCCGAGGTGCGCGGCGACGACGCCCACGAGGCCAAGTCGTACTTCCTCAACATCAAGGGCCCGGAGCTGCTCAACAAGTTCGTCGGTGAGACCGAACGCCACATCCGGCTGATCTTCCAGCGCGCCCGGGAGAAGGCGTCCGAGGGCACACCGGTGATCGTGTTCTTCGATGAGATGGACTCGATCTTCCGCACCCGTGGCACCGGTGTCTCCTCGGACGTGGAGACCACGGTGGTTCCCCAGTTGCTCAGTGAGATCGACGGCGTGGAGGGGCTGGAGAACGTCATCGTGATCGGGGCCTCCAACCGCGAGGACATGATTGACCCGGCGATCCTGCGGCCCGGCCGCCTCGACGTCAAGATCAAGATCGAGCGCCCCGACGCCGAAGCCGCCCAGGACATCTTCTCCAAGTACCTCACCGTGGGGTTGCCGGTGCACGCCGACGACCTGGCCGAGTTCGGCGGGGACCGCGCGGCCTGCATCAAGGCGATGATCGAGAAGGTCGTCGACCGGATGTACGCCGAGATCGACGACAACCGGTTCCTGGAGGTCACCTACGCCAACGGTGACAAGGAAGTCATGTACTTCAAGGACTTCAACTCCGGGGCGATGATCCAGAACGTCGTCGACCGGGCGAAGAAGAACGCCATCAAGTCGGTGCTGGAGACCGGTCAGCCCGGTCTGCGCATCCAGCACCTGCTGGATTCGATCGTCGACGAGTTCGCCGAGAACGAGGACCTGCCCAACACCACCAACCCCGATGACTGGGCGCGGATCTCGGGCAAGAAGGGCGAGCGGATCGTCTACATCCGCACCCTGGTCACCGGCAAGTCGTCGAGCGCCAGCCGGGCGATCGACACCGAGTCCAACCTCGGTCAGTACCTGTAGGGCCCCTGATTCGGCGAGCGTGCATGTCTGTGCGCCGACACGCCGCGAACCCTGAACATCTGTGCACGTTCGCGGCACCCGGTTTGGCCGATGCGGCGCTCGCCTAGGCTCTAGGCATGCAACGGATCATCGGTACCGAAGTCGAATACGGCATCGCTTCGCCGTCGGATCCGACCGCGAACCCGATCCTGACCTCGACTCAGGCGGTGCTGGCCTACGCCGCTGCCGCCGGAATCCCGCGCGCCAAGCGCACCCGCTGGGACTACGAGGTGGAGTCACCGCTGCGCGACGCCCGCGGCTTCGACCTAAGCCGATCGAGCGGCCCGCCGCCGATCATCGACGCTGACGAGGTCGGCGCGGCCAACATGATTCTGACCAACGGGGCGCGGCTCTACGTCGATCACGCCCACCCCGAGTACTCCGCACCCGAGGTGACCGACCCGCTGGACGCGGTGATCTGGGACAAGGCCGGCGAGCGGGTGATGGAGGCCGCCGCTCGCCACGTGGCCAGCGTGCCGGGCGCCGCCAAGCTGCAGCTCTACAAGAACAACATCGACAACAAGGGCGCCTCCTACGGCAGCCACGAGAACTACCTGATGAGCCGGCAGACGCCGTTCTCGGCGATCATCGCGGGTCTGACCCCGTTTTTCGTGTCGCGGCAGGTGGTCACCGGCTCCGGCCGCGTCGGTCTGGGCCCGGCCGGCGACGAACCGGGCTTCCAGCTCTCGCAGCGCGCCGACTACATCGAGGTCGAGGTGGGGCTGGAGACGACGCTGAAACGCGGCATCATCAACACCCGCGACGAACCGCACGCCGACGCCGACAAATATCGCCGGCTGCACGTGATCATCGGCGACGCCAACCTCGCCGAGACGTCGACGTATCTGAAGCTGGGGACGACCGCGCTGGTGCTCGATCTCATCGAGGAGGGGCCCGAGCACGGGATCGACCTGAGCGACCTCGCCCTGGCCCGCCCCGTGCGCGCCGTCCATGTGATCAGCCGCGACCCGACGCTGCGGGCGACCGTCGCGCTGGCCGACGGGCGGGAGATGACCGGTCTTGCGCTGCAACGCATCTACCTCGACCGGGCGGCGAAGCTGGTCGATGCGCGCGATCCGGACGCGCGCGCCACCGACATCATCGAGACCTGGGCTCGGGTCCTCGACCAGCTGGAACGCGACCCGATGGAGTGCGCGGACCTGCTGGACTGGCCGGCCAAGCTGCGGCTGCTGGAGGGTTTCCGGCAGCGCGAGAATCTGAGCTGGTCGGCGCCGCGGCTGCACCTGATCGATCTGCAGTACTCCGACGTCCGCCTCGACAAGGGCCTCTACAACCGGCTGGTCGCCCGCGGGTCGATGAAGCGGCTGATCACCGAGCAGCAGGTGCTCGACGCGGTCGACAACCCGCCGACCGACACCCGCGCCTACTTCCGCGGTGAGTGCCTGCGCCGGTTCGGCGCCGACATCGCCGCGGCCAGCTGGGACTCGGTGATCTTCGACCTGGGTGGGGAGTCGCTGGTGCGCATACCCACCGTGGAGCCGCTACGGGGCAGCAAAGCCCACGTCGGGGCGCTGCTGGACTCGGTGGACAGCGCAGCTGAACTGGTGGAACAACTCACCACGTAGGCACAACGCGTCTTAGCCCGCGTCCGGATCGGTGCCGACGGTAGGGTGGAGAAACCGGCGTGCGCGTCATGCGTGGGCCGATGGAGATGCAGGAGGCAGCGATGGCTCAAGAGCAGACGAAGCGTGGCGGTGGCGGTGGCGACGAGGACGACCCCACCGGTCCCGCGGCGGCCGGCCAGGAGCGTCGCGAGAAGCTGACCGGTGAGACCGACGACCTGCTCGACGAGATCGACGACGTGCTGGAAGAGAACGCAGAAGACTTCGTACGCGCATACGTCCAAAAGGGCGGCCAGTGAGCTGGCCGTTCCATGACCGTCTTCCTGTCAGTTCCGCACTTCCCGGGTTGCCGTCCAGTTCGGTAGACCTGTCGTCGTTCTCGGATTTCCTGCGCCGTCAGGCACCGGATCTGTTGCCGACGGGTAGTGCGGGTCTGAATTCGAGTGCCGCGGCCGAGTTGCCGCACGGCACCACCATCGTCGCGCTCAAATACCCCGGCGGTGTGGTGATGGCCGGCGACCGGCGCTCCACGCAGGGCAACATGATCGCCGGGCGCGACGTCCAGAAGGTCTACATCACCGACGAGTACACCGCCACCGGCATCGCCGGCACCGCGGCGGTGGCCGTCGAGTTCGCCCGGCTCTACGCCGTCGAGCTGGAGCACTACGAGAAGCTCGAAGGGGTGCCGCTGACGTTCGCCGGCAAGGTGAACCGACTGGCGATCATGGTGCGCGGCAACCTCGGTGCGGCGATGCAGGGGTTGCTGGCGTTGCCGTTGCTGGTGGCCTACGACATCGACGAGCCTGACGCCCAGCACGCCGGGCGCATCGTGTCGTTCGACGCGGCGGGCGGCTGGAACGTCGAGGAGGAGGGCTATCAGGCGGTGGGCTCCGGGTCGCTGTTCGCCAAGTCGTCGATGAAGAAGCTGTACGCGCAGGTGTCCGACGCCGATTCCGCGTTGCGGGTGGCGGTGGAGGCACTGTACGACGCCGCCGACGACGATTCCGCCACCGGCGGACCGGATTTGGTGCGCGGTATCTACCCGACCGCGGTCAGCATCGACGCCGACGGAGCCGTGGATATCGCTGAGGAGCGCATCGCGGAACTGGCCCGCGAGATCATCGAGAGTCGCACGCGCGGACGGGGGACCACGCCGAAGGCCGGCGCAGGCAAGAAGGGCGGGGGTAAGAAATGAGCTTCCCGTACTTCATCTCGCCTGAGCAGGCGATGCGTGAGCGCGGTGAGTTGGCGCGCAAGGGCATCGCGCGCGGCCGCAGTGTGGTGGCGCTGGCCTACGCCGACGGTGTGCTGTTCGTCGCCGAGAATCCTTCGCGCTCACTGCAGAAGATCAGCGAACTCTACGACCGGGTGGGGTTCGCCGCCGCCGGCCGGATCAATGAGTTCGAGAATCTGCGACGCGGCGGCATCCAGTTCGCCGACACCCGCGGCTACGCCTACGACCGCCGCGACGTCACCGCACGCCAGCTGGCCAACGTCTACGCGCAGACCCTGGGGACGATCTTCACCGAGCAGGCCAAGCCCTACGAAGTCGAGCTGTGCGTGGCCGGGGTCGCATACCAGGGCCAGACCAAAGCCCCTGAGCTGTACCGGATCACCTACGACGGGTCGATCACCGACGAGCCGCACTTCGTGGTGATGGGCGGCACCACCGAGCCGGTGATCGCCGCGCTCAAAGAGTCCTACACCGAGAACGCCGAACTCGCCGATGCCCTGCACATCGCGGTCAATGCGCTCAAGCAGACCGACACCGGCAACGGTGCTGAGCAGCGCGAGCTGGGACCGGGCACCCTCGAGGTGGCGATCCTGGACGCCAACCGGCCGAAGCGGGCATTTCGCCGTATCGCGCGGTCGACACTGGAAGAGTTGCTGCCGCAGGAAGATTCGTCGGGGGAGAACTCCAGCAACTCTTCCGGCTAGGGCGCCGACTACCGATCGATCCGGAAGCGCTTGATTCGCGCGCCGGCGCCGGAAGCGAGTTCGACGCGACTGCGCGGTACGCCGAAATGCTCGGCAAGGACCCTGATGACCGCCGCGTTGGCTTTGCCGTCGACGGCCGGCTCGCGCACGTAGACCGTCAGCTGGCCGTCGTCGTCGGTCTCCACCAGCGGGCCTTTGCGGCTGCCGGGTTTGACCTTGACGACGACGGTTTCGGTCACCGCACAGGCAACTTACCGCGCGACGATCACCGACGAGCCGTGCCCGAACAGGCCCTGGTTGGCCGTGACACCCACGGTGGCGCCCTCGACCTGCCGGCCGGTGGCGGTGCCGCGCAGCTGCCAGGTCAGCTCGCACACCTGGGCGATGGCCTGCGCCGGGATCGCCTCCCCGAAACAGGCCAGCCCGCCGGACGGGTTCACCGGAACGCGACCGCCGATGGTGGTGGCGCCACTGCGCAACAGTTGCTCGCCTTCACCCTTGGCGCACAGACCCAGGTGCTCATACCAGTCCAGCTCCAGCGCGGTGGACAGGTCGTAGACCTCGGCCAGGCTGACGTCTTCCGGGCCGATCCCGGCCTCGGCGTAGGCCGCGTCCAGGATCTGGTCCTTGAACACCCGCTCCGGAGCGGCCACCACCGCGGTGGAATCCGTTGCGATGTCCGGCAATTCGGGCATGTGCTGCGGGTACTGCGGGGTCACGGTGGACACCGCGCGCACCGACGGCACCCCGTCGAGCGAGCCCAGGTGCTTGCGTGCGAATTCCGCGCTGGCCACGATCAGTGCCGCGGCACCGTCGGAGGTGGCGCAGATGTCGAGCTGGCGCAACGGGTCGGACACCACCGGGCTGGCCAGCACGTCTTCGACCGCGGATTCCTTGCGGTAGCGGGCATTCGGGTTGCTCAAGCCGTGCCGGGAGTTCTTCACTTTCACCTGCGCGAAGTCCTCGGAGGTGGCGCCGTAGAGGTCCATCCGGCGGCGCGCCAGCAGCGCGAAGTACACCGGGTTCATCGCCCCGATCAGGTGGAACCGCTGCCAGTCCGGGTCATTTTTGCGCTCACCGCCGACCGGGGCGAACGCGCCCTTGGGGGTGGTGTCGGCGCCGATCACCAGTGCCACGTCGCAGAACCCGGCCAGGATGTGGGCCCGGGCGCTCTGCAGTGCCTGCGAGCCCGAGGCGCACGCGGCATAGCTCGACGACACCGGCACCCCGTTCCAGCCCAGCTTCTGGGCGAACGTTGACCCGGCGATGAAACCGGGGTAGCCGTTGCGGATGGTGTCCGCGCCGGCCACCAGCTGGATCTGGCGCCAGTCCAGGCCGGCCTCGGCCAGCGCGGCGCGGGCGGCGACCACGCCGTACTCGGTGAAGTCGCGGCCCCACTTGCCCCACGGGTGCATGCCCGCACCCAGGATGTACAGCGGTTCGGGTGCGCTCATGCGTCCACCTTCTTCCACGCGTAGACGGTGCGCGTCACGCCGTCGTCATCGGTGTAGAGCGGCATGGTGGTCAGCTCCATCTCCATGCCGACCTTCAGGTCCGCGGCCAGCGTGCCCTCGACCACCTTGCCCAGCACGATCAGGCCCTCGGCGGCCAGCTCCACCGCGGCGATCGCGAACGGCTCGAACGGGTCGCTGGGCGGGTAGGGTGCCGGCGGCAGGTACCGGTTCTCGGTGTAGCTCCAGATCTTGCCGCGCCGCGACAGCGCGACGGGCTCCAGCACGTCGCCGTCACAGGCCGGGTTGGGGCAGTTGTTCTCCCGCGGCGGGAACACATAGGTGCCGCACTGCGGGCACTTGGCGCCGATCAGGTGGGGGAGGCCGGCGTCGTCGGTGGTGTACCACCCGTCGATGGCTGGCTGCGAGGCTACATCTGGCACCAGCTCAGCGTACCCAACCCCGGCGGCAAAACTGAAACGTGTTGCAGTTCGTCCCGGCCGCCGTGCGGGTGGCTGTCTAGGCTGGGACGGGAAATGCTTACCCAAGACGGCCGCGGGCGCCGCATGATCATCGTCGCCGGTCACCTCGTGGTTGACCCACAGCAGCGCGGGAGCTACCTGGCGGGCTGTGCGGACGTGGTGGACCAGGCTCGACAGGCACCGGGTTGCCTGGACTTTGCGATCACCGCCGATCTTGTCGACCCGGGCCGCGTCAACATCTATGAGCGCTGGGAGTCGCGGCAAGCGGTGGAGATGTTTCGCGGCAGCGGCCCCAGTGATGAGCAGGTCGGCGCGATCATCACCGCGTCCGTGCACGAGTATGAGGCCACCCAAGAGCGACCGCTGAGCTGACGCCCGGACCGGCACCTAGAGTTGTCTCCGTGAGCCCAGCCAAGACCGCCCCGACCGACGCTGCGCAAGACATCCAGACCCCACCGACGCTGTTGCTGCTGGACGGAAACTCGCTGGCCTACCGCGCCTTCTATGCCCTGCCCGCGGAGAACTTCAAGACCCGTAGCGGCCTGACCACCAACGCGGTCTACGGATTCACCGCCATGCTGATCAACCTGCTGCGCGATGAAACGCCCACCCACGTCGCCGCCGCGTTCGACGTGTCCCGGCAGACTTTCCGCTCCGAGCGCTACCCGGAATACAAGGCCACCCGCTCGTCGACGCCGGACGAGTTCCGCGGTCAGATCGACATCACCAAGGAGGTCCTCAACGCGCTGGGGATCACCACCTTGTCCGAGCCCGGCTACGAGGCCGACGACCTGATCGCCACGCTGGCCACCCAGGCCGACGGCGAGGGCTACCGGGTGCTGGTGGTCACCGGCGACCGCGACGCACTGCAACTGGTCAACGACAACGTGACCGTGCTCTACCCCCGCAAGGGGGTCAGCGAGCTGACCCGGTTCACCCCCGAGGCCGTGCTGGAGAAGTACGGCCTGACCCCGGCGCAGTACCCGGATTTCGCGGCGCTGCGCGGCGACCCCAGCGACAACCTGCCCGGTATCCCCGGGGTGGGGGAGAAGACCGCCACCAAATGGATCGCCGAGTACGGCTCCCTGGAAGGACTGGTCGACAACGTCGACACCGTCAAGGGCAAGGTTGGAGATGCGTTGCGCGCCAACCTTTCCAGCGTGATTCTCAACCGGGAGCTCACCGACCTGGTGCGCAACGTGCCGCTGGCCCAGACACCGGACACGCTGCGGCTGCTGCCGTGGGACCGTGAGCAGATCCACCAGCTCTTCGACGACCTGGAGTTCCGGGTGCTGCGCGACCGGCTGTTCGAGACGCTCGCCACCGCCGAGCCGGAGGTGGAGGAAGGCTTCGAAGTGCGCGGCGGTGCGCTGGAGCCGGGCACGGTCGCCGCCTGGTTGGCCGAACACGCAGCCGACGGCCGCCGCGCCGGACTGGCGGTGATCGGCACCCACCGCAGCTACGACAGTGACGCCACCGCACTGGCGATCGCCACCGCCGACGGGGAGGGCGGCTATGTCGACACCGCCACCCTGACCGGCGACGACGAGGCGGCGCTGGGCGCCTGGCTGGCCGACCCGGCCCAGCCCAAGGCGCTGCACGAGGCGAAGCTGGCCATGCACGACCTGGCCGGGCGCGGCTGGACGCTCGACGGTGTCACCAGCGACACCGCGCTGGCCGCCTACCTGGTCCGGCCCGGCCAGCGCAGCTTCAGCCTCGATGACCTGTCGGTGCGTTATCTGCGCCGCGAGCTGCGCGCCGAATCCGATGAGCAGCAACAACTCTCGCTGCTCGATGACACCGACGGCGTAATTGACCAGGCGGTGCAGACCGCCATCCTGCGGGCCCGGGCCGTCACCGATCTGGCCGACGCGCTGGACACCGAGCTGGCCCGCATCGACTCGGGCAGCCTGCTCGACGACATCGAATTGCCGCTGCAGCGGGTACTGGCCGAGATGGAATCCGTGGGGATCGCCGTCGACCTCAACCACCTCGGACAGCTGCAGAGCCACTTCGGCGACCAGATCCGTGACGCGGCCGAGGCCGCCTACGCGGTGATCGGCAAGCAGATCAACCTCGGTTCGCCCAAACAGCTGCAGGTGGTGCTCTTCGACGAGCTCGGCATGCCCAAGACCAAGAAGACCAAGACCGGCTACACCACCGACGCCGACGCGCTGCAGTCACTGTTCGACAAGACCGGTCACCCGTTCCTGGAGCACCTGTTAACGCACCGGGATGTCACCCGGCTCAAGGTCACCGTCGACGGGCTGCTGAAATCGGTTGCCTCTGATGGGCGTATTCACACCACGCTGAATCAGACCATCGCGGCGACGGGCCGGCTGTCCTCCACCGAACCCAACCTGCAGAACATCCCGATCCGCACCGACGCGGGCCGGCAGATCCGGGATGCCTTCGTGGTGGGCGCCGGCTACACCGAGCTGATGACCGCCGACTACAGCCAGATCGAGATGCGCATCATGGCGCATCTGTCGGCCGATGCGGGCCTGATCGAGGCGTTCAACACCGGCGAGGACCTGCATTCGTTCGTCGGATCGCGGGCGTTCGGCGTGCCGATCGACGAAGTGACCGCGGATATGCGCCGCCGGGTCAAGGCGATGTCCTACGGCCTGGCTTACGGCCTGAGCGCCTACGGGCTGTCGCAGCAGCTCAAGATCTCCACCGAAGAGGCCAAAGAGCAGATGGACGCCTACTTCGACCGGTTCGGCGGGGTGCGCGATTACCTGCACGACGTCGTCGAGCAGGCCCGCAAGGACGGCTACACCTCCACGGTGCTGGGCCGGCGGCGCTACCTGCCGGAGCTGGACAGCAGCAACCGCCAGGTCCGCGAGTCCGCCGAGCGGGCCGCGCTCAACGCCCCCATCCAGGGCAGCGCGGCCGACATCATCAAGGTGGCGATGATCAATGTCGACAACGCGTTGAAGGCTTCCGGCCTGCGCTCGAGGATGCTGCTGCAGGTGCACGACGAGCTGTTGTTCGAGGTCGCCGATGGCGAACGTGAGGAGCTGGAGGCGCTGGTTCGCGCGCAAATGGGCGGCGCCTACCAGCTCAGTGTCCCGCTGGAGGTGGCGGTCGGCTACGGGCGCAGCTGGGATGCCGCCGCGCATTGACCGATGTGGCGAACCGGAAAACTCCTTCTCGAATCGGGTGTGACGGCCTGACATACTGATGACCTGACGGCGGGAGGTACCAGTGTGTGGCGGCGCGCTCGAATAATCCTGTTGGTGCTGGTCTTCGGCTTTCTGGCGGCTGGGCCGGTGCAGGCGGCCGCTGAGCGGCCGCTGCGCCCGGAGCGCTACGACGCGTGCACCGCGCCGACCGTCGCTCCGTTGGAGCCGGTCGCCGACGGCAGCGGGTCGGCCACCCGCGGCCCGGGCCAGGAAGGCTGTGCGCCGGCGGCGTCGCCTTCCTCCGAACCCGAGTTCCGGCCCGTCGAGCACCCGTGTGGCACCTACAGCAACGCCAACGGGGTGTTCGACCTGGTGGTGGTCCGTGGTGACGCACGCTGCGACGAAGCCCGCAGCGTGTTCGAGCGGTTTGATGCCGCCCAGCCCACCGACCCCTTTTTCTGCGCGGACGAGGGCGCCGATATCCGCGAGGCCAGGGGAGTGGTTCGGTTCTGCTGCAGTGAAGATGCGCGGTACGAGCTGCGAGTCATCCCCTGAGTGGCCCGAGCCGGGATTTCTGCGCGGAAGCTACCGTCGCGCCGGCAGCGGTGAGCGGTAACCGGCCATCACCTGCAGCACCGGGGCCGCCGCCCGGGCCGCCAGCACCCCGTGGGCGTCCTCGTGCTGCAGTGCGAACACCTCGGGATCACCGAAGCCGCGGTCGATGCGGTCCCGCACGAACGCGAGCTTGACCACCTGGGCGGCGAACTTCTTGACGCTACGTGCGGCGGGCTTGCCGCCGATACGCCGCGCCTCGCGGAGCGCGTGCTTGCGTGCTCGGATCGAACCCAGCCAGGTCTCCTCGTTCGGGCTGATCAGCCCGGCCACCACCATGGCGGGCAGCTTGGTGGCGACCAGGTGTTGCTCGTGCCGGCGACTTACCGCGCCCAGCACCACCATCAGCAAAAACACCGGGACCATCCAGAACAGGTAGGTGGTCAGGAAGTACCGGGCGCCGCCCATCGCCAGCGACGCGTTCCACAGGGCGTGCATGCCCACCGCCCCCAGGTACCCGAGCAGGATCACGAACGCCTTCGACCAGAACCCGCGGCGACGCAGCGCGAAGAACACCCCGATACCGGTCATCGTGGTGAACAGCGGGTGGGCGAACGGCCCGACGACCAGTCGCGCGATGGCCACCGCGGCAATCTTGGCCGGCGAGTCGGCGGGCGCGATGTAGACGATGTCCTCCATCCAGGCGAATCCCACCGCCGCTACGCCCGCGTAGACCATGCAGTCGGTCAGCGAGTTGAGCTGATGGCGCCGGCGGCCGGTCAGCATGACCAGCAGGAACAGCCCCTTGGCGGCCTCCTCGATGAACGGCGCCTGGATCGCGGCCATGTCGAAGGTCTTCGACACCAACGGCCGCACCGTGGCCACCGAGGATCCGAACGTCTCCAGCCCCACCGCCAGCACCACGGCGACCGACGCTCCCCACAGAAAGGCCAGCTGCAGCAACCGGCGTGGTTCGGGCTCCCAGCGGTCCAGCCACCGGTAGCACAGCAGCACCACCAGCATTGACATGCTGGCCAGCACCAGCGCGGTGAGGGTGCCGGCCGGGTTGGCCGCGGTGAAGAACAGCAGCAGCAACGCGGTGAGGACGCTGAGCAGGACGATGACGTACAGCGGCGCTCCGACCTTGCGGCGGTTCCGCGTCTGGGGCATAGCGACGCAGCGTAGACCACCGGTTTGTCCAGCGTGCAACGCGTCGAGTAGCCTCGACAGGTAGTCCTCGGCCAGTTCTAGCAGGGTCGTCGGCCACCGCATGTCTCGCATGCGTGATATCACCTGTCCCTACGACCACAACTTGTCCGGAGCAACCCAACACATGCCAAGTCCCACCGTCACCTCGCCGCAAGTAGCCGTCAACGACATCGGCTCGGCCGAGGATTTTCTCGCCGCCATCGACAAAACGATCAAGTACTTCAACGATGGCGACATCGTGGAAGGGACGATCGTCAAGGTTGACCGGGACGAGGTCCTGCTCGACATCGGCTACAAGACCGAAGGCGTCATTCCCAGCCGCGAGCTGTCCATCAAGCACGACGTCGACCCCCACGAGGTGGTGTCCGTCGGTGACGAGGTCGAGGCCCTGGTCCTGACCAAGGAGGACAAAGAAGGCCGGCTGATCCTGTCCAAGAAGCGCGCCCAGTACGAGCGCGCCTGGGGCACCATCGAAGAGCTCAAGGAGAAGGACGAGGCCGTCAAGGGCACCGTCATCGAGGTCGTCAAGGGCGGCCTGATCCTCGACATCGGGCTGCGCGGCTTCCTGCCCGCCTCGCTGGTGGAGATGCGCCGGGTCCGTGACCTGCAGCCCTACATCGGTCGCGAGATCGAGGCCAAGATCATCGAACTGGACAAGAACCGCAACAACGTGGTGTTGAGCCGCCGCGCCTGGCTGGAGCAGACCCAGTCCGAGGTGCGCAGCGAGTTCCTCAACCAGCTGCAGAAGGGCGCCGTTCGCAAGGGCGTGGTGTCCTCGATCGTCAACTTCGGCGCGTTCGTCGACCTGGGCGGCGTGGACGGCCTGGTGCACGTCTCCGAGCTGTCCTGGAAGCACATCGACCACCCGTCCGAGGTGGTTCAGGTGGGCGACGAGGTCACCGTCGAGGTGCTCGACGTGGACATGGACCGCGAGCGGGTTTCGTTGAGCCTCAAGGCCACCCAGGAAGACCCGTGGCGGCACTTCGCCCGCACCCACGCGATCGGCCAGATCGTGCCGGGTAAGGTCACCAAGCTGGTGCCATTCGGCGCGTTCGTCCGCGTCGAGGAGGGCATCGAGGGCCTGGTGCACATCTCCGAGCTGGCTGAGCAGCACGTCGAGGTGCCCGACCAGGTGGTCGCGGTCGGCGACGACGCGATGGTCAAGGTCATCGACATCGACCTGGACCGGCGCCGGATCTCGCTGAGCCTCAAGCAGGCCAACGAGGACTACAGCGAGGAGTTCGACCCCTCGAAGTACGGCATGGCCGACAGCTACGACGAGCAGGGCAACTACATCTTCCCGGAGGGCTTCGACGCCGAGACCAACGAGTGGATCGAGGGTTTCGACAAGCAGCGCACCGAGTGGGAGGCCCGCTACGCCGAGGCCGAGCGTCGTCACAAGATGCACACCGCGCAGATGGAGAAGTTCGCCGCCGCCGAGCACGCCGAGCCGCGCTCGGGTGCCAACGGTTCGCACCGCGACGAGGCTCCGGCCGGCGGTTCGCTGGCCAGCGACGAGCAGCTCGCCGCGCTGCGGGAGAAGCTCGCCGGTAACAGCGCCTAGGCACGCTGTAGCGCAGATGCTGCGGATCGGGCTGACCGGCGGTATCGGCGCCGGCAAGTCGACGGTGTCGGCCACCTTCAGCCGGTTCGGCGCCGTCGTCGTCGACGGCGACGTCATCGCCCGTGAAGTTGTCGAACCCGGCACCGAAGGCCTGGCCGCACTGGTCGAGGCCTTCGGGCCGGGAATCCTGCTGCCCGACGGGGCGCTGGACCGTCCCGCGCTGGCCGCGATCGCCTTCAGCGACGACGACAAGCGGGCCACGCTCAACGGCATCGTGCACCCGTTGGTGGCGCGGCGCCGCAGTGAGCTGATCGCGGCGGCCGGCTCCGACGCGATCATCGTCGAGGACATCCCGCTGCTGGTCGAATCGCAGATGGCGCCGATGTTCCCGCTGGTGATCGTCGTGCACGCGGACATAGAAACCCGCGTAGCCCGGCTGCGGCAATACCGCGGCATGTCCGAGGCGGATGCGCGGGCCCGCATCGCCGCACAGGCCACCGAGCCGCAGCGTCGTGCGGTCGCCGACGTCTGGCTGGACAACTCCGGGGATCCCGACGATTTGACGGCCCAGGCGCGGCAGTTGTGGCAGCAGCGCATCGAGCCGTTCGCCCACAACCTGGCGGCCCGCCGCACCGTGTCGTCGCCGGCCCAGCCGGTGCCGGCCGACCCGACCTGGCCGGATCAGGCGCAGCGCATCATCGCCCGGCTGCAGACCGCCTGCGGGCACCGGGCGCGGCGCATCGACCACGTCGGCGAGACCGCGGTGGCCGGGCGCGACGCCCCGGACGTCATCGACATGCAGGTCACGGTGGAATCCCTGGCGGTAGCCGACGAGCTCGCCGAGCCGCTGCTGGCGGCCGGTTATCCCCGGGTCGAGGGCGTCAGCGCCGACAGCGCCCTCACCGACGACGATCCGGCGTTGTGGGAGAAACGGGTTCACGCTTCCGCTGACCCGGGACGGCCCACCCGCATCCAGCTGCGGGTCGACGGTTGGCCCAACCAGCGGTTTGCCCTGCTGGTTCCGGCTTGGCTGGCGGCCAACCCGGAAGAGCGCCTCGCTGACGCCGACGAGCCCGACGAAGCCGCCTACCGGCGGGCGTGGGGGTGGGCCGACGACACCGGCTGGCGTCCGTCTTAGCGCCGATCGCGGTGACCCGCGGCGATTCCCGCTAGGTCAGGCCATGCTGCTGATCAGCGCGCCGCAGAGCATCGCGCCGTTGCGCGGGTCGCTGCTGTCTTTCCAGGTGGTGACGAAGCGGTCGCTCTTCACGGCGACGATGTCATCCACGTGGATCTCGCAGTGCACGTTCGCCGACGACGGCCAGCGCAGCCGGATCACCATGCCCGCCTTGCTCGGGTCGGACAGCACCGCGTTGGCCTGGAACGGCGCCCCGAAGGCGTCGATGTCGCCGCTGGCGGTCTGGGTGTCGTTGAGCATGAAGGTGACGACACTGCCTTGGGTCCAGGCGTCGACCCGCGCGATGTAGGTGACGTTGTGCAGCTCGTCAGCTGCGGCCGTCGCCGGGATCAGCTGACCGCACCCCAACAGGGCCGCGGTCGTCGCGGTGGCGACACCGATTCGCAGGTTGGCGTTCATCTTCTCGAGATTACCTAACCAACGGCCGGTGCTGGCGCGGTTGACTAGTGCGCTTCCGGCATCGATCCGGTGAGACCGTCGCTGACCGGCCAGGACACCGGCATGCCCAGGCCGGTCAGCCAGCCCTGCAGGTCGTAGCCGTTGCCGGCAAGGCCGTCGATGGCGGCGACCGCCCGCATCACCGCCCGCTCGGCGTCGTCCTGGGTGAGCAGGCCCTCCCGCACCGCGACCATCAACTCGTCGACGTCGGTGAGCGCGATGTCGCGGCCGGTACGCACCACCAGGTCCAGATAGTGGTCGCGGGAGCGCCACTGCGCGGGTCCCGGGATGTAGTCGCCGACGTCGAGGTAGAAATCTTGGTCTCGTTCGTGGCCCGGGTTGAAGTGGAAGATCGTGGCACGCAGCCCCAACTCGGGGAGCAGCCACGACTCCAGGTAGCGGAACTGGGCGCGTCCCGGGGTGGGTCGCGCCAGGTAGAGACCCCACGGCTGCACGGTGTAGACGTCGACGGCGCGCACCACCCCTTTCGGGTCGGTGTTGGTGTTCGCGACCAGGTCAAAGGTCTCGTGCTTGGGCGGATGCACCGTGCTGGCTCCTCCCGGGCCCCCGCTGGGCGGCCGCGTCGTCGCCGGACGTCTGTCAGACACCCGGCCTACTCTGGGTTCGTGGCTTTCGCAACCGAACACCCCGTCGTCGCGCATTCGGAGTACCGGCCTCCCGCCGACGCCGTCGAAGGCATCGTGCGGGCCGGTGGCCGTTTCGAAGTGGTCAGCGACTACCAGCCCGCCGGTGACCAACCTACCGCCATCGCCGAACTGGACCGGCGCATCACCGCGGGGGAGAAGGACGTGGTGCTGCTCGGCGCCACCGGCACCGGCAAGTCGGCCACCGCAGCCTGGCTGATCGAGCGGCAGCAGCGGCCCACCCTGGTGATGGCGCCGAACAAGACGCTGGCCGCACAGCTCGCCAATGAACTACGAGAGATGTTGCCGCACAACGCCGTCGAGTACTTCGTCTCGTACTACGACTACTACCAGCCGGAAGCCTACATCGCTCAAACCGACACCTACATCGAGAAGGACAGCTCCATCAACGACGACGTGGAGCGGCTGCGCCACTCGGCGACCTCGAGCCTGCTGTCCCGGCGCGACGTGGTGGTGGTGGCGTCGGTGTCCTGTATCTACGGCCTGGGCACCCCGCAGTCCTACCTGGACCGCTCCGTCGAGCTGCAGGTCGGCTCGGAGGTGCCGCGCGACGGGCTGCTGCGGCTGCTGGTCGACGTGCAGTACACCCGCAACGACATGTCGTTCACCCGCGGCTCCTTCCGGGTCCGGGGCGACACCGTCGAGATCATCCCCTCCTATGAGGAGCTGGCCGTGCGCATCGAGTACTTCGGCGACGAGATCGAGGCACTGTATTACCTGCATCCGCTCACCGGGGACGTGGTCCGCAAGGTCGACTCGCTGCGGATTTTCCCGGCCACCCACTACGTGGCCGGTCCGGAACGGATGACGCAGGCCATCTCCACCATCGAGGAGGAGCTGGCCGTCCGGCTCGACGAGCTGGAGCGCCACGGCAAGCTGCTGGAGGCGCAGCGGCTGCGGATGCGCACCAACTACGACATCGAGATGATGCGCCAGGTCGGGTTCTGCTCGGGCATCGAGAACTATTCGCGTCACATCGACGGTCGCGGCGCCGGCTCGCCCCCGGCCACCCTGCTGGACTACTTCCCGGAGGACTTCCTGCTCATCATCGACGAATCCCACGTCACGGTGCCGCAGATCGGCGGCATGTACGAGGGCGACATGTCGCGGAAGCGCAACCTGGTGGAATTCGGCTTCCGGCTGCCGTCGGCGTGCGACAACCGGCCGCTGACCTGGGAGGAGTTCGCCGACCGGATCGGGCAGACCGTCTACATGTCGGCCACCCCCGGCCCCTACGAGCTGGCCCAGGCGCAAGGCGAGTTCGTCGAGCAGGTGATCCGCCCGACCGGCCTGGTCGACCCGAAGGTGGTGGTGAAGCCGACCAAGGGCCAGATCGACGACCTGATCGGCGAGATCCGGCAGCGCGCCGAGGCCGACGAGCGGGTGCTGGTGACCACGCTGACCAAGAAGATGGCCGAAGACCTCACCGACTACCTGCTGGAGATGGGGATCCGGGTGCGCTACCTGCACTCCGAGGTCGACACGCTGCGCCGGGTGGAACTGCTGCGGCAGCTGCGGCTCGGCGACTACGACGTCCTCATCGGGATCAACCTGCTGCGGGAGGGCCTGGACCTGCCGGAGGTGTCGCTGGTGTCGATCCTCGACGCCGACAAGGAGGGCTTCCTGCGCTCCACCCGCAGCCTGATCCAGACCATCGGCCGCGCCGCCCGCAATGTCTCCGGCGAAGTGCACATGTACGCCGACAAGATCACCGACTCGATGCGCGAGGCCATCGATGAGACCGAACGGCGCCGCGCCAAGCAGATCGCCTACAACGAGGCGAACGGTATCGACCCGAAGCCGCTCCGCAAGAAGATCGCCGACATCCTCGACCAGGTGTATCGGGAGGCGGCCGACAGCGAAACCGTCGAGGTCGCCGGCTCGGGGCGCAACGCCTCGCGTGGGCGGCGCGCGCAGGGCGAGCCCGGCCGCGCGGTCAGCGCCGGGGTGTTCGAGGGCCGCGACACGGCCGGCATGCCGCGCGCCGAACTGGCCGACCTGATTAAGGACCTCACCGAGCAGATGATGAACGCCGCGCGTGACCTGCAATTTGAGCTCGCCGCCCGAATCCGCGATGAGATCGCCGACCTCAAGAAAGAATTGCGGGGTATGGACGCGGCCGGAATCAGGTGACGCGCCAGCATGGGGACCGTTTTCGCGTGTCATGGCGATCCGTGATTGACTGCAAGCGGTGGTGGATCTGACTGAAGCGGTGACGACCGAATCCGCTATAAACACCGGCAGCTGGCGCGAGCTGCTCGGAAGGCGCTACTTAGGCACTTCAGCCGTGCTGGCCGGGGGCGTTGCCCTCTACGCCACCAACGAGTTCCTGACGATCAGCCTGCTGCCGAGCACGATCAAAGAGATCGGCGGCGAACGGTATTACGCCTGGGCCACCACGCTGTATCTGGTCGGGTCGGTGCTCGCCGCCGCCGCAGCCAACGCGGTGCTGGTTCGGATCGGTTCCCGGTTCGCCTACCTGCTGGGCCTGCTGGCATTCGGCGTCGGCGGTGTGGTGTGCGCCATGGCGCCCCAGATGGAGATCCTGCTGGTAGGCCGCACCTTGCAGGGTATGGGCGGCGGCCTGTTGGCCGGGCTGGGTTATGCGCTGATCAATGCGGTCCTGCCCAGCTGGCTGTGGACCCGCGCATCCGGGCTGGTCTCGGCGATGTGGGGTGTCGGGACCCTGGTGGGGCCGGCGGCCGGTGGCCTGTTCGCCCAGTTCGGCATCTGGCGGTGGGCGTTCGCCATCATGGCGGTGCTGTCCGGAGTGATGGCCGTGGCCGTGAGTGTGGTGCTGCGTGCCAGCCGCGGCGGCCAGCAAGACGACGCGATGAAGGTCCCGGTGCGTTCACTGCTGTTGCTGGGGGGCGCCGCGCTGGTGGTCAGCACCGCCCAACTGCCGCACAGTCTCGTCGGGGCCGCCAGTCTGCTGATCGCGGGCGCGGTGCTGTTGGGCGTGTTCCTGGTGGTGGACCGGCGCTCGTCGGCGGCGGTGCTGCCCCCCAGTGCGTTCCACCCCGGCCGGGAGAAGTGGATCTACCTGACGCTGGGCCTGTTGATGGCCACCACCAAGGCCAACCTGTACATCCCCCTGCTCGGGCAGCGACTGGCTCACCTGCCGCCGGTGATGGCGGGATTCCTGGGTGCCGCCTTGTCGACCGGCTGGACGATCAGCGAGATCGCCAGCGCCTCGGTCAGCAAGGTGCGGGTGGTCATCGGGCTGGTGATAAGCGGGCCGCTGGTGATGGCGGGCGGCCTGGCGGTGGTCGCGTTCGCTCGGATGAGCAGTTACAACCCGACCGCGGTGGGCGCGATCTGGGCGCTGGCGCTGCTGGTCGTCGGTGTCGGTGTCGGTGTCGGCTGGCCGCATCTGTCGGCCTGGGCCATGAGCTGCGTCGACGACCCCGCCGAGGGCGGCACGGCCGCCGCGGCGATCAACACCGTCGCGCTGATCGGCGGGGCATTCGGCGCCGGCATTGCCGGCCTGGTGGTCAACACCGCGATGAGCTCCGGCCTGCCGGCGGCCCGCTGGCTGTTCGCGATCTTCGCGGTCATGGCCGCCGTGAGTTGTGTGGTGGCCTATCGGGCCGCCCGCGGCGCCGAACCGCTGGCCGGCGCCCACGCCTGAGCGGCTTAGGGTTCATGCGGCGGTTTCGGCTTCGCCTCTCCTTCGTCGAACCTCGCTGAACCGCTGTGGTCATGCGGCGGTTCCAGCTTCGCCTCTCCTTCGTCGAACATCGCTGAACCGCCGGTCGACTTGATGACCTGGGCGTAGGTGAACTGCCAACGTTCGACGGCGTGGAAGGCCAGCTGGCGTAGCACCTGGCCGTCGGGGGTGCGGGCGAACCGGGCGCCCAGCGGCAGCTTGACGGCGACCTGGTGGGCGGGCAGGGATCGGTCGTGATCGGTGATCGTCCAGATCGTCGGGCAGTCGGCGAGCTGATCGCTGAGCGCCCACACCGCCAGATGCCCGTCCCAGAGCCGGCCCAACTGCTGCCGGTGCGGGCCCCGGCCCGGGTCTCGCAGCTTGGCGAACGTCTCGGGCCGGCCGGCCGGCAGTGCCCGGATCGGGCCGGGCAACCACCTGGTGGTGTTGTCGATCAGGAGGCAATCCCCGGGCCGGGCGTGCGCATCGATGACATCGGCCACCGCACTGTAGTCCCAGCCCTCTTTGGAGTAGCGATCACGTTGATTGGCAACATAATTCGGTGCGGCGACGATGACCAGTACCGTTAGGGCGCCGATGATGGCGCGGCGAGGCCGGGCGAGTGTGGTCACGGCGATGTTCAACGAGAGGGCCAACGCGATCGCCATGGCGGGCGCCGTGCTGATCAGGTAGCGCGGATAGTAGACGGGTTTCACCATCCCCGAATAGGCCACGGTCACCACGGTGGGGATGACCAGCCAGGCGACGCAGAGCAACGCCAGCTGCCGTAGCTCGCCGGCGGGTGCCGGGCGGACCCCGGCACGCACGGCCACCACAGCGGCGGCGATCAGCAACCACGCCGAGATCGCGAAGGGCACGCTGTTGTCGAAGAACTGCTGCTGCGCGATCTCGATCACGGTGTGCGCATCCGCCGGCCGAATCCAGGCGACCTGCCAGATCTGCTGCTGGCTGAACCACAGAAACGGGGCCAGCACGGCCAGCGCGATTCCGGCGGCGCCCGCAAAGCGCCGCTTCACCGTGTGGTCGCACCCGCACGCCCGCAGCCCCACCGCATGCACCGCCACCATGAGCACGGTGAAGGTGTTCAGCAGTGTCGAGGCCACCACCGCCGCGCCGTAACCCAGCCACAGCGGCCGAGTGTTGCGGCGCGCCGCGCTCACCCACAGCACCGTCAGCCAGACCGCGGACGCCGCCGCGAACGCATACGGGCGCGCTTCCACCCCGGCCCACGTCATCCGCGGCAGCACCGCATACAGCACGCCGGCGCAGATCGACACCGGCCGGTCGGCGAACCGGCGACACAACACCACCACCCCGGCGGCACCGGCGCCGACCGCCAGGCAACTCGGCGCCCGCGCCCAGAATTCCGTCGCCGGGAACAGGGCGAACCAGCCGTGCATGAACAGGTAGTACAGGCCGTGCACCGCGTCGATGTGGCTCAGCAACTGCCACAATTCCGGCAGCGATCGATGCGTCGACGCCGAGATCGTGGCCGACTCGTCGAACCACAGTGACGGCCTGCTCGCGCCGATGCCGCTGATCAGCGTCGCCACCACCGCGATCAGGATCGCGTCCGGGGGCCGGCGCCGCCGGCGGGGCGGACCCGCCGCGGTGCTCACCGGTGCCCGGTTCAGTACCAGGCTCAACGGCGTCTGCTATCGCGAGCATTGACGGTTATGGCAGTCCACGCTACCGCCCGGTGCGCCGTGTCAGCCACGTCACGACGGCGGTGAGATGCGGTTTTCGTGCCCCTCAATGGCGATGTGTGTGCAGCGACGCAGACGACATGTGACGCCAATCGCCCCCATCGGGGCCTTCGACGCGTTAATGTCGCCATGGCTTACTAGCGAGCATTGCAACTTTTCACCGGGAGGGTTACGGATGAGCGGCTACAAGACGGTGGTGGTCGGCACGGACGGCTCGGATTCTTCGTTGCGTGCCGTCGACCGTGCCGGTCACCTGGCGTCGGGTGAGGGTGCGAAGGTCGTCATCGCCACCGCTTACCTGCCGCACGCCGACGACCCGCGGGCCGTCGACGCGCTGAAAGACGAGAGCTACAAGGCCTCCGGCAGCGCCCCGATCTACGCCATCCTCAAGGAAGCCAAGGAGCGGGCCATCGCCGCCGGCGCCTACGAGGTGGAGGAGCGCGCCATCGTCGGCGCCCCGGTGGACGCGCTGGTGGAGTTGGCCGAGTCGGTCAAGGCCGACCTGTTGGTGGTCGGCAACGTGGGGCTGAGCACGATCGCCGGGCGGCTGCTGGGGTCGGTGCCGGCCAACGTGTCGCGGCGCGCCAAGGTCGACGTGCTGATCGTGCACACCACCGGCTGACCGGGCCGGCCAGGTTCTTCTCGGCGGGCGCGGCGGGTCCGCAACGCCGTCACCAACCTCGTTCGCGCCACTCCGCCAAGTGCGGCCGCTCGGTTCCGAGGGTGGTGTCGTCGCCGTGGCCGGGGTAGACGACGGTGTCGTCGCCGAACCGGTCAAACACCTTGGCGCTCACGTCACCCAGCAGCCGCTCGAAATCGCCGGGCTGCCAAGTCTTTCCGACGCCGCCCGGGAATAGACAGTCGCCGGTGAACAGCTGCGTGACCCCTCCGGTGGCCGCGCCGTCCAGCGCCAGTGCCACCGAGCCCTCGGTGTGGCCCTGCAGGTGGATCACGTCGAAGGTCAGCTCACCCACCGACACGGTGTCGCCGTCGGCCAGTAGCCGGTCGGGGGTCACCGGAAGCGGTTCGGCGTCCAGCGCGTGCGCCGCGGTGGGCGCCCCGGTGGCCTCGGCGAGTGCCTCCAGCGCCTGCCAGTGGTCGAAGTGCTGGTGGCTGGTCACGATCAGCGCCACCTCGGGCGCGTAGTCGCGCACCAGCGCCAGCAGCGTGTCGGCGTCGTTGGCCGCGTCGATCAGCAGCGTCTTGCCGGTGTTGGTGCAGGTCACCAGGTAGGCGTTGTTGTCCATCGGACCCACCGACGTCTTGATGATCGTCGCCCCGGGCAGGGTGCGGCGGGCTGCGGTGCCGGGATCGACGTGGCCGGTGTAGGTGTCGTCAACCGAGATTTTCGGGGTCATATCCGCCACCGTACTGGCCGTGAGCTGCGTGTCGGTACGGCCACCTAGCATGGACGGGTGGCTGACCGGCTGATCGTCAAGGGTGCGCGTGAACACAACCTGCGCAGTGTCGACCTGGACCTGCCGCGGGACGCGTTGATCGTCTTCACCGGGCTGTCCGGTTCCGGCAAGTCCTCGCTGGCCTTCGACACGATCTTCGCCGAGGGGCAGCGCCGCTACGTCGAATCGCTGTCGGCGTATGCCCGCCAGTTCCTCGGCCAGATGGACAAACCGGATGTCGACTTCATCGAGGGCCTGTCACCGGCGGTGTCCATCGACCAGAAATCCACCAACCGCAACCCGCGGTCGACGGTGGGCACCATCACCGAGGTGTATGACTACCTGCGGCTGCTGTACGCCCGCGCCGGTACCCCGCACTGCCCGGTCTGCGGTGAGCGTATCGCCCGCCAGACCCCGCAGCAGATCGTCGACCAGGTGCTGGCCATGGATGAGGGGCTGCGCTTTCAGGTGCTGGCGCCGGTGGTGCGCACCCGCAAGGGGGAGTTCGCCGACCTGTTCGAGAAGCTCAACACGCAGGGCTACAGCCGGGTCCGGGTCGACGGGGTGGTGCATTCGCTCACCGACCCGCCCAAGCTCAAGAAGCAGGAGAAACACGACGTCGACGTCGTGGTGGACCGGTTGACCGTCAAGGAGTCGGCCAAGCAGCGGCTCACCGATTCGATCGAGACGGCGCTGGGACTGGCCGACGGCATCGTGGTGCTGGAGTTCGTCGACCGCGACGACGACCATCCCCACCGTGAGCAGCGGTTCTCCGAGAAGCTGGCCTGCCCCAACGGGCACCCGCTGGCGGTCGACGACCTGGAGCCGCGGTCGTTCTCGTTCAACTCGCCCTACGGGGCGTGCCCCGAATGCGCCGGGCTGGGCATCCGCAAGGAGGTCGACGCCGACCTGGTGGTGCCCGACCCGGACCGCACCCTGGCCGAGGGGGCGGTGGCGCCGTGGTCGATGGGCCCCACCAGCGAGTACTTCACCCGGATGATGGCCAGCCTGGGCGCCTCGATGGGCTTCGACGTCGACACCCCGTGGCGCAAGCTGCCGGTCAAGGCGCGCCGGGCCATCCTTGAGGGCTCCGACGAGCAGGTCCACGTGCGGTACCGCAACCGTTACGGCCGGACCCGCTCCTACTACACCGATTTCGAAGGTGTGATGGCGTTCCTGCAACGCAAGATGGAGCAGACCGAGTCTGAGCAGATGAAGGAACGCTACGCCGGCTTCATGCGTGACGTGCCCTGCCCGGAATGTGCCGGCACCCGGCTCAAGCCGGAGATCCTGGCGGTGACCATGACCGCCGGCGACTACGGCAGCAAATCCATTGCGCAGGTGAGTGACCTGTCGATCGCGGAGTGCTCGGATTTCCTCAACGCGCTGACGCTGGGCCCTCGGGAGCAGGCCATCGCCGGCCAGGTGCTCAAGGAGATCCAGTCGCGGCTGAGCTTCCTGCTCGACGTCGGCCTGGAGTATCTGACGTTGTCGCGGGCAGCCGGGACGCTGTCCGGCGGTGAGGCGCAACGTATCCGGCTGGCCACCCAGATCGGTTCGGGTCTGGTCGGGGTGCTCTACGTGCTCGACGAGCCGTCGATCGGGCTGCATCAGCGTGACAACCGCCGGCTTATCGAAACCCTGGTGCGGCTGCGCGACCTGGGCAACACCTTGATCGTCGTCGAGCACGATCTGGACACCATCGCGCACGCCGACTGGATCGTCGACATCGGTCCGGCGGCCGGGGAGCACGGCGGGCGGATCGTGCACAGCGGGCCCTACGCCGAGTTGGTGGCCAACCGCGACTCGATCACGGGCGCCTACCTGTCCGGCGCGAAAAGCATTGCGGTGCCGCAGCTTCGGCGGCCGGTGGATGCCAAGCGCCAACTCGGCGTGGTCGGCGCACGCGAACACAACCTGCGTGGTGTCGACGTGGAGTTCCCGCTCGGGGTGCTGACCGCCGTCACCGGGGTGTCCGGTTCGGGAAAGTCGACGCTGGTCAACGACATCCTGGCGTCGGTGCTGGCCAACAAGCTCAACGGCGCCCGGTTGGTGCCCGGCCGGCACACCCGCATCACCGGCCTGGATCACCTGGACAAGCTGGTGCGGGTCGACCAGTCACCGATCGGGCGCACCCCGCGGTCCAACCCGGCCACCTACACCGGGGTGTTCGACAAGATCCGCACCCTGTTCGCGGCCACCACCGAGGCCAAGGTGCGCGGCTATCAGCCGGGCCGGTTCTCGTTCAACGTCAAGGGCGGTCGGTGTGAGGCGTGCACCGGCGACGGCACCATCAAGATCGAGATGAACTTTCTGCCGGATGTCTATGTGCCGTGCGAGGTCTGCCACGGCGCGCGCTACAACCGGGAGACCCTGGAGGTGCACTACAAGGGCAAGACCATCGCCCAGGTGCTCGATATGTCGATCGAGGAGGCGGCGGAGTTCTTCGAGCCGATCACCGGCATCCACCGTTATCTGCGCACCCTGGTCGACGTCGGCCTGGGCTACGTGCGGTTGGGCCAGCCCGCACCGACGCTGTCCGGCGGGGAGGCGCAGCGGGTGAAGCTGGCCTCGGAGTTGCAGAAGCGCTCCACCGGCCGGACGGTCTACATCCTCGACGAGCCCACCACCGGCCTGCACTTCGAGGACATCGCCAAACTGCTGGGCGTCATCAACGGGCTGGTCGACAAGGGCAACACGGTGATCGTCATCGAGCACAACCTGGATGTGATCAAGACCGCCGACTGGATCATCGACATGGGCCCCGAAGGCGGGGCCGGCGGGGGAACGGTGGTAGCCACCGGCACACCCGAGGATGTGGTGGCCGTGCCGGAGAGCTACACCGGCAAGTTCCTCGCCGAAATCCTGGACGTACCGGTCAAACCCGCCAAGCCGGCGAAGCGGCGGCGCAAGGCGAGTGCTTAGGAGCGAGATGTCATCAGAGGCTGCGGTGGCGTGGCGCTCACCGTAGCGCCTTGACCAGCGGCGACGGGAACCGCGGCGACACCCGCACCCCGTCCAGCCAGGCGGTGAGCTCGCTCGCCCGCTGCTCCAACACCTGACGCGCCGGCTGGCCGGGGTCCTCCAGCAGCTGCAGCTGCACCTCGGCGGCGGCGTTCTGGCACCAGCCGCCCACGATCCGGCCGTTCCACCACACCGTGGGTCCGGCGTTGCCGTAGTTGTCGAAGAGCTGGCCGCGATGCTCGCCGAGATACCAGTCGCGGTGATACCAGCCCATCGTGGTGACGTCGAGTCCGGGCAGCAGCGCACCCCACGGTTCGGGTTCGGGCTCGGGTTCCAGGTCATCGGGCAGCGCGTACCCGGGGGTGCCGTGCAGGTCGACGTCGACGGCGCCGATGCTGCTCAACGCTTTTCGGACCGCCGTCTTGGTGGTGCCGAACCACCATTTGATGTCGTCGGCGGTGGCCGGGCCGAAGGCCCGCAGCCAGGTCGCGACCAGGCGTGCCTGTGCCTTCTCGGCGGGGATCGGCTCGCCCGGTTCGCCGAGCCAGTCGGCGGCGGCCGCCCACCGGGGCCGCGACGAGGTCCAGCTTGCGTCGTTGGGTCCACGCACGATGTCGCCCTGGGCGCCGAGCACGGTCAACGCGCGCGGGGCCAGCTGCGTCTGGCCGCCGTAGGCCTTGCCGGGTGCGGGGTCGTAGGTTCCGGCCAGTTCGGGTAGTGCCGCACGTAGTTCGGCGCTGCTGGCCGGGCCGTGCTCTTCGAGGTGTCGCAGCACCGCCGTGCCGGCCCGGGCCAACCAGCGTCCTCCGTCGTCGGCGACACCGGCTTTGGCCACGTCGGCGATGAGTCGGCGGCGTTCGGTGTCGGCCACCCGGTCGCTGGCGGCGGCCTGCACGGTAGGCAGCTCGGCGGTGTCGACCACCCACAGCGTGCGGCGCATCGCCAGCTGCTTGATCAGCGACCGTTTCTCATACAGCGCACTGTCCAGGTCGGCGACCGTGAATGGTGACGATCGCGCCCACAGCGACAGATACGGGGTGGCCGGATCGGTGGCGTGCAGGCCGATGAGCGTGGCGGCTATCTGCGTGATCGGCTCGGTCGCGGTTTCAGGGGCCAGAAAGTGCCGGCGTGCCAAGCGGGTTCGCCGTTCGGCGATGGTGAAGGCCCGCACCCGTCAGTGCTCGTCGTCGCGCATCGAGGCGCGGATCTGCTTCAACCGGTCGGCGGCGGCGCGCTGCCTGTCCTGGTACTGCTTCTCGACGGTGCGGCCCTCCGGGGTCGCTGCGTCCAGTTCCTGCGCGCCGATCGAGGTCTGAAACCGGTTCTCGATCTTCTCGCGCACCGAATCGAAGGTCGGCACGCCGGTGTCGTCGTAGCCGGTGTCGGGTTGCGGGTCGTCCGGATCGTCACCCATGTTCGCCACGGTACCGCCGGCGATCGAAATAGCGGACCATCAACGCCCAGTAGCCCATGGTCAGCGTCATCGCCACGGCGGTGGCCGCCACCGTCGGCAGCAGCAGCCGGCGGCGGGCGCTGGCCAGCGCCCATGCGGTCGCGGCGCTACCGGCGACGTTCACCAGCAGGGCGGCGTCGCGCGGCCGGTCGGTGACCCACTGCTCCTCACCGAGCATCGCGCGCGTCGACCAGGCCGCCTGAGTGGCCGGCGCACCGAAGATCACCGGGTTCAGCGCGAACCACACCGATATCCACGCCGCATCCCGCCAGGACCGCCGCCACACCGGCACCAGGATCAGCGGTGTGGTCGCCCAGCGACTCCAGGCGCTCCACGGATTGGCGTGCCTGGCGAACACGGCGTGGCGCAGCCGCGCCACCGCCGGCGTCGGGCGGGTCATCGGCGTGGCCCGCGGACGTCGTGGGCCGGCCTCGGCCCGGCCGCTGCTGCCGTTTCCGGTGACTCGACCGGGAACGGCACCGGTTGCACTCCCGGGGTGCTCAGCCGCCCCGCCAGCCAGGGCAGCGCCTCGGCGAACATTCTGCCGGCGAACGGCCAGTCATGCTGGCCCGGCGCGGTGACCACGGCGCAGTCGATGCCATTGGCCCGGCCCAGCGTGCACAGCGACTTCGCGGCGGCCAGCTGACCGCCGGTGTCGGCAACGGTCGCGCTGCCGTCGACCCCGAACCACCCCGAAACCCCGTAATAGCGGCCGTGTTTGGCGATCACCGTCGACGGGTCGAACGCCGCCCAGGCCTGTGGGCTCCCCCCGAAGAGCCGATTGACGGTCTGGGAGCGGGTTCCGGCGTTGGGGCCGAGGTCACCGGCGATGTCGACGAAGGTACTGAATCGTTCGGGGTGCATCGCGGTCAGGTCGACCGCGCAGGTGCCGCCCATCGACCAGCCGGCGACCCCCCAGTGCGACGGATCGGGGCTGGCGCCGAACTGCGAGATCACGTACGGCACCACGTCTTCGGTCAGGTGGTCGGCGGCGTTGCCGCGGGGGCCGTTGACGCATTCGGTGTCGTTGTTGAACGAACCGCCCGAGTCGACGAACACCAGGATCGGCGCATTGCCGTCGTGCGCCGCCGCGAACTCGTCGACGGTGTTGATTGCGCCCCCCGAGCGCAGCCAGTCGGAGGGAGTGTTGAACTCCCCGCCGATCATCATCACGACGGGCAGGGCCGGCGGCGGGTTCTGGGCGAACCACGCCGGCGGCAGGTACACCAGCTCGCCGCGATGTTTGAAATGCGAAGCGTCGGAGGGAATCGTCACCTTCAGCACCTGCCCCCGCTCGGGCGTGGTGCCCGACCCGGCCAACGCGTTCACCGCGGCCAGGTCGCTCTGGTCGGGCAGCGGCCCCGACGTCAGATTCCCCCAGGCGCTCTGCACCGTCGGGAAGTAGCCCACCCAGCTGTTGAGCGTCAGGGCCGCGCTGATCGCACACAGCGGCACGGCCAGCACCGATATGCCGCGACGCCACCAGGCCGCACCCCGCCAGCCCAGCAGCAGCAGGCCGGCCGCGGCGCCGGTGAGCGCGATCCACACCCACAGTGCCGGCGGCGACGGCTGGGCGATCAGCCCATCGTCGGCGGCGAACCGGTAGGCGCCGACCGCCACCGCCAGCCCCACCGCGCCTATCACCGGCAGCCACCGGCGCGACCGCCGGCCCACGCCCAGCACCAGCGCCAGCACCGCCGCCGCCTGCACCGTGACCGGAATCCAGCCGTGCATCAGCGAGGTGTGTTCGCCGCTCGCCAGAATCACCCCTCCATGATGGACCGCCATCGCGATCAGCGGGGTTTGGCCAGCGGGAACGGCAGGGTGTCGCGGATGCTGTGGCCGGTGATGAGCATGACCACCCGGTCCACGCCCATGCCCAGCCCGCCGGTCGGGGGCATCGCGTACTCCATGGCCTGCAGGAAATCCTCGTCGAGTTCCATCGCCTCGGGGTCGCCGCCGGCGGCCAGCAGCGACTGCTGCTGCAGCCGGCGGCGCTGCTCCACCGGATCGGTGAGCTCGCTGTAGGCGGTGCCCAACTCCACGCCCCACGCCACCAGGTCCCACCGCTCGGCCACCCCGGGCTTGCTGCGGTGCGGCCGGGTCAGCGGCGACACCGAGGTGGGGAAGTCGGTGTAGAAGGTGGGCCGCTCGGTGCGGGCCTCGACCAGGTGCTCGTAGAGCTCGAGCACCACCGCACCGGCATCCCACTGCCGCAAAAAGTGCACGCCCACCCCGTCGCACAATCGGCGCAGCGTGCCCAGATCAGTGTCGGCGTCGATCTTTTCGCCGAGGGCCTCCGAGACCGCGTCGTGCACGGTGCGCACCGGCCACTGCCCGGAGATGTCGACCGGCTCCAGGCCCGCACCGCCGGCGACGGGCCGCATCACCACCGGCGCGCCGTTGGCCGCCACCGCGGCGTTCTGGATCAGCTCGCGCGCCCCGTCGATCCAGGCCAGGTAGTCGCCGTGGGCCTGGTAGGCCTCCAGCAGGGTGAACTCCGGGTTGTGGCTGTAGTCGACCCCCTCGTTGCGAAACGCCCGGCCCAGCTCGAACACCCGCTCCACCCCGCCCACGCACAACCGCTTGAGGTACAGCTCCGGGGCGATCCGCAGGTACAGGTCGAGGTCATAGGCGTTGATGTGGGTGACGAACGGGCGGGCGTTGGCGCCGCCGTGCAGCTGCTGCAGAATCGGGGTCTCGACCTCCAGGAATCCCTTGGCGAACAAGGTGTCCCGGAGGGAGCGCAGCACGTTGCTGCGCGCGGTGATCAGCTCGCGGGCTTGCGGGTTGATCGCCAGGTCCACATAGCGGGTCCGCAACCGGACCTCGGGGTCGGTCAGGCCCTTCCACTTGTCCGGGAGCGGACGCAGGCACTTGCCGACCAGCCGCCACCGTGTCACCAGCAGTGACGGAGTTCCGTTGCGGCTCTGCCCCGTCGCGCCGGTGGCCTCGATCAGGTCGCCGAGGTCGACGCCCGAGCTGAAGTCCGCGGCACGCACGTCGCCGCCGGTGGCCAGCACCGAATCGTCGAGCAGCAGTTGCACCTCACCGGACCAGTCCCGCAACTGGGCGAACAGCACGCCGCCGTAGTCGCGTATCCGCAGCACCCGCCCGGTCACCGACACGCTCTGCCCGGCGCCGGCGTGCAGCGCCTGGGCGACGGTGTGACTGGGCGGCGCACCCACCGGGTAGGCGTCAACACCACTGTCCTGCAACGACTTCAACTTGGCCATCCGGCCCCGCACCTGCTCGGGGAGCCGGGGGAGCGGGCCGGCTGCCTCGGGTGCCTCGGCGGCCTCGGTGTCGGGGGCGGTGCCGTCGTCGTGCAGCCACTCGGTGGCGGCCACCGTCGCCGGCACCGACGAGCGTTGGCCGGTGTGCTGTTCCTTGCGCTGAGAGAACGGCAGCATCAGGAAGCCTTCGGCGATCACCGAGGCCACCCCGACCCGGGGGATGAGCCGAGCGTCTTCGTAGCAGGCGTAACGCGGCACCCACTCCGGCTGGTACTTCATGTTGGAGCGGTAGAGCGTCTCCAACTGCCACCAGCGGGAGAGGAACATCAGCAGCCGGCGCCAGACCCGCAGCACCGGGCCGGCGCCCAGCTGGGCGCCCTGCTCGAAGGCGGCCCGGAACATCGCGAAGTTCAGTGAGATGCGGTTGACGCCGACGGTGGCGGCCTGCAGCGCCAGGTCGCTGACCATCAACTCGATGGTGCCGTTGGGGGATTGCGGTGAGCGGCGCATCAGATCCAGCGATACCCCGCTGCGGCCCCATGGCACCAGCGACAGCATCGCCACCACTTCGCCGGTTTGTGAGCCGGACCGCGGCTCACCGAGCACCGCTTCGACCAGCAGGCAGTTGACGTCGGCCGGATCGCCCAGCCGGCCCAGCGCCATGGAGAAGCCGCGCTCGGAATCGGTGTCGCGCCAGGCGTCGGCGCGTTCGATCACCTGGGCCATCTCCTCGGCGCCGATCTCGCCGTGTCGCCGCATCCGCACCGTCAGGCCGGAGCGGCGGGCCCGCGCGACTGCCTGGCGCACCCCGCGCATGTCCGGACCGGACAGCTTGAACTCCGCTGGCCGAAGGATCGCCTCGTCCCCGATCTCCAACGCGCTCAGGCCGGCGTCCCGGTAGGCCTGCGCGCCGGCGAAACCGGCGCCCATGACACCGGGCGCCCAGCCGTAGGTCTGGCATACCCGCAGCCAGGCGCTGATGGCCTGCGGCCAGGCCCGCGGATCGCCCACCGGGTCGCCGCTGGCCAGGCAGACCCCGACCTCGACCCGGTAGGTGATGGCGGCGCGCCCGTTGGGGGCGAACACCACCGACTTGTCGCGGCGCGTGGCGAAGTAGCCCAGCGAGTCGTTCTGGCCGTAGGCCTCGAGCAGCCCGCGGATCGCCGACTCATCCTGGCCGGTCAGGGCGTTGTCGGCCCGCTGGGACAAAAACAGCACGATCGCGGCGATCATCAGGGTCAGCGCCCCGAGCAGCCCGCACAGCGCCTTGAGCCCGAACTCCGGCTCGCCGGGGAAGAAGTCCGGTTCCAGCAGCCCGAACCCGACCACCCGGTTCACCACGTAGGGCAGCCGCAGCGGGGGCTGCACCGTCCCGGGGAACACCTCGATGAGTCCCCAGCACAGCAGGATCGCCACCGTCCAGCCGGCGGCCAGCGTGGCGGCCGATCGCAGCAGGGCACCGCGGCGCACCTTGGCCCAGAACTCGCCGCGGGCGGCCACCAGCACGACGATCGCGGCCACATGCAGCGCCAGGCCCGCGACACCGCTGATGACCTGGAAGCGGTCGGAGGCGTCCGACACCAGCCGGCTGAGGTTCCAGCCGCCGGCGACCACCAGGCTGGCGATCAGCAGCCACCAGGCGATGCGCTTGTGGGCGCTGAGCGCCGCAGCCAGCAGCGCCAGCACGAATGCCCAGGCCAGGCTGGTGTCGGGGAAGTTGAACAGGTACTTGTCGATGAACTCACGCGGCACTCGGATCGCCCACCGGATCACCGGCGACATGCTCGACAGCAGCGACAGCGTGGCGGCGATGCCGACGGCCCAGGCCGCAGCCGCGGGAACCCAGCGCAACCGGGAGGTCGAATGGCTGCGCGAACGCGGGCCGGTGAGCGTCATAGCCCGGGAGAATAGGCAATCAAGCCGGGAAAAAAGTGTGAGGGACGCCGCCGGGGTGGAACGTCCGGGCTAAAGGATGCCGAACTGCTGCTAGACTGTCGGACGCGACCGTCCCGGCGTACGCCAGGACTGCAAGTGGAGTTCCCTCCCACCTCTAGCCGCGGAGCGATCCGTAGGCTTAGTGGTCCGGTCGCAGGCGGTGCCAACCGCCTGCTCTGCGCAGCGCGCGCAGGCGTCCCGATGGTATCGGGCCGCGACCGGTCGGTATCGGGCCCTGCTTCGTGCAGGGCTTTTTTGCTGGTGGGTGGTTTCAGCGCCGCTGCGTCCGGACGAGCACTGCGGCGGCCGCGACCGGAAGACTACCCAGGGAGGTCCCATCAGCACTGAGATCCGCGTCAACGAGCGCATTCGCGTACCTGAGGTCCGTTTGATCGGCCCGGGAGGGGAGCAGGTAGGCATCGTGCGCATCGAGGATGCGCTTCGCGTCGCCGCGGATGCCGATCTCGACCTTGTCGAAGTAGCCCCGACCGCGAAACCGCCGGTCTGCAAGATCATGGACTACGGCAAGTACAAGTACGAGGCGGCCCAGAAGGAGCGCGAGTCTCGCAAGAACCAGCAGCAGACCGTCGTCAAGGAACAGAAGCTGCGCCCCAAGATCGACCCCCACGACTACGAGACGAAGAAGGGCCACGTGGTCCGCTTCCTCGAAGCCGGGGCGAAGGTCAAGGTGACGATCATGTTCCGCGGACGCGAGCAGTCCCGGCCCGAGCTGGGCTACCGCCTGCTGCAGCGACTGGGCGCCGATGTCGCCGAGTACGGCTTCGTCGAGACCTCCGCCAAGCAGGACGGGCGCAACATGACGATGGTGCTGGCACCGCACCGCGGCGCGAAAACCCGGGCCAAGGCCGCAGAAGATGCCGGCGCGGGCGCAAAGCCCCCCGCATCGGCCCCGGACAACGCGGCCGACGCGGCCGAGCCCCAACCCGAAAACTGACACCGATACCAGAACTGAGGAAACATGCCCAAGGCGAAAACCCACAGTGGCGCTTCGAAGCGGTTCCGTCGCACCGGCACCGGCAAGATCGTGCGGCAAAAGGCCAACCGTCGCCACCTGCTCGAGCACAAGCCGAGTACCCGCACTCGCCGGCTGGCCGGGCGCACCGAGGTGGCTGCTGCCGACGCCAAGCGCGTCAACAAGATGCTGAACGGCTGACAGCCGCTCCGCGCAACGCAAATCCCTTACGTCCCAACGAGAGTAGGAACACCCCATGGCACGCGTGAAGCGGGCAGTCAACGCCCAGAAGAAGCGTCGCACCATCCTGAAGGCCTCGAAAGGCTACCGTGGCCAGCGGTCGCGGCTGTACCGCAAGGCCAAAGAGCAGCAGCTGCACTCGCTGACCTACGCCTACCGTGACCGTCGCGCCCGTAAGGGCGACTTCCGCAAGCTGTGGATCACCCGGATCAACGCGGCGGCCCGCGCCAACGGCGTCACCTACAACCGCCTGATCCAGGGTCTCAAGGCCGCCGGTGTCGAGGTGGACCGCAAGAACCTCGCCGAGATCGCCGTCAGCGACGCGGCAGCGTTCACCGCGCTGGTCGAGGTCGCCAAGGCCGCGCTGCCCGAGGATGTCAACGCGCCCTCCGGCGAGGCCGCCTGACCCTGCTGGGTCTTTCCGGGATGCTGACCGAACGCTCGGCCCGCGTGGTCGCGGCGGTCAAGCTGCACCGGCACGCGGTCAGGAAGCGTGAACAGCGCTTCCTGGCCGAGGGCCCCAATCTGATCGAGGCCGCGATCCGTCGTGGCCTGGTCATCGAGGTCTTCGCCACCGAATCGGCGGCGCAACGCCACGACGAGCTGCTGGCGTCCGTACGGGCGCCGGTGCACCCGGTCACCGACCGGGCGGCAAAGGCCTTGTCGGACACCGTCACCCCGGCCGGCTTGGTCGCCGTATGCACGATTCCGGAACCCGACCTGGGCGGGTTGCTGGCCGACGCGCCGCACCTGGTGGCGGTCGCGGTGGGCATCGGCGAGCCGGGTAACGCCGGCACCCTGATCCGTATCGCCGACGCCACCGGGGCTTCCCTGCTGGTGCTGACCGGCAACAGCGTCGATCCCTACAACGGCAAATGCCTGCGCGCCTCGGCGGGCAGCGTCTTCAACGTCCCGGTCGTGGTGGCCGCCGACACCGACGCGGTCCTTGCGGCGCTGCGCGAATCGGGGCTACAGCTGCTGGCCACGGCGTTGGACGGCGACCTGAGTCTCGACGACGCCGATCCGGTGCTGACCGCACCCACCGCGTGGCTGTTCGGCCCGGAAGCCCACGGCTTGCCGGCTGCCGTCGCCGCCGCCGCCGACCATCGGGTGCACATCCCGATGTCCGGCGGCGCGGAGAGTCTGAATGTGGCTGCCGCAGCAGCGATCTGCCTGTATCAGAGCGCGCGGGCGCAGCGCGGCGCCCGGTCTTAGGCGGCCTTACGGCGCGGCGGACGCGGCGCCGTAAGGCCGCCGCCGGCCGCCAGTGAGAAGGTGCTGTGCACGAACGCACCGGCCCGCTCGACCAGCTTCATGCCCCGGCTGACTCGCGGCACATAGTGCATGCCGCTGGCACGCCGTTCCTTGGGCGGTCCGCTGAACCAGGGGGCTTCGATGAGCGGTGCATCCGCGGCGATCTTGCCCTGTTCGCGCTTGTAGCCGGCCAGCGCACGCGGATGCAGCCGGATCTCCTCGGGGACCACGCTGAACGCCAGGTGGGCGGCCTTGCCCAACAACCGGAACAACACCTCGTCGCCTTCTGACCAGCGCAGCCCGGCCTTCTCCCGCACCACCGGCTCGAACAACCCGGCGGCCACCCAGCGCTGGGCGGCCAGCGCCGGCTTGAACAGCTGATCCCACACGCCGGTGGGCATCATCACGAACCACGGCTTGGGGATGCGCATGTCCAGGATGCCCTGCGCGGCCGGCGTCATCTCCAGCTCTTCCTCGCAGACCCGGTCCCAGTACTCACAGAACTCGTCCCAGGACTTCGGCACCGGGCGCATGCTCATGCCGTACATCCGGTACCACTGCACATGCTCGTCGAAGAGCTGGTGCTTCTCGGCCTCGGTCAGCCCGCCGCAGAAGTACTCGGCCAGCTTGATGATCAACATGAAGAACGTCGCATGCGCCCAGTAGAAAGTCTCAGGATCCAGTGCGTGGTAGCGCCGGCCCTGCGCATCGGTGCCCTTGATGTCGCGGTGGTAGTCGCGGATCGCCGCGCCGGTGGACTGGGCGCGCATGCCGTCGTAAACCACGCCCATGATCGGGTACACCGACCGCGTCACCCGCTGCAGCGGTTCACGCCACAGGCTGGAGTGGTCCTCCACGCCGGCGCCCAGGCCGGGGTACATGTTCTCGATCGTGCCGATCCACATGCCCATCACGCCGGTGCGGATATCCCCGAAGTACTTCCAGGTCAGCGATTCGGAATTCAACGGTTCCACGGCCGGCGCGGGTTTGGGAGCGGCCGGCGCGGGGGCACTCTGCTCCGCGGGCTCAGCTGCCCGCTCGGCGGACGTGGTCGGCGTAATGGTCATCACGTCTCCTGTCTGGCGAACCTGACACAACCATAATTATGACAACACATGTTGTCTAGATTATCGAGGGCGCGTCGCGACGGGATTGTCGATCGTGGCGTGTGCCACGTGTCTCGGCCGTTGCCGGTGGCCACAACCGCCACCTACGCTGGGGCGCATGGACCTTGAGCCGGTCGGTCGGCAGGCTGACGAGCTCGAGGAGGTGGTGGGGATGCCGGAGCATGCCGCGTCGAGCCGCCGCCGTTCGTTCTCCCTCGACGACGCCGCGGCCTGGTTGAACCGCACGACCAACGACGTGCGGGTGGTCGACTTGGTCCGCCGGGTGCGCCGGGCGCTGCCCGGCGACCCCGAGTTCGGCGATCCGCTCTCGACCGCCGGCGACGGGGGACCGCAGGCCGCCGCCCGAGCGGCCGGCCGGCTGATGGGTGACCGCTCCGCGGCGTCGCGCGAGGTCAGCCTGGGGGCCTTGCAGATCTGGCAGGCGTTGACCGAGCGGATTTCTCGCGCCCCCACCAATGCCGAGGCCACGCTGGTCTTCACCGACCTGGTCGGATTCTCCACGTGGTCGCTGCGGTCCGGCGACGACGCCACCCTCACCCTGCTGCGGCGGGTGTCGCAGGTGGTCGAACCGCCGCTGCTGGACGTCGGCGGCCGCATCGTCAAACGGATGGGCGACGGGATCATGGCGGTGTTCCGTGAGCCGTTGATCGCGGTCGGCGCGGTGCTGGAAGCCCAGGATGCGATCGCAACGGTCGAGGTCAACGGCTTCACGCCGCGGATGCGGGCTGGTATTCACACCGGGCGGCCGCAGCGGCTGGCCGATGACTGGCTGGGCGTGGACGTCAACATCGCCGCGCGGGTGATGGAGCGGGCCGTCAAGGGCGGCATCGTGGTGTCGGGGGCGACGCTGGAGCGCATCGAGCCCGGCGCGCTCGAGGAGTTGGGTGTGACGGCCAAGCGGGCCCGCCGACAGGTGCTGTCGGCCAAGACCAGTGGTGTACCGGCCGATCTGATGATGTATCGGCTCAAGGCGGTTCGCCGCGAGCCCCCCGCCGACGACTGAGCGTGGCGTTAACTTACTTGTAGCCCGGGCGAATTCACGCAGACGAGTGGAGGAACCCGGTTTCTTGGAATAGTCTGCGTGAACCAGCCATCTAATTGTGCAGTTCTACACAGGTCGCCTTCAGCGCAGAAGCGGGGAAACATGTCAGGTCGGGAACAGCGTCGGAGGAACGACCGGCGGGTTCGTCATCGGGTGGTCGGCGCCGGCGGCACGGTGGCCGCGTTCCTGGCGTTCGGCATGGCTCCGCTGGCCGCGGCGCCCACGGCGCACGCCGACCTCGACTTCGACTGGCTGACCGACCTGTTCAACCCGGTCTCAGATTCCGCTGTGGGCTGGGACAGCAGCGCCTGGGACTCCAGCGCCTGGGACATCAGCTCCTGGTTCGGCTCGACCGACCCGGGGATGGCCGACACGACGGCCGCGTTCGACCTCTCGTCGCTGTTCAACACGTTCTTCTACCAGCCGCTGTACTCAAGCATCGACGCCTGGATCGACAACCCGATTAATAAATCGATCGTCGACATGGTCAACGGCTGGGCTCCCGACGGCCAGTTCTACCTCGGGGACGGCGCTGCCGGCACCGCGGAGACCCCCGACGGCGGTGATGGCGGACTGTGGTTCGGCTCCGGCGGTGCCGGCTACGCCGGTGGGGAAGACAACGATCCTGGTGACGGCGGTGCCGCCGGGCTGTTCGGCAATGGCGGGGCCGGCGGCGCCGGTTGGGACGGCCAGGTCGGCGGTAGCGGTGGTGCCGGCGGCACGATCATGGGCATCGGCGGTGCCGGTGGCGCCGGCGGCATGGGAGCCAACGGCGGCAGCGGCGGCGACGCGATGGGCTGGCTGTTCGGGATCGGCGGTGTCGGGGGCGTCGGTGGTGCGGGCACGGCCGGTGCGGATGGCGCTGCCGGTGTGTGGGCTGACGGTGGTGCCGGCGGTGTCGGTGGTGCCGGCCATGCGGGCGGCACCGGTGGCGCCGGCGGTAATGCGACCAAATCAATGTTCGGCACGGGTGGCGCGGGCGGCGCCGGTGGCGCCGGTGGGGCCGGCGGCCAGGGCGGTACCGGCGCCGATGGCGACGCCGAGAACCTCAACGGTGGCGCCGGCGGCGACGGCGGTGAAGGCGGCGCGGGCGGTGCCGGCGGCGCGGGCGGCAACGGCGGCATGTTTGGCAGCAAGGGTGCGGCCGGCGAGGACAGTACGGTCAACGGTGATGGCGGCCAGGGCGGTACCGGCGGTGCCGGCGTGGACGCCACCGCTGACCACGCGGCCGGCAACGGCGGTGTCGGTGGCAACGGCGGCAGCGGCGGCGACGCCGGCAACGGTGGCCAGGGCGGCACCGGCGGTGCGGGCGGTGCCGGTGAAGAGGTCGGTCCGAACGCCACTACCTGGCATGACGCCGGCAAGGGCGGTGACGGCGGCGCCGGCGGTGACGGCGGCAAGATCGGCAACGGTGGTACGGGCGGTACCGGCGGTGCCGGTGGTGTCAGCGCTACCGCCGTCGACGCACAGGGAAACCCGCTCGTTGACGAGGACGACAATCAGCTCACGGTCGGGGGCACCGGTGGTACCGGTGGTGCCGGCGGTGACGGTGGTACCGAGGCGGGTAACGGCGGCAAGGGTGGTGTCGGCGGCGTCGGCGGCGCCGGGCACGACGGGCTCAAGGGCGAAGCCGGCACCCACGCCGCCGCTGACGGTGCCGACGGCGGCAATGGTCACCAAGGCGGCAACGGCTTCGACGGCGGTCAGGGCGGCCAGGGCGGCGTAGGCGGCAAGGCCCAGACCGACACCGGTACCGACGGGGCCAATGGCGCTGGCGGCGCCGGCGGCGCCGGCGGTGCCGTGGGCGCCGGCGGTGACGGCGGCAACGGGGCGAACGGCACCTGGGATGTCAACGACGGTAAGGGCGGCGACGGCGGCAAGGCCGGTGACAACGGCGAGCTTGCCGGCAAGGGCGGAGCTGGCGGCGCAGGTGGCGGTGAGGGGGACAACGCCGGGGCCGGGGGCGGCAAGGGCGCCGACGGCGCCAAGGACCCCACCGAGGCCAGCAAGGGCGGCAACGGCGGTAACGGCGCCGCCGGAACCGCGGACCACCACAGCGGCGGCAACGGCGGTAACGGCGGCGACGGTGCCTACGGCGGCGACGGCGGCCGCGGCGGTAACGGCGGTGACGCGTTCGAAGGCAGCAACGGCCACGGCGGCGACGGCGGCACCGGCGGCGACGGCGCGGATGGCAACGGCTCAAAGACCAGCGACGGCGGTAATGGCGGCGACGGCGGTGCCGGCGGCGCAGGAGCCGGCACCGGGAACGGCGGCACCGGCGGTAACGGCGGCAAGGGCGGCAACGGCGGCCACGGCGTGACGGGCGAGCAAGGCAGCTTCGACGACGGCGGCACCGGTAATGGTGGCAACGGCGGCGACGGCTACAACGGTGGCAATGGCGGCGCCGGTGGCGCCGGCGGTGCCTCCGAGTCCGGCACCAACGGCGACGGCGGCACCGGCGGTAACGGTGGTGCCGCCGGTAAGGCCGGCAGTGGCGGCGATGGCGCCAAGGGTGACTGGAACCACAAGGGCCAGTACGGCTACGGCTCCGGCGGCACGGGCGGCAATGCCGGCGATGTCGGCTCGGCGGGTAACGGCGGTGCCGGTGGCGCCGCCGGTGACGGCGCCGGGACCGCCGGCACCGCGGGAGGCGACGGCCAAGGTGGCGCCGAGGAGGCCTTCGGCGGGCAGGGCGGCCACGGCGGGGACGGCGCGGCCGGTGACAAGACGCACTGGAGCGGCGGTGCCGGCGGTGACGGCGGCACCGGCGGCGTCTACGGCAACGGCGGCAACGGCGGCAACGGCGGTAACGCCTGGTACGACGAGGACACCGACACCACCAGGGCGACCACCGGCGGTAGCGGTGGGGCCGGCGGTAACGGCGGCGCCGGCGGCACCGAGCACGGCAACGGCGGCACCGGCGGCAACGGCGGTGACGCGGCGGTGGGCAGCCAATACGGCGGCAACGGCGGAGCCGGCGGCAAGGGCGGCGCCGCTACCGCTGAGGGCGGCAACGGCGGCGACGGTGGCAACGGCGGTAACGGCGCCGGCGCGAGCGGCTGGAAGTCCGACGGCACCTGGGGTATCGACGGGTTCAGCAAAAAGTTCGGCTCCGGCACCATCCTGGGCGTCTCCGGCAAGGGCGGCGACGGCGGCGCCGGTGGCACCGCTATCACCGGCGCCGGTGGCGACGGTGGCAACGGTGGCAACGGTGGTGCCGCGGCCAGCGACGCCGGAACTCGGGTCATCTGGGGTGGCGCCGGTGGCAAGGGCGGCGCGGGTGGCGCGGCCACCGTCCCGGCCGATGACGGCGACGGCAGCGGTGACGGCGGCGAAGGCGATGGCGGCACCGGCGGTGGCAACGACGGCGGTGACACCGAGGCTCCGGCCGTCGTCTCCGGTAACGGCGGTAACGGCGGTAACGGCGGCGAAGGCGGTGTCGGGACCATCACCGCTGGCAGTGGCGGTTCCGGTGGTGCCGGCGGCGCCAGCGATGACGGCAGGGGCGGCAACGGCGGCAACGGTGGTGGCGGCAAACAGGCCACCGGCTGGAGCGACGTCAATGGCGACCTGGCCGGCAAGGGCCAGATCCTCGCCTTCAGCGGCGGCGGCGGCAACGGCGGTGCCGGCGGCAACGGTGGGGCCGGCGACGACGGCATCGGCGGTGGCGACGGCGGTAATGGCGGCCAGGGTGCGGCGGGCCTGACCGGCGGTAACGTGTTCAGCTCCGGCGGGACCGGCGGTGCGGGCGGGGCCGGCGGCACCGGCACCACCGGTGACGGCGGCAAGGGCGGTGCCGGCGGGAACAGCGGCGATGCCACCTGGCGGGCCCACAACGGCGGCGCCGGCGGCGCCGGCGGCAACAGCACCGAGGGCAATGGCGGTCAGGGCGGCGACGGCGGTAACGGCGGGTCCCTGACCGGCGCCGGGACCGCTCCGACCAATGGTCAGCCGGTCACCGTCGGCGCCGGCGGTAACGGCGGCAATGGCGGCAGCAGCACCGCCACCGACACCGAGGGCCACGGTGGCGACGGCGGTAAGGGCGGTGACGGCGGCAACGGCGTCGACAAGATCAAGGGCGGCACCGGTGGCACCGGCGGTACCGGCGGCAGCTCCGGCTCGGAGAAGGCCGACCCCGTCGACAAGCCGACCGCGCCGACCACAACCGCCGGTGGCGAAGGCACCGCGGGGTCGGAGGGCGCCGCGCCCAAGGCCGCCGACGACGACAGCTGATTTATAGGCGCTTCTCGTCACGAGGCAGGTGAAAGCCGCCCTGGTTCACCGCCAGGGCGGCTTTCTCTTGATCGGGGCCAGTGGGCGCCGGCCTTCCATCAGTCGGCTCACTGCGGCAGCGAGCGTCGCGGCCGATATGATCTGGACCGGCCGTCATACCGGCCGAGGACCCCTGGACCGACCTCGAACCGGGCCCGAGCCAACCCAGCCAGCAAGGAGAGTCTCGTCCGTGGGCAATCAGCCTGCCGAACAGTTTGACCCGTCCGTCGTCGCCGACGCGACCCTGAACGGCGCCGTGCAAGCCGCCCAGCGCGCCTTCGCCGCCGCCGCCGATCTGGACGCGCTGGCCCACGCCAAGACCGAGCACCTCGGCGACAAGGCGCCGCTGGCGCTGGCCCGCCAGGCGCTGGCCAAACTGGACAAGGCCGACCGGGCCGACGCCGGCAAGCGCGTCAACGCCGCCCGCACCCAGGCCCAACAGGCCTACGAGGAGCGGCTGGCGGCACTGCGGGCCGAACGCGACGCCGCCGTGCTGGCCGCCGAGAGCATCGACGTCACGCTGCCGTCGGCGCGGCGGCCAGTCGGAGCCCGCCACCCCATCACCCAGCTGGCCGAACACGTCGCCGACACCTTCGTCGCGATGGGCTGGGAGGTGGTCGAAGGACCCGAGGTCGAAGCCGAGCACTTCAACTTCGACGCGCTGAATTTCCCCGTCGATCACCCGGCGCGCAGCGACCAGGACACTTTCCACATCGCCCCGGCCGGCTCACGCCAGCTGTTGCGCACCCACACCTCCCCGGTGCAGATCCGCGCCTTGCTGGCCCGCGAGCTGCCCGTCTACGTCGTCTCGATCGGCCGCACCTTCCGCACCGACGAACTCGACGCCACCCACACCCCGGTGTTCCACCAGGTCGAGGGGCTGGCGGTGGACCGCGGACTGACCATGGCGCACCTGCGCGGCACCCTGGACGCGTTCGCGCAATCGGAGTTCGGGCCCGCCGCCAAGACCCGTATCCGCCCGCACTTCTTCCCGTTCACCGAACCGTCCGCCGAGGTCGATATCTGGTTCGAGGGCAAAAAGGGCGGGCCCGGCTGGGTCGAATGGGGCGGCTGCGGCATGGTGCACCCCAACGTGCTGCGCGCCGTGGGCGTCGACCCCGACGAGTACTCCGGCTTCGCGTTCGGCATGGGCCTGGAACGAACCCTGCAGTTCCGCAACGGAATCCCCGACATGCGCGACATGGTCGAAGGCGATGTCCGGTTCTCGCTGCCGTTCGGGGTGGGTGCCTGATGCGCATTCCCCACAGCTGGCTGCGGGACGCCCTGGCCGCGGGCGCGCCCGGCTTCGACATCTCCGCCGACGCCCTGGAGCAGGCCCTGCTGCGAATCGGCCACGAGGTCGAGGCGGTGCACACCCTGGGGCCGGTCAGCGGCCCGCTGAAGGTCGGCCGGGTCGTCGAGATCGAGGAACTCACCGAGTTCAAGAAGCCGATCCGGGCCTGCCGCGTCGACGTCGGCGAGGCAGAGCCACGTGAGATCGTCTGCGGCGCCACCAATTTCGCGGTCGATGACCTGGTGGTGGTGGCATTGCCGGGTGCGGTGCTGCCCGGTGACTTCACCATTGCCACCCGCAAGACCTACGGCCGCACCAGCGACGGGATGATCTGCTCGGCATCCGAAATCCGGCTGAGCACCGACCATTCCGGCATCCTCGTACTACCGTCGGGCACCGCTGACCCCGGTGCCGACGCCGCCGAGGTCCTCGGCCTCGACGACGTGGTCTACGAGCTGGCCATCACCCCCGACCGCGGCTACTGCATGTCGGTGCGGGGCCTGGCACGCGATCTGGCGGGCGCGCTGGACCTCGACTTCGCCGATCCGGCCGCCGTCCCGCCGCTGCCCGCCGACGGCGAGGCGTGGCCGCTGACCGTGCAACCCGACACCGGCGTGCGCCGCTTCGCGCTACGCGGTGTCACCGGCATCGACGCGGCGGCGGTGTCGCCGTGGTGGCTGCAGCGCCGACTGCTGCTCTGCGGTATCCGGGCGATCTCGCCGGCCGTCGACGCCACCAACTACGTGATGGTCGAACTCGGCCACCCGATGCACGCCCACGACCGGTCCCGCATCACCGGCGGGTTGGGGGTGCGCTTCGCGGCGCCCGGCGAGACCGTCACCACCCTCGATGACATCGAACGCAAGCTGGACCCGGCCGACGTGCTGATCGTCGACGACGTCGCGACCGCCGCGATCGGCGGCGTGATGGGCTCGGGCAGCACCGAGATGCGCGACGACTCGACCGACGTGCTGTTGGAGGCCGCGATCTGGGATCCCGCGGCGGTGTCGCGCACCGCGCGGCGGCTGCACCTGCCCAGCGAGGCCGCCCGCCGCTACGAACGCGCCGTGGACCCGGCCATCTCGGTTGCCGTGCTGGACCGCTGCGCGATGCTGCTCGCCGAGATCGCCGGGGGCACAGTCGAACCCACGCTGACCGACTGGCGCGGCGACCCGCCTGTGCAGAACTGGAACCCGGCGCCCATCGAGATCGCCGCCGACCTGGCGGACCGCACCGCCGGGGTGAGCTACCCCGCGGGCACCACCGCCCGGCGGCTGAACCAGATCGGCTGCACCGTGGCGGCCCACGGCGCGACCCTGACCGTCACCCCGCCGAGCTGGCGGCCGGACCTGCGCCAGCCCGCCGACCTGGTCGAGGAGGTGCTGCGGCTCGAAGGCCTGGAGTCCATCCCAGCGGTGCTGCCCGCGGCGCCGGCCGGACGCGGCCTGACCGACACCCAGCGGCGCCGGCGCGCGATCGGCAAGGCGCTGGCGCTGACCGGCCACGTCGAGGTGCTCACCAGCCCGTTTTTGCCCGCCGGGGTGTTCGACGCCTGGGGCCTGGCCGGCGACGACCCGCGTCGCGCCACGGTCGCTGTGCTCAACCCGCTGGAGGCCGACCGGCCGCAGCTGGCCAGCACCCTGCTGCCCGGGCTATTGGAAGCGCTGGCGCGCAACGTGTCCCGGGGCATCAACGACGTCGCGCTGTTCACCATCGCCCAGGTGGTGCAAGCCGACGGCTCCGCACCCGGGGCCGCCGAACTGGTCGCGGTGGATCGCCGTCCCACCGACGCCGAGATCACCGCACTCGATGACGCGCTGCCCCGCCAGCCGCAGCACGTCGCCGTCGCCCTGACCGGGCTGGCCGAGCCCCGCGGCCCGTGGGGACCGGGCCGGCCGGTGGAGGCCGCCGATGCCATCGAGGCGGCCCGGGTGATTGCCCGCGCCGGCGGCGTCGAGGTGACGCTGCGCTCGGCGGCGCAGCTGCCGTGGCATCCGGGCCGCTGCGCCGAGGTGCTCGTCGGGGAGACCGTGATCGGTTATGCCGGGCAGCTGCACCCGGCCGTCGTCGAACGCTGCGGGCTGCCCAAGGGCACCTGCGCGGTCGAGTTGAACCTGGACGCCATGCCCATCGCGGCGTCGCTGCCCGCGCCGCGGGTATCGCCGTTCCCCGCGGTGTTCCAGGACGTCGCGCTGGTCGTCGACGAGAAGGTGACCGCCCAATCGGTGGCCGACGCGGTGCGCGCCGGCGCGGGCGAGCTGCTGGAAGACATCGCCTTGTTCGACGTCTACACCGGCCCGCAGGTCGCCGACGGCCGCAAGTCACTGGCGTTCGCGCTGCGCTTCCGCGCCGCCGATCGCACCCTGACCGAGGACGAGGCCAGCGCCGCCCGCGAGGCCGCGGTGGCCTGCGCCGCCGAGCGCGTCGGCGCCACCCTGCGGGGGTAACTCCCCCCTTCCCCCCTTCCCCCTTCCCCCCTTACCCCCGCGAGCGTGCGTGTTTGCACACGGCGCGCCGCGATCAGGCGCACAAGTATGCACGCTCGCGGCCTATCGCGAACCCCGGTGCTCCGGCATGCTGAGAAGCGCCTGGCGTCACCAAGCGGAACCTCGATGGGAGTTCGACGCTATGAACGAACCCGAAATCTTTGACGTGGTCGTACTCGGGGCGGGACCGGTCGGGGAGAACGTCGCCGACCGCGCCCGGGCCGCCGGGCTGACGGTGGCGATCGTGGAGCGCGAACTGGCCGGTGGCGAATGTTCCTATTGGGCCTGCGTACCCAGCAAGGCGCTGCTGCGGCCGGTGCTCGCGCTGGCCGACGCCCGCCGCGTGGCTGGCGCTCGCGAAGCCGTCACCTCCCCGATCGACGCGGCCGGAGTGTTCGGCCGCCGCAACAACTTCGTGGGCGATTGGGACGACTCCGGGCAGGCCGACTGGATCAACGGCATCGGCGCATCGCTGGTGCGCGGGCACGGACGTCTCGACGGGCCACGACGGGTGGTGGTCACCACGTCCGGCGGTGACACCGTGAGGCTGGCCGCCCGCCATGCGGTGGTGATCTGCACCGGCACCCGCGCGGCACTCCCGGACCTGCCGGGGATGGCCGAAGCCCGGCCGTGGACCAATCGCGAAGCCACCGAAGCGATGTCGGTTCCCGGCCGGATCGCGGTCGTCGGCGCCGGCGGTGTGGGTGTCGAAATGGCCACCGCCTGGCAGGGTTTGGGCTCGGCCGTGACGATGCTGGTGCGCGGATCGGAGTTGTTGGCGCGGATGGAGCCGTTCGTCGGCGAGTACGTCGCGCGCGGGTTGGCCGAGGCGGGAGTCGAGGTGCGAACAGGTGTTTCGGTGGCCCGCCTCGGGCGCGACGGTGACGGCCCGGTCCGATTGGAATTGACCGACGGCAGCGAACTCGAAGTCGACGAGGTGCTGTTCGCGACGGGCCGCAGCCCGGCCACCGGTGACATCGGCCTGGATACCGTCGGCCTGAATCCCGGTGACTGGCTGCAGGTCGATGACACCTGCCGGGTGCAGGCCGTCGACGACGGGTGGCTGTACGCGTGCGGCGACGTCAATCACCGGGCGCTGCTGACCCACGAGGGCAAATACCAGGCACGCATCACCGGCGACGCCATCGCCGCGCGAGCCACCGGCGCCCCGCTGGACACCGCGGACTGGGGCGCCCATGCCGCCACCGCCGACCACCACGCGGTGCCGCAGGTGTTTTTCACCGACCCGGAGGCCGCCGCCGTGGGGCTCACCGCCGAGCAGGCGCACCAGGCCGGGCATCGGGTGCAGGTGGTGGATGTGGAGATCGGCGAGGCGGTGACCGGGGCCAAACTGCACGCCGACGGTTACCGTGGGCGCGCCCGCATGGTGGTCGATGCCGAGCATGACTACCTGCTCGGCGCCACGTTCGTCGGCCCCGGTGTCGCCGACCTGCTGCACTCGGCCACCATCGCCGTCGCCGGGCGGGTGCCGGTGAGTCGGCTCTGGCACGCCGTGCCGTGCTTTCCGACGATCAGCGAGGTCTGGTTGCGGCTGCTGGAGGCCTACCGCGATTCCGCATCGGTGCAAGCGTCGGGCTGAGTGTCGGTCTGAGCCACCGATACCGTCGGCGGGCGTGCGCAAAAACGGTTCTGGCGACGGCGTGTCGGCCGGGGACCCGCACGCTGGCCGGAAAGAGACGTAATGGATTTGCGTATCGTTGCATAACAATGCAAGACTGGTCGCATGGTTTCTGTGGCGGTAGCCGGTGCCAGTGGGTACGCCGGCGGTGAGATTCTGCGGCTGTTACTGGGGCACCCAGCTTACGCGGACGGCCGATTGACGATCGGGGCGCTGACCGCCGCCGGCAACGCCGGCAGCACCATGGGCGAACAGCACCCGCATCTCATGCCGCTGGCCGACCGAATCCTCCAGCCCACCGAGGTCGACATCCTCGCCGGCCACGACGTGGTGTTTCTGGGCCTACCGCACGGACATTCAGCAGTACTGGCCGAACAGCTCGGCGACGACACCCTGGTGGTGGACTGCGGCGCGGACTTCCGGCTGGACGACCCGACCGACTGGGAACGCTTCTACGGCACGTCGCACGCGGGCACCTGGCCCTACGGCCTGCCGGAACTGCCCGGGGCGCGCGAACAGCTCAAAGACGCCCGCCGGATCGCGGTGCCGGGCTGCTACCCGACGGCGGCGCTGCTGGCGCTGTTCCCGGCCGTCGCCGCCGGCCTGATCGAGCCGGACGTCTCCGTGGTCGCGGTCAGCGGCACCTCCGGCGCCGGCAAGGCCGCCAAGGTCGACCTGCTCGGCTCGGAGGTTATCGGCTCGGCGCGGGCCTACAACATCGCCGGCGCCCACCGGCACACCCCGGAGATCGGCCAGGGCCTGCGGGCGGTCACCCACCGTGACGTCACCGTCTCCTTCATCCCGGTGCTGATCCCGGCGTCGCGGGGCATCCTGGCCACCTGCACCGCCAAAACCACCACGCCGCTGCCCAAGCTGCGCGCCGCCTACGAAAAGGCCTACCAGGCAGAGCCGTTCGTTCGGCTGCTGCCGGAGGGCCAACTGCCCAAGACCGGATCGGTGATCGGCAGTAACGCCGCGCACCTGGCGGTGGCCGTCGATGAGGACGCCTCGACGTTCATCGCGATCGCCGCGATCGACAACCTGGTCAAAGGCACCGGCGGCGCTGCGGTGCAGGCGATGAACCTGGCACTGGGCTGGCCGGAATCCGAGGGGCTCTCGACAGTGGGTGTCGCCCCGTGACGCGGATCCTGCGCGAACAGGGCGTGACGGCGCCGGCGGGCTTCCGGGCGGCCGGAATCGCCGCCGGTATCAAGGCTTCCGGGGCGCCGGACCTGGCGCTGGTCTTCAACGAGGGCCCCGACTACGCGGCCGCCGGAGTGTTCACCAGCAACCAGGTCAAGGCGGCCCCGGTGCTGTGGAGCCAACAGGTGCTCCAAAGCCGCCGGCTGCGGGCGGTGATCCTCAACTCCGGCGGCGCCAACGCCTGCACCGGCCCGGGCGGATTCCAAGACGCGCACGCCACCGCCGAGGCCGTCGCCGCCGCGTTGTCGGAGTGGGGCACCGAGACCGGAGCCGTCGAGGTGGCGGTCTGCTCCACCGGGCTGATCGGTGACCGGCTGCCGATGGACAAGCTGCTGGCCGGAGTCACCGACGTGGTACAGGAGATGGCCGGGGGACTGGTCGGCGGCGACGAGGCCGCCCGGGCGATCATGACGACCGACACCGTGCCCAAACAGGTTGCGCTGCACCATGACGACAACTGGACGCTGGGCGGGATGGCCAAAGGTGCCGGCATGCTGGCCCCGTCGCTGGCCACCATGCTGGTGGTGCTCACCACCGACGCCAAAGCCGACGCGGCCGCCCTCGACACCGCGCTGCGCCGCGCCGCCGCCCTGACCTTCGACCGCCTCGACATCGACGGCAGCTGCTCCACCAACGACACGGTGCTGTTGCTGTCCTCGGGCGCTAGCGAGGTCACCCCCAGCCAGCACGATCTCGACGCCGCAGTGCTGGCCGCCTGCGAGGACCTGTGCGCCCAGCTGCAGGCCGACGCCGAAGGCGTCACCAAACGGATCGCGATCACCGTCACCGGCGCCGGCAACGACGACGACGCGCTGCTGGCGGCCCGGCTCGTCGCCCGCGACAGCCTGGTCAAGACCGCGCTGTTCGGCTCCGACCCCAACTGGGGCCGGGTGCTGGCCGCCGTCGGTATGGTGCCGTTCACCATCGACCCCGATCGGATCACGGTGTCCTTCAACGGGTCTCCGGTATTCAGCGACGGCCTGCCGATGCCGGGCGCCCGCGAAGTCGACCTGTCCGGCCCCGACATCGACGTCACCGTCGAACTGAACCAGGGCGGCGGGCAGGCCACGGTGCGCACCACCGACCTGTCCCACGCCTACGTCGAAGAGAACTCTGCGTACAGCTCATGACCAGCACCGCGACCAAAGCCCAAGTTCTGGCCGAAGCACTGCCCTGGCTCAAGCAGCTGCACGGCAAGATCGTCGTCGTCAAATACGGCGGCAACGCCATGACCGACGACACCCTCAAGCACGCGTTCGCCGCCGACATGGCGTTCCTACGCAACTGCGGTATCCAGCCGGTGGTGGTCCACGGCGGCGGGCCGCAGATCAGCACCATGCTCTCCCGGCTCGGCATCGAAGGCGACTTCAAGGGCGGATTCCGGGTCACCACACCGGAAGTGCTCGACGTGGCGCGCATGGTGCTGTTCGGCCAGGTCGGCCGCGAACTCGTCGGGCTGATCAACGCCCACGGGCCCTATGCCGTCGGTATCACCGGTGAGGACGCCGCGCTGTTCACCGCGGTGCGACGCAGCGTCACCGTCGACGGCGTCGCCACCGACATCGGACTGGTCGGCGACGTCGACCAGGTCAACACCGCCGCGGTGCGGGATCTCATTGCCGCGGGCCGGATCCCGGTGGTGTCCACCCTTGCCCCCGATGCCGATGGCGTGGTGCACAACATCAACGCCGACACCGCCGCAGCAGCGCTGGCCGAAGCCCTGCAAGCCGAGAAACTGCTGATGCTCACCGACGTCGACGGCCTCTACACCGCCTGGCCCGACACCGATTCGCTGGTGAGCGAGATAGACACCGCGACATTGGCGCAGCTGTTGCCGACGCTGGAATCGGGCATGATCCCCAAAGTCGAAGCCTGCCTGCGCGCCGTGCGCGGCGGGGTGCCCAGCGCCCACATCATCGACGGCCGGGTCAAGCACTGCGTGCTCGTCGAGTTGTTCACCGACGCCGGCACCGGAACCAAGGTGGTGAATCCATGACCGCGCCGACGACGATGCAGAGCGGAGCCTGCGGAGCGATGAGGAGGAGTGGCGCCCGATGACATTGCAGGACCGCTGGTCTGCGGTGATGATGAACAACTACGGCACCCCGCCGCTGGCGCTGGTCCGCGGCCAGGGCGCGGTGGTGACCGACGAAGCGGGTAAGGACTACCTCGACCTGCTCGGCGGCATCGCCGTCAACCTGCTCGGCCACCGCCACCCCGCGGTGATCGAAGCCGTCGCCACCCAGTTGAACACCCTGGGCCACACCTCGAACCTGTACGCGACCGAGCCGGGCATCGCGCTGGCCGAAGGCCTCGTCGACCAACTGGGCGCGCCGGCACGAGTGTTCTTCTGCAACTCCGGGGCCGAGGCCAATGAGGCGGCGTTCAAACTGACCCGGCTCACCGGCAAGACGAAGATCGTCGCGGCCGACGGCGCCTTCCACGGCCGGACGATGGGGTCGCTGGCATTGACCGGTCAACCCGATAAGCGGGCGCCGTTCGAACCGCTGCCCGGCGACATCACCCACGTGCCCTACGGGGACACCAAAGCGCTTGCCGAGGCTGTCGACTCGGCCACCGCGGCGGTGTTCCTGGAGCCGATCATGGGCGAGGGCGGCGTCGTCGTCCCGCCCGCGGGCTACCTGGCCGAGGCCCGCGGCATCACCGCGGCCCACGGTGCACTGCTGGTGTTCGACGAGGTGCAGACCGGCGTCGGCCGCACCGGAGCGTTCTACGCCCACCAGCACGACGGCATCACCCCCGACATCGTCACGCTGGCCAAAGGACTCGGTGGCGGGCTGCCGATCGGGGCGTGCCTGGCCGTCGGCGCGGCCGCTGACCTGTTGACCCCCGGCAGCCACGGCAGCACCTTCGGCGGCAACCCGGTCTGCACCGCGGCCGCGCTGGCGGTGCTGCGGACGCTGGTCGACGGCGACCTGATCGCCCGGGCCGGGGTGCTCGGCAAGACGCTCAGCCACGGCATCGAGGAACTGCATCACCCGCTGGTCGACCACGTCCGCGGCAAGGGACTGCTGCTGGGCGTGGTGCTGACCGCGCCGAAGGCCAAAGATGTGGAGCTGGCCGCCCGCGACGCCGGGTTCCTGGTCAACGCCGCCGCGCCGGGGGTGGTCCGGCTGGCGCCACCACTGATCATCAGCGACGAACAGCTCGACGGTTTCCTGACCGGGCTGCCCGGCGTGCTCGACGCCGCGCAGGAGGCCGCACATGCCTAGGAACTTTCTGCGCGACGACGACGTCACCCCCGCCGAGCAGGCCGAAATCCTGGCGCTGGCAGCTGAACTCAAGGCCGCACCGCACAGCCGCCGGCCACTGGAGGGCCCGCGCGGGGTCGCGGTGATCTTCGACAAGAACTCCACCCGCACCCGGTTCTCCTTCGAGGTCGGTATCGCCCAACTCGGTGGGCACGCCGTCGTCGTCGACGGCCGCTCCACCCAGCTGGGCCGCGACGAGACCCTGGAGGACACCGGGCGGGTGCTGTCGCGCTACGTCGATGCCATCGTGTGGCGCACCTTCGCCCAGGACCGGTTGACCGCCATGGCGGCCACCGCCACGGTGCCGATCGTCAACGCGCTCTCCGACGAGTTCCACCCGTGCCAGGTGCTGGCCGACCTGCAGACCATCGCCGAGCGCAAAGGCATGTTGCAGGGGTTGCGCATGACCTACCTCGGGGACGGCGCCAACAACATGGCGCACTCGCTGATGCTCGGCGGCGTCACCGCCGGCATCCACGTCACCGTCGCCGCCCCGGACGGTTTCACCCCCGATCCGGCCGTCGTCGCCGCGGCGCAGCAGCGCGCCGCCGACACCGGCGCCTCGGTCACCCTCACCGCCGACCCGGCCAAGGCGGTCGCCGGCGCCGACGTGCTGGTCACCGACACCTGGACCTCGATGGGCCAGGAAGACGACGGCCTGGACCGGGTCGCGCCGTTTCGGCCCTATCAGATCAACGACGAGTTGGTCGCACTGGCCGATTCGGACGTCGCTGTGCTGCACTGCCTTCCGGCACACCGTGGCGACGAGATCACCGACGCGGTGATCGACGGGCCGCGCAGCGCGGTCTGGGACGAGGCCGAGAACCGGCTGCACGCGCAGAAGGCGCTGTTGGTGTGGTTGCTGGAACGGTCCCGATGAGCCGAGCCGACAGCCCCGTCACCCGGGTGGGCCGCCAAGCCCGCATCGTCGAGGTGCTGTCGGCGGAACCGGTACGCAGCCAGACCGAACTGGCCGCGCTGCTGGCCGCCGACGGCATCGAGGTCACCCAGGCCACCCTGTCGCGTGATCTGGAGGAACTGGGCGCGGTGAAGCTGCGCGGCGTGGACGGGGGCGCCGGGGTCTATGTGGTGCCCGAGGACGGCAGCCCGGTGCGCGGGGTCTCCGGCGGCACCGACCGGCTGTGCCGGTTGCTGGGGGAGCTGCTGGTGTCCACCGACGCCACCGGAAACCTCGCGGTGCTGCGCACCCCGCCCGGCGCGGCGGACTACCTGGCCAGTGCCATCGACCGGGCCGCGCTACCGTACGTCGTCGGCACCATCGCCGGGGATGACACCATCTTTGTGGCAGCGCGCGAGCCGATGACCGGCGCCGAGCTCGCCGCCGCCCTCAACGACCTGCAGTAAGACCAGTAGCACGTAGTGAGACACAGCAAGGAGAAGTCGATGTCCGAACGCGTCATCCTGGCGTATTCCGGTGGCCTGGACACCTCGGTGGCGATCAGCTGGATCGGCAAGGAGACCGGGCGCGAAGTCGTGGCCGTCGCCATCGACCTCGGCCAGGGCGGCGAGGACATGGACGTGGTGCGCCAGCGGGCCCTGGACTGCGGGGCCGTCGAATCGGTCGTGGTCGACGCCCGCGACGAGTTCGCCGAGGGCTACTGCCTGCCCACCATCCAGTCCAACGCGCTCTACATGGACCGCTACCCGCTGGTCTCGGCGATCAGCCGGCCGCTGATCGTCAAACACCTGGTGGCCGCGGCCCGCGAGTACGGCGGCGGCACCGTCGCGCACGGCTGCACCGGAAAGGGCAACGACCAGGTTCGGTTCGAGGTCGGATTCGCCTCGCTGGCACCGGATCTCAAGGTGCTGGCCCCGGTCCGCGACTACGCCTGGACCCGGGAGAAGGCGATCGCGTTCGCCGAACAGAACGACATCCCGATCAACGTCACCAAGCGCTCACCGTTCTCCATCGACCAGAACGTGTGGGGCCGAGCGGTGGAGACCGGGTTCCTGGAGCACCTGTGGAACGCGCCGACCAAGGACGTCTACGACTACACCGAGGACCCGACCGTCAACTGGAACACCCCCGATGAGGTGATCATCGGCTTCGAGCGCGGCGTTCCGGTGTCGATCGACGGAAAGCCGGTGTCGGTGCTGGAGGCCATCGTCGAGCTCAACCGGCGGGCCGGCGCCCAGGGCGTGGGACGCCTCGATGTGGTCGAGGACCGGCTGGTGGGCATCAAGAGCCGCGAGATCTACGAGGCGCCCGGCGCGATGGTGCTGATCAGCGCCCACACCGAACTCGAACACGTCACCCTGGAGCGCGAGCTGGGCCGGTTCAAGCGGCACACCGACCAGAAGTGGGCCGAGCTGGTCTACGACGGGTTGTGGTATTCGCCGCTGAAGGCTGCGCTGGAGGCCTTCGTCGCCCACACCCAGCAGCACGTGAGCGGTGAGGTCCGGCTGGTGCTGCACGGCGGCCACATCGCGGTCAACGGCCGCCGCAGCAGTGAGTCGCTGTACGACTTCAACCTGGCCACCTACGACGAGGGCGACACCTTCGACCAGTCCGCCGCGCGTGGCTTCGTCGAGATCCACGGGTTGAGCTCGAAGATCTCCGCCCGCCGGGACCTGGGCTCGTGACACCCCTCCACCGCGAGTGGCACTCTCACGACGCAACACGCCGGTGTGACGTCGTGGGATTGCCACTCGGCGGGGGTTTGACGTGAGCACCAATGAGGGGTCGCTGTGGGGCGGACGGTTCGCCGAGGGCCCGTCCGACGCGCTGGCCGCGCTGAGCAAATCCACCCACTTCGACTGGGTGCTGGCCCCCTACGACATCGCCGCGTCCAAGGCACATGCGAAGGTGCTGCACGGCGCCGGGCTGCTCACCGACGAGCAGCGTGACGGGCTGCTGGCCGGCCTGGACAGCCTCGGTGACGACGTCGCCGATGGCAGCTTTGGCCCGCTGGTCACCGACGAGGACGTCCACGGCGCGCTGGAACGCGGCCTGATCGACCGGGTCGGTGCCGATCTGGGTGGCCGGCTGCGGGCCGGACGATCACGAAACGACCAGGTGGCCACGCTGTTTCGGATGTGGCTGCGCGACGCCGTGCGCCGCGTCGCCGCCGGGGTGCTCGACGTGGTCGACGCGCTGGCCCACCAGGCCGCCGCCCACCTGGAAGTCATCATGCCCGGCAAGACGCACCTGCAGTCCGCGCAACCGGTGCTGCTGGCACATCACCTGCTCGCCCACGCCCACCCGTTGCTGCGCGACGTGGAGCGCATCGTCGACTTCGACGCCCGCGCCGCGGTGTCCCCGTACGGGTCGGGGGCGCTGGCCGGCTCGTCGCTGGGCCTCAACCCGGACGCCATCGCCGCCGAGCTCGGCTTCACCGCCGCCGCGGACAACTCGATCGATGCCACCGCGGCACGCGATTTCGCCGCCGAGGCCGCGTTCGTGTTCGCGATGATCGCCGTCGATCTGTCGAGGCTGGCCGAAGACATCATCTTGTGGAGCTCAACGGAATTCGGCTACGCGGTGCTGCACGACTCCTGGTCGACCGGCAGCTCGATCATGCCGCAGAAGAAGAACCCCGACATCGCCGAACTGGCCCGCGGCAAGTCCGGCCGGCTGATCGGCAACCTGACCGGTCTGCTGGCCACCCTGAAGGCCCAGCCGCTGGCCTACAACCGGGACCTGCAAGAGGACAAGGAGCCGGTGTTCGATTCGGCGGCGCAGCTGGAACTGCTGCTGCCGGCGATGGCCGGACTGGTCGGCACCCTGGCCTTCGACACCGAACGCATGGCCGCGTTGGCGCCGGCGGGTTACACCTTGGCCACCGACATCGCCGAATGGCTGGTGCGCCAAGGCGTTCCGTTCCGGATCGCCCATGAAGCAGCAGGTGCGGCGGTACGGGCAGCCGAGCAGCGCGGCGTCGGCCTCGACGAACTCACCGACGCTGAACTGGCTGCCATCAGTCCCGGCCTGAGCTCGCAGGTGCGCGAGGTGCTCACCGTCGAAGGCTCGGTGGCCTCCCGCGATGCCCGCGGTGGCACCGCGCCGGCACGGGTTGCTGAGCAGCTGGCCGGCCTGCGTGACCGGGCCGCGCGTCAGCGCCGGTGGGTCAGCGGCTGAGGGGGACTACGGACCCCACACCATCAGGTCCTCCATGCCGTTGTTCATCGTCACCGTGGTGGGCGGCGGGCCGGTGACGTCGAAGTAGATCTTGCCGGTGGACTGTGCGCCCTGCGGGATCGTCGCCCCGCTGATCGCCTTCGGAGCGGCCACCTGCCACAGCACCCGGTAAGCCGCCCGATCCGGGGCGACGGCGTTGAATTGGGAGATCGCCGGGGTCACGCTGCCCCGGATCGCGTTCACCGTCGCGGTGGACTCCCACACCTTGCCTGCGACCGGGTAGCCCGGCATGGTGTCGGAGCTCGGCTGCAGGCCGCTCACCCGCCAGGAGTACACGACCTGACCAACGGTGTCGGTGGCTTGCAGGGTGCTGCCCAGTTTGCCGACGATCGGATAGGCCGCTGTCGCGGTCGGCGCGACCGTCATCGGGATCGCCGCCATGGCCATTGCCGCCAGGGCCGTCTTCGTCATCCCACGAACCTTCATGATGTCCTCCTCTCTTTCGGGGGATGAGATCACGGGTAGCCGGGTTCGCCACGCCTTAACCATGCTTCGGCGGAACGGATCTCATGCTGCGCTAGCGTGGGCGGATCAACGGCAGCCGAAACTCATCGACCGCGTGGCGCCTGCTGACGGCGATCGCGGTCTGTGGGCTGTTGCCGCAATGCACCGGCGCCCCCGAGCCAACACCACCGTCGTCATCGGCCGTCACCCAACCCGAGCCGGCCGCCGTCGCCCCCGTCACGGCCGCCGAACTCGGCGCCACCTGGCGTCCCGGCTGCCCGGTCGCCCCGGCGCAACTGCGGCGCGTCACGCTGACCCACCTGGGTTTCGACGCCCGGCCGCACCGCGGCGAGCTGATCGTGCACCAAGAACTGGTTCCGCAGGTCATCGCGATCTTCGCGCGGCTCTACCGGCTGGACTTCCCGATCGAGAAGATGCGCCCGGCGGCCCACTACCGCGGCGGGGACGACGAACTGTCGATGGCGGACAACAACACCTCGGCGTTCAACTGCCGCCGCATCCCGGGGTCGGGCAACTGGGCACAGCACGCCTATGGCCGCGCCATCGACATCAACCCGCTGCTGAACCCGTCGGTCACCCGCCACGGATTCGAACCCAAGAACGCCGGGGTCTACCTGGACCGCCACCGCATCGAGCCGGGGTTACTGCATCCTGGCGACCCGGCGGTGCGCGCTTTCACCGACGCCGGCTGGCGCTGGGGTGGCGATTGGAAATCGCCGCGGGATTACCAGCACTTCGAGCGCCGCTGAAGCCCTTACCGGCTCCGAGCGCCGCCACTCGGGGCTATTCCACGACCTCCGACAGCTCCAGCCAGCGGCCCTCCTGCTCGGCCACCTCGTCCTCCAGCGCGCGCAGCTCGCCGGTGAGTGACGCCAGGCCCACGTGATCGGCCTGGTCGTGAGCGGCCAGCTCATGGTGCTTGGCCTCGATCTGTTCGGCAAGCCGCGTCAGCCGACGCTCGACGGCGGCCAGATCCTTCTGTGCCGCACGCAGTTCCGCGCCCGAGAGCGTCCCGGAATCGGCAACAGCGGCCGCCGGGCGCGAGGCCGGCGCGCGGCGTGCTTCGGCGGCCAGCCGCAGATACTCCTCGACGCCGCCCGGCAGATGCCGCAGCCGGCCGTCCAGGATCGCGTACTGCTGATCGGTGACCCGCTCCAGCAGGTACCGGTCGTGGGAGACGACGATCAACGTGCCCGGCCAGGAGTCCAGCAGGTCCTCGGTGGCGGTGAGCATGTCGGTGTCCACGTCGTTGGTCGGCTCGTCGAGCACCAGCACGTTCGGTTCGGCCAGCAGGGTGAGCATCAACTGCAGCCGGCGGTGCTGCCCGCCGGAGAGTTCACCCACCCGGGCCGACAGTTGCGCCCGACCGAAGCCGAGCCGCTCCAGCAGTTGCGCGGGCGTCATCTCCTTGCCGTCGACTTGGTAGTCGTTGCGCAACCGGCCCAGCACGTCGGCAACCCGGTCCTCGGCGAGCGAGGCCAGCTCCCCGGACTGCTGATCGAGCATGCCCAGCCGAACCGTCTTGCCGCGTTTGACCCGCCCGGCATCGGGCGTCACCGTCCCGGCGATCAGGCCCAGCAGCGTGGACTTGCCGGCGCCGTTGGCGCCGAGGATCCCGGTGCGCTCCCCGGGACCGATCCGCCACTCGATGTCGCGCAGCACCGGCTTGCCGTCAAAGGAGACCGACACGTCGAGCAGGTCGATGACGTCCTTGCCCAGCCGTGCCGTGGCCAGCTTCACCAGCTCGACCTCGTTGCGCAACGGCGGGACGTCGGCGATCAACGCGTTGGCCGCCTCGATGCGGAACTTCGGTTTGGAGGTGCGGGCCGGGGCGCCACGGCGCAGCCAGGCCAGCTCCTTGCGTAACACGTTCTGCCGCTTGGCTTCACTGGCCGCGGCCATCCGGTCGCGCTCCACCCGCTGCAGCACGTAGGCCGCGTAGCCGCCCTGGAAGGGCTCCACGATGCGGTCGTGCACCTCCCAGGTGGTGGTGGCCACCTCGTCGAGAAACCAGCGGTCGTGGGTGACCACCAGCAGGCCGCCGGTGTTGCGGGCCCAGCGCTGCTGCAAGTGGCCGGCCAGCCAGGTGATCCCTTCCACATCGAGGTGGTTGGTGGGCTCGTCGAGGCCGATTACGTCCCAGTCGCCGATCAGCAGCGCGGCCAGCTGTGCTCGGCGGCGCTGCCCGCCGGACAACTCCGAGATGGTCGCGTCCCAGGCGATATCGGCGACCAGGCCGTCGACGACGTCACGAATCCGCGGATTGGACGCCCACTCATGGTCGGCCTGTTCACCGACCAGCGTCGCCCCCAGGGTGCGGCCGGGGTCGAGGGTGTCGGCCTGGTCGAGCAGACCGACCCGCAGGCCGCTGCGGCGGGTGACCCGGCCGGAGTCGGGGGTGGCGGCGCCGGTGAGCAGCCGCAGCAGCGAGGATTTGCCGTCGCCGTTGCGGCCCACGATGCCGATGCGCGCGCCGTCGTTCACCCCGAGGGTGACCGAGTCGAGCACCACACCGGTGGGGTAACGCAGGTGAAGGGCTTCGGCGCCGAGCAGGTGTGCCACTGCCAGAACGCTACTGCCTGCCGATCGCCGACCACTGAACGAGCCGGACCAAGCCTGCCGATGTGCCAGAATGTGCACGTCATCGACGATCGAACGCGACGTAGGGGAGCAGCGTGGATCTGAACCTGTCGGCCATCACCCGGCCGGTCGAGTGGCTGATGGCCACCGCGCAGAACGGCCTGGAGGTGCTGCGCTGGGGTGGTCTGGAGACCGGGACCGTGCCGTCGCCCTACCAGATCGTCGAGAGCACCCCGATGTACAAGCTGCGGCGCTACTTCCCGCCCGACAACCGGCCCGGCCAGCCGCAGCCCGGGCCGCCGGTGCTGCTGGTGCACCCGATGATGATGTCGGCGAACATGTGGGACGTCACCCGCGAGGACGGGGCGGTCGGCATTCTGCACGGGGCGGGAGTCGACCCCTGGGTGATCGACTTCGGCTCGCCCGACGAGGTCGAGGGCGGGATGCGACGCAACCTGGCCGACCACATCGTCGGGCTCAGCCAGGCGATCGACACCGTCGCCGAGACGACCGGACGCGACGTGCACCTGGCCGGCTACTCGCAGGGCGGCATGTTCGCCTATCAGGCCGGGGCATACCGGCATTCGAAGAGCATCGCGTCCATCATCGCGTTCGGCTCCCCGGTGGACACCCTGGCCGCGCTGCCGATGGGCGTGCCGCCCAACATCGCCTCCAGCGTCGCGGGGTTCATGGCCGACCACGTCTTCAACCGGCTCGACATCTCCGGGTGGCAGGCGCGCGTGGGCTTCCAGATGATGGATCCGCTCAAGACGGCCAAGGCCCGGATGGACTTCCTGCGCCAACTGCACGACCGGGAAGCCCTGCTGCCGCGGGAGGCGCAGCGGCGGTTCCTGGAGTCGGAGGGCTGGATCGCCTGGTCGGGTCCGGCGATCTCGGAGCTGCTCAAGCAGTTCATCGCGCACAACCGGATGATGACCGGTGGTTTCGCGATCAACGGCCAACTGGTGACACTGACCGACATCACCTGCCCGGTGCTGGCCTTCGTCGGCGAGGTCGACGACATCGGCCAGCCGGCCGCGGTGCGCGGTATCCGCCGAGCGGCGCCTGACGCCAAGGTCTTCGAGTACCTGCTGCGCGCCGGGCACTTCGGGCTGGTGGTCGGTTCCAAGGCGGCCGAACTTACCTGGCCGACCGTCGCCGCCTGGGTGCTGTGGCAGGAAGGCCAGGGCCCGCAGCCCGCCGGGGTGGCGCTGATGGCCGAGCAGGCCCCCGAGGACAGCAAGGGCGGGGTGGCGATGACCTCCCGAATCGCGCACGGGCTGGGGGAGGCCTCCGGTGTCGCGCTGACGCTGGCCCGCGGTGCCGCCGACGCCATGGTCGCCGCGCAGAAATCGATGCGCACCATGGCGATCGAGACCGCACGCACCCTGCCCCGGCTGGCCCGGCTCGGGCAGATCAACGACCACACCAGGATCTCGCTGGGCCGCATCATCGGTGAGCAGGCCGCCGAGTCGCCGCACGGCGAATTCCTGCTGTTCGACGGCCGGGTGCACACCTATGAGGCGGTCAACAAGCGCATCGACAACGTGGTGCGCGGCCTGATCGATGTCGGTGTGCGGCAAGGTGTTCACGTGGGTGTGCTGATGGCCACCCGCCCCAGCGCCATGGTCGCGATCGCCGCCCTGTCACGCCTGGGTGCCGTCGCGGTGCTGATGCCGCCGGACGGCGATCTGGGCGCGGCGGCGCGACTGGGCGGCATCTCCGAGATCATCACCGACCCGGGCAACCTCGACCTGGCGCTGGCGGCCGTGCGCGACCTGGGCTGCCAGGTGCTGGTGCTCGGTGGCGGTGAGAGCCGCGATCTGGACTTGCCGGCCGACGCCGAAGCCGTCATCGACATGGAGCAGATCGACCCCGACGCCGTCGACATGCCGGGCTGGTACCGGCCCAACCCGGGATTCGCCCGCGATCTGGCGTTCGTCGCCTTCAGCACGGTGGCCGGCAAACTGGTGGCCAAGCAGATCACCAACTACCGGTGGGCGCTCTCGGCGTTCGGCACCGCGTCGACCGCCGCCTTGGGGCCCACCGACACGCTGTACTGCCTGACGCCGCTGCACCACGAGTCCGGGCTGTTGGTCAGCCTCGGCGGCGCCGTGGTCGGGGGTGCCCGCATCGCGCTGTCGCGCGGGCTGAACCCGGATCGCTTCGTCGCCGAGGTGCGTCAGTACGGGGTGAGCGTGGTGTCCTACACCTGGGCGATGCTGGGCGAGGTCATCGACGCCCCGAATTTCGTGCTGCAGGGCAATCATCCGGTACGGCTGTTCATCGGCTCCGGCATGCCCGTGGGGCTCTGGCGCCGGGTCACCGACGCCTTCGCGCCGGCCCAGGTCGTCGAGTTCTTCGCCACCACCGACGGACAGGCGGTGCTGGCCAACGTCTCCGGCGCCAAGGTCGGCAGCAAGGGCCGCCCGCTGCCCGGAGCGGTGGAGGTGGAGCTGGCCGCCTACGACCCCGACCAGGACTTGATCCTCGAGGACGAGCGGGGCTTCGTGCGCAAAGCCGAGACCGACGAAGTCGGGGTGCTGCTGGCCAAGCCACGCGGGCCGATCGACCCGTCGGCGTCGGTCAAGCGCGGCGTGTTCGCCCCCGCCGACACCTGGATCTCCACCGAGTACCTGTTCCGGCGCGACGCCGACGGCGACTACTGGCTGGCCGGCGGACGCGGTTCGACCATCCAGACCGGTCGCGGCATGGCGTATCCGGTGTTGATCACCGACGCGCTGGGCGCCGTCACCGGCGTCGACCTGGCGGTGACGTATCGGGTGACCGCCGGCTCCGGGGACGACCTGGTGGTGTCCGCGGTGACAGTGCTGCCGGGAGCGACCGTCACCGCCGCGGACCTCAGCGAGGCGGTGGCGGAGCTTCCCGTCGGCGCCGGGCCCGATGTCGTGCACATCGTGCCGAATCTGCCGCTGAGCGCTGTCTACCGCCCGACGCTGGGTAAGCTGCGCGAAGCCGGGCTGCCCAAGGCCGGACGCAACGCCTGGTACTTCGATGCCGCGAGTGGGCAGTTCAAGCGATTGACCGCCGCGGTACGCGCCGAATTGGCCGGGGGCCGCTAGTGATCGACGACGAGCTGTTGGCGATCTTGGTCTGCCCGGCCGACCGCGGACCGTTGCTGCGGGTGACACGTTCGGCGGATGAGGTGCTCTACAACCCCCGGCTGCGCCGCGCCTACCGCATCGAGGACGGTATCCCGGTGCTGCTGATCGATGAGGCCACCGACGTCGGCGACGACGAGCATGCCCGCTTCATCGGCCAAGCCGGTCCGGCAGATCCCCGGTGAGATAACGCTGCAGCGTCGGGGCGACCATCGCCACGACCTGGTCGCCGGGCAGTGACGCCAGCGGTTCCAGGCCGACGATGTAGCGGGCGACCACGATGCCCATCAGTTGGCTCGCGGTGAACTCGGCGCGTAGCACACCGGTTCCGGCCGGGACGTCGATGCGACTGGCGAGTTCGGCGACCACGATGTCGCGGAAAAACGAACGCGCCAACGGCACTTCGGTCCCGGTGAGCATGGAGCGCATCGCTGCGATCAGCCCGGTCCCGGCCTGCGAATCCCACAGCGGCAACAGCAGTTCGGGCAGGATACGGCCCAGCTGTTCGACGGGCGCCTCCCGCAATGGTCCCAACACGACCATCGGGTCCACCGGCAACTCGGTTGCCGCGGCGAACAGTTGTTGTTTGGTGCCGTAGTAGTGGTGCACCAGCGCCGCGTCGACGCCGGCATCGGCTGCCACCGCGCGGATCGAGGTGTTCTGGAACCCGTTGTGGGCAAAGAGCTCCCGGGCAGCAGCCAGGATTCGCTCCCTGGTGTCCGAGGAGCCCGAGGGTCGGCCCGGCCGCCGGTTGCTGGCCTCGGTGGACATCAGGGCGTCCGTCGCCGCAATGTCACCGCGGCCAGGGCCAGCGCGGCAGCCGCGAACACCAGCACGATCACCATGTCGCGCACGGCGATACCGGTCAGTTGCGGATGGGCGCCCACTTGCTGAAGTGCCTCCAGGGCGTAGCTGGCCGGCAACGCGTTGCTGATCCACTGCAGCCACTCGGGCATCGTGGCGCGGGGCACGATGATCCCGGCCAGCAGCAGTTGCGGCACCATCACCAGCGGGATGAACTGCACCGCTTGGAATTCGGTGCGGGCGAAGGCGCTGCACAGCAGCCCCAGGCCGACGCCGAGCACCGCGTTGACGATCGCGATCACGAACACCCAGGCCGGGCTGCCGGCGGTCTCGAAACCCAGCAGCCAGAACGCGACCACACAGGCCAGGCTGGCCTGGGCGGCCGCCGCGACCGAGAACGCCGTCCCGTAGGCGGCGAGCAGATCCAGCCGGCGCAGCGGGCTGGTCAAGATGCGCTCCAGCGTCCCGGATGCGCGTTCGCGCTGCATGGTGATCGCGGTGATGACGAACATCAGAAACAGCGGGAACAGGCCGAGCAGAATCAGGCACGCGGCATTGAACGGGGACGGCGTACCCGGCGGATGCGGGACGTTGGCGAACATGAAGTACATCAACGTGATGACCAGGCTGGGCACCAGCAGGACCATCGCGACGCTGCGATGGTCACCGGCCAGTTGCCGCAGGATCCGCTGCATGGTGGCCAGGAACGGCCGCAGCTGCAGGGTGCGGGTCAACCGGCTCGGGGCGCGGTGCTGCGCCGGATGACGGACAGGAACGCTTCCTCCATCGACGTACATCCGGTCTCCTCTCGCAGTCGTCTCGGTGAGGTGCGCGCCAGCAGCCTGCCCTGGCGCATCAGCAACAGGTCGCCGCAGTGGTCGGCCTCGTCCATGACATGGCTGGACACCAGCAGCGTGGTGCCGCGCCGGGCCAGCGCCTGGAACTGGTGCCAGAGCTCGGCCCGCAACACCGGGTCCAGGCCGATCGTCGGTTCGTCGAGCACCAGCAGGTCCGGCCGGCCGACCAGCGCACAGGCCAGCGACACCCGGGCGCGTTGCCCGCCGGACAGGTTCGCGCAGTAGTCGCCGCGGTGACGCTGCAGATCCACCGAGTCGATCGCGTCATCGGCGGCCGGGGCGTCGACGCCGGCAAGCGACGCGAAGTAGCGGACGTTGTCGATGACCCGCAGGTCGTCGTAGATCGTGGGCTGCTGGGGCATGTAGCCGACGCGGTGGCGCAGCGCCGCGGAGCCGGCCGCGTCGCCCAGCACGGTGACCTGTCCGCCGGTGATGACCTGGGTGCCCACAATGCAGCGCATCAGCGTGGTCTTGCCGCAGCCTGACGGGCCGAGCAGGCCGGTGATGGTGCCCGGGGCGATCCGCACCGACAGATCGTGCAGGACCGGGCGCTTACCGCGGACCACCCGCAGGTGCTCGATGTCGACGGCCGGGGTGGGGCGCGGCGCCGATAATTCATCACGCGATGAAATCATCATGTGATGAATATTCGACCGGTTGCGACGGGTTGTCAAGACCCAACCGCGGCTCGGGCAGAATCTGGGCGGTGAGTGCAGCCCAGCTGGCGGTCGATCCGCTCGCGGCCGCCCGCCTGCTACTCGGCGCGACCCTTACCGCCCGCGGGGTGCGCGCGACGATCGTCGAGGTAGAGGCCTATGGCGGCGTGCCCGACGGGCCGTGGCCGGACCCGGCGGCGCATTCTTATCGCGGACCCACCGGGCGCAACACCGTGATGTTCGGCCCGGCCGGCCGGTTGTACACCTACCGCAGCTACGGCATGCACGTCTGCGCCAACGTGGCCTGCGGGCCGGACGGCACGGCGGCCGCGGTGCTGCTGCGGGCGGCGGCGATCGACGAGGGAGCAGCGGTGGCGCGGTCGCGACGCGGCGAAGCGGTGCCGAGCACCGGTTTGGCGCGCGGCCCGGGCAACCTCTGTTCTGCTCTGGGAATCGCCATGGCGGACAACGGAATCGACCTGTTCGATGCACGCAGTCCGGTGCAACTGCGGCTCGGTGCGCCGCTGGCGGCGCAGGCCGGGCCGCGGGTGGGCGTCAGCCAGGCCGCCGACCGGCCGTGGCGATTGTGGGTGCCCGGGAAGCCCGAGGTTTCGGCCTACCGACGAAGCCCGCGGGCACCGGCGCCCGGCGCCAGCGACTGATCCGGGAAAATCGACTCATGCCGACGACGATTCTCGACGAGCTGGCCTGGCGCGGCCTGATCGCCCAATCCACCGACCTGGATGCGCTGAGTGCCGAAATGGCCGGCGGGCCGATCACCGTCTATGCCGGATTCGATCCCACCGCGCCCAGCCTGCACGCCGGAAACCTGGTGCCGCTCCTGGCGTTGCGCCGATTCCAGCGGGCCGGCCACCGGCCCATCGTGCTGGCCGGCGGGGCCACCGGCCTGATCGGTGATCCCCGCGAAACCGGCGAACGCACCCTGAACACCGCCGACACGGTGGCCGAGTGGTCCGAGCGGATCCGGGGCCAACTGGAGCGCTTCGTCGACTTCGACACCGGGCCCACCGGCGCGGTGGTGGTCAACAACCTGGACTGGACCGCGCCGCTGTCGGCAGTGGAATTCCTGCGTGACGTGGGCAAACACTTCTCTGTCAATGTGATGCTCGACCGCGACACCATCCGGCGCCGGCTGGATTCCGAGGGCATCTCCTACACCGAGTTCAGCTACATGCTGCTGCAGGCCAACGACTACGTGGAGCTGTACCGGCAGTACGGCTGCGCACTGCAGATCGGCGGCTCCGACCAGTGGGGCAACATCATCGCCGGTGTCCGGCTGGTGCGGCAGAAGCTGGGTGCGACCGTGCACGCGCTGACCGTGCCGCTGGTGACCGCGGCCGACGGCACCAAGTTCGGCAAGTCCACCGGCGGCGGCAGCCTCTGGCTGGATCCGGAGATGACCAGCCCGTACGCCTGGTACCAGTACTTCTTCAATACCGCTGACGCCGACGTGGTCCGCTACCTGCGCTGGTTCACCTTCCTGTCCGCCGACGAGCTCGAAGAGCTGGAGAAGGCCACCGCCGAACGACCGCAGGAGCGGTCCGCGCAGCGCCGGCTGGCCCGCGAATTCACCACCCTGGTCCATGGCGAGGCGGCCACCGAAGCCGTCGAGCTGGCCAGCCACGCCCTGTTCGGCCGGGGGGAGCTGGCCCGGCTGGACGAGGCAACGCTGACCGCGGCGCTGCAGGAGACGCCGGTGGCCCAGTTGGCGCCGGGCAGCCCGGACGGCATCGTAGATCTGCTGGTCGCCACCGGGCTGTCGGCCAGTCGCGGGGCAGCCCGCCGCACCATTGGCGAGGGGGGCGTCTCGGTGAACAACGTCCGCATCGACAGCGAGGAATGGTCGCCGCAGTCGGAGGACTTCCTGCACGGCCGGTGGCTGGTGGTGCGCCGCGGCAAGCGCAACGTGGCCGGCGTCCAACGCGTCCAGGGTCGTTAGCGAGGACTCGACCCAGACAGCCCGGGGGAGCGGGCGCCGCCCGAAGTTGATCTTGAAGGCGTCGAAATAGCCCTGCTAGCAGCGGATTTGACTCCCAGTTTCACCTCGCGTAACTTAGTGCACGTCGCCGCGACCAGGCCAGACCCGGTCAGCGCGACAAGCCCACGGAATCGATGAGATTCACAGAGCGATTCCGGGGCACTCATCTGTCCGCACTGCCGATGCGCGGCTTTTAGCCGCGGGTTGACTGCGCGTCCGGGTGGGGCGTGTTGTTTGAGAACTCAATAGTGTGTTTGGTGGTTTTTGTTTGTTGTTGTTTTTGCCGCATCCTTGGCGCCCCGTGTTGGGGGTGTGGTGTTGTTTTGTCGGTTTTTCGGAACTGATGTTTTCAGGATTGTTCTGAA